>CAYRFE010000082.1:0-1648 GCA_964423645.1 uncultured bacterium | reverse complement strand
CCCAAACATTCCCAGAGTTACGTAATATGTATATTGAGAGTGTTCAAAAGAGCTGCAGTTTTCTTTGTCATTTCAGCGGTATACCATGTTTCATTTATTTTAACCTTACGAATTCCCTTCAAAAACAAAATCAAATCCATGGGAGTATGAGTTGGCGTTAAGCCTTTTTCAGCTAAAATACGACAGATTTTGTAATACCACTGTAACGCGATAAAGTTAATAAACATCCACGCTTCTAATGCTTGCTCATTTTGCATGTAGCTTCTATCAGCATCAAGAATATTTTTCAAGGTATCGATCATGGTTTCAATTTGCCCTCGACTTTTATAGTCAACATAAATCTCTTGCGGACTTTTTTCAAGATTATGCAACAACGCGATAGTTCCAAATATATATTGTTTGTTGAGAAAATTTTCCGACGTATATTTTTCCGGCAACTTCTCAATTCTATCAAGATAATCTTTAATTTCTTGAGTTTTACGCTCTTCGTCAAGAAATACACATACAGTATGGTTATATACCTGTATCTGATAATACCAAATAATACGTCCTTCATATTTGAAAAATCCATCGAAATGTTGCTTGTCTGCCGATTGTATGATATCATAAGAGATCCTACTGTTGTTTCTATGCAGGGGGATAATAAATTTTAATTGCTCTGTCTCCATTCGCTGTATGTTTTCATGAGAAAAAAAACCTTTATCCGCGATTACTACCGCATCTGAAATCTGAGATTCCTCCAAGCAAAGCTTGAATGCCTTTATGTCTTTTATATTACCCGGCAACAATCTATAATAGATAGGAAGCTGTAGTCCAACGGAAAAAATGAACATGGTATTTGCCAATGATTCAAAGGTTCCTTTTTTGCTTTTTCCCGTATGAGGCAACTCCATTTTCTTTGAATCCGTTAATAAATCTGTACCATCAAAGAGAATATTGTCATCGGCTTTGCTAAATTCCTTAAAAAATTGCGTAATATTCATCCGTCGTGCGCCGATATCTCTCATAATACCGGTCAATGACTTAGGCGATAACGGCAAATTTGGATATAGCACAGAAAGATAACTTTGCAAATAATGATATTCCATGTTTTTTAACGGAGAATGATGCACAAAGCGACCATATGCCAATGCGATAATAATCTGCCAATGTTCCGGAAAATAATTCTGAAGTAGCGTTGTATATTCACATAATTGACTATCCAAAAAAGCTGAAACACCATATTCTTTTACGGAAACATGAGATATTGACATTTCTCTTTTTCTAAGCTTTGCTTTGTCGGATTCAATAAAACCATCACTTTCCGTAATTTTCCCAAGAAGTTTTCCTGTGATTTTTTTTGATCGTTTTTTTTCAGCATCCCATTTACTACTGACCTCATAGAGATAATACCGACCTTTAATCAAACGAAGTTCAGTTCCTTTTTTTTTATATTTAGTTGCCCACGCGGGATGAATGATCATATTACCTCCATAACGTATGTATTACGTATTTACGTAACATGATTATACCGAAGAAACGCCCCTATTGCAAGAGATATTTTTGAAATTATGCGTATTATTTATAAATACTAGCGGTTTTTAAAGTTATTAATAGAATATTTATAGATTAACGTTTGTACTGTTACGTAACATTGGAAAAGTTTGGG
>CAYRFE010000081.1:0-2130 GCA_964423645.1 uncultured bacterium | reverse complement strand
CCCATCTTTCCTTTTTTCTAAGAAGATAAAAACGATAATTGCTTAAATGTCAATATATTAGCAGTTGATAATGCAAAATCTATGGGGACTACACCTTTTCGCTGTTTACATTCTCGTTATCTTCGTTCCGATTTGGTCGCTTTTCATTCCTAGTGCCGAGAGGATTCGCACCTGTTCATACTCTGCATTGGTCGTCGTTCGCAGGATTAATTGCTCGCCGCTTTTGGTTTTCATTGAGGTCGTTACCCGCATCATTGTTTTCATAATCGTTCGGATTGATGACCAAGAATAATTCAGGTCTTTAGTTTTCAACACGTTAAGTATTGATGTTACAACGTGATACGCTAGCATAGTGATAAAAATATGCCCGTCGCATCGCATTGTTTTTTGATGATAAACCGGACGCATATTCAAATCTGTTTTTAATGTTCTAAAAGTATTTTCGACTTTCGTCAAAGTAACATATAAATCCCACATTTCTTGTTCATTAATATCGGTTCGGCTGCTTCGTAATATGTAAGTTCCATTAAATAATTCTGTTTTTTTGTCTTCATTTATCTTTTTCCAAGATATTTTTGTAACTATATTATCTTTATTATTCTCAATATTTATTTCATAATATTGAGCTATTGGCGCTGCTTTTTCTTTCAATCTGCCAATTCTTTCAAGCACTTTAGCATAATTCTTTGTTCCTCTTGGCTTATGGATAGAGGCTTCAATGCTCTTAATTCCACACTCAAACCGCTGTTCATACAAATTTTTCATCGCAACTTCTTTTTTGCCCTTTAACAGGCTTTTGCAGTAAAGTATCTGCTCGCCGGCTTCTTTAAACATTTTTACTTCTACAGAATTATGAATATCTTTTTTAACCATTGTGAACTTTCCTTTGGTCGTGTCAATGTTTTTCAAAGGATTATTTCTTGCTACGCAAATATAATCATATCCTTGATTTTTAAGCATATTCAGATTATCCTCGCTAGCAATTCCGGCATCTATCAAAATTGTTGGTTTATCAGTATCATTAGTATTATCACACAAATTATTAATCATTGAAAGCAATGTCTTCGGCTCCGAAATGTTCCCTTCAAGAATTTTACTGCGCTTCGGAAAACCTAACTCGTCTATAACAAGAGCTAAACTTACCAGCCGGCAATCACTCCGCTTCTCTTTTGAACGCCCATGTTTCGCCTTTTCATTGGCAGATGCAGAGCCTTCAAAATAGGTGTTAGTCAAATCATATAAGATTATTTTTTCCTTCAATCCAAACAAACTCTTTTCATTTTCTCGAAGCTGAATTTCAATTTCATCTTTATTACTTATTAATTTATCTATAATCGAATACATATTGTCTTTAGATAACCGTGAAATTGTTTTTCCTAATAATTCATTGACAGCTGATTCTTTTTTAATCCAATTCATCGTCGCATTTTCACTGGTTGGATTAACAAGCCGCCCAATAATTGACAAAAACGCATAGTGAATTTCTGTATCGCTGAAGTTCAATCCTTTAAATATTTCAGTGAATTTCAAGCGATTCATCATATTAAAAACAATCTGCTCAAGCCCGACAGTTCGGCAGTTTGAAGTCCTAATCGTATTTATATTTACAGACTCAAATATTTCTTTTTCAACAGACATACTATTATTATTAGATAATATTATATTCTTATTTATAATGATAGCTGCATAATGCTGGGCTAAAAGTTCGACTTCATTTTCTATAGAAAAAGCCGGTTCGATTCCGCAAATAATTTGCTCGATTCTATCGGCTAAAACCTTGAAATACTTCGGGTCTAGCTCCAATTTACCGAGATTTAGAATTGTTCTGTGCCTTGGACCATTTTCCGTTCTGTACGATTCAGCTAATCTATGACTAACAAAAGTCTGGTCAGAATTTTTATTAGACTTGATAATAATTTTGATAAACATAATATATTCCAAATTTGCAAAATCACCGGATACAAAAATACAAAATTTTTCAATACGAAGCAAGGCAAATAATTCATCAATGGGGGACTACATTGACTTTTTTAAAATCGAACTGTTATTTTTCAATGATTTACAAAGAGGCAAAAATATAAAATAAGGACTTACAGCGTTTAGGTAAAATAAAAAAGGAAAGATGGGTTA
>CAYRFE010000080.1:0-2274 GCA_964423645.1 uncultured bacterium | reverse complement strand
GATGTGATCGTGATCACCTCAAAGATCGTGTCGATCTGTCAGGGGCAGATACAGGCATTCAAGGACATGAAAATATCCGGTCTTGCAAAGACATTGTCAAAATTTGTCACCAAACCGCCGCACGGCGAAGGGCTTGGTCGTGTCGAAAAGATGCAGGCGGCTATCAATGAAGCGGGTGCGCTACGCATTTTGTTCGCCGCGTTTATCGGCGGTATCGGCAAAATGATGGGTATTCACGGATGGTTTTACCACATTGCCGGGCGACGTGTGGGCGCGATCGACGGGTCCGACGGTGTGGTTGATAAGACATTTGAGCCGTATAACGGATTTGTCATGTATGCGCCGGTGAAAGGTGATTCGGTATGCCGTGATATACAGGTGAAACTCGACAAAAAAGTCGGCGTGGCGATCATTGATGCCAATGATTTCGGGTATGCAGGCGTATGGGGCAAAACTCCCGAATTGCAGACTGAATGGGTCGAGACCGCATGCAGCGATAATTTTCTCGGTCAGCGATTTGAGCAGACTCCTATCGGCATAATTCGTCCGCTTGTAGAAACGAACTAATCGGTAATGTCGAAAAGCATCATCCGTTCGACAATCGGCGTGTCGGCAGTCATATTTCTGTCGAGACTGTTCGGTTTACTGCGAAATACGCTCATCGCATCGTTGTTCGGTACATCGGCAGTTGCTTCGGCACTGCAGGTGGCACAGGCTATTCCGTATCTTTTCAGACGCGTATTGGGTGAGTCGGCGTTAGATGCGTTTTTCGTACCGGTGTACAGCGACTATAAACACAACAAAGAACTCTCTACCGTCAATGCGTTCATATCGAATGTTATCACTGTTATTTCGCTGGTAGTAATCGGTATTGTCATAGTAGCAGTTGTTGCCATGCCGATTGTGATACTGCTTTTTGCGGGCGGTTTGAAAACTTCTTCACCCGAGGCATTTGGCTTTGCTATCCATCTTGCGCGGATCATGATGCCGTTTATGCTTGCAGTATCGCTTATGGCGATATTTATGGGCATTTTTAATGCCAACCGCAATTTTATGCTTCCCGCGACCAATGCGTTGGTGTTGGACATTGCGTTGATAGCAGTATTGTTTTTAGGATTCGTGAAAAGCATTTCACTTGAGACATTGGGAGAGCTTGTCGCCTATAGTTTTCTTGCCGGCGGTTTTTTCATATTGTTCTATCAATATCATGTGTTGAAACGAAAATATCATTTTCGCTATACGTTCGTCTGTCAACCTCGCGAACCCGGGATGAAACGTATTTTTACCATGATGATGCCTGCTATCGGCGGTATGGCTGTCGTGCACGTTAATTTGGTGGTTGATTCTCTTATTGCGTCATTTATCTCAGAAGGTGCGATCGCTATCATTCGCTATGCCGAGATGTTCATTCAATTCCCGATCGGTGTGATAGGGATTGCGGTGTTCAATACCGCATTGCCTGCGCTTACGACGGCAGTGATCGAAAAAGATGCATCGACGACATCGGATCGGTTCAATCGGCTTCTTCGTTTTATATTCTTTTTGGGTTTTCCCATGTCGGCGGGGCTTATTGCTGTGCGCCATGAGATGATCCGCGCATTTTATCAATACAAAAACTTTACCTCATCGGATACCGATGCCGTTGCATCGGTATTGATGTATTTTACTATAGGTCTTGTCGGATATTTCGGCGTTCGTATCGTGTCAACGTTGTTTTATGCGTATGAAGACGTGAAAACGCCGTTTAAAGTCGGTATAGCAGCAGTGATCGTCAATATTGCGCTATGCCTTATGTTTGTCTACCTTTTCCGCATGGGTGTTGAAGGGCTTGCCCTTGCATCATCTATCGCCTCACTCGTGAATATTATTACGCTGATACGCATTGCGCACACTCGCTATGTGCGTGTTGAGTTGCATGATCTGTATAGTGCCGTCATGAAAAGTGCGCTTGCCTCACTACTGATGTTCGCTGCTGTATGGATGTTGTCGCGTGTACTGGTGGCTACCTCGATTCTCGGACGAGTGGGCGTGCTTGCCGCACTGGTCACTGCAGGTGCCGGCGTGTTCGCAGTATGCTGCGTGCTCATGAAAAGTGCGGAATTTAAAGAGATATCGGGTCCGTTCATGAGAAGGTTTTTTCCGGTGAAATAATGCAAAATCGGGTCACGGGCGACCGTAAGGGACGCACCCTACGACAACGAAAGAAATTTTGATACGTGTCATTCTCGTCTCCGTTTTCACGAGGATAAACTCTCGCAGGAATTCAGGTGAAAT
>CAYRFE010000079.1:0-3242 GCA_964423645.1 uncultured bacterium | reverse complement strand
TTAAGGGGTTTTTTGTATTATAGGCGTATATAAACTACGACATTTGCTTGGCGAAGGAGGGACGCCGTTATTTTTTAAAAGACTCATTGAAAAATTCTCTTAATGAATGTATACTCATCGTATCGTTCTTACACAGGAAGGAGTCTTGTATGTTTGGTATCAAGTTTGTGAAATTTCAGCCGAATATTTATGTGCTTATCTACAAAAAAGGAAAAATAGTTACGGAAGGGCAAGGATTATCTTTATTTTATTATGCTCCGACAACGTCACTTGTCGCAGTACCTACCGGAAGCCAGGAGGCTCCGTTCATATTTGAAGAAGTAACATCGGATTTCCAAACCGTCACTGTTCAGGGGCAGATAAATTTTCGTATCGCTGACGCAAAAAAAGTATCAACACTTCTTAATTATACCCTTTCGCCCCGCGGGTATGTGTATTTGTCTGATGATCCGGAGCGATTACCTCAACGGGTCATTACAGCAGCGAGAGTACTTATGAAGAAAATTGTTGAAAGTATGATACTTCGTGATCTGTTACGTGCGAGTGATACGTTGGCGCATACAATATCAAATGAATTGAAAAATAACGATGAGATACTCACACTGGGTTTGGAGATTGTAGGGTTTTCCGTAGTGGCAATACGACCGACACAAGAGACATCTCGTGCGTTGGAAGCAACCGCTCGCGAACAGATATTAAAAGAAGCAGATGATGCTATTTATACACGAAGAAATGCAGCAGTAGAACAAGAAAGAACGATTAAGGAAAATGAATTAAATACTGAAATTGCTGTTGAACAAAAAAAACGTCAGATTCGTGAGACTCAGATGGAGGCAGAGAAAGCTGTTCAACACAAGCAACATGAGATCAAAAACGCAGAAATTCTTTTTAAAGTTGATCTTGAGAAGAAAAATAAAGATTTGGTGGCACTCACGGTTGAGAACGCAAAGGCTGAGGCAGATGCGAAGGCATATGCGATTGCAGCTTCAATGAAAGCGCTTTCAGGTGTAAGCCCGGCAGTTATTCAGTCGTTAGCGAGTATCGGTATGCAACCGGATAAATTAATTGCGATGGCATTTAATGGTCTCGCTGAACGTGCAGATAAAATCGGGGAACTTAATATATCTCCGGATTTGCTCAAAGAACTGATTACAAAACCGACAAAACAATAATGCAGCGATTGACAGAAAATAAAATAGTTCTCATCACGCGTAAAACACGTCTAGATGATCTTGTTGCTCGATTTAATACGGTTATGCAAGCGAAGTTTTATATCGAGCATATGGGCAGCGATTTTCATGACTATCAATCAGAACACGATAATTATTATAAGGCCGTTGACAGTGTATTGGAAAAATTGACGACAATGGGGCGTATACAACAGATAGATCGTGCATTTTTACCGAATTTTGTATTTGGTGCGGATGATATTGTGGTGGCTGTCGGTCAGGATGGATTGGTGGCCAATTCGTTAAAATATTTAAACGAACAACCCCTAATCGGTATTAATCCTGATCCTGAACGTTGGGATGGCGTGTTGCTGCCTTTTTCAGTGTCTGATGTGACAAAAATCATTCCCGAAGTATTCCAAAAAAAAAGAACGACTCGATCAATAACCATGGGGAAAGTTGTTCTGAACGACGGGCAATCTTTATTGGCGGTCAATGATTTTTATATCGGTCAACGAACACATGTGTCCTCGAGATACATTATTACCGTTGGCGAACAATCTGAACGCCATTCATCAAGCGGAATAATTGTCTCAACGGGACTTGGTTCGAGCGGTTGGTTAAAGAGTGTGCTTGCAGGTGCAAAGGGTATAAGCGGCATGATGCAGACTTTGGACAATGATGCGAAAAAAATAATACGAAAAACAAATTCGACGCAATCCTTTGATATGGCATGGGATGCGGATTATTTGCGATTTTCGGTGAGAGAGCCGTTCCCGAGCAAATCAACACAGGCAAATATGGTTTTTGGTGTGGTACGGGACGAATTACCGCTTAAAATACTTTCGCTAATGGGGGAGAACGGCGTGATATTCAGTGACGGTGTCGAACAAGATTATTTGTCTTTCAATTCAGGTCTTGAAGCAACAATCCGGTTAGCGGCACACAAGGGTCGTCTTGTTGTATAATCGTGTATATGAAAAATTTCGTAAAAGGATAATTTCGTGAGACCGATATCAGATGTAGTACGTTATATTCCTCAAGATGCGCTTGAACAGATGCGAACTCAGTTTTCACCGTCGGTATACAACCGATTGTTGTTAGCATTTCGAGCAGAACGAGTGACAAGTTTTCGTGTTAATACCATTAAAGCCGATAAGTCTGATACTATGATTCGTTTACGCAAAGACGGTTTCAAGTTAACACAGATACCGGCAGTAAAAAGCGGTTTTTTTCTTGATAAAAATCAGGATAACAAACTAATGAAACATGAATTGACCGTGTCGGGGCATATTTATCTGCAGAGTATTTCAAGTATGCTTCCTGCCGAGATATTAAAACCTCGATCTCATGCGAACGTATTGGATATTGCCGCTGCGCCGGGAAGTAAAACGACGCAAATGGCAGCTCTTATGGGAAATACAGGGCATATAGATGCGATTGAACCTGATTTTATACGTACGGAAAGGTTACGTCACAATTGTGCTTTATTGGGAACTGCCAATGTCGTGATTCATCAAACTACGGGGCAGAAATTTACTTCCGAACTATATGAGGTTTATGATTATATTTTAGCAGATGTGCCGTGTTCAGGCGAAGGGCGCTTTAATATTTACGACAGAGCAAGTTACCTCGGATGGAAAAAAGCAGATATATCGCGACTGGCAGTGTTGCAAAAAAAACTTGCTACAGGTGCATTGCAAGCGCTCAAACCGGGCGGACTTTTACTGTATTCTACCTGCACGTTAAATTGTGAAGAAAATGAATCGGTAATAGATGCACTGCTCCAAACGCATCCTAATATTTCTATTATTCCTGTTCCCGGTGAATTTTATCAGGGGAATAACACGATAGCACCTTTTACCGTTTATCAGGGAATTCGATATTCACGTGAAGTTTCCAAAGCAATGCGCGTATTACCCTCAGAGTGTATGGAAGGATTTTTTATATGTCTCATACAAAAAAACAAATAAATTCATTATTTCTGTGGTGTGTATGATCATAAATGAAGATATATGTGTAGCTCGCAAGGGAAAATGTCCCAAAAAGCAAGAAACATCAGGTCTTATTATT
>CAYRFE010000078.1:0-3244 GCA_964423645.1 uncultured bacterium | reverse complement strand
GTGAAGCAGCGCATACTGTTTGAGCGTAGCGAGTTTATGCGCTGTAGGAAAAATACGCAGGATTGTAGATAATTTTTTACAGCCTTGACCTTTTTGTTACTTTTTGTGGCAAGACAAAAAGTAAGGCAGGATTTTATACGTTGTGCCATCCCCAAACCCCTTCCGTTGGATTCGGAAGGGGCTTCACGATTTTAATAGTGGGGACTTCGTCCCCACACCCCTTTTAGAAAATAGAGAGAAATTAGAAATCTTGATTTTTGCAAATGTCTCAACCATTATGACTCACGATCGGAGACGGGTTAAAAACCCGTCTCTACAAAATTTGAAAATTACAGAAGAAAAAGTAAGGCATGATTTTTCTTCATGAGTACATTCATCGAAATAAAATTTGAACTATTTTTTCGGGATCCCCACTCCGTAATACGTAAATACATCCCGCACCCGGTCATCACCTGCATACACATTACGAAGATCAAAAAAATACGTACCCTTCATCGCGGTTTTCAATCGTTCAAGATTCATCCCGCGGAACTGATTCCATTCAGTTAGAATTACGAGCGCATCACTTCCTTGTGCCGCGTCGTATTCATCGTTGCAGTAAGTAATACTCTTTTCGTGCTCTGCCAAGCGCCACGACGCTTCTTTTTTACCTTGCGGGCAAAATGCCCGGATAATCGCCCCTTGTGTGATTAACTCCGGAATGATCGTCAGCGCCGGCGCATCACGCATATCATCTGTTTCAGGTTTAAAGGTCAGCCCCAACACAGCGATGGTTTTCCCGTGCAGGCTACCCATTGAAGAAGTGATCTTTGCGACCATTTTCATTTTTTGTTTATCATTGGCGCGAATCGCCGCATTGATGACGAACAATTCTTCATCATTTTTCTTTGCGATATCAACGATTGCGTATGTATCCTTTGGGAAACAACTCCCGCCGTACCCCGGACCTGCGTGTAGAAATTTCGGTGAAATACGCCCGTCCATACCCATCGCCGCGGCAATGTCATTTACATTCGCCCCGACCTTTTCCGCAAGTAATGCCATTTCATTGATAAAACTGATCTTTACTGCCAAAAAAGCATTTGATGCATATTTGATCATTTCAGCCGTTTCGATAGAACAGAATACAAACGGCGTCTTGTTAAGATACAACACGCGATACACGTCTTTCATGATATTCACAGGGCGTTCGCTGTCACTGCCGATCACGACACGATCGGGATGTGTAAAATCATAGACCGCTTTCCCTTCGCGTAAAAACTCAGGGTTTGAGACCACGTCAAATTCATATGAAAGACCGCGTTCATGCATTTGTTTCTCAATTGTTGTCTGCACCGATCTGCCTGTACCCACCGGCACCGTCGATTTATCAACGATCACCTTGTATCCGTTTATATACTTGCCGATATCTTGTGCGACTGCCAATACATGTTGCAGGTCGGCAGATCCGTCTTCTTTCGGAGGTGTACCGACGGCGATAAACAACACGTCGCATGATTCGACAGTGCTTTTGATGTCGGTTGAAAAGGTCAAGCGATTATAGTACACATTCCGCTGAACCAGATCTTCCAATCCGGGCTCGTAGATCGGTAATATTCCATTACGCAATGAAGTTATTTTGGCAGTATCCGTGTCCATGCACAGGACATCAAGTCCGAAATCCGCCAAACACACGCCGGTTACCAATCCGACATATCCTGTGCCGATCACACCTATTTTCATAAGAGCTCCTTTTTGCTTCATTATACACACCGTTGTTAGTTTTCGGTTATATTTGTGTGAGTATCTGCTTTATTTTCTGCGACGGGCAAAATAGTGTCTAACCCGCATTGTTTCCTGAAATAGTCCACTGTTCGACATATGCCGTCTTGCAATGCAACCTGAGGTTCCCATTGTAATCGTGCGCGCGCAAAAGATATGTCGGGTTGACGTTGCTGTGGGTCATCTTGAGGTAAGGGGAGAAACACGATACGCGAACGAGACCCCACAATACTGATCACCAGTTCAGCCAATGCGTGTATCGTGATCTCGTTTGGATTTCCCAAATTGACCGGTCCGGAAAAGTCACTATCCGTCGCCATTGTCATGATCAAGCCTCGCACCAGATCATCCACATAGCAAAAACTACGCGTATGGTGTCCGCTTCCATATATGGTTATATCTCGGTTGTGGAGCGCTTGAACGATAAAATTGGAGACCACTCTGCCGTCATTCGGATGCATGTTCGGACCATAGGTATTAAATATTCGCACGATCTTTGTATCAAGATTATATTGTTTGCGAAAATCATACAGTAACGTTTCGGCACAGCGTTTCCCTTCATCATAGCATGATCGCGGACCGATAGGATTGACATTCCCCCAATAACTTTCAGACTGGGGATGCTCAAGGGGATCCCCGTATACTTCCGATGTTGATGCCTGCACAATTTTTGCGTGATTTTTTTGTGCCAACTCGAGCATGTTGAGCACACCGAGTACGCCTGTTTTTGTGGTTTGTACCGGGTTCATTTGATAATGGATCGGGCTTGCAGGACATGCAAGGTTATAGATCTCATCGACCTGAAGATCGATCGGCGTACACACATCGTGTTCTATGAACTCAAATGTACTCCATCGTGATAAGAAATCTATGGTTTCGCGCGATCCGGTAAACAAATTGTCCAGACATATCACCGTGTGTCCCTTATGTAACAACGCATCACACAAATGACGTCCGATAAACCCGGCCCCGCCTGTGATCAAAATTCTTGTATCAGATCGTTGCATTTCACTCCTTAACATCATCTTTAATTCACTATACACGATAGTCTGCAGGGCAATCAATAGCATAGTACACGCGCTTTGTAAAATAATGATGTTATATGTGTGTATCCACCCCATGCCCCTAAAAAAACATCGGGGTGTCATTATCGGGCTTGACCCGATAATCCAGTAGTAATCTTAATTGCACCTGAATTCCCGTTGGAATTTATCTTCATGAAAACGGGGATGAGAATGACAAAATTCGGGGCGATATGGAATCGCCCCCTACGAGAACATCATAATCCTTTAACGCTCACTACCCCGTCATCCTTTGGATGCCACCCCTTCAGTGTGAAGGGGGAATTAAATCCGGAAATTCAAAAACTGGCATTAAAAAATCAGCGTAAAGAAAAAATATAATTTAGCTCCCCCTCGCGCTTACGCGTTTCCCCCTCTTTGCAAAAAAGAGGGGGAAAGAAAACGGCATTAAAAAATTATCG
>CAYRFE010000077.1:0-4018 GCA_964423645.1 uncultured bacterium | reverse complement strand
GAATATTTATAGATTAACGTTTGTACTGTTACGTAACATTGGAAAAGTTTGGGATTAACCACAACCGAATTTGTAAGGGGTCAGAAAAACTGTCTGCCCGCCTCCCGATTTTCACGGGAGAGGTTTGGGGTGGGCACAAAGTTAATAAATGGTAGTTTTGCAAATCTCAAAACAGTAATTTCGCAAATCCGTGTAAACAATGATTGAAATAAAAAAATGCGGCCTTTCGACCGCACTCAACAATAAAATGTACCGGAATGATTATGCGAGTATCGCACCGTTACGTTCAACACGAAATGAATGCCCCGGTTTTACAATTCCACCGGTCAGTACTTGTGCAAAGATACCGAATTCAGGCATAATACAACGTCCTAACGTTTTGAAAATAATACACGGTGCGGGACAATGCTTGCCGATAATCGTAATCTTCACATGTAAACCTGATTCAAAGATAATATCATCTCCGACTGAAAGTGTCGCAATATCAATCCCTGAAGTGATGAAATTCTCACCAAATGCTCCGTATTCCACCGCTAATCCGTCTTTGCGAACAGTTTCAATCAGTTCTCTTGAAAGAAAACTTACTTGGCGTTCAGAACCTTCTTTTGCATGAGCATCTCCTTCAATACCGAAATCAGTACGAACAGACACGTGCTGAACGATCTTTTTCGGACCACGTTCGGGGCTTACGCAAATCGAATCAATGAACGGCATGAATACATTACTCGGATTTCTCTTCAGGAGCAACTACTGCAGCTACCGTCGCAAGTAAAAATTCCATTTTCACATTATCTGCAACGCGAAGTGTAATTCTGTTATCCTGCACTTTTACGACCGTACCATAGATACCGGATTGCATCAGTACACGATCACCCGGCTTAAGATTTGATATCATAAGTTCATGTTTTTTACGCTCTTTTTTCTGCGGTAATACCATTATGAAATACATTACTGCGAAAATAAGAACAAACGGTAATAAACTCATGAGCATATTCGGTTTTTGAGCCTCTTGTAAAAACATTGTAGCAAAGATAGCCATATCGTTTCCTCCTTAGCGTTGTTGCGGGACCATTCATCCCGGCTGATTATAAAGACAGCATCGAAATATTGCAAGTACCTTTTCTATTTCACTAATGCAAGGATCACACCGCCGGCAATAACCGAACCGATCTGCCCTGCAACATTCGCACTCACTGCATGCATCAGCAAATAATTGTGCGGATCGGCCTCACGCCCCATATTATGTATCACGCGTGACGACATAGGGAATGCCGAAATACCCGCCGCGCCGATCATTGGATTGAACTTGTGTTTTATGGGCAGCATGTTCAAAAATTTTGCAAACAATACACCCCCTGCAGTATCCATTATGAACGCCACAAGTCCCATGCCGATAATAAGAAGTGTATCCAAGCGAATAAAACGTTCGCCTGTCATCGTAAACGCGATTGTAATACCCAAAAGCAAGGTAACTAAACTCGCCAATTCATTTTGTGCGGCAAGTGACAATTTATTCAGTACACCACATTCTCTGATAAGATTTCCAAACATCAAAAATCCGATAAGTGCAACGGAAATCGGTGCGATAAAACCTGCGATAAGCGTTACCAATATCGGAAATAATATGAGTGTGGTTTTAGGTAACGGCGTGCTGTCGAGTGAATCCATACGAATTTTTCTCTCTTTCAGCGTCGTCAATGCTTTGATAACAGGTGGTTGAATGATCGGGACCAATGCCATGTATGAATATGCAGCCACCGAAATAGGTCCTAATAAATGTTTTGCAAACTTTGTAGCGACATATATCGAAGTCGGACCATCCGCCGCGCCGATGATACCGATTGATGCGGCCTCTTTTATGTCAAAGCCAACCCACAGGGCAAACCCGATAGTAAAAAAGATACCGAACTGAGCAGCCGCACCGAATAACATTAATTTCGGATTTCGTAATAGCGGACTGAAGTCGATCATTGCACCGACTGCAACAAATATCAGCAACGGAAAGACTTCGGTAAGAATTCCCATATTAAAAAAGAATTCCAATGATTCTTTCGCTGAAGAAAACGGAATATTCATAATAATCGCCCCGAATCCGATCGGTAACAACAACGTGGGCTCATATTCTTTTTTGATGGCCAAATAGATGAGACCTCCGCCTAAGAGTATCATTATCGATTGTTGCCATGTCAGCGCACTCGCCGTTGATATCAGCATGTTAATGATCGCATTAAAACCACTCATCAAAATCCTCCTTATACCCGCTATTAATAATCAAAAATACTATTGCCCACAAACTCACGAATTATCGATGACTTCGGTGTATGATACGGATCAATAGATTCAAACATATTCAAAATGAACATTAATTCCTGAGCCTTTAAAAATTCGGGGGATTTTTGCGGTACGCCTTCGAGCAATCTGCATGCAAAATCCTTTAATACCGCGAGTTCATACGGCAATGACGAGTTAAACATCACATCTGCCTGTTCCTGGTAAGGGAAAATATTCATATCTTCACCGCGGCGTACTTCCGGCCACATTCTTAACGTTGCTTGTGCGGAATGCCCTCTGAATTGTGCATCTCGAACCATTCTTCGTACCAAACGCACATCGGTGGTCTTGATACGGTTGTGACTATCGATATTCAATTGAGTAAGTGCGCTTACATAAATCTTAAATTTGATGATATCCGGTATGAATCGTGTAAGCTCCGGATTGAGACCGTGAATGCCCTCAATAATGATAGGTTGATTGTGTTTTATACGCATAATTTCGCCTTGTTCACGCTCACCGGTCATAAAATTATATCGGGGGAGAACAATTTCTCCGCCTTCAATCAGTGTAATTATCTGTTCGTTGAATAATGCAATATCGATCGCGTATACAGATTCAAAATCAGGTTTCCCTTTATCATTTAACGGTGTTTTCGATTTCGGTAAAAAATAATCGTCCATCGCGATCGTCACCGGGATGAGTCCTTCAACCCGTAATTGAATGGCAAGTCGCTTTGAAAACGTTGTCTTTCCTGACGAAGACGGTCCCGCTATCAATATTAAACGGGAATGATCGATATTCTGTTTAATATTTTGGGCGATCAATGAAATATTCTTTTCATGCATACCTTCAGAGATCAAGATCATTTCCAAGAATTCACCGCTTGATATTTTATCATTCAATGATGAAATATATTCCATATCATTAAATTCCGTCCATTGTTTAAACTCTTGATGAATACGGAATAATTTTTTTCGTTCATGAAAATCGGCTAGTTTTGAATGATTGTTCATGTCAGGTAACCGGATCAGTAATCCGGGCGGATAATATTGCAGATCAAAGATATGCAAATAACGTGTCGACGGTACGGTTTTAAAAATACCGAAATCGATCGCTTTTTCGGTTAATTTCACCACGCTTTTTGTCTTTATACGTCCGTAAATATCTTCTTTTTCAATTAACTCTTCGCGCTTGAACATATGCACTACTTCCTGCTCGGTCGCGGCATGAAGTAGTTCAAACGGAATATCCTGAACCACCATTTCTCTCATTCTGTTCTTAATTTTTTCAATATGTTCAATTTTTAATACAGGAAAACTACGATCAAATATTCTGCAATACAAACCGGTATTGATGGTATGCTCTACCGTGACCGATGACTTAGGGTACACAGACTTTACCGCAGCTATAAGAAGCATGACGAGACTTTTTTCGTATATCTTATGCCCCAGTTCACTATCGACGTGAATCCATTCGAGAGAAGGATCTATCATGTCTTCGGTTACCTCAAGCAAAGAATACACAACTGCATTTTTTATCGCACCGACGATTGCGCGATCGGCACTTATGTCACTTAAGGTTTTTTGCGTCATACCTTCTCCTTATATACTTCTTCACCGAGAACTTTCCGAACGAGAGTATACAATGTTTTTGCACTATTTACAAGTTTTTCGTTCGAATAATACCATCAATTGTAGCTCGCAAGGGAAAATGTCTCGCTAAATCGCAAGCGAAAATGTCCCGA
>CAYRFE010000076.1:0-4035 GCA_964423645.1 uncultured bacterium | reverse complement strand
AAAAAGCTGACGGGCGGATTTGAACCGCCAACCTACGGTTTACGAAACCGTTGCTCTACCGTTGAGCTACGCCAGCTTTGTTGACGCGCCGATTATAGCAGTGACACGAAAGTAATTCAATGAAAATATTTATTCTTACTGATTTCATTTTGAGATATTGGAGTTGAAAAAAACGGTACACATCCTTGAATTATCATGAGGTATATGCTATGTTACAACTGTAACCATAAAAGGAGGTTGTGCCTATGAAAAAGTTGGTGTTTCTGGTGGTTTCTGTTGTAGTATTTTTTTGTGCGACATACGCTGACATGAAGTACAGCGTAAAGGCAGGTGGGGGGTTACTCTACGGTAAAGATGTCATGACCAATGAATTATATGCAGAAGTTGTGTTTTTTCCTCCACCCGGAGTCAAGGCAAGTTCAAGCTGGGATCAATTCCTGAAAACGGAGTTTGGCTTCATCGGTGGTTTTTCTGCAGAGTATCCGGTTAATGAATATTTTTCCTTGCAGGCGGAGATAATGTATTCACCGAAACAGTTTAGCATTGATGCGGACTGTTTTATGAATGATCCTTCTACAGGAGTAAAAGTTCAATCATCATTAAACAATATTGAGCTCAATATACACTACCTCGATGTGCCTGTACTTGCAAAATTCTATGCCACAGAGAAACTTTCATTTATCGGCGGTGTCAGTATGGCTATAGCGGTCTCGCATGATTTTTCAAACAAACTTACACGACAAACATTTACTTCTTCCGGTGAATTGGACTCTGAAGTTGTGTTGTGGGATTATAGCGGTGAGCTTGAGGACCAGATAAGTGCAAGTGTGTTTAATGTACATCTTGGCGCTCAATACAATATTGGGAAAAAGATGTTTGTAGAATTCAGATATATTCGTTCTTTATCACCTGCTGAAAGTTACAAGGGTGTCTCGTTAGAAGAATATAATGCTGCTCTTGGCTTACCTACTGAGGAATTGCGAAATTGGTTAGCTCAACATCCATTTGGATATCTTAATGAGCAAAACGGTTGGATGAATGAAGCAGGCAGTATCAATTTGGATGCATTACATATTTTAGTTGGATATACATTTTAAGAGTTGAGGTGATGATAGTATGAAAAAATTTTATATAATAATGCTTTGTGTACTTACTCTAACCGTAATGGCATCTGCTGAGATAAAATATAGTATAAAAATCGGTGGTGGTTTTACTTTAGGCGAAGATATGAAACAAGCCTTTCCGATATTTTTTCCGGGAACATATTCTCCATTGACAGCGCCGGATATGCATAAAGACTATTCAAGCAACTATATTGCAGGATTTGCTGCTGAATTTCCTGTTTCAAAAATTATTTCATTACAAGCAGAAGTATTGTATGCTCCAAAAACGCTTGCAATGACAGCAGATATTAAAAGTATTATGCCCGGAAATATTATGTATCGGCGCAAATGCGATGTTGTACTTGATAATGTTTATATTGAGTTACCCGTTCTCGCACGAGTTACAATAGCGGATAAATTTTCGATTCTTGCCGGACCCAGTGTCGCATTTTTAGCAAAAAATAATTTACAGAGCATGATTCGATTAGAGCAATACTCAACGACTACTCCGAGTGGAGGTATGACACATTTGTGGGATTATAAAGGTGAAGCTGACGATCAATTCAATTCAGTAGTATTCAATATTCATATGGGTATTGAATATCCTATTAATGACACGTTGTTTGTGGAGTTTCGTTATATTCAGGGTTTGACTCCTATTGAGAAATATAAAGGTATAAGTCAAACCGAATTCGGTGCATTAGGACCTGATCAGTTTATATGGATGGGCTCGCATCCCTTTATGTATTATTCTGATTTTTATCCTTGGGGAGAAGATAACGCTTCTATCGAATCGCAGACGATGTCATTGATGATAGGGTATCGTTTCTAATAATGTAATGTGAATTTTAAAAGCAGGATTTATTATCCTGCTTTTTTGTTTGACAGCAGTCGAATTTATACTATAATCACCCATGTATACGTAACTTGTTACATAATTATTTTAAGGAGAATTATGGATTATATTCATTCATTAGGCTTATTGGCAATCGCAAGTCGTTTTAAAAGAATGACGGGCAGATTGATCCAAGACGGCATTGATATCTATAAATTGCAAGGCATTGATTTTGAACCGAGGATGTTTACGATGTATTATCTTTTGTATGAAAATCCTGAGGGGCTTCAAATATCAGAGGTCGCAAAATCTCTCGGCATCACGCATCCGGCTGTAATAAAAATTGCAAACATTATGATCAAAAAGGGATTGATAGCATCGGGCAAAGATGATAAAGATGCAAGGAAAAATGTATTGGTATTGACGCAGAAAAGTCTTGATCTATACCCGCGATTGAAACCTGTTTGGGATTGTTTTGAAACCGCGATTCAGGATCTGTTTTCTGAGATAGGGTATGATGTTACCGATGTTTTGTATAAAATGGAAAAAGCGTTGGAGCGCAAGGAAATGGCTGAGCGCGTGATCGATGTTATCAAAGCCGGTTATTATGAAAAAATAATTATTCGGGACTATGCCCCGAATTTAAGTTCATATTTCAAATTGCTCAATTATGAATGGCTCACTGACTACTTTTCTGTCGAGCCGTATGATGAATTGGTACTGTCAAATCCCGAATCAGAGATCATTAAAAAGGGCGGTGCGGTGTTTTTCGCTGAATTTGAAGGCGAAATAGTAGGAGTATGCGCGTTGATGAAGATTGACGATATATCTTTTGAGCTTACGAAAATGGCTGTTACAAAAGTTATGCGCAGAAAGCAGATCGGGAAAAAGCTTTTGGATCATGCGGTAAAAACAGCAAAAGAGCGCGGAGCAAAAAAGCTTTATTTGTTTTCAGACACAAAACTTATCCCGGCTATTAATTTATACAGAAAGAACGGGTTTAAGATTTCTTCCGAAAAAATCGACCTTGCTGCAAAGTATGAGCGTGCAAAAAACGGGATAATGATGGAGCTTGATTTATAATCTCTTAAGTGCTTCAAAAAAGTTTTTTAACTCATACCGGTGAAACTTTTGGTCATTCTGTTTTGTCTAATACGTAACAGGTAACGTAATAATAGACGGTGTTTGTGATGGTTGAAGAAAAAAAGGAGATGATCGTATGAGACTTGTATTGAGTTCGGTTGTAGTTTTTATGTTTATGTTGTTATTTCTTTCACAGGGTTTATCTGCTCAGGAGAATACGGTTGTGTTTGATAAAGCAATGAAAACACGAGTTGTAACGGGGTTGATAAAATTACTTGATGAGTATTATGTTTTCCCTGACGTGGCAAAGAAGATCGATGCATTATTGAAAAAAAATCTCAATAACGGCGTTTATGAAAAGATCACAGATCCGGAGCAATTTGCAAAAAAGCTTGCAGAAGACTGCTATGCAGAGTCAAAAGATCTGCATTTTGATGTGAAATATTCAAAGGAATTTACCCAACATTTAGCATATCTGAATAGTATGAGTGAAGAAGATAAAACGAAAGCAACAGAACAGCAGATCGCGGAACATCGAAAGCAAAATTTCGGATTTGAAAAAGTTGAATTTATGAAGGGCAACGTCGGGTACGTAAAATTCAATTTCTTTTCTGAAGGAGCGGAAGCGTATCAGAAGGCGGCAGCTGCCATGAATTTTGTAGCGGATTGCGATGCGGTGATCCTTGATCTGCGGGAAAATGTCGGTGGAACTCCTGAGATGGTTCAGTTTATAATCAGTTATTTCTATACTGCACCGGTATTGATAAATACTATGTATTATCGTGTTGATAAGAAAACAAATGAATTTTGGACATTACCGTATGTGCCGGGAAAGCGTATGGACACAACTGAGTTATATGTATTGATAAGTAAAGGAACGGGATCAGCTGCAGAAGAATTCTCGTATGATATACTTAATTTGAAACGCGGCACGCTTATCGGGGAAACAACGGCAGGGGCCGGTCATCTATCAACCTATCTTTCAATATCGGATGATTTTCTAGTCAAGATGCC
>CAYRFE010000075.1:0-4041 GCA_964423645.1 uncultured bacterium | reverse complement strand
CAATACAAAAACTTAATATAATTTACTCTGCTTTGTTAAGTGCATAATTCCGTAATTTTATTAGAAGAAGTAATGGTGAGCCCTTGAAAAATATATATGTAGCCACCTATAACAAAATAAAAGTAATTAACAAAAATTACAGTAAAAAATATGAAGAAAAAGATTATAAATATATGCTTTACTCGGAGTATTTACCGGATAAATCCGGAAATATCAGAATATCTTGGGATGGGTTAGATAATGGTAAATATTTGTATGCCCGACACGGTGGTGATTGGGTAAGGGAGATGTTTTTTTATCTAGGGGAAGAGCCAAAAGATTATTACTTCACTTCAAAAAAAGATGAGTATACTGTCAGTTTGTATACTGATCGAAATATTTATCGACCGGGGCAAACTTTGTTTTATAGGGGCTTGCTTACAAAAACCGATGAAAAAAATAATAGTATTGTAGTGAATCATCCTGTCAAAATGAAGTTTGACGATTTTCTTTTGAATGAGCATGTGACAAATGAATTTGGTACATTTTCTGGCTCTTTTACAATCCCCGATAACTATAAGAAGAGTTCGCTTTTATTAAATTGTCAGCACGGCGGGAAATATGTTTCAGTAGAACAATACAAACGACCAACGTTTGAAATAAAACTTGATACTCCTCATGAACAATATAAACTCGGAACACCGGTCAGATTGAAGGGATGTATCGTGTCCTATGCGGGGTTTGCATTGAGGCATGTTCAGGTTCATTACACGATTACCGGTCTATATGGACATTCGAGATATGAAAAATCCATATTAGTATCCAACTCTCTGGTCACTGACGAATTTGGAAACTTTGAAATAGAATTCAATACCACAAATGATGTCGATTTTATCAATAAAAATCACCTCTCTTTTTCGTATAAAATTGAAGTCGTCGCGACGGATCTCAGCGGTGAAACACAGAGCGCGAGCTCAATAATTCAGGTTCAGCGTCAAGCGATCGAATTAGATATAATCATGGACAATATTATTGAGAACAGTAAAAAAGCGTACTCAATAGCTGTAAATGCACTCAATCAATCAAAAAATACAATTGCCCTGAAAGGAACGATGATAGTATATAAACTTACAAAACCGAGCCGATTGCTTAGAGAATCATATCTTCCAATTCCCGATAGATTTGTGATGACAGAGGACGAATACTCTTCTAAATTTCCATACGACGCATATAAAGCAGAGGATTTTCATTGGCGTTGGCCAAAGGAGAAAATTATTACAACACGGCAATTTGGTACCGGAATTTCAAATAGCATAGTAATTGAAAAATTTCATACATGGGAAGAAGGGGAATATGTATTTGAGTTTTATGTGAAAGATGAATTTGGAACAGATATTGTTGTTAAAAAATATGTCAAAATAGTCAGGAATAGAAAAAAATATCGAGGTAGTTTGTTTTTTGTATATCCGCGTGAGTTTACCGCATCTCCCGGAAAAACTATGGAACTATATGTTTCTTCAGCAGTGGAAAATAATGTTCTTGTTGAGATTGAAAAACGAGGAAAAATTGTTGATAGCTATTGGCTTAGACTTAACAACTCTATTAAAAAAGTGAAAATTCCTGTTTCAGATAATGATTACGGAGGCTTTTTTATCCATCTGAGTTGTATCGTATTGAATAGGTATTTTACAGAAACCGTGAAGGTTAATGTTCCTTATAACCACAAAAAGCTATCTATTACGGTTGACTCTCTCAGATATAAGCTTTACCCGGGTAATACCGAGCATTGGCGATTTACTGTATATGATTACCGTTTGAAACCGATAAATGCTGAAATGGGGATGGTTTTATATGATGCGTCATTAGATAAGTATAAAAGTAACAATTGGGCATTATCCTTGTATCCGGCATATATATCTACTTATAAGCGATATTCGCGATATTATAATAGAGGGAATAATTCCTTTACGCATATAAAACGTGCACAAGGTTCATATTTTGATAATTATGATAAATATTCAGTCAAGCTCACCCCTTCCCCATATCACCTTAATACATATGAATATGAATGGGAAGATCCGTATGCATTTAAACCGATTCTGCTAGCCAAAAGGTATGATTCGCTTTTTATTGAAGGGGAAATCAAAAAGCAATTCCCGGCAATAGTATTAAACTCAAAAGACGCAATAAGTACATACATTCGATCTTTTTTCCCGAGACATGTAATAGAGAGTAATTCAATGAATCCGGTTGCCAATGAGGCTTTTTTGAGCGCGATGAACACATATATTGTTAAAAACAGATTATTTTATAAACGGGAGGTATTTCAAGAGTATGAAACGTCATTTGACGAAGAAATTCGATCGCTTATATCCAATAATATTGCTGAGATAACGGATATGGAATTATATCGTTTAAATCGTTTGTTACTTGAGTTGTTTTACCCGGATTATATTGCAAAAAGCTATGAATTGTATGAAGAGATTCCTGATTCGCAAGGATTCATACCTTATCCGCAATTAGTCCCGGGGTTTGTTGCTGATTCAAGTAACATGTATTTACCGAAAGAAGATATACAATCCACATTATACATACGTCGTAATTTTAATGAAACTGCTTTTTTTTATCCACATCTTCGGAGTAATAAAAAGGGGCAAATTACATTTGATTTTGTTGTTCCTGATTCTCTCACCAAATGGCGATTATTAGGTCTTGCCCACACAAAAGATTTGGAATATGGGTTCATTCAAAAAGAATTTATTACTCAAAAAGATCTTATGGTAATCCCCAACTCTCCGCGTTTTTTGCGCGAAGGTGATACGATAGACTTTACTGCAAAGATCATTAATCTTACTGAGAATATAGTAAAGGGGAGAGTCGAGTTATTGTTGTTTGATACTGAAAAGATGGAGCCAATACATGAAAAATTCTTACTGTTAAATGCACAACAAAGCTTTATTGCTCAAAAAGGTAGTAGTGATCTTATCACGTGGAAACTAACAATACCTTATGGTATTTCAGCTGTTACGTATCGAATTGTGGCGAAATCAGATAATTTCAGCGACGGAGAAGAACGTGTGCTACCGATTCTCACTAACCGTATGCTGGTCACCGAATCGATGCCGTTACCGGTGCGTTCGTTGCAAACCAAAGAATTCACCTTCAAAAAGCTCGTTGAAAACAAATCGACCACGCTTTGCCATCATAAGCTGACGATTGAGTTCACATCAAATCCTGCCTGGTATGCGGTACAAGCATTGCCGTATTTGATCGAGTATCCGTATGAATGTACCGAGCAGACATTTAGTCGCTTTTACGCGAACAGTATCGCATCGTATATTGCCAACTCAAGTCCTCGCATCAAAAAAGTGTTTGATGCGTGGAAAACTGAAGGCGGCAAAGATGCGTTATTGTCGAATCTTGAGAAGAATCAAGAGTTGAAATCATTGTTTATGGAAGAAACACCGTGGATATATAATGCAAAAAATGAAACCGAACGTAAGCATAGAATCGGCGTATTATTTGATTTGAATCGGCTGGCAGATGAGCGCGATAAAGTATTTGCGAAAATTGAGAAAGCACAAAATACTGACGGAAGTTTTTCGTGGTTTCCCGGAGGGCGACCTGCTCGATTTATAACACAACATATCATCAGCGGATTTGGTCATCTTGGTGCGTTGCATGTATATGATTTACGCAAAGATTACTCAACATGGAACATGATTACAAAAGCAGTTAGGTATCTTGATAATCGAATGTATGATGATTTTATAGCATTAGAAAAAAATGTGTCATATGACGAGTATTTAGCTATTCATTATTTGTATATGAGAAGTTTTTTTCTGGATATACCTCTTTCAGCTGCTCATAAGAAGGCTTACGATTATTATATCAAGATTATAAAAAAAGAATGGTATAAAAAAGACCTATATTCAAAAGCAATGATTGCACTGGCGTTACACCGTGCAGGTGATAAGGAGACTCCGAAAATGATAATCGAGTCTCTGAAAGAATACGCACTGCATTCCGAAGAAATGGGCATGTATTGGAAATTCGATCGCG
>CAYRFE010000074.1:0-4284 GCA_964423645.1 uncultured bacterium | reverse complement strand
ACGGAATTATGCACTTAACAAAGCAGGTTAAAATAAGGAAAGTTTGCGAAAGATAATCTGAATTTAGTTTTGTTTTTTATAAAATGATTTTTGAGCATCAATACCATTGTCTTTTCTTGAGTGTCGAGTGTTGCAAAGTCAGAAATTTTCATACATTCAAAATATTTGTTTTTCGAGTTTTTGTTTAGTATACTTTTTTAAGTAATTCGGTGGCTTAGTTTTTGTGGCATTTTAAAAAGGATTGATATATAATATGGAAAGAAATATTATGGAAAAAATAATGCAAAACCCTAATGATGTCCTTGAGCATGTTTACTTGCAATTGGACTACGCTCAAGGAAAGTTATTGCCTGCGGCAAAGGATAACTCTCTTGTCCCAAAAGACGATTGGCTTAACAATGGGGAATGGCTGATCGCTGCGTCTAATGCGGGTGCATCACGCGTGTTTTTTGTTGATAATAATCCTGTTATTATTTTTGCAACCGGTTCCGCAGATCAAACAGAACGAATAAGGATTTTTAATAAAATATGGGGGTTGGGCAGACCGGGAATTCTTTTCTTAGCGACACCCGGAGAACTACTGGTAATTGACCTGGCACAAACTCCGATTCCTGTTGGCAACAGAGAAACATTACCGAAAAAACATTTGAAATTAATGCATGTTATCAAGAACATTTCTGATGTTGAAAAAAAATTGCATGATTTTCACCGAAATAATATTGAGTCCGGTCAAATTTATGAACATGGTTTGCTCGGTAATACACGATATAGAGCTGATAAATCATTGATATCTGATATTGCCTCAATAAGGAACGAATTGATGCGGAATGGTCTCGCTGGTGAAAATCTTAAATTTGCTCATGCTTTAATCGGGCGTTCAATATTTATTCGCTATCTTGAGGACAGAAAAATAATAACAGCTGATTACTTTCATCAAATTTCGAAATCAAACGTTCAATGGCAACAAATACTTAATCAGGATTTGCCGCAAGAAAAATTCAATATTTCTGAAACTAAATCAATTTATGCGAAAATACTGAGTGATAAAGATTTTACCTATGCCGTTTTTGAACAACTCTCTCAAGATTTTAATGGTGATATGTTTCCCAATAGTGATTTGGAACAATCTATTGTTACGCAAGAACATTTGCACATCTTACAAGGTTTGCTTTACGGTGATGTTGGCATCCAAAATAAATTGTTTTTTTTCTCATATGATTTTAACGTTGTGCCCCTTGATTTAATCAGTTCGATCTATGAAAACTTTTATCATTTATCCCAAGATTCCTCCAGCAATGCGAATATAACTCGTGAAAAAGGTGTGTATTATACTCCGCCAGCCCTTGCAGAATTCCTTGTTTCTCGGGTTTTAACGGAAGACATTCTGAGTAAAAATCCACGCGTTTTGGACCCTGCTTGCGGATCAGGTATATTTTTGGTTGAAGCTTTTCGGAGAATTGTTCGTTATCGCGTAATGAATGGCGAACAAATTACGTTCGATGTGTTGGTAACTATTTTAAAAGAGCAAATCGCAGGTATCGAACTTAATTCGGAAGCAGCCAGAATTTCAGCATTCAGCCTCTATATTGCGCTTTTAAACTACTTGGCTCCACCGTCAATTATCGAACAAATTAACAAAGGAAAAAAACTCCCCAAACTCATTCTTGAGCCTAAGCAAATGACTTATGAACAATTTCTACGATCTATGGCAACAACAGATAATGGTACTATCCTTGTAGGCGATTCATTTGACTCCAAATTATTCCCAGACTCTCTAACAATACTCGAGCACAACGGTTTATTAGATGCATCTTCCGGTTTTATTTTTGACAACAGTCAATTCGACGTAATAATTGGAAATCCGCCTTGGGGTGGAAGGTTAAGTAAAAACGCTTCCGATGAAGCAAAAATTTGTGATCAAAATAAAAAAAACTGGTGTGCAAAACACAACAAAGTTATAAGCGATAATGAATCTTCTCAAGCATTTATTTGGCGCTCTCTTGCCTTTTTAAAACCCAATGGAATTTTAGGGTTATATGTTTCTGCCGGAGTTTTATTCAAAACCAAAAGCACCGCACTGGGGTTTCAAAATTTGTTATTCTCATCTGTATGCCTACGGGAAATTTATAACTTTACACCAGTGCGTGGTGTTTTTTTTGCCAAAGCAATTTCCCCATTCATATTAATTAAATTACTAAATAAAATACAAGACAATGTAAATATTGAATACTGGTCGCCAAAACAAATTTTAAAAATTAAATCAACACAATCGGTGCTGTTTAATAGATATGACAGAAGTCTTATAAATCCCAAATATATCAATGATGAGATTATTTGGAAAGTATTTTGGTTTGGAAGAAATGCCGACTACCAATTTATTCAATACCTACGTTCGTTTAATACCTTAAATACATATATAGATTGTATCGGCCGAGGTTTCGAGACGTGCAAGCCTGATTGTTTTAATAATCAAATATCAGTACCAGATGTAATAACGTCATTGTCTGACTACATCATGGCAGATGAAGTCAAGCCGGCTCCGTTGTATCCACGCACACTTGGCCCAAATGATATTTATCCCTTACAGAAACTTCTTATTGCGGAAGGGATTTATGAATCCGGAAAACCAAAGGGTATGATTTTGGCTTGGTATGATCCAGACGGAAAGGGTTTTTATCGTTCAGTATACGGCGTCACTTTAAAGAAACCTGACGAAGAAACATATTTATTGCTTCAGGGTGTTTTGAACTCGTCATTGATCCGATATTATCATTTCCTAACATCAGCAACATGGGGATTGTGGCATCATAAAATACTCAAACATGAATTACTGAATTTTCCGATATCTTTTGAAAATACAGATTCCGATATAAAAACCAAAATCATTAATCTGGTTAAAGAATTTCGTTCTAATAAGACACTTGACTTTCAAGAGTATCAAAAGAAATTAGATAGTTATGTATATGATCTATATTACTTAAACAATGAACAGATTGATTTAATAGAGGATTGTTGCAACATAACAATTCCATATTTTTATAAACCTAAGCAACGAACCCTTATATCTAATTCTAAAGAGCGTGAAAATATATTGATAGCATATGCGAAAATATTCATTGGCAGATGGAAACTTTTCCTGAATGATAATGAATCTTTGCTTGCAACAATTTATTCTTCAAACAACTCAAATTTCATCGCGGTTCAATTTGATTTGACCGAAACAACAGATAAATCAAGCAATTTTCATCAATTCAAACAATACGACGAACTTAAAAATTTGGACGAAAGCACTGAATATTTAAAAGATGACGAGAAATTTGTCTTTGAAAAAACCTACTATCATGTATCCGACAATTCTATAATCATTATTAAGAAAAATGATAAAAGATTATGGACAAAAAGCATTGCCCGCGAAGATGCCAATACTACCGCTTTCAAAGTTATGAATCTATTAAAAAGCAAGGAACCATGACGTGCCCTTTACTAATACTTGGGATAACTTCACAAACACTTACGTAGATATTTTTATTGATGCCCTGAATACGCTTTCAGATTTAGAAAATTTACAAAACAAAGAGATTAAGATATCGGAAAATTTACGCTCAATCCTACAAGAAGAATGTTTTCGACGCAACAAAGCCGCACGGCTCAACACTACCGATGATTTACAAAAAGATCTCATAACTCCTCTTTGCGAGGTACGCACACAAGAATATGATGTTAAAAAAAAGCCTGATTTTTCTTGTGTTTTCGCTAATGCCGATGCTCAGTGTGCGGAAGAAAACGAATTGTTTCTTCACATTGAGTGTAAAAGAATTGGTGAAGGTGATCTTGATAGACGCTATGTTACCGAAGGATTTATGCGTTATTTCGATAACGATTATCGTTATGGGGCAAACGCAAAGTCCGGAATCATGATTGGGTATAAAGTCTCAAGTGATTTTGCAACTATTCAAAATAACGTGAATTTGGCGTTGGTACATAGGAGGTATTCACCCGTAGCGTTTACTAATACAGGTGACACAGTTATCAAGTATAAGAATCGATATCCAAGAGAAAGCTTCCCGCCAAACCAATTCACAATACATCACATATGGTGTAAAGTTAGTATTATTCAATAACATCCATTGGCAAAATTTTAAAATAACTTTATCATTTATTTAGTGGCTCACTGGGGAGATGAGTTTCTATTTTTCGCTAAAAACTTTATAAAAAAACCGTTTCGGAGCAATTTGACAAAACGATTGCAACCTGTTACCTTACTTCTGGAGACACAAGTGAATT
>CAYRFE010000073.1:0-4350 GCA_964423645.1 uncultured bacterium | reverse complement strand
CACTCGCCGACTCTCCGGATTTTAAGCCGGTAGCAGCAACTTTTCGCAGGATCAACAATATAGTTAAACAAGCTCGTGAAAAAGGAATTGTGCTTGAAGAAAAACAAGCTATCTTTACTGTATTAAAAAAATACGACGTGGCATTGTTTGAATTGCCGGAAGAAAAAGCATTAGTAGAAACGTGGGAAAAAGAAAAAACATCAATAACGGCACTTAAAGAGGATTATGCAGCATTATTTACGCACATTTTAACATTAAAAAAATCGGCCGATGTTTTCTTTGATAAGGTCATGGTCATGGATAAAGATGAAAAGAAACGCGACAACCGC
The DNA here is from genome assembly GCA_964423645.1 of uncultured bacterium. GTDB lineage: Bacteria > Macinerneyibacteriota > Macinerneyibacteria > Macinerneyibacteriales > CAYRFE01 > CAYRFE01. The sequence goes on along the minus strand of CAYRFE010000073.1, from coordinate 4,021 downwards.
CTGGCGTTACTTGCGGATATTTCGGCTACGTTTGAAGCGATCGTGAATTTTGATTATATAGTTGTAGGTTAATGTACACAGAGAAATCCTAAGGAGGATGTATGGCAAAAAAAATGGTGTATTTTTTTGGAGAGGGAAAAGCTGACGGCGACGGCAGTATGAAGGAGCTTTTGGGCGGAAAAGGTGCAAACCTTGCGGAAATGTGTTTGTTGGGCATGCCTGTACCTGCAGGTCTGACCATTACGACCGAAGTATGTACCGCATATTATGAAAATAAGTGTAAACTTCCCGACGGTTTGATGGAGACTGTATGGAAAACCATGGAAAAGATCGAAAAAGACATGGGTATGAAATACGGCGATGCGACCAATCCGTTGTTGGTATCGGCTCGTTCCGGTGCGCGCAGTTCTATGCCCGGTATGATGGATACCGTTCTGAATATCGGATTGTGTACCAAGACTATCCCTGCGTTAATAAAGAAAACAAATAATCCTCGTTTTGTGTATGACTCATATCGTCGTTTGATCATGATGTATGCCGACGTGGTCATGGATAAAGCGGAAGGTCTTGACAAAAATATCCGCAGACAACTCGACGACATGCTTGAGCAGTATAAGCACAAAAAAGGCGTGCATGCCGACACCGACCTCACTGCTGACGATCTGAAGCTCTTGGCTGAAGATTTCAAAAAGAAAGTCAAAGAAGTTATCGGTAAAAACTTTCCGGATAATGAGCGCGACCAGCTTGAAGGGGCGATCAAAGCGGTTTTCAAAAGCTGGAATGGTAAAAAAGCCGTATCCTATCGTCGTATTGAAGGTATACCAGATGAATGGGGAACAGCCGTCAACGTGCAGGCAATGGTTTTCGGAAATATGGGCGATTCGTCGGCAACAGGCGTGGCGTTTACACGTAACCCTGCGACCGGTGAAAATGTGTTCTATGGTGAATGGCTTGTCAATGCACAGGGCGAAGATGTGGTCGCCGGTATTCGTACACCGAATCCGTTGAATAATGACACCAAGAATGAACAGAACAAACATCTGAAATCGTTGCAGGAAACCAATCCGAAATTGTATAAAGAATTGGATGCCATTCGCTTGAAACTCGAAAAAACCTTTAAAGACATGCTCGACATCGAATTCACTATCCAAGAAGGTAAACTGTATATGCTTCAGTGTCGTGTCGGTAAACGTACCGGTACCGCAGCACTCAATATGGCAATGGACATGCTGAAAGAAAAGATCATTGACGATAAAACCGCAGTTATGCGCGTAGGACCGGATCAGCTTGATGAATTGTTGCATCCGATCGTCGATCCTGCCGCTGAGAAAAAAGTGACCCCGTTTGTAAAAGGTTTGCCTGCAGGCCCGGGCGCTGCGGTCGGTCATGTCGTTTTTTCTGCCGAGACTGCCGTTGAATGGTCACGTAAAGGCAAAAAAGTTATTCTTGTGCGTAAAGAAACCAACCCCGAGGATGTTGAGGGTATGCGTGTTGCAGAAGGAATTCTCACCGCACTCGGCGGGATGACCTCGCATGCGGCACTTGTTGCACGCGGATGGGGAAAGTGCTGTATCGTGGGAGCAGGGTCGTTGGATGTGCATGAAGACAAAAAACAAGTAATCATTAAAGATACCAAGAAAGTGATCAAAGAGGGCGACATGATCACCCTGAACGGTACAAAAGGTCATGCCTATGAAGGCGAGATCACGCTCATGGACGCCACAGAAAATCCGCGTTTTAAAGAATTTATGAAAATGGTCGATAAATTCCGCACTATGGGCGTGCGTACGAATGCCGATACACCGGAAGATGCGCAGATCGCACGTGACTTCGGCGCTGAAGGTATCGGGTTGTTCCGCACAGAACACATGTTCTACGGAAAAGGTGCAGAAAAACCTTTGTTTGCATTGCGCAAAATGATCCTCAGTTCTACTAATGAAGAACGTCAAAAAGCACTTAATGAGCTTTTCCCGTTTGTGAAAAAAGACATGAAAGGCACGATGGCAGTCATGGACGGTTGTCCGGTGACCTTCCGCTTGTTGGATCCGCCGTTGCATGAATTTGCACCGCAGACGAAAGAAAAACAAGAAGAAATGGCAAAAGAACTCAAGCTTACGCTTGACGAGGTCAAAAAACGCGTTGATGCACTGCATGAGACCAACCCGATGATGGGTCATCGCGGTGTACGTTTGGGTATCACCTATCCGGGTATCACCGAAATGCAGGTTCGTGCGATGTTTGAGGCGACTGCAGAATTATTAAAAGACGGCAAAAAACCGTTACCTGAGATCATGGTTCCGGTTACGTGCGACGTACGCGAATTGGAAGAGACCAAAAAGATCTGTGATCGCGTCCATGACGAGATCTGTAAAAAATTCGGTATCAAAGCGATCAAATACCTCTATGGTACCATGATCGAGATCCCGCGTGCGTGTTTGTTGGCCGATCGTATGGCAAAAATTTCCGAGTTTTTCTCATTCGGCACCAACGATCTTACGCAAATGACCTTCGGCTTCAGCCGTGATGATGTCAGCGGATTCATTCACGATTATACCGATAAAAAAATTCTTGCTGCCGATCCTTTCCAGACCATCGACCAGAGCGGTGTCGGTCAGTTGATCACTATGGCGGTAGAAAAGGGTCGCAAAGAACGTGAAAAATTAAAAGTCGGCATTTGCGGCGAACAGGGCGGTGATCCTGCATCAGTTGAATTCTGTTATAAAGCAGGTCTTACGTATGTAAGCTGTTCTCCGTTCCGTATTCCTATCGCGCGTCTTGCCGCAGCACACGCTGAGATCAAAGCGCAGATGAAAAAGGGTGGAAAAGCGAAAAAAACCGATAAAAAAGCACCTGCAAAAAAGAAATAATAATAGATACTGCATTTCAGGGACTGCCCCTTACGGGCAGTCCTTTTTTTGAGGAAGAATATGGAGTATGTAAAAGATTTGCCGAATATCGGTGTGATACTCGCCGGTAAACTTGAATCAGCGGGAATTATAACGTATGAGGACCTGTGTGAGGTTGGGAGTATTGCCGCGTTCAAGAAGATCACGCTGCAGCCGGGTGACGGATGTGCAAATATGCTGTATGCATTGGAAGGCGCAATAAGAAAAATTCGATGGCACGACATTCCCAAAGACGAACGTGCGCGATTATGGAATGATTATTCAATTCAATCTCAATTATGAACGATATTCATTTAATAACATGCGATTAAAGAGTTTTTTTAAAAAATGCATTATATTTTGTTTCTATAATTTTATTGACATAAAAAGTATTTTCCCCTACCTTTGTATCTGAAGGGAAATACCTTTATGAAAAAAGTATCACTTGTAACGGAGATTTCACAGTTCTATCATATGGCACCGTGTAAGATCGGGTTTCTCGGCGGATCGTTCAATCCCATTCATGACGGGCATATTGCGTTGGCAGAACATGTGCTTGAAAACTTTGTTGACCATGTTGTAATTTGTCCCCATTCATTACATCCCGATAAAAAAGGAATTCTTATTCCCATTGAACACAGGATGGAAATGATACTTATTTTAAAAGATATCGCTCGTTTTTCAAATCGTATACATATGATTCATCCCGAGTTCATTCATGGCACACATGGGCAACCCTTTGTTTCTCTTTGCCGAGATTTGAGATCGATCAATATTGAAACTTCAATCATTTGCGGGACCGACTGCTTCTCTCGATCGTATTATCCTGATCTTTGTGCGATGGATCATTATGTAGGCATTCGTGTCGCCGATCATTGTAAAGAAAAGATCCAAAAGATGATTACAGGGAAAACGGTGTTTTTTGAGACACCGTTCCCGGCGTTATCGTCAACAAAAGTCAGGTCATTGGTTTCCGAAAAAAAGATGACAGTGATCCATCAACATTTGCGCGAATATATACGGGACAACAAATTGTTCGGCATGACAATCGATGAGGAAGGATTTGAGTATGACAAAAAGCGATGAATTGTTATTAAAGGCTTGTTTTGACGGAAATCTAAGTGAGGTAAAAAAAG
>CAYRFE010000072.1:0-4422 GCA_964423645.1 uncultured bacterium | reverse complement strand
TCGGTCGATGATGTTGATTGGGCAATTGATTATGCTTGGGCAATTGATGCCGTATATCGACACGGAAAGTATTATTTAATTTTTTGTATGCACGATGAAACAGGTATTTTCCGTACCGGTGTAGCTGTGAGCGATATTCCACAAGGCCCATTTAAAAATATTGGATATGTACAAGGTGTTGATTGGGGCCAGGATCCTGCTGTTTTTGTTGATGATGACGGAAAAGCGTACTTGTATTGGGGCTCGGGAGGTAAGTGTGAGGCTGCTGAACTCAATGATGATTTACTTTCGATAAAACCTGAAACAAAAGTTAGTTTGACAAGTCAGTTGTTTGAAATATTTGAAGGGCCTTGGGTACATAAATATAAAGGAAAGTACTATTTGTCTTATCCGGGGCTTCCAAAAGGTCAATGGCCGGAAGAGATGTATTATGCCATTTCGGATAAACCACTTGGGCCATACAAGTACCAAGGTATTTACATTCCAAAATTTGAAGGACAAGCGGGCACAAATCACGGTTCCATAGTTAAATTCAACAACCATTGGATTGCTTTCCATCACAGCGCCATTGGTTCGAATGGCAATGGTTCTGCTCGTAGCTTAATGGCCGATTATTTAACGTATAACCCCGATGGCACTATCAGACCGATAGTTCCTGATTCAAAAGGCATTTCAAAAGGGCTGCCTGTTACTTGTTCAATCTTTCTGGAAGCAGAAAATGCTCCTGATGTTGGTGGCAAATTAATCAAGACTATAGTTGAATCAACTATGTCTGGATTTTCAGGACAGGGTTACGTTACAGGTTTCGACAAGCGTTTTGATTATGCTCAGGTATTGGTACAAGTTGCAAGAGATATGAAAGCTATGCTAAAAATGAGATATGCTGCTGATGCAGATTTTTCTGCCGATATACTTGTAGGAGCACTTATGTTGAATGGATGGGATGGTACAAAATTAAAAAAAACAAAGGGTTGGGAAGAGATTAGTTTGGGTGATATTCAGCTTAAGGAGGGTAATAACCTTATCAGAATCAATTCGCATTCAAATGTAAATTTGAAAATTGATTATTTTAAAATATTACCTTAATAATGACTTAATATTGAATTATAAAAATAATCAACTACAACCAAAATGTAGATTTTATTTTCTACAGAAATATTTTGTGAAAAACTAATTTTCACCTCTATATAATTTCTGATATTCAGAGGGTAACATATTGGTGAGTTTTTTAAATTGTTCGATAAAATTCGACATGTTGTTAAATCCAACAATTGTACAAATGGAAGAAATTTTAAATTTTCCTTCGATTATTAGTTTTTTTGCTTGACCAATACGAATCTCGTTTAAGTATTGTGTAAAAGTTTTGGAAGTTCTTTTTTTGAAATAACGGCAAAATGCCGGAATTGATAAGTTGGCAACATCAGCAATTTCTTCGAGCGTAATTTGGCGGTTAAAATTCTGTATCATAAACTGATGAACTTTATTAAATCGGAATGAATCGTTTTTTATGTTAGAATTTGAAAAAATAGGGCTCGAAATGACGCAATACTCATTAGTATTAGCCATTATTTCAAGGATTTCCAGTAGATTGGTAAGTTTGCTTAAACCCTGCAGATTTTCTCCTTGTTGAATCAATTCTGTGAGCTTTTCTCTTGCATTACCATGAAATTTCAAACCTAGTTCGGATAAATCGAGTATTTTTTTTACGCCTTCCATTTCCGGAAGTAGAATCATTGAACCGTTAAAAATTTCTTTTTTAAAAAATAAGCAATAACACGAAGCATTGTTCTGATCACTTAAGTCTTCATTACTTCGCCATTCGTGTATAAGGTTTGGACCTATTATACAAACATCGCCGGGTTCATAATTTTCGATGTTATCGCCCACAAAACGAGTTCCCGAACCGGATGTGATATACATTATTTCGATTGAAGGGTGGAAGTGGCATGGCACAACAAACCGGGGTAATTCTTCGCGATAAAGAGATACTGCTCCGCCTTTTATAAAAGATAAGTCCTGAAATAATGGCTTGGTCATAAATACAGAAATTAGTTTTGCAAAATTACAAAGTTTTAATTAATTAGCCCAGTTTAAGCCTCCAATTTTTGGTAATATACCATAAATTATTTGCAAAGATAGCATTTATTTTAAGATGTGAATGTTTAAAATATATTATATATTAATCATTTTATAATTATAATCGACCTGCAATGATATTATACCATAAATATATGCAAATTTCATGCTGCTTTAAAGTATAGGAATACGCTATTTTTGTTTTTTGTAAAGTAGATTTATAAAGAAACAAAGTTTAATCACTATTTTAAAAAATCAAGAACATCATCGTGAGTAATGAAAATATTAAATTGCCTGAATTATTTTTCTTAAAAGAAAAATTAATTGGTAAACAATTGGTTGAGAAATCACAAACTATAGCTACCACATCAGATATTTATTCAGATCAGGAAGCTTTAAAAGATATTGATGTGAGTCAAAAAGCCTATGATGTGAGTTGCTATTTACCGGTTGAGGAAGGAACAACCGGCGGTCTATATTTTGGGATTACTAAAATTTATCCCGGAAAAGTCGGGAATGAATATTTTATGACCAAAGGCCATTTTCATATAAATGAAAACAGCTCAGAGTATTATTGGGGAATTGAGGGTGAAGGAGTGCTTATACTTATGGACGAAAACCGGAATGTGACTGCAGAAAAAGTTGTGCCTGGCAGTTTACATTATATACCCGGGGGCATTGCCCATAGAATGGCTAATATTGGAAATGAGGTATTTTCATTTGCAGCCTGCTGGCCTGCTGATGCCGGGCATAATTACGAAGAAATTGCCAATCGTGGATTTGCCAAACGATTAATGGGAATAAATGGTGTACCAACTTTAACTTAGATAATTGATGGAATTTATTGTTGCAATAGACTTAGGCGGAACTTTTATAAAACTGGGACTGATAAAAAACGGTGTTATCGTAGAAAAAAGAACATTGATGTCTAAATCTGCTAATGGATTAACAAGCAGATTATCGGAATTGGTTGATACTGTTAATGAAATATTAAATCACAATGGCATTCTGAAAAGTCAGTTAAAAGGCATTGGTGTTGCATTCCCCGGCTTGGTAAATTCCAAAGAATGTTCGGTGATAGCAACGAACGCAAAATACGACGACGCCAAAGAAATTGATTTCAGAAAATGGGCTTTTCAAAACTGGCAGTTACCCATAGTGATGGATAATGATGCGCGCTTATCTGCAATTGGTGAATGGCAATACGGTATTTCTCAGGGAATTGACAATATGGTGATGATGACAATTGGCACAGGTATTGGCACCGGTGTCATTATTGAGGGCAAGATATTGAGGGGTGTTCATTTTCAGGCAGGTTCGCTGGGTGGACATTTTGTAATCGACTATAAAGGCGATGATTGTACTTGTGGAAACAAAGGATGTGTTGAAACCGTAGCTTCTACCTTTTGTTTACAGAAGATTATAAAAAAAAATCAGGCAATTTCCATTGAGTTTAAAGAAAATGCTGACAATATTGATTTTAAAGCTATTTTTGAATTAGTTGAAGAGGGAAATGTTGATGCAAAATTGGTGATGAATCAATGTTTGGATGCCTGGTCGGCTGCAATTGTTACCTACATTCATGCTTACGACCCACAGATAGTTGTCCTCGGTGGCGGCATTATGAAAAGCAAAAAATACATTTTACCCGTACTGCAACAACACGTAAACAAGTATGCCTGGAGTCCGGTTGAAAAAGTGGTAGTAGTGGCATCAGTACTTGGCGACGATGCTGCTTTATACGGAATTGAGTTTTTATTAAAACAACAAAAAAGGGTTCATGAGAAAGTACTTGCAGAATAAATCCAATTACGATAAATCTCCGGCAATTGCTATCAATTTGGCTGGTGAGCAGGTTTGGGCTGGTTGGGAAGATGTTGTAAGTGAGTTGATAAAAAAACTTGCAACGATCAATAAAACCCAAATTGTGTTGGTTATAGAGTGTTATCATGGGGTAAATTATACCGAATTACTTTCGGAACTCAAAAAGGGTTTTGAGCAAGCGGTTTTTATCGATTCTTCAGATTTTATGTTGCCTGCTGACGCAATCAATGCTTTGTTAGAAAATGATATTACTGATGATGCTATTTTTGGTTACTTAACGCGCTATAATATTGATTGTTATTTTGATAGAAATATAACAGAACAATTTGAATATCAAATAAATTCAAATCAAAATGAATTGACCATAGTTTATGGTGTAGGAGCTGCTTATATTTGTTCGTCATACGATTTATTGGTATATGCCGACATGGCTCGATGGGAGATACAAAAACGGTTTAGAAACAATCAGATAAGCAATATTGGAGTTGACAACAGTGAAGATAGAACTGCGCTACAATACAA
>CAYRFE010000071.1:2925-4721 GCA_964423645.1 uncultured bacterium | reverse complement strand
ATGGGATGCAGTAACTGCCAATTGGAATGCGAATGGCTATCGCTTACCTACAGAAATGGAATGGATGTGGGCCGCGATGGGCGCAGACAAGGATAACCCCGGAAAAGTAAACAAAACAGGGTATAATAAGGAATTTTCAGGCAGCAACGCAAGCAACGACATCGGTGATTATGCATGGACAGATGAAAACAGCAACGGCACCACCCATCCTGTCGGCACGAAACAGCCGAATGAACTTGGTCTGTATGATATGAGTGGGAATGTATGGGAATGGTGCTGGGATTGGTATACGGATAACTATCCTACCGGTCCTACCACTAACTATAAGGGAGCGGCTACGGGCGTTGAACGCATGGCTCGCGGTGGCAGTTGGGATGACGATGCCTCCGACGCGAGTGTTGCCTGTTGCAATTACGGCCTCCCGTATTTCCGGATCTCCGATAGAGGGTTCAGGGTTGTTCGCCCCTGAGTTCTACATGATACGAGCGGGCTATAGGATTTGATTTTTTTGGGGGGGGGGGAGTATGGTAATTGGATGGTTGTTATTAGGAGCTGCCGTTGCAGGTTTAGGTGCGCTTTTTAATGACTCAGATAAAAAAAAGAAAGAAGATTCTTCTACAGAGGAATATCTTGAATATTATGATATGGGAATTAAATATTTTAATAAATATCTTTCAGAAAATAAGTACGATGATTTTGATACAGCGCTATCAGCATTTAGTAGATCGGTAGAATTAAATTCAGATTTCCCTGACGCTCATTACCAACTTGGTCTTTTAAGAGATAAAATAAATGATCGTCTTGCCGCTCAGGACAATTATTATGATGCAGGTGTTTTATATATAGATTCAGAAAATTATGATTCCGCAATTCTTTGCTTTAATCGTATCCTTGAAGAGGATCAAACATGTGTGAATTCGTATTACAATCTTGGGCTTGCATATGAAGGAATTGATGATTATACAAATGCAGTTGCGGCATATAAAAAAGTGATCAAATTAGACAAATCCAATGGTGATGCATATCATCAAGTCGGTAATCTTTATGCTAACAATGAGCTCTTTGAAGATGCCTTGAAAATGTTAAAATTCGCTCTCAAATTAAAAGATAATGATAATGAAGTGCTTTTTGATATTGCATATACATATTTAAACAAAAAAGATTATAAGGAAGCTTTGAATCATTTTGAAAAAATTCTTAAGAATGACCCCAATAATTATGAAGCTTATATCCATTTGGGGATAACATATTCTGAAATGGAAGATAAACGAAAAGCAATTGAGAGCATTGATTGTGCTATTGCCTTAGATGCAAATAACTTTCGAGGTTATTATGTAAAAGGTTTAATTTATTATGATTTTGAAGATTATATCAATGCTATTTCGGTAATTCAAAATCTAATTAAAATGGACCCTGTTAATTTAGTTTATCAATTGTTATTGGGGCAAATTTATTATGATGTCGAAGACTATTTATTATCGTATGAAATATTGAAGAAGATTGAAAAGAAGAAAAAAGATTTAGAAGAATTACCTGAAGCAATACAAAAAACAAAAAAAGCTCTCGTTGAATCGATACATACATTATGCATTACGCTTAATGCTGCGAATCAACAATTTGAGTGTTTTATATCCGAGGAATATGGTTATTTTGCTCATTATCCTATGAAATTGTGGTTGGCTAGCAATTCATCATATGTTGATGAAATAAATAAATATCCATGGAAAGACTTAATTATTGATGATATTGATCAAGAAATAGTGCAGGAATTTTTACGTTACTATCAAAACGCGGAG
>CAYRFE010000071.1:0-2825 GCA_964423645.1 uncultured bacterium | reverse complement strand
GAAAATCGGATGCAAAGTACAGGAGTTCAAGCAAAAACATTTCATAAGTTCAGCAAAGATATTATTGTCGAAGCAGAAGGTGTCCAACCGACAATTTTTGAGGAAAATAAATTTCCTAAACTTATTGAAAAATTATTCAATGAAATGCTAAAGGAGCCGCATTATTTAAATACGCTAGTTACTTATTTTGGTCAATATCTTAAACCTATCAAAACATTTCATGATGTTGAGAATAAAGAACTACACATTCAATATTTGAAAAGTCAGTCTATAAAACCCTTTAAAATGGTAAAAACGGTCACCAAAGGCAAGGAAACATATAAACGGGAAACAGTGAAAAGTGTTGAAGAATGTTTGATCGCCAATTATCTTTTATTCAACAATGTTGATTATGAGTATGAACCTTCATATGAAGTTAGTACTGCTGACATAGAATATAGACAATACAAACCCGATTTTTTGATAAAACAAAAAGGTAAAAAGGTATATCTGGAGCATTTTGCGTTAAATAAAAAAAATGAAATACCACGATATTTTGCAAAAAATGGTGAATCGTATTTCGATGCTCGTACAAGATATATGGAAAAAATAAACTGGGCTCGTGAAACTCATAAAAAGAACAACACTATTCTAATAGAAACATACAGTCATGAGGTTTTCGATTGTTCCATATTTGATAAATTAGAAGTCCGTTTAAAATCAGTTGGAATTTCAGTAGTTCCGAAAAAACCGGAGGAAATATGGAAGATCATCAATGACAACGCAAAAAATGATATTACTCAATTTATAACCTTACTTCAGACGTATATTACACTTATGAAATCAAACAATGTTTCAGTCAATGATATTAAAAATCGTATTAAAACTGAAAAACATTCGCTATCATTAAAACGTGCGCAAGTATTTATTGAATTGCTTGCACCAATATTTGAACAATATCAAAGTCATTTACAGAAAATCAATGAAATTGATTTTGCTGATATGATAAATAAAGCAACTGATCATATACAAAAAGGGGCAAACAAGACATCGTATCGTGCTTTAATAATTGATGAGTTTCAAGACATATCAATTGGCAGATATCAATTATTAATGGCTATAAAAAGTCGATATCCTGAATGTAAAATGTTTTGTGTAGGTGATGATTGGCAATCCATCTTTAGATTCGCCGGAAGTGATAATACATTATTTTATCATTTTGAAAAGTATTTTGGGGTTACTGCAATATCCAAAATTGAAACAACATATCGTTTTAAAACCCCTTTAATACAGACCACAAGTGAATTTATATTAAAAAATCCGGTTCAAGTCAAAAAGATATTACTACAAAACGGAGAAGGCAAGACAGACCATCGAATAGTATACACCGAAGAATCTGACAACTCTGATTCAGACGCCTTAGAACAAATTTTTGAAGATCTTATTAAAGAAAACAAAAAAATTACAACAAAAGATATTATGATCCTTGGACGGTATAATTTTGATATCGATCGTATTGAATCAAGTAAAAATAACATTGCAGTGAAGCGTAAAGCTTCTGAACAGTTGATAACGGGTGATGGTGAGTTATCGCATACTGCTGATATTGTTGAATATACTTCATCAAGCGGTATCGTATTACGTGCTGAGTATTTAACGGTTCATAAAGCAAAAGGCTTAGAGGCTGATATTGTCATCATAATAAACTGTAATTCCGGAAGGTATGGATTTCCTTCGGAAATATCAGATGATCCTTTAATGAAGTATGTCCTGAGCGACAGCGATTCATTTGAAAACAGTGAAGAGCGAAGACTTTTCTATGTGGCCTTGACCAGAGCAAAAGAGCGTGTTTATATTATCGCGCATGAAAATATTGCTTCAAAATTTTTATCTGAAATTGATGTTAGTAACAGTCAAAGGAAAACCGGCAAATGTCCGGTTTGTCAAGAAGGCAATTTGCTAAAACGAAGCGGGACAACTAAGGGAAGAAAATGGGCTTTTTGGGGTTGCTCCAATTATCGTTATGGATGCGATTATAAAGTTTGGTTTGATGATGATACGATATAAGAGTATTAATAAAAAGAGAAGCTTATGGAAAAAACAGTATTAGAAAAAATGATCAGTGATTGTCTAGATATTTTCATGGTAAACGATAACTATCTTCTGGCGCACAATGTCCATGAGCAAGCAATATCCGGTGCCTTGGCTTGCTATTTGAAACAACGAATCCCCACCCGTAAAGAGGGTGGTTGGGATGTTGATGTTGAATATAATCGTAATGGCGAACGACCAAAATTGTTGAAAGATAGGAATGTAAAACCAGATATCATCATTCATAGAAGAGGGTTAAATAATCCTAATGGCAACGAGAATAATAATCTTCTGATTATTGAAATTAAAATAAATCCTAAAGTGAAGAACAAGACCAAAGATATAGAAAAAATCCATGCGTTTATTAAGTCCCCTCCATATAATTATAAATATGGTTTATTTATATCATTTAATACAAATAATCCTGATGAATATCCCTATTCATTGGAATGGTATGATAAAGTATAGATGATTGTTAGTGTGCTCGAAAAAACTTAAGGAGTATTATGACAAAGAAAAAAGATAAAAGTATCCAACCGATCACAACAAAAAAATCTTTTCCGGGATTAGTTGCGCGGGGTGTATCCTTTTTAAAAGAAAATGATAGTACCTCAAAAGATACGGCAGCAATTGAAAAGAACCCGGGAGATGCAGATTATTACAATAATCGCGGGGATGCTAAGAAAAAACTTGGAGACTATACCGGTGCCATAAAAGACTATACGAAGGCGATAGAGCTTGAACCGGGAAATGTT
>CAYRFE010000070.1:0-5726 GCA_964423645.1 uncultured bacterium | reverse complement strand
TTCGGGACATTTTCGCTTGCGATTTAGCGAGACATTTTCCCTTGCGAGCTACATGTATGATCATAAATGAAGATATATGTTGACAAAATATGCAGTTCCGCATATGCTTGTACGCGTTACTGTTGCGGTTGCAAAGATTGACTATTACAAAAAAGGTGAGTATGGGTATGGATAAAAGCATGCGAGGTATTATCTCCGGAATTATCGGCGGGGCAGTGTTTTTTTTGTCGTGGGCACTCGTGAGGTTCAGTTTTTTGCCCTCCTTGATATTTGCTATCGGCGGATATGTTGCGGGCACATTTATTTTGCATCAAAAGGATGAAATCGATGTACAGTTATCAGGCGGTGTAACCCAGGCGATGTTGGATGAAACGCTTGCCGAGGGGTATAAAAAACTTAAGATATTAAAAGATTTTCGAAAAAACATTTTCAATGAAACGGTCGGGAAAAAGATCGATGCGATCGCAGGTGTCATCGACAGAATATTCGACAATTTCAAAAAAGATCCCAAAGATATCAAGACTGCACGTCAGTTTTTGTCGTATTATCTTGATTCGACACTCAAAATTGTTGATAAATATATTGATCTTTCGGGGCGTGGGGTAAAATCAGCGGATCTTGTACAATCGCTGGCAAAAGTTGAAGAACTCCTTGATACTATTTATCATGCATTTGAAAAGCAACTTGAAATATTAGTTAAAGATGATGTCATGGATCTTGATACCGAATTGAAACTTCTTGAAAGTACCATAAAAATGGAAGGCCTTGGACAAGAAAAAAAGGCTCAAAAATGATTGTTAACGTTTATAAGGAGGAACTATGAATGATGCGAGCATGAGTTTAGCTAAACCAACCCAAGCCCTTGATATGTCGGTGTTTACGGCAGATGAGCAACAGCAGATAAAAGATATTGCCAATCAAATTAATGTGGAAGATTCTCAGGCTGTGGTGACCTACGGAGTGGGTGCACAGAGAGAAATATCACAATTCTCCGATAATATTCTCCACGAAGTTCGCTCAAAAGACAGCGGCTACGTCGGCGAAGTTCTCACTGATATGGTGGTGAAGATCAAGGATCTGGGGGTCGATCGGCTTTCTGCAGGAGAATCATTTATAGCGAAAATACCCATTCTTGGCACATTGGTCAGTCAAATAAAACGTTTTATTGCTCGTTATGATAAATTGAGCGTTCAAATTGAAAAAATAGTTGATCAACTTGATAAAGCACGCATGACGTTGTTAAAGGATATTACCTTATTGGACAATATGTATGCGAAGAATCTTGAATATTTAAAAAATCTGGAACTGCACATCGCTGCCGGACAGTTGAAATTGAAAGAGCTCCAAGAAGTGATATTACCGGAAATGAAAATTAAAGCCGAAGCGTCTCAAGATCCGATGGAGCGACAAAAATATAATGATTTTGCAAATTTTGTAAATCGTTTTGATAAGAAGATTCATGATCTTTTGTTAAGTCGTATGATCGCTATTCAAGCTGCACCGCAGATTCGTATGATACAAAATAATGATCAAACACTGGTTGAAAAAATACAAAGTTCGATTCTGAATACCATTCCTTTATGGAAGAATCAAATTGTTATAGCCATTACTTTATTCCGTCAAAAGAAAGCACTTGAATTACAAAAAGAAGTGAGTGATACGACGAATGAATTGTTGATGAAAAATTCTGAAATGCTCAAACAAGGAACAATAGAAGTTGCGCGTGAATCAGAACGTGGCATTGTTGATATCGAGACATTGAAAAAAACCAATGCAGACTTGATTGCAACCCTCGAGGAGACAATCAAAATTCAAGCCGAAGGTAAATCAAAACGTAGGGCTGCGGAGCAAGAACTCGTTAAAATTGAAACCGAACTCAAAGAAAAGCTTATTTCAATTCGCGGATGATTGTTTGAAATATACGTTTCTAAGGGGCGCATCGCGCCCCTTTTTGATAACTATAAAAAAGGAGTGGAAGGTATGAAAAAGACAGTTTTACTTGTTTGTGCAGTCACGATGATGTTGCTTGTCGGGTGTAATCCGGAAAGTGCAAATGTGAAAGGGGACAAAAAAATGCAGCAAAAACCAAAAGTAAAAATGACAACCAATTTGGGCGTATTTGTCATCGAATTGGATGCGGAAAAAGCGCCGATCACTGTGGCCAATTTTTTGAAATATGTTGATGAAAAGTTCTATGATGGTACCGTGTTTCACCGCGTTATCCCCGGATTTGTTATTCAAGGCGGGGGTATGTTGCCAGGATTAAAGGAAAAAGAGAATCATGAACCGATAAAGAACGAAGCCGACAATGGTTTGTCCAATGTTCGTGGAACGCTCGCGATGGCTCGAACACAAGTAGTTGACAGTGCAACGTCACAGTTCTTTGTCAATTTAGTTGATAATACACGTCTTGATCATAAAGATAAAACCATCCCGGGATGGGGATATTGCGTATTTGGCTCCGTTGTGGAAGGGTTGGATGTGGTTGACGCGATCGCCGCCGTGAAAACAAAAGATGTTCCCGTCGTCCATGAAGGGCAAGCATTCACGTTTCAAAATGTTCCTGCGCAAGATGTTATTCTCATAAAAGCTGAACGACTTCAATAATATCTTACGGGAGAATGCGATACGCATTCTCCCGTATTACGAGAAGACCCACTAACAGACATTAGAAAAGTTGCTCTGTTGCAAAAAAATGCGAAGGATATTTTTTAATTATATGAATAAAAAAACATCTATTCATTGGCTCATGAATGCCGGGCTTATCTATGCGGCTGCAATATGGGGTTCAACATTTGTGATCGTAAAAGATACGCTTCATTCAGTATCTCCTCATATTCTTGTAGGATACCGTTTTACATTAGCTGCATTAGGGATGTTGATATTGTGTATATTTTTAAAACGCAATATTTTTGACCGGTTGGGTAAAGGTATGCTTCTGGGAATCTGTTTGTTTTTGATATATTCACCCCAGACCATAGGTTTAGCGGTTACTACCGCGTCCAATTCTGCATTTATAACAGGATTGTTTGTGATATTTGTTCCGTTGTTTTCATTACTTCTTTTTCGAATACGACCGGGGAAGCAAAAAATGATAGCAGTTGTTCTCGCTTCTGCGGGTTTATGGCTTCTTACAGGGGGGTTACATGAAGTGAATGCGGGTGACGTAATGACCCTTATCACCGCCGCAGCATATGGAATGCATATCATTTTAGCTGACCGTTATATGAAATCAGGTTGTGATCCGTATGTCTTGACTTTTCAACAGTTTGCAGTGACTGCGATTATGAGCATCATTATAGCGGTAATCGTCGGGGCTCCGTTTCAGATAAACCAAAAAAGTATCGGCGTGATTATCTTTCTCGCATTATTACCGACGTTATCTGCATTTTTAATTCAAATGATCGTTCAAACAAGAGAAAATCCTGTGAAAGTGGCGATACTATTTTCGTTGGAGCCGGTGTTTGCCGCAGTATTTGCGTGGACAATCGGTAATGAGCATTTTATTCCCATACGTGCGTTGGGTGGAATGGTTATTGTGACTGCTATGATTTTTGCCGAAGTTCCGTTGTATAGACCGATTCATAAAAGAGGTTGAGCCGAACACCCGGGGGGAGGGCATTCGGCTCTCATTGAAAGGAGGTTGGTTGTTTCTATAGAAGAAACAATTGACGAAAAAAAAAGTTCCCTGACTTTAACAATGAGTATAAACTACCGTAAGGGGTAATTGATCACATGAAAAGCAGTTCAAAAAAAGTTGCGTTTATTGTATCGGAATATAATCCGCTTCATAAAGGGCATATTTATCATATTGAAAAAACTCGCGAAATGACAGGTTGTGAGTATGTTGTGGCCATAATGTCAGGAGATTATACGCAACGAGGAGATGCAACATGTGCAGGAGTTTCAGAACGAACGACGTGGGCACTCGCCAACGGTATTGATCTTGTGTTCGTCTTACCGGTATTATTCGCCTCAGCTTCAGCAGATTATTTCGCGCTGGGCGCTATGAAAGTAATACAATCATTGGGTATAGAGGGGACTGTATCGTTTGGTTCTGAACATGATGATATACTGTCGCTAAAAAAGATCGCGCAATGGCTTATCGATAATGAGATCATGTATTATCAATCTATTCGCGAGAAACTTAAAACAGGTATCTCATTTGCGACCGCGCGTGAAGATGTTATTCGTGAGAGTGTTCATGTATCGGATGACTTTCTCAATAGATCGAATGTCATTTTAGGGATAGAATATATTAAAAATGCAATAAAATTATCGTTGCCGGTTGTGTTCAATTCCGTTAAAAGACAGGGTGCCGAGTATAATGATCTCAGTGAACAACCGATCATGAGTGCATCCGGAATACGTATACAGCTGTATGACGGGAAAGACGCATGGAGACGGTCGGTGTCTCATGATGTCGCATCGTACCTCACGTCACATCGTGTAAAAAGAATTGACGATGCATTTTCTTATTTACGCTACACGATAACACGAGAAGGAAATGAGATTGGTCGTTATCGCGATGTAAATGAGGGGCTTGAAAACCGTATTATTGAATCAATGCTTCATGCCGAATCGTGGGTTGACTGCATCAACAACGTGAAAAGTAAACGTTATTCAGAGACACACATTCGCCGTGCTTTTACGTCAATATTTCTCGGAATCACAAAAAGCGACTTTACATATGCATGCGAGCACCGTTTACCGTATGTCGTATTGGCAGGTGTTTCAATGAAGGGACGAGAACTCATACGTACGATTAAGAAAGTATCCGATACTCCTTTGATCTCATCCTTGTATCGGTTCCCGCATAAAGATTATTGCGTGAATGCTACCTCATTAGCCGTTTTTCAAACAAATGAGATTCGTTCACGACGATTGTATGATCTGCTATGAAAGTAGTATTAGATATCTGTTTATCTCATGAGGAAGCAACTGTTACGATTAAAAGCGGGATCCTTTATCACAGTAAAAAGATTGTAACAGGAAAGAAGGCATTACGACAAGACGGCGTTCTTCGCTCAGGGAAAACAGATTATATCGCAATAATGAAGCGCATACTTGCAGTTATAAAAAAAACCAAAAAGTTTCATCCCTATATACGAGTGGAACGAGCATTGATAACTGAAAAAAATGTATTTACACCTGCAGTATATTTCTGGTATTATACAATTGTGTTTCCGATGATGCCGATGATGTGTGTCTACCGATCACCGGATATGTTGTGCCTTGTGCATGCAAAAATAGAGTTTTATGTGAACCCGATAAAAGGAGGATATGAATTATGGAAAATATTACGGAAGTTCTCGACAAATTAAAAAACTTTTTAGAATCGAATACGGTTACCGGTAAGCCTATTATAGTCAATGATTCGATCACGGTAATCCCATTAACTAAAATAATGTTTGGTATGGGGACTGCCGTATTTGGTCAAAAAGACGCTGTCGGGCTCGGTGGGAGCGTGGAACCGGTGGGTTTTTTAACCATTGTTGATAATAAAGTGTCGTTTATCACGACCACAGACAAGTCGGCATTTACTACACGCTTGGTCGATCTTGCCGAACATGTTGCGAATAAAATACTGCCCGATGATGAAAGCATTGATCCTTCCACTACAGATATTAGCGGGTAATTCTGCGACAGACTCCACATTACAGGAATGTTTCATTTTAATCTAAATGGGTCAAATTCCCCGAAGCTTGCTTCGGCTTCACTATTAT
>CAYRFE010000069.1:0-5798 GCA_964423645.1 uncultured bacterium | reverse complement strand
AGTGCGGGTCCCTATTATCAAGTTTTTCATATATCGAAAATCCATAATCTTTTCAAATGATTCACACTAAAGTTCATTTATAATCATTTTTGACCAATTCATTGGTAATCGAGTCCAATGTTAGGGCAATAAATTCTTTCATTATAGAAACAATTTTTTCATTACCTATACTATAAGGAACATCAATAAATATTTTTCCTTTCCCATTTTGCCAATTAGGATCATATATAATTTTATATCCTTGAACACTCTGCCCGTCATAGTTTTTTAAAAGTGCTTGAAGGTATAACAATTTCACAGTCTCATTGTGTAGTTCAAGACCCACGCTGTCCTTTTTTGTTTTGTGAAGAAGTTCGTAATGAAGTTGGGGTGGCCAAGGATTAATAAATATCATTTTATACGTTTTATTGCTTTTTTTTATTCTCAATGTGTCTTCTACTGCCTCGTTATAACATAAAGCAAGCGATTCAAGCACTTCAATGCTTTGGCGAGCGGGAGTATCTTTACCAATTAAAAGACTATCTCCGTTCCCTTCAACAATTACTTTTGGCACCAAAATATTACCCTCGTCATACTTTGATATTTCAATAAGACGAACGTCAAGGTTTGTTCTTTCATTGATGAATTCCATAATCCGTTGCAGATCACTATTTACATGATCGACTGCTATAATAACTTTAATGGCACCGTTTTTAAGAAAACTATTTATTGTACGGGGTAATGTGCCCTCTTCATCAATTTGATATGCGATTTCTTCCAGCTTACCGCTTACCATGTCATCAATTTCATGATAACTGAGTGCAGAAAGATCCGAAATATAATCAAATATTTGCGCAACAACTTCCCGGCGTGATTGTCCGTTTCGGCTTAATTTCACTTCAACGGCTATCAATGTTCCGCTTTCATCCATAAGTAAAATATCTAAGATTCCCGCAGAAGGAAGACGCACTTCCCGAGCGATTGCATAAAACTGTTTATCGCCATCTTGCATGAGTAAATATGGTAATTCGTATAAATGTTCTTGCAGCTCCCGTTCATTCTTAAAAGATTCTTTTATTAAATTTTTCTTATTGATTGAAATGCTCATATTTAAAACTCCTTATGCGCGTTAAGCATAGTATAAACCACAAACCCAAAGGATTAAATATCTATTTTTTTAAGAAACGTACATTGACCAAATCTAATGCCCATTTTATAAAAACCTCTACTTTTTGAGCACATAAAATGTTTCCTTATTGTTACTGTTGTCTTGTGCCCCCATGGATGAAACAACAATATAATCAGACGTTGTCCCCACAATAAAATATCCGAAATTATTAGGTTTCAAATTTGGATTCCAATATTTTTTGAAAAATTTCTTCTTCAATTTGTCATAGGCAATAATGCAGTTAGTCGTTGATGTCTCTTTAGGCGATGCATCGTTGTTCCAATCGAGTGATACACCGGTTGTTACATAAATATAATCCTCATCGTAATCGATATCATTAAGCACAAAATCCCCTTCAGGATTTGAATACTTGCCGCTCGTCACAATAAAAAGTTCTTTCGCTTTTATCTGTTTGTCGTGTATTTCTCCCACCAAATTGAGTTGGTCATCGTATATTTCGATAGTAAGCAGTGCCGCATATCTCCCTACATACATTTGATTTGTATAGGTATCATATTTTAACATACCGCCTTGGTAGAGCCATTTCTTTCGCGTTGTATCGATTTCAACGGTATGCGGAATCCTTCGCATTGTTTTACCTTCGATTGTGCTTATACCCAAATAATCATTACCGATATTGTGATAGTATATCGTCCCATTGTTGAGCTGAATTTCCGGAAAAAACGGATTAAACTCTCGCTCTTTGTTGATCACGTACTCATCAATATAGATGCCGGAAAGATTAAATTTTTTAATAATGTTCAAGCTGTAGAAAAACACAAATATGCCGTCGTCATTGATCGCCATAGCACTTGGAGTGGTTTTAAATTCAGACGGACCTTGGCCAAATTTAAAGTATATATTTTTTTGTAATGTACCAGAGAGCGAATAAAAAGAAAGATCATACCCCACACCCTTCTGCATTGTCAAAGTATATATTTGGTTATTATACAATCCTTCAATAAAGTTAACTGTGAATGTAGGGATCCCCCATTGATGTTCAATTTTAAGCGTTTCAAAGGCATTGCTTTTACAACCAATGACAAACAACATAAAAACACTGCTTATTGCAAACAACAATTTTTTCATCGTATCCTCCATTTTTAATCGTAAGTAGACGTTCCTGTTCATACGCCATACTTCACCTCATTATCATGTTGTTTCATACCCCATTCAAGTATTTTTTGCACCAAAATCAACTGTTATCAATCGTCCTGTTTCAACATATCCGATTGATTGATACACTTTATTAGACGTCGCATTAGTATCATCTGTGTATAACATGGGTGTCAAACCTTCTAAAATCATTTTTTCGGTTAAAACGGTTACTATGTGAGATGCATATCCTTTTTTGCGATACTCGTGCGGGGTATACACAAGATTAATACGTGCATATCTGTCCGTTTTATGGGCAATATTGGCCATTGAAACAATAGTTTCACCATTATGCAACACATAAATACTCTTTGCTTGTATCAGGCGTTCTGCCACCATTAGATATTCGTTTTTATTAGCGGGCTTATTCAACGCATCATGTGTGAATCCTGCACAAAACTCAGCGATGATATCAACATGTTCAGCCCCGGCATTATAAACGCTACACGATGAAATATTGTGTGGTATGACCTGAGGACATGAATATGCGGTCATAGACATGCCGGGTAATGTTTGTATAGCATGTGCCTTAGCATATAACTCGCTAAATAGATTAACCGAGCGTTGTAAGCCTATCACCGACGGGACAAAACGTTCCCCTAGCAAACTCACTAAATCCTGAGAGTATTTTGCAATTTGGTCGTCAGCACACGTATCGCTTATCCATAACCATAGTGCGTTTTTAAGATTTTGAGCAACAACACATCTGTTGTCATTCGAAAGCACCGCAAATGCCTCAGGATCATCCAAAATACGATAAAACAAGTTATATGTAACAGCAGTTGTCTCATCAAAGGATAACTGTTTAAGAAGTTCTTGTGATTTCAACAGTTTAAACATACGAAATAATTATCCTTACAAATAAGAGGATTTGTTTTTTTAACACATTACCTCTCAAATTTTTCCGAAAACATCTTTTCTACTTCTTTTCTTCTTGACATTTATCTCACAAAGAGTATCATTAACTCAATCCGGGTTACCGGAGGTGGATGGTTTGACCATCGAGCCCCTTTGGGGCTTTTTTATTTTATGGAAGTAACTTTTTCCCATATCCATTGACATCATTATTTTTTTGATAATATTTTTTATTAAGTATACCAATTATACGATCTCCAAATACATCCGCCCGATCGTCTTTTAGCAAACTATGATCCCGTAATATATCCCTCCAAGCCGGATGAGCAAGCATATCGGCAACTTGTAAACCTGCAATATTATTATCTTTGGGTTTTACCTTGAGCTGGTGGCTTGTTAATGATTTTAAAAACCGCTCTGCGGTAATATATTCAGAACCATTATCGATAATATATTCAAATGCTTTTTTCAGACGCATATCTTCTTTTCCCCCACGGCTCTCAGCCATGACATCACCTTGAGCACCATTCTCTTCGAGATATAACACATAGCGCTCCAATAAAATCAATAAGCAATAATGATATGGATCGTAACGCCATGCTTGATATTTTTCCTGATGCTTTAATTTGTCAACCGTAACGGCAAATACCACATACTTCCATTGGGTAAGCAGTTTTAACAATTCTTCATTAAATCGACTGCGTACCGACGCATCCTTTAAAGCATCGAACACCCCTCTCCGATTAACCATATCCTTACGATGAAATACGACTGGTTCATCGGGATGAGAATGAAAATATTCTTTTTTTATTGCTTCTAATTCGGGCGATACACACCGTTCAATATAAGCAAGATCAAATGCTACCCCGGCAAGAGTAAGAAAACGATGATTAGGATTATCAGAGGAAGCCAAATCTGAGTTGCCTGTTTCATCAATATACAATCTAAATTTCATTCCTAATCCTTCGGTATGATAACGTTACTGTTTTCTATCTCTGAATTTATCTTACCTTATCCCCGTGAAATCGCAATAATAATTTTCTTCGATATATTATATTTTATTTTTAGCCAATTGGGTGTTATTGCGGAGTTTTAAGTTCTTTTTTGATAATATCGTTATTTGAAATCGTAATCACTGCACTTTATGCGGAGAATAATGCGTATAATCTCCGCATCGTCATAAGAACTATTGAACCGCACGATCTTAATAAGATAAAATGAATATTGACATGTGTCTTATTATGGTTACTATGGATTGGGTTGTAAAAATATCTTAAGGAGGATACATGAAACACTATCTCGCTATAGCACTAATCGCGCTGCTCTATCTCTGCTTCCAGTCAACACCAATTCATGCAGTATCGAGCACGTTAAAAAACAAATCTCCACAGAAAGCAGACATTACTGCTGTATTTGGACTGAATAACATTGCGATCGATCCCGTATACAAAGGATGTGGTATTTATAAAGATAGTTTATATATCACTACGGCCTACCCTACGAAGTATGCCGTTGAATTTCGATCTTTTGATGGTAAAGTATCCCGGGAAATTAGTATACCAATGGGGAAAGGACCTGGTGAAATACAATTTCTAACAGGGCTTAAGATCAATAACGACGTGATCTATATCTATGATTATGCTTTTAAAAAAATTGAGATGTATGCTATAGACGGCAAATACATAGATTCAGTCATTCTTGATGATAAACTCACCTCTATAGTTTTTGATGTAACTGATGATGGTTTCATATTTGAAGATGATGCCACACAATCAATGATTCTTGTAGGCAAAGATGGAAAACAAAAAGCTGTCTATCAATTGAATCCCGGTAAACCTAGTGGCCATAATACCGTATATCAAGGCGGCTCTCTTTATGTAGATCCATTGAACAACACTGTGTACCTCGGCAAGGCATCGTTTCCGTATACGATCGTGCACTTTGACGCAGCTCTCAAGGAAAAAAATGACCATTTCCTTGAATCTGAAGAAGAACTATGATAAAGCGCTTAATTTTTCTCCTCCGGAATGGAATGGTATGTCAATGCCTCATGGATATTTCATGGTGCAGAGTTTAGGCAGTACGAATAACTATGTTTATTCTTCTTTTGGTGCCGCGTATAAATTCGGCAATAAAATGGAACTCATGCCAATCAAAAATGAGATCCATGTCTTCAACAAGAAAACCGGGAAGTTCGTGACCACGATCTGGAATGATAAATTAAAATCGTCGTCTGTCGGCTATTCAATCATCGGAGTGACATCGAAATACATTGTATTATCAGCTGTATCGGTACTCGAAAAAGAATTGATGAAGGATATAACACCTGATTATAATAAAAACATGATCTGGTTTATCATTATGAAGAACCCTCTCGGAGAATGAATTTCCACTCCTCTGTTGGATAATCCTAACAGAGGAGATTTTAATGAAAAGATCTGTATTATTTAATTCTTGACCAAAAGTTTAATCGAGTTAAAGCAACTCCGATCGATATACCCAATGCAAGGATGAGCCAGAATCCGGCTTCGCTTGGGTTACTGGCAATTTTCGAAGAAAATACCAAATACATACTGAGGGTCATGAAAAACGGAAGCAAAACAATCCATTTACTTGATCTCTTTCTCATTTATTCCTCCTA
>CAYRFE010000068.1:0-5830 GCA_964423645.1 uncultured bacterium | reverse complement strand
AATAATAAGACCTGATGTTTCTTGCTTTTTGGGACATTTTCCCTTGCGAGCTACATATAAAAGCCTTGAATGCGATGACAGAAGAATCAATCGCTCAAAAATCGAGATTCAATCTTTACAAAATATCTCATGATCGCTATCATACATACGAATGATAAGGAGTGAAAATGGAACATACCTATCCCAATGAGATGCTTAAAATTTTATATGAACGAGGAAGTGTACGTCATTATACTGATAAACCGATCGATGCAAACACACTGAATTGGATACTTGGCGCGGGAATACATGCTGCGTCCGGCGGAAATCTGCAACCATACTCTATCATTGTAATTGAAAAAACAACGACGAAGCACGTGTTGGCTGAAATGTGTCAACAAAAGTTCATCGCTACTGCCCCTGTCAACCTCCTTTTCTGCATTGATTACCGCCGAAATGCTCGAATCGCCGAAAAGGGTAACGCGCCTTATACGGTTCCGCATTCGTTCAGACATTTCTGGATATCGTTTCAAGACGTGATCATCACCGCTCAATCTATTTGCACCGCTGCAGATGCACTCGGATTAGGGAGTTGTTATATCGGCACAATAATGGAATACATGCAACAAAGCAAAGAAATATTTTCGCTCCCCGACAGTGTAATACCTGTGGTGCTTCTCACGCTTGGTTATCCGGAAAATCCACCGAATGTTAGAAATAAATTACCTTTAGATATGATCGTTCATCGCGAGAAATATAACGATACTGATATCAACACATTGTATGAGGCATATCGATCACGTGAAAAAGACTGGAAAATGGATACCACGCCTGAGCACGTCGAAGAATTCCGCGAGGTCTGTACATTGGTCGGCGGAAAAGATTTTGGTGATTCATGCACCGCAGATGTTGAAAAAAAAGGATACTTTAATGCTATTCAATATCGTTTCGGACTTCATTATTCTGCCGATAAAATGCCTAAAGGCAATCTTGATAAAATAAATACTCTGAAAAAGTGCGGACTACTATGTTTTGATAAATGGGGACAAGATGATAGCTCGCCATAACAATAGCATTCACGCACCGCTCATTTTCAAACGCATAAATTCACAATCACCCCATCACTCGTTTCCCCAAATAAACTCCCAACTCATGTGCTCTTCGTAAATCGTCCGGGCATTCTTGGATCGGAATATCCTCACCCGTTGTCGAATTGACGGTACAAGAGATTAATGTATGCAGATCCACTTTAAAGTAGGTGCAAATCCTTTCAAAAAAAGCCACTGCAGATTGATAGTGGTATCGATGGGTAATCAATAAAACAAAAATTTTCCCGTGAAACGGTACCCCCGCAATAGCCTCAAGTCGATCCACTGCTATTTTCATTTGTGCGGTAAGATACCCCCAGTACATCGGCGTCGCAAAGACAATCATCTGCGCGTCTTTGAACGCGCTGTAAATCAACTGCATATCATCATTATTGACACAAGCCCCGGTCTTCTCACAGTTCATACACCCCTGACAGGGTTTAATAGACATCTCATTCAGATAAAAGTGCACTACGGAATGTCCTTGATTGCGATTAATGCCTTCCAAAAACGTTTCCGCAAATGTATCAGAATTTTTCCCTTTGCGCGGACTCCCGTGGAGTACAATGATTCGCATATTTACCTCCTGATTGTAAATCCACTCTACGTATGAACTGCATCGAGCAGTCAGGTTATTATACCATATCAGAGTTCTATGCAAAACTACTATTTTTATAAAAGTGTGCTCGCCGCAAACCCCTCCCGTGAAAATCGATAGGAGGAGAAAAAGATTTTCTGCTCCTACAAAAATTCTCAATATAGCGGGCGCACATCATGCGCCAGGCTTCGTCCCCACACCCCTTATAATTACAAAACTATTATAACAAAATCGAAGTAAGTTTCGAAGAATTTAACCCATTTAGAAAATGAACTACCCCGCAGTAAGCTACGGGGTATCTCCCCAAAAAATATTATATTTGTTCGCCCACCCCAAACCCCTCCCTTTTCTTTTTGGGAGGGGCTTAATTTCTAATATTGTGGGGACTTCGTCCCCACACCCCTAATAATAACAAAATTATAATAGTGAAGCCGAAGCAAGCTTCGGGGAATTTGACCCATTTAGATTAAAAAAAGAGGGGAATGAAATCCCCTCGTCAGATATCACAGATACGTACAACAATAATCGAAAATATCTTTTACTTTCAACTTAAAACTCGAATTGGCAGGAACATTAAAGGCTTCGCCTTCTTTGTATTCACGCCAGTCATTTTGTCCTTTGAGCTGAATATCCACACTTCCGCCCAATACTTCCATGAGTTCCGCAGCTGCGGTATTGAACTCATAATCACCTGCAAGCATAATCCCGAGTGTTTTTTTAGATCCGTCGGAAAATAATACCGTACGAGAAGTTACTTTTCCTCCAAAATACACGTTAGCTTTTTTAAGCACCGTTACGTTTTTAAATTCCATAATCTGTCTCCTTATCGTTGTGACACCATCCCGCTTACATGATTATCATGTAAGAATTACCATTATCAGTCAAGCTCTTTTTACACGAAAAAAATAAAAGGTATGCCCCCATGCACGTGCTTTGTTCATATAGACCGAATCATGAAATTCCGGCATTTCTTCACAATACCATTTTTCTCCGATCGGTTGAAAATTCAGAGTATTCTTTTCCAATATAGCACACACCCATTCTGCATACCCGTCATGATCTGTGACCATCACAAGCTCGGTCGTCGGCGACATTAACGCATGGATTTCCAGTAATACCTCAGAATTTATTATTCGTCGATTCCAATGTCGTTTTTTCGGCCATGGATCAGGGAAATTGACATAAATTCGTTCAATAGAAATTTCTTTAGAGATATTTTTGATAATGTCATGAATATCGTTGTAGAAAAATCTGACATTCTCTACCCCGCTTTCATAGATGCGTTTCACTGCTCGTTGCATGACCGGTTCTGCGTAATCAATACCGATAAAACGCTTGTCAGGATACTTTTTTGCTTCTTCAGCCAAAAAATCACCTTTTCCGCAACAGCATTCGATTATCACCGGTGTTCTTTCAGCAAAGCGTTGCCACTCATCAGGAAAGCCACTCTCGTGAGTCCATTCCATAACATAATGAGCCCATTTTTCAGGAGAAAGAGTTATTGAACGCATTCTGCTTCGTCGCATATCACACAACTTGTACAAACAAAAGATAGAGCAACGCGGATGTAAGCGCTGCGATCGGTACGGTTATGACCCATGAAATCACAATATGTTTTAATACACCGAGATTGACCGCTTCGATACCGCGTGCATACCCCACACCGACAACAGCACCGACGATAGTATGGGTTGATGAGATCGGAAAACCTAATGATGAGGCAACAAGTACCGTGGTCGCAGTTCCGAAATTAATCGAAAATCCTCGCGTATTATTCAATTCGGTAATACTTTCACCGATAGTTTTCATGACTTTGCTTCCAAGCAAAAATATTCCCAATGAAATACCCAACCCTCCCAAAATCATAAGAAACATGGGAATCTCGGCTTTTGCCTGCAAACTGCCTAATTTTACTATTGCGTAAATTGCCGCAAGAGGACCGATCGCATTGGCCACATCATTCGCTCCATGTGCAAACGACACATAACACGACGTGAAGACCTGTAAGCGTTTAAAAAGCTGTTCTACCGACCGATACTCATCTTCGTGCGATACAAACATTTTTCGCAACAAAATATAGGTCGCGAGAGCAGTTATCAGACCTGCAACAAGTGAAGCTGAAATATAAAAAACGGGAGATAATGTCGAATTTGTTATAATACAAGTAAAAAACAATATTGACACCGTTAATACCGTTATACCAACCAAAATTGGCGCAATTTTTTTTGCCGCTGAAAACGGAGAAACTTTATGAAATATCAGTAACGAAATAATTTTGAAAATCAAATACGCGATAAACCCGCCAATTAGGGGTGACAACACCCAACTAATGACAATCATACCAATTTTAAACCAATTGACCGAACCCCAACCGAACGCGACGATGGCGAATCCTGCCATTGCTCCTACAATAGAATGACTTGTGGATACCGGCATGGAAAAAAAAGTCGCTACAAAAACCCAAATTGCTGCCGCTAAAATAGCTGCAAATGCACCTGCGATGAACATTCGGTGATCCGTGATCAGTTCGGCCTTAAATATTCCTGATTTGATGGTCTCTGTAACATTTTTTCCAAAAAAATAAGCCCCGCCGAATTCAAGGATACCCGCAATAATAAGCGCTTGTTTTATGGTGATCGCCTTTGAACCGACCGCGGTTCCCATCGAATTTGCCACATCATTTGCACCTATCGACATGGCAAGAATGAACGCAATTATCGCTGAAATGAGAAGAATGGTCTCAGGACTCATATCATCTTCTTTCGTTTATTTCAAAAATGCACGTAATATTTCGGCGGTATTCTCTGCCGTGTCCGTCATATTACCAAGTATTTCAACCATCTCACGAAAAAACAACAGATCAATGGGATTGATCACGGTTTTCTTAGAATATATCCACTTACCGATCTCTATTGACAGTTCATCGACAATGTTCTCGATTTTGTCGATCTCAGCATAATCACGTTCTTCGCGTTGAAGCATTTTCGAAGCAAATGATGAATCGAGAATTTTTTTCAGATCACAGACCATATCTTGCAGAATATCCATCGAGTGTTCGACCTGACGTACGATTTCTAAAAATTTCGCTTGAATTTCATGATCAAAGCCCTCGACCCTATTCATACTCATTTTTAATGCAATATCTTCGATCGCATCGATCAAATCATCTTGATAATGTAAATAATCAAGCATCCCCTTGATTGCAAACGGGACTTTTACCGAGCTTTTTAACACATTTCTGAGTTTAAACTTCAGTTCATCGGCCTCATGCTCACGTTTACAAATATATGCAACCATTTCGTCAATATTTTCACCGTTAAAATATTTTTCCGTAAGCGGGACGAGCAATTTTGCTAATTCATCGAGAACATCAGCGTGCTGAATTAATAGTTTGAGCGGAGCATCTTTGGGGAACAAGTCCGACAATAATGAGTGGAACATAGCAACTCCTTTGTTATGTGTCGTTACAGTAGAATAGAATACATACTTTGTCAATCTTGAAATAACACGCTGTTCATAATGTTACGATCGATCATGCACAATCCGCACTTTCTTCCGGCACTGAGATGTGTGTATACCAGAAATGCACGGTATGTCAAGAGAAAAGTGTGCAAAAATAAAAAATATTTATTGACTTAATTTTCAAAAGATTTACAATGTTCATTAACAGGAGGTAAAAAATATGGGTATTTTTAACGATCACATAAAACATAACTATAAAAATAATATAATTGAAATTGAAGCAAGAACTACCGCTAATTTCATAGAATATGACCTTATAATCAACAACAACAAATGCGACAATATAAAAGGATTATTAGGTAATATGAAACTTAGAGGCTATATTTCTATTAATAATAAAACTACACCTTTAACAATAATTATAAAACAAAGCTTATTTGGAACAAAATATTTTCTTGAAACAGAAAATAATAATATAAAACTTAATTAATTCTTTCATATGCCTTATAAGACATAAAAAAAGCTTTTTCCAAATCTTCATAACTTTTAAAATAAGTCCAATTCTTTAAATTTCTTTTTATTTCTTTAAAGAATCTTTCAATATAAGATATTGTTCTAATAAATTGCCAATCCTCTTTTTTCATTTTAAAAAATCTCAACTGTTTATTTATTCTTGTTTTAACATAATCCAATAATTTATCGT
>CAYRFE010000067.1:0-5864 GCA_964423645.1 uncultured bacterium | reverse complement strand
AGGATGTCATTATCGGGCTTGACCCGATAATCCAGTAGTAATCTTAATTGCACCTAGATTCCCGTTTTCACGGGAATGACACAGAATACAACTTTTTGTGTCAAGACAAAAAGTAAGACAGGAGTTTTGAAGTTGTGCCATCCCCAAACCCCTTCCGTTGAATTCGAAAGCGATTAACCTAATATATAGTGCGGACTTTGTTCCCATGCCCCTTTTTTGGAGTATAGCAATAAACCGGACATTTTGAATTTGGCAAGAATCTCACGTTAATAATAATGCTTTTTTTGAGTTTTGCAAAAAACGCAATCGAAATCAAATGATTATTACCTTGCAATATAGTGCTTTTTTGTTTATACTGCGTTGAAAGGACGTGAGAATGAATATCATCACAAAAACAAGAGCGATCTATATTCGTGAAAATCACGAATCGTGTTTGTTTGAATTTTTAACCAAATTTGAATTACCCGATGATGACTTCTCTTTTTACATCGAATCCGTCGGTTCAAGGTATGAACTCGAGTGTCTTCTTCATCATCAATTCGTACGCGTCAACACCTCGTATACTGCAGATCAAAAACTTGAATTTCGATGCAAACTCCTCAACAACAAAGGCATTAAACATCGGCACATCATCTTTCATGATTGCAAAAATTTTATTAGCCGGGGAGGTATTTTTCTTTCAAAATTCACCTTATCTTCAGATAAATGGGATGCGTTTGTGGCGCAGTACCCCAAGAATTTCACCGATGACCTATCGCACATATCTTTGGAAAAAAATGATACGGTCATGCAAATCATTCATCGAAAAGATATTTCGCACTCTCCCGCAGAACCGCAGATCAGATGCATGCTCCTCTTACTCAATTTTATCTATCCGTTAAGCGACCTTGCCGATACGGCGTTTACAATCGAATCTACCGATAGTGCACTTCTTTTCAGTAAAACAAAAAAATAAGATTTGTTAGCCGCAATAACCTGCGCCTCGATTAAAAACACATTCAGGATGCCATGGTCGCGGTTCACCCAAATGCATTCGAGGGGCACGTTTTGTTTCAACAAAGCCGTTATTCTTCACAAATTCACACGCGAGTGCGTTTTCCTCAGGTATCACCAGTGACTCAGCACCTTCCATGATTTTTAGTGAAAGCAAGCTCAATCCTGCAAGTGCTGATCGTGCAAGTATTTGACCGTTCCCAAGAGTTCGGTAATACACTCCCTCAAGATGATCCCGTACATTGATACAATAAGCCGATGGTATAAATTGTCGCAAAAATTGATCACGATCCTCCCCTGTCACATGGGTGTCCAACGATGCAAGTTGTATATGATCCGTTTCTTCTAAACGTCGAACCGAAGACGCAATATGCTGTTTGGAGTCATGATCCCGTGAAAAAAACACATACGAGGACGTCACCTGAAATCCGATTTTCTCATACACCGGTCGCCCTAATTCGGTGGCAATCAACATAAAAGCAGTTGCACCCTTTTTCCCTGCATATTCGATCAATTGATCGGTGATCATCGTGCCGTATCCTTTTTTTCGGTGTTCGGAATGCACCAGAATATTGCCTATCCATGCAGTTCCGCCATTTATAACAACATTACCGTGACCGATTATGTCGTGATTGTCGCATAAAAGAAGTGAATAAAAGTAGGGATTTAAATAATGTGCATGAAAAAATTCAGTGCTGTTGAAATGCCACTCTTCAGGAACAAGCGGAAGGATATTGATTATATCCCGTAATTGTAAAGGTCTGATATGAACACTCATTGAACAACCCTCATAGAGGCGAGGTGGTCTTAAAACCACCCGCCGTTATATATTTTTTCAGAAAACTCAGTAAGTGCGGCATAATGCTCGGCAATCTGCGCATCGATCTGTCTGCGTATTTCTTCTAAGCGGCGAGCCTTTAAAAAAGGTTCCGCAGTCTGCGGGAACAAGTAATACAACATTTTCTCACGCTCGGTATGGCATAATTCAGTCCCGATATCCTGTAACATCGGGATTGTGAAATCCTGCGGCTCGCGTTCATATAACTTTTCTTCAGGGCTTCCGGTGATCATTTGACGAAATTCAGGTTTGATCGCGACCGGTGTTTTTCCGTAACGACCTTCTACCATCGCTTTGAATGGTGCAGTGATCATTGCGTATCGTCCTTTGACGACATTCATTACCGCCTGTACGCCGACAATCTGCGAGGTAGGTGTCACCAATGGCGGATAACCCGATTCTTCACGAACGCGCGTAATTTCCTTCATAACTTCATTGATACGATCGACTGCTTTGAACGGCTCCAACTGTGATACCATGTTGGTGTACATTCCACCCGGAATTTGTGCATCCCGCACCAGATCATCAGGAGGTGAAAAGTTAAAATACGCTTCTATCTCATGCATCACTTTCAAGGCTTTTTCATATTTCTTTTTCGCGGTATAGGTGATGACATCATCCATCTTCTTATCGATATGATGCGGTAATTCACGGGGAAATTCGTGCGGTAAACTGAGAATATCATACTTAGCCATTTCAAGACGTGTTTCACGCAATCGCCTATCTATCTCATGATAAAGATCATAATCCCAAAAAACATCTTTTCCCAATTTACGGGCAAATTGCGACATTATCTCAATGGACGGATGTGATGAACCGCCGCTCATACTCATGAATGCGGTATCGATCTGATCGATATCAAGCATCAACGCGATCAACGCACACACATGCGCATAGCCCGGGGTTGTGTGCGTATGCAGACACAACGGCACACGTACTTCTTTTTGCAGACGCGTGACCAATTCGTAGGTTCGTTCAGGGGTAAGCAAGCCCGCCATGTCTTTAATGGAGATCATGTCTGCCCCCATCGATTCAAGCGTGCGAGCATAGTTTACGAAATAATCAACCGTAAACACTTTCCCTGTGGTATAGGACAACGCCGCATCAAAAAGACCACCGGTCTCTTTAAGCGCAGAGACTGCCGTTTTAAGGTTGTTCGCATCATTCAATGCATCAAATATGCGCATCACACCGACGCCGGTGCGAACAGCTTCAATATTAAACGAACGGACTACTTCATCAGGATACGGGCTGTAACCGAACAGATTCTGTCCTCGACAGAGTGCGCGAATCGGCATTTTTCCGTCAAGCATCTGATAAGCTTTTTCGAGGCGTTCCCACGGATCTTCATTGAGAAACCGCATTGCGGTATCCAATGTCGCACCACCCCATATCTCAAGATAATTCAGAGGTGCTTCTTTTAAAACTTCAAGCACATACAGCGTTTGTTTTGTTGACATCCTTGTCGCGAGAAGACTTTGATGACCGTCTCTGAGCGAAACGTCATTGAATTTGACAGATTTCATATTTTCCTCCCTGTCTGTAAAGAGTGTAGCAGAAGATTTGATTTTTTCAACCTAAACCGTTACGAAAAGATATTATATTTAGAATAGGTGGAACATCTTTTTTATGGAAACGTGCTCCGAAACCGTTAAGAAAAACCGATAAAGACCTTTGCTAAACTACCATTTTTTGAATGTGTGCCCACCCCATGCTTCGAGGGAATTTACACTGAACGAAGCTGAAGTGCTCAGCACAAGCTCCCCTCCCGTGAAAATTGGGAGGCGGGGACTTTGTCCCCGCACACGATTAATACTATTCTCGTATCGAATGATGCGATGTATAGAAACAAGCGCTTGAAAATGTCATGCCACTCTATTCGATTCTTTCTGATTTCTTCCTGTCGTGCTTATCGAGAATCTTTTTTCGCATACGAAATGTGAGCGGCGTAATTTCTAAAAGTTCATCATCGCCGATATATTCCAATGCTTGTTCCAAACTGAATCGTCGCGGAGGAATGATCCGCACGGCTTCATCAGAGCCTGATGCACGCATATTGGTCAACTTTTTGGTTTTAAGGATATTGACTATCAAATCAGTATCGCGGCTATGCTCTCCAATAATCATGCCTTCATAGACTTGAACACCCGGCCCAATAAACATTTCGCCTCGTTCCTGCAAATTGAACAATGCATACGCGACCGATGCTCCTGTCTCCATTGCAACCAATGCACCGCGAGTTCTTCGCGGTATATCGCCTTTATAAAACTCATACTCGTAGAAACTATGATTGATGATTCCGGTTCCGCGCGTAAGTGTCATAAACTCATTATTGAACCCGATAAGTCCGCGTGCGGGCACTTTATACTCGACGCGGGTATAACCGTCGGTACCCTGCATCATATTCAACATCTCACCCTTACGTGTTCCAAGCATATCAATGACCGTACCGACATATTCATCCGAAACATCTATGATCGCATGTTCTATCGGTTCTGTGCGTTGACCGTTCAATTCGCGGTACAGCACTTCCGGTTTTGAAACTTGAAATTCAAATCCTTCCCGTCGCATATTCTCGATAAGAATACCAAGTTGCAATTCGCCACGTCCTTTGACAATAAAGGCTTCCATAGAATCCGTACGCTCAACGACAAGACTGACATTGCTCTGAAGCTCACGCTGAAGCCGTTCCCATAAATGCCTTGAAGTGACATACTTGCCTTCTTTTCCTGCGAAGGGAGAATCATTTACCATAAATGTCATGGACATCGTTGGTTCATCGATATCAATAACAGGTAACGGCATCGGGTTTTGTCGATCAGCAACCGTCTCACCGACATCCACGTGTTCCATGCCTGCAAGTGAAACAATATCACCTGCGACCGCGTGCTTTATTTCAACTTTTTTCAATCCTTCAAATGAAATGATTTTTGTGATCCTGTACAATAATCGTTCACCGTCACGTTTCATTAAGATAACTTCATCACCTTGACGCACTTCACCGTTGAATATCTTCCCTGTGCCGATTTTCCCGACATAATTATCATACTCGATCGCCGAGACAAGAAATTGGAACGGTGACTCTTGATCACCCGAAGTATCAGGCACATGGCTGATGATCTTATCAAACAGCGGTATGAGATCTTCATTGGTATCACTCAGATTATGACGAGCATATCCGTTTCGTGACGATGCGAACACATACGGAAAATCCAGTTGATCATCATGTGCATTCAATTCAACAAAAAGATCGAACACCGCATTCAACACTTTATTGGGATCACAGTTGTGGCGATCAATTTTATTGATAACGACTATCGGTTTTAAGCCAAGCTCAAGCGATTTTTTTAATACATATTTTGTCTGCGGCATCGTTCCTTCAAATGCATCAACCAGCAGAAGCACCGAGTCAACCATTTTTAAAATACGCTGTACTTCTCCGCCGAAATCAGCATGCCCGGGTGTGTCAACGATATTTATTTTATAACCGCCATAATGAATGGCCGCGTTCTTGGAAAATATTGTTATACCCCGTTCTCGTTCAATGTCATTGGAATCCATAATACGTTCTTCGACCTTTTGATTATCGCGAAACACACCTGATTGTCTGAGCATTGCATCGACAAGTGTTGTTTTCCCATGGTCGACATGGGCAATTATCGCGATATTTTTGATTTTTGCCATGAGAGTCTCCTTATTTTCTGTTATTATCCCTTTTACCTGCGGATAGTAACACAACCAACAAGAATTGCAATACAATTACGAAATAAAAACCATACCTTATTGTATGAATACATTAAGACCTTTGCAAAATTCAAATTCTCCCGTTTAATTACACCTTGAGAACTGGGGTGTGGGGAGAGCACATAATGAACGTTTTTTATATAGTGGGGACTTCGTCCCCGCACCCCCTAAAAACTGTAAGTAATAGAAAATACTATAAACGACATTAAGTAATCAGTAAGAAAAGACAATAAAATAATTTAGCTCCCCCTCGCGGTTACGCGTTTCCCCCTCTTTGCAAAAAAGAGGG
>CAYRFE010000066.1:0-6098 GCA_964423645.1 uncultured bacterium | reverse complement strand
CCTTGACTTTTTTGTTACTTTTTGTGTCAAGACAAAAAGTAAGGCAGGATTTCACCTCACCGGTAGGTTTCGTCGAAATTACAAATCAATCAACGTTTACTACCCCGTCATCCTTCGGATGCCACCCCTTCAGTGTGAAGGGGAATTAAACCCGTGATTTCAAAATACAGGCCTTAAAAAATTAGCGTAAAGCAATTCAAGTGTTTTTTCGTTAAGCAGCGCATACTGTTTGAGCGTAGCGAGTTTATGCGCTGTAGGAAAAATACGCAGAATTGTAGATAATTTTTTACAGCCTTGACTTTTTTGTTACTTTTTGTGTCAAGACAAAAAGTAAGGCAGGATTTCACGGTTCTTATCACAACACGGGTCGGGGCGAGCCCGACCCCTACGGTCAAATCAATGCATTTTCGAAATTCATTACTCTTCGCGTTATTCAGTATTTTCAAAATAGGGGTGTGATGACAAGGGGCGTGGGGACGAAGTCCCCACTATAAAACATAGTAAGCCCCTCTCGATTTCAACGAGAGGGGTTGGGGGAGAGCACATAGAAAAAATAGTATCTCAAATTTGAACTGACGTTGAATTATAGTAGTAGCCCTTTGCAAAATTCTAAATTTCAAAATTTTCTTTATTTTCTAAATAGGGGCGTGGGGACGAAGTCCCCACTATAAAACATAGTAAGCCCCTCTCGATTTCAACGAGAGGGGTTGGGGGAGAGCACATAGAAAAAATAGTATTTCAAATTTGAACTGACATTTAATTATAATAGTTTTACAACAATCTCATTTTAACTTTGCTCTCCCGTTATTTTTTCTCTATACCCAATTTTTTCATATGCTCACTCAATGTCTGATAATTATTATACCCCAACATCTCCGCGGCTTTTGTTATCGCACCGCCGCAATCCGCTAATGCTTTTTCAATTACCTCTTTACGAATACGATCAAGATGCTCTTCAATATCCATCGGGAATGTATAGTGCGGTGTGATATTTTGAGTACCGTTAAAGGGATCTAACAAGGCTTCTTCGATATCATCAGCAGTTAATACATCATTTGATGACCACAAACATGCTCTTCCAAGCGTATG
The DNA here is from genome assembly GCA_964423645.1 of uncultured bacterium. Classification (GTDB taxonomy): domain Bacteria; phylum Macinerneyibacteriota; class Macinerneyibacteria; order Macinerneyibacteriales; family CAYRFE01; genus CAYRFE01. Next base: position 5,009 of record CAYRFE010000066.1, on the reverse strand, counting down.
TTCAAGCTCACGAATATTACCCTTCCATGAATGTTGCACAATAAATTCTTCTGCTTCACGCGATAATTCCTTGTGCGTATAACAACTAGCCTCGACGCGCGAGAACGTAATATTTATTTCACGCAAGAAATGTCGAGCAAGGAGCGCCGCATCATTCTCGCGTTCACGCAAAGGTGGCACATGCACATACCCTACACATAAACGATAAAACAGATCCTCTCGAAACGTCTTATTACGAACCATTGCCATAAGATCTTTATTGGTAGCAGCAATAAATCGCACATCACAACGGAACGTCTCGTTGTCTCCAACGCGACGCACTTCTCCAAATTGAATCGCACGCAGCATTTTTGTCTGAATATCAAGGCTCAGATCAGCTATTTCATCTAAAAACAAAGTGCCTTCATCTGCCGATCGAATGATCCCCTTACCTTCTTCTTTTGCATCGGTCCAGGCACCTTTCGACCATCCGAACAATTTCGACTCGGCCAGCGATTCAGTCATCGCTGCACAATTCAATACGACAAACTTACCCATGCGCTGTGAGCCTTTATGCAGCAGTTTGGCGATCATTTCTTTGCCTGTTCCGCTTTCACCATATAACAATACCGGAATAGCATATGGAGCCATTCGATGTACACGATGTAATATCTTTTTCATACTTTCGCTCTCATGGATGATAGCGGTATATTCATCCAAGTTTCGCCATTGTTCAAGCAACTCTTCTGATAAACTTTTTTCAACTACGCTATTAAGGATTGAATTTTCAGGTTCCGGTTCTAGTAGTAGACAGTGTTCAAAATTATGATCATCATTCATCATTTCTCTCAAAATTACCTTTGGCATTACCGAAAATTCTGTCTTGCGCACCTTTGATGTGTACGTCTCTTTATCAATCCATGCTTGATATAATTCGGCAGGATATTCCGTTTTACTCAACAACAGCCATATCGCTGCCATCTGACTTGTACCCGGGCTTGTATGAAAAGACCATCGGATAGTCTCGTTAGCATGTGCTTTTTGTATAGCTTCGAGAGATGCCGTCACTACAGTATATATTTCATGATAGTCGGTAGGATTCTTTAGCTTTTTATTAGAGCAGATCACTTTTGACCCAAACTCACTATTAATTTTTTCGCAAAACCTGACGGATGCTTCAATGTTGTGGTCGTCATAAAAGAGATGTACTTCATCAAACTCATCCGCTTTTTGATCAAGCAATGCCACGACAGGTCCGGTATGCAACGATGTACTGTCTGTATAATTAAAATCATGATCACCTATCCAAGAAACTAATAATGAAATCATAATAACTCCTCCTGCTACTATTTTTTACTTACTATAGCATCATTACGATCAAGTTCCATAAAATTATATTTACCGTTATATAAGAAATTTTATTGTCCGGTTTTAAAACACGATCTTTGTCACATATGCCCACTTATATTAAGCACGAAACTACCCTGTCGTTTTTAATATATTCCTTCAAATGAATTAATCTGTTATTTCGTTTCATCATAACCTGCATACACAGCTATTTCTTTGTTTATTTTTAAAATTTCATCACGAGTTAACGAGCTTCTCGAATGTACATGTTTAGCCAATAAAGTTAGAATGATTCTTATTGAGCAAATATGATCATAATATTCACCGAAAATATCTTTATCGAAATATCTCATATAGTTTTTGATATCATTATTGGCATGTAATTTATATACATAAGAGGTATGAAAGTTATTTAAAATTTCAATAATATTTTGAGTATGGATGTTTCCAAAGCCCTCCCCGGCATCAAGTAAAGGACATACTGATAAATTGCCATTTGCCATAATTCTCAAACTTGGAGCAGGCCTGTAAAATGCTTTGCAACGAAGCAAGTGTAACGGAATATCATCTATTTTATATTTATTTTTTTTAATATGAACGCCATTACCGATATCAATAAAGTTACTGAAATGGTTTGTAGAATCTCGTGATAATTTATTTATCTTTGTTTGCGAATTTGTGTTTTCCGGAAAATCATACATCCGAGAAGCAATTTCAGCAAACGTATCATACGTTTGAGGGTCAAGAGTATCTTTTATAAGCGCAGTAATTCGCGGATTTATTCCTGATTGCTTCACTCTTTCAAAAGAAGATAGTATTTTCTTAAAAAGCCCTTTATGATTCCTTGATTTGTCATGCACCTCTTCATGACCATCAATGCTGAATAAAATATGAGTAATCCCATTTTGCTTCAAGTCCGCCAAATATTCACTGTCATTTGTATAATATTTCCCGGCAGCCTCAAAGTCAGTGTTTTCAAGCCACCAGCCATTAGTATAAATCGTAACCGTTTTATCGTGATTACCATTTATATGATTTGCCAACTCAAGCCAACCATTTCCAAACTTTGAAACCTCGCCGCCAATGAAGTCATATCGTTTTATATTGAGTATATTAAATGAATTTGCAATCGATTTTAGCCTTTCGATATTTGTTTCCGTAGTTTTTTCTATAAAACCATTTCGGCAATGACTACAGTTGAAATTACATTTTGTTGTAAATTCAAATACTATTCTTTCTACATTTTCCAAGGGATTAGTTTTGTATTTGAACTCTACTGCGCGAAGATCCATTTTATTTTCAATTTCTAAATACCCATTACCTATCAAGTCCTCATGAATATTTGTTATTGAACCTTCAAAAATTTTAACTTTTAAAACTTGAAGAAGAATACGTGTTAACGAATTATTATTTAGGGTTTTTTCTGAATGTATCTTCAGCTGTTCGCTTATATAACGATGTCCGAAATGTGTTAATATCAATCTCATTTTATGTAGCCGCAAATGCTTTGATTGACACAATATTGTTTACAACCTGCCAATTGAGTATGTACCATGCCATAATGCGTATATATTTTTATATCTTCCATTCATTCACTATCCTATAGGATATATTCTTTGTCAATATGTTTCTCTATCCACTTTTATATCCCATAAGAAACTTTATGTCGATTTTTCTTCTCGTGCAAATACAAACCTACTCTTTGTGGATTATAGATGATATACATAATAAATTCACGTGCTCCGAATCACCGTAATAAATATAAACTTTATTATCTTTTAAATATCCCGGAATAACGCCATCATCACTAATGACTAAACGTTTATTATCATTAATCTCCACATTATCAACTTCCCAATCCATACACTTCTCTACACGCTTTGAGAGTATTACAATGAAGCTGAAGAATTATCTCAACAGGAACCTGATAGCCACCGGCAAGATTCCAGACTATTGGTATAGAATGATCATATGCAAATTGAAATACTATTTGATCTCGAAGCGCCATTTCATCAGTTGTTAACCCTTCGCCTCCCAATGAACCAATAGGATCGTCTACATGGCAATCAGCTCCTGCCTGGTAAAGCAACAGATTACATGAAGAGAATTGATTTTTTAATTCATCGTATAAAACCTCTAACCATGAGGCAATATTTTGAACGGATCGTAAATATAATGGCTTATGTTCGATATAATCTAATTCCAAGTGTTGAATAATATTATCAGTTCCATCACCATAATGCGCGTCAAAATCAATAATTCCCACAGTATCAACAAGTTTTTCTTTTTTAAGAAGTTCTGCTGTAATCATTAATCCGTTAAACGTACAAAACCCTAAAGATCGTAAGTGCCCCGCATGATGAAAACCGCTTGTCGGCGAACACGTAACCGATGAGTCTAAAGCTTCTTTCGCGGCTTGATAGAAACTTCCATTATTCCAATACAAAGATTGTGCGACAGAAGGTAAATAATTATAGAAGCCATTTTCTTTTCTACAGTCCAAGATTGCGTCAACATGATCTTTATCATGAACCAAGTAAAAATCTTCTCGTGTGAGAGGTAACCAATCGGATATAATTTCTACCTCAGGAAAGCTTTTAATCTCATCTATAAAGAGCTTGGGCTTACCCGCACTTGGAGAAATACTGTTGTTATCAGTTACATTTTGATTCTCATTGTAAAACACCTTCAATCGCATCTGTATTCCTTCTTTCTCAATAAACCCTCAATACCGTTTCATTTTTGATTATCCAAAACATCTTTGGCAATATCACTTACTTACTACAACAGATTTCACGTCACTTGTCAATATAATAATTATATACGCGATTATGCACTTTAAAAAAATATATTATACAGGAGTTGAAATATTTGATAGCAAAAAAATCTCGGAAATGATTACGCCGTATTACTGTCACAAAATAAAACATAAAAAATGAAATCGATTTGTGAATATCTCCCATCATTGCATTGTGTTGACGGACTCTCTATCCTGAAAAAAAGTGTTCGCAAAATACGAGCTTATTAAATGTCACGTCTATCTATTTTACTCATAATCATGCATTTATTGTAGAATCAGCTCTGTGTATCTGCACATTAAAAAATTATTCCTCACCCTCGCGAGTACTTCTCGGACACGGCATGCCGTGTCCCTACGTGATACATGATTTTTTGATTGTTGCTTCTTTGGGGGCGAGGCGACCTCGCCCTTACATCATACATACGATGATTTCACCACCCCGTCGCTATGCGCCACCAAATCGCAGCCGTAGGGGCGATCCCTTGTGGTCGCCCGGTGAACACAGACGGGTTTGAAACCCGTCTCTACAAGATATCATGTAGGCCTTAAAAAATCAGCGTGAAACAATTCAAATGTTTTTTCGTTAAAAAACAAATACTGTTTGAGCGTAGCGAGTTTATTTGTTTTAGAAAAAATATGCAGAATTGTAGCTGATTTTTTACAGCCTTGACTTTTTTGTTACTTTTTGTGTCAAGACAAAAAGTAAGGCAGGATTTTCAATGAACATTAGGACACAAAATCTTGTGTCCCTACGATGCTATCACTTTGTGAGCGTGGACTCTTTGGGGCGAGGCGACCTCGCCCTTACATACTACATCAGATAATTTAACCACCCCGTCGCTATGCGCCACCAAATCGCAGCCGTAGGGGCGATCCCTTGTGG
>CAYRFE010000065.1:0-6567 GCA_964423645.1 uncultured bacterium | reverse complement strand
ATCGGGAGGGGGATGAGAATTGATAGGTGGGGACTTCGTCCCCACACCCCTGTGATCTTACCGCAGCAAGCATGTCGAGACCTTTGCGAAGTTCAATAACTCCTGGTTTGCTGTGGTTTCAAAAGATGAGTTTGGGAATCGTAGGGGCAGTACTTGCCCCTGCATGATAGTATAGGATGAGCACAAGTCACAAAAATAGAAGTTGTGCAAAGGTCTCATCTCAGTCTTCGGTAATGGTAAAGTCGATCAGTTTTAATGATACCGAGTGAAGTTCTATGTGATTTGATCCGTTATTTTCATATGAGTAGGAAATCGCAAGATCCTGTGACGCAAACCAGGTTGCGCCGAGTGTGAAAAAATTATTATTTTCTCGTTCTGCGTCATAGCGAAATCCTGCACGAAGATCTGCGTGAGGATACAGGCGATATTCGATGCCGAAGCGGTGTTCATTTTCTTTTGTGGTAAGCGTATGTACGTATTGATAATATATCGGGACATCAAACAAAAAATTATTTTTGATCCCTATTGATAACATGCGTTCGGTATGGGGATCTTTTAAGATGTTTTCAAGGCTTACTGCGGCGAAAATTAATTTCTTATAATCACCCATAACGGAGACATGTGCATTGAGTGAACGCGCGGGGCTTGCTGAATATTGTTGAAAATAGATAAGATGCGGCGTTACTCCGAGAGAAAGATATGGTTTTAAACGATAACACATCGGTATTCCAAGGCGATATGTACGAATTATGTAAAGAGGTTCAGATGGTTCATATTGGTATTCAAAGGATAAGCCTGTGCCGAGTTTCTCGGTTTGCAACATGCCGGTCCAAATAATATCATAACGCGACATAGCGATTTTGTCATTCGTGTTGTAATTGAAGGCAAAATCAGATGTGGATGAATATGCTAACAGGGAGGGGTTTGTGACTGCTGAAAGTGTATTATTCGGCTCAGTCATGCCTGCTCGCCCCATGCCTCGAGAGATAGTACCTTCTGCCGAGAGAAGTTGTAGAGTGCACACGATTATTGTGATGGATAGTGCAAATCTTTTCATGGTAGTATATCCTTTCCATTATCGGCGTCCCACGTTAAGGAATCAAGTGCACCGGCGATCTCGCCAAGCGTCTGTTGATAAACCGAAAAATCTTTTCCGACGGGATCTGCTATTTCGGAAGCTGTAAAATGATTTGATATCTCATATTCGCCATTCACACGAATTGCACCATGATTAACGGCGAAATCATTGAGCAGGAATACATGGCATGCATTCATATTACGTTGAATATACAAGGAATGATTCACTTCCATTGTCAGTATAATATCACTTAACTTTACTATATGCGGAGTAAGTTGTTGCGCGATTTTATCAGGATGTAAGCCGAATTCCTCCACCAGTTTTTTTGAATAATGTGCCATTTCCATGCCGTCGACTGCTGAAGTACCGGCAGAATCGATATAATACAATCGGGGAGACAGTATTTTTTTTGCGTAATACTCGGCCAGAGGTGAACGGCAGGTATTTCCGGTACACACAAAGGTAATATGAGTTTTTGTGGTAATATAACGCCGTATATCTTCTTTTGCTATTGCACCGATGCGTAAAAAACGCGGTAAGTCCTCAGCAAATGAAATTATTGTTGATGGTATTGGATCAATAGATTGTGGACCGATCACTATTGCATCGGCAGTATTCATGAACGTACGTTCGAGTTCGCCTTGTGTTTTCAGTTCAGGGTGACCGGATAAATTTGCCGATGTTGCCAGTAATGGTTTTCCCAGTATTTTAATCAATTGGCGGAGAAAGGGTGAATTCGGAATTCTAACGCCGATTGAGCCGTCAGCAGCGGCAAATTCTCGCATAGATGCTTTTCCTGTAAGTACGTAGGTAAGAGCACCCGGTGAAAATATTTGTATCAATCGTCGCATATCCCGAGGGATCTCATCAGCAATAAAATCAGTGATCATATCTGCGTCCGACACAAGGAGTGGGATTTTTTTATCGATATCCCTATGTTTTGCGCCATAAATTTTAGGCAATACCATAGGGTTGTCGTATATCCCGCCAATGCCGTACACGGTGTCGGTCGGGAATACGCATAAGCCGCCCTTTTCCATAAGGGCGGCGATTGCGTGTATATCATTGAGCTTAAAACGTTGCATGTTAAACCGATAAGAATACAAAACGAGCTATAAAGAGAAGTGCAAGTATCCATACAAGCACGCTGACCTCTTTGGTTTTTCCTGCGAATAATTTACACAACGGATACAAAATAAATCCCAATGTCAAACCCGTCGCGATACTGTACGTAAGCGGCATCATGATGAGTGTAAAAAATCCGGGTATTGCATCACTCATATCAGTCCATTTTATTTTCGCGACATTACCTGCCATAAGTATGCCGACAATGATTAACGCAGGTGCCGTTGCATAGGCAGGAATGATGCCGGCGATAGGCGCAAAGAATAATGCCAGTATGAAGAAAAGACCTACAAAAAGCGAAGTCAATCCGGTTTTTCCGCCTTCGGCAACACCGGCACCGCTTTCGATGTATGACGTAACGGTAGATGTTCCGCACACAGCACCGACCATGGTTCCGACTGCATCAGCGGTCATTGCCTGAGATGCGCGGGGAAGTTTACCGTTTTTAATAAACCCTCCCTGTTCTCCGACGCCGATCAATGTTCCGATAGTATCAAACATATCGACAAAAAGGAAGACAAAGATTATATCTAAAATGCCAATCGCTAATAAACCGGTGAAGTCCATTTTCAAAAATGTCGGTGAAATGTCAGGTAACGCAAATACGGATGTCGGCAAATCGCTGATGCCTATCGCTATTCCGGCAGCCGTGGTAGCTAAAATACCGATCAAAATGGAACCTTTGACTTTTTTGATCATTAACAAAGATATTAAAATAAGTCCTGCTATGGCAAGAAGAGTAGGAGATTCCGAAAATTTTCCGAGTGAAACAAAGGTTGCAGGATTAGCGACAACGATACCGGCACCTTTAAGGCCGATAAAAGCGATGAATAATCCGATACCGGCTGCAGTTGCGTATTTGATGGTGTCCGGTATGCCGTTGATTATTTTTTCACGAATTTTAAAGAGCGTAATAATCAGGAAGAATGTTCCTGATACAAATACTGCGGCAAGAGCGACCTGCCATGCCTGCGAAGTAGCATCGATACCTTCGGCTTTTAATTTTTCGGTAATATACGGCACTGCCGTGAAAGCGAAATACGCGTTGAGACCCATACCCGGCGCAAGCGCGATCGGATAATTCGCCCATAATCCCATAATGATCGTTGCAACTGCGGCAGAAATACATGTTGCAGCCATTACAGCGTTTACATCCATTCCGGCGGCTGACAAAATCTGCGGATTCACGAAAATGATATACGCCATAGTCATGAAGGTAGCCAGTGCGGCGTTCAATTCAGTACGAACCGTTGTACCATGTTCTTTCAGCTTGAACAGTTTCTCAAACATAGCGCTCCTTTCGGTGTTATGACAACAATGCGATGTCGTTTCGGTACATCATGCCGTCAAAGTGGATTTTCCCCATATCACTATAAGCCTGTGAACGTGCTTCTTCTAACGTATTTCCCGTTGCAGTTACGCCTAATACACGACCGCCTGATGTGTAGATCGTGTCGTTATGGCAGGTTGTTCCCGCATGAAATACAGTAGACTTTATGTGATCAAGACCGCTGATGATTTTCCCTTTTTCATACCCTTCGGGGTAGCCTTGTGATGCGGCAACAACACACACCGTATGGTTGTTATGCCATTGCAGCGGTAGTTTTGCAAGCATTCCCGATGACAGTGCATCAAAAACCTCACTCAACGGAGTCGCAAGTCGCGGAATAATAACCTGTGTCTCGGGATCACCGAAGCGACAATTATATTCGATGACATTGATGCCCGAAGGTGAGATCATCAATCCTGCATACAGAATACCTCTGTAGAGAATGTTTTCTTTTTGAAACCCGCGTACGGCAGGAGCGATCGTTTTTTCAAGTATCTCACGTTCGATCTCGGGTGTAATGAATGGAGAAGGCGAGAAAGTTCCCATTCCGCCTGTGTTCGGACCAAGATCCCCGTCAAGCAGTCGTTTATGATCTTTTGAGGTGACCATCGGCACATAGTGGTCGCCATCCACGAATACAAGGTATGACGACTCGACACCTGTTAAAAACTCCTCTATTTCAATATGCAAGCCCGCTTGACCGAATTTTTGATCGATGAAACAATCACGTAATGCCTGTTCAGCCTCTTTTTCGTTTCGGGGAATTATCACGCCTTTTCCTGCGGCAAGTCCGTCGGCTTTAATAACTACCGGATAGGTGTTATTCTTTTTTATCCACGAAAGAGCGTTGTCATACGAATCGAACGTTTCGTGGCGAGCGGTAGGGATAGAGTGACGCAACATAAACTCTTTCGCCCATATCTTAGAGGCCTCAACCTGTGCACCGTGAATATCGGGACCGATCGTTTTAACTCCCACGGCGCGAAGTTTATCTGCCAAACCCATGGCCAATGGTTTTTCGGGCCCGATCATAACAATGTCGATCATTTTTTGTCGTGCAAATGCGATAATGGCATCGCAGTCGGAGTCTTGAATTGCGACATTTTCAGCAATGGCGGCGGTACCGCCGTTGCCGGGAAGTGCATAGAGGGTATGTTTTTTTTCGTTATACAATGACCAAAGAAGTGCGTGCTCTCTTCCCCCGCTGCCGACGACTGCAATTTTCACAACCTTCTCCTCTCAATGACGGAAATGACGAATGCCGGTGAATATCATTGCAATACCGTGTTCGTTACACGCATCGATGACTTCTTGATCGCGCACGGAACCGCCCGGTTGGATGATTGCAGTGATACCGACTTTTTTTGCTTCATCGATACTGTCGCGGAACGGGAAAAATGCGTCTGAGGCAAGCACCGCTCCATTCACGGACAATTTTGCATCGGCTGCTTTTTCGATCGAGAAACGAACCGAATCGACACGGCTCATTTGCCCCGCACCGATCCCTATCGTTCCTGTCGCGTCTGCAATCACGATCGCATTTGACTTGACAACTTTTACGACGTTCCAGCTGAACAACAATGCTTTCATCTGTTCTTCTGTCGGTTGAGTAGTCGTCACGACCTGTAATTCGTTCGGATCAAGTATCGCAGTATCGGCTTCTTGCATTAACAGGCCGCCTCGAATGGTTTTATATTCATAATACTTTTGCTCACGAGTGTTTTCGTGTGCAACTTCAAGAATACGTACATTTTTCTTGCCTTGCAGGATTTTCAATGCTTCCGGTTCGTAGCCGGGCGCAATGATCACTTCTACGAAGGCAGTTGCCAATTCTTTGGCAGTCTCAATGTCAATGGTTCGATTGAAAGATACGATACCGCCGAATGCGGATATCGGGTCGGTTGCCAATGCACGTTTATATGCCTGTAACGGTTTGTTATGTGCACCGACACCGCAAGGATTATTATGTTTCACGATGCAGCATACGGATTCCTTAAAACTGTAAGTAAGCATGACGCTTGCTTCCGCATCGAGCATGTTATTAAACGACAAGGGTTTCCCCCATAAGATTTTTGCATTGATAAGTGACGATGCAACGGGATTTTCGAATGTATAAATTGCGGCATTTTGATGAGGATTCTCACCATACCGTAAGTCCATCCATTTTTTTGCAGTAATTGACAATGTGTCCGGATTATGCGAAGGGTTCAGATAGCGGGTGATTGCTAAGTCATATTCTGACGTCGTAGCAAATACAGCCGCAGCGAGTTTTTTACGTAGTTCGTGTGGTACGGGTTTGTCATTAGTGATATAGCCGGCAATCTCGTCGTAATACTCGGGGGATGGGATGACGATAACGTCCTCGAAATTTTTCGCAGCAGAGCGAAGCATTGACGGACCGCCGATATCGATCATTTCAATGACCTCTTCAGGGGTTGCGTCTTTTTTTGCAGCGACCTCTTGAAAAGGGTATAAGTTAACGACGACCATGTCTATCGGTGTGATCTTGTGCTCTGCGATCGTTTTCATATGTGAAGGATCATTTCTGCGAGCGAGCAAACCGCCGTGTATGTAAGGATTCAATGTTTTTACACGACCATCGAGGATCTCGGGAAAACCTGTTACATCCGATACCTGAATGCAGGGGATGTTGTTTTCCTGAAGTAACTTAAAGGTGCCGCCGGTTGAAATTATTTCCCAATCGTGTGCAATGAGTGTTTTTGCAAAATCCACAAGCCCGTTTTTATGCCACACGCTGATAAGTGCTCTTCTTTTCATGAATCCTCCTTATGTAGTGAAAATGACGTGCTTTAACTATAGCAAAAAAACGGTACATGTCAAACTGAAGTATGTGAAAATTGATGAAAATGGTACGGATAATGAGAATTATATGAGACTCTTACGCGTTGTTGAAATATACTCCCTTTTATTAAGGGCGACTGTGAGCTAGGTTTAAATTCTCGGTCACCGAGTGATTGTATCGTAGGGACACAAGATTTTGTGTCCTAATGTTCATTGAAAATCCTGCCTTACT
>CAYRFE010000064.1:2373-7373 GCA_964423645.1 uncultured bacterium | reverse complement strand
TTATCATCATCACAATCATTATACTTCTTATACAAAGCCTTCAATTGCTGAGCTTCTTCTGGGGTAAAATCAACATCAATTTGATATACAACTATGTCAATATACCCCATGCGTCCTTCAAATCCATGCTCCTTTGCTTTACTCCGACGCAATTCCCCTGAGACTAAAAATTCTCGCACAAATTCGCTTCCGTCATCAAATCCCAAGACTCGTACCGTGCGATCAGGATAAACGCTGTACAAATCGTTAAGCGAAGGATTAGTGTCAGACAATACATCCGCCGTGTTTTTGGTATTAACACCGTCACAAAATACGCCGACCGCATAATATGTAATCACGTTTGTGTTGTGAATACTGATTGCGTAAGGGACATCATCGTTCACATTTGCATACAAGGATACCGCGTCATCACACAAGCCTTCGCGCTCAGATAATGTAAAAGCAGAATTTTCTTGCGTATTAATAAGAGCGATTACAAGGTCTTCAACTTTTATCTCTCGTGCCGTCATGCGACATCCTCCTTGTTTGAATGAGTATACTCTCATAAAATAGAAATGTCAAGCCCGACAATACCTATTTTATGTATTGACAAAATATAAATTTGCCATTATACTCATTTCAGAAAAGGGAGGTATGTATGAGAAAGACCCTTGAACGCTGTGTCGCCGATCTGCAAAGCTATTTCAAAGAACGCCAGGAGGAGATCCGCGGGTTACTCCTGGCAATGCTCGCTCGAGAACATATTCTTTTATTTGGGCCTCCGGGCACTGCCAAAAGCATGTTGGCACGTACTGCGTGTGAAGTTGCCGGCGGGGCAAAATTCTTTTCCTACCTTCTTACTCGTTTTAGTACCCCCGAAGAGCTTTTCGGCCCTTTATCAATCGCCGCACTTGAATCTGATCGTTATGAGCGCAAAACACAGGGCTATCTGCCTGAAGCCACCGTGGGATTCTTGGATGAAATATTTAAGGCAAACAGCTCCATTCTCAATACACTTCTTACTCTTTTAAATGAGCGTGAATTTCGTAACGGCGTCGTACATACAAAAGTCCCGCTGCGCACAGTAGTAGGAGCCTCAAATGAACTTCCTGATGAAAAACAGGGGCTTGAAGCTCTTTACGACAGATTCCTGTTCCGCTATGACACACGTTATCTGGTATTGCCCGAGAACTTTCAAGACGTTGTCTTTGACGACAACACAAGCGGTTTGCCCGCTATCGAACCTTTTAACGACAGCGAGCTCGATGAATGCCTCGCGCGTGCCCTGAAAGTCACGGTAGATACCGATGTAAAAGCTGCAATAATAGCAGTTCGTCAAATGCTCTTGGAAAAAGGCTTGCAAATATCCGACCGCCGGTGGAAACAGGCTATAAAAGTACTTAAAGTTGCTGCAGCAGCAGAAGATAAAACAATGGTTGATGCCGGACATGTTGTACTATTAAAACACATGCTCTGGAACACGCCCGAACAAAAAAAAGACATCGCCACCACCTGTCTTCGCTCACTTGTGATGAGGGGTGAGGAATTGGAAGAATTTGTGAAGGAAACAAAAAAGTTTCGGGAGTCGGTTTTGGAAAAACAAGATTACCTTTTCCCTTCTCCGCTGCTTTTTAAGGAAGACAACGGCTTGATTGTCAGCTCATGGCGAGAGCTGCGTTCTTGGACTACATCAACAAACCTCAATAACGCCTATGCTATTACCGATGGAATCTCAGGCATTATGCGATTGCCAAAACTTTTTACCTTCCTTAAAAACAATCGCGGGTGGGATTTCCGATTACAGGTACATCAATCAAGTCGTGAGGCTTTTTTGAAAAATTACGACTCGCTACTAGGCCGACTTGACATCCTTGCTACTCTCGAAGAAAGCGAAACACAACGTCTGCGCGAAGCAGTTGAGTCATCTCTATGGCTCACCGCGTCTGACATTGCTGCATTAGAGACAATATTGAATACTAAAGAAGAACACCTCGCTACCATCAAAAAAGAACTCGCTCTTGCGCATGATATAATCACCAAAACATATTGTATTGTTGTTGATGAACGCGATTACATAAAAGTAAAGGCCGAGGAAATCGTCTATGCAGACGGTAACACCTGCAAGTAACAGCGCCTATATCATGAGTGAAGAAGTGCAAAATGTACTGACACAACACAGCACTATTGCACGTGATATACGAGTAGAAATAGCACAAATTCTCTGTGCCGAACTGACGCAAAAGGGAACATATGAGATAAAAGATCTTGATGTTTTCCGAAGTCGTTATGGTGTTTTTTCGAATTTTCTTATAACGATACAAGTAATCCCCGCATGGGAAAAGTTAAAAAACACCCTCAAAGCAATACCTGAATTTATTTCAATGTGTCTTGCAGAAATACTGGACAGTATCTTTTGTTTTATGGAAGAAACTACTCATGCATCTGCGGCCGAGCTTACACGTTTAAACAAACGTCTTATGCAATTTATTACAGGATATACACATCTCACTGAAACGCTTTTATCTGATCCCATTTTTAAGTCGTGTCTGCAGAACACTTCCACCCCCGAAAACGAATCCTTTTTACACAAATTGTTCGGTGTTCCTCAAGACATGCCAAACCCAAAAGCAAAAGCAATGCAACGTCCAAGCGCGTCGTTGGTGGAAAAAGCGCGTTCGATAATAAGCATGAGTGAAGACACCGTATTTACAGAATGGTTTTTTTCACTGAGCAATGATGAACAAAAAGCTTTTGTATCACTCCTTTTAATGATAATCAGGCTATTACATCACCTTGCATATTTTTACGAACATTACATTGCCAAAAACGCAAATATGGTTGACAAAATAACCGGGCTGTACTCACAAGCCTTCGGAGGCAAGAAAGCCGGTCAACTCAGAAAAAAACTACTACTCTCAATCCACGATATTGCGACTGCCTTTGGCGGTATGGATGATTTTCAAAAGTTTTTAGATATGCTCGGGCGCATGACATTTGAAACAGGTATACGGTCTCATGCCACGCACACTGCCCCCGTTTCAGATATTTACGCGATTACACGATCTTCTGACATAGCAAGAGTCATACCATCAGAACTTATGAAACTTTCTCATAGCACACTGAAGTATCTATTTTACTCAGAGCTTGCAGAGCAGCGCCTTATAACCTATGATCTTAAGTCGTCGCAATCTGCTAATCGGGGGAAACGCGGGCCGGCGGTGGTACTGGTTGACACCTCAGGATCAATGACGGGAATACCGGAAAGTGTCGCTAAGGCATTTACCTTTGCGCTTATAACAACATTCGCAAAAGAAAACAGGCGGGTGCATCTGCTATTGTTCTCTTCTGAAAACGAACATATTGAATTTGAATTTAATCCTTCAAAAGATAATGCCGACGAAGTATTGGAGTTTTTACGATTTTCTTTTGATGGCGGCACAGACTTTGATTCCGCATTCACCAAGGCATTACCTCGTTTCAAAGAAGAACCCTTTAGAAACGCCGACCTGACCATCATTACCGATGGTGGCGATAGTCTAAGCCCTTCAACCGCAGAGCGTATTGTACAATGCAAAACCGAATGTGATATGCGCCTTTACTGTATTTTTACTCATGGTGATAATGATGATTTGCGTAACATTGCCGATATGTGCGTAAAAGTAAACCACGATGGCACATGGGAACACGATAATTCGCCTTCACAGCTAATAAACGCACAACGCAATTAAGAAAGAGAGACCTATGAAAATACTTCTCCTAACCGCACTCTATGATACACTACATACCATAGTCCACACACAATTGCAGCCGAACCCTCCCTATCATTCACCGTACACGATTACCGCATATCACAGAAATAAAGCACTTCATCTTTTATCACGCTTTAACATCTCAACGCATATACCATACTGTCCCGTTGCTTATGCGAAATGCTATGTATTCCTGGCTGAAGCGGCAATGAAACGTGAGCGTATCCTTAAAAAACAACTATCACAAACGCACAATATGCGTGATCGGCAGAAAATTGTCACTACAATTGGTACGCTTAAAACAATTCAAGATTGTCATTGGGAAACACTCTTTAAGGCAGTGCAGGCAGGCTATGTCGATGTGATGACATTTCTTAAAGACTGGATACCCCGTCACGAAGCAATTCAGAGCATACCCGTCGGTATATGTATGGCATATGCGGCATTATTGCATAACGATTCGCAAAAAAATGCAGGTCAATATAGTGATTTCTTGACTTTTTTCGACTCTTATTGGTCTCATTGCAATACTGATACCTATTCGCTTCGCTCAGTTGAATCACACGTAGCCACGTATAGGTTTACAAACGAGAGATCGTATAAAGAATTTCCGCTTTTCCCGGATAAAGGTCTGTTGTATCTTGTAATTGAATGGGAAAAACGAGGAGTTCGATTAGAAAATATCGCACGCACCATAAATATTCTGGAATTAGATTATGAAGACACTTATGTACAAACCCATTTTCGTATGTTGAAAAAGATTATACGCCCGTCTTTTTTATTTCAAAATATCAGCAAGATAATGGGTATTTATCACCTGTATTTCGTATCGCTTCTGCAACAGTGGGGTCCGTTTTCGCTTAACGATATCACCATGCTTACCGCACATATTCAAGAACCTGTTGAACGCTTAGACGCGCTGTGTTCATGTATGGGACTCGTAGAACCTCATGAACGCAGCTCTCTTTTTGACTTGATTTTACACATTACCGATACCAATCACACACTTTTAACACATCGAAAATTCACTACATTTCTCAAAAAATATTTTTATGACCATCTGGTAACGGAAGACCACAAAAAGCTTTGGGACGTGTTTTCTCGACACCGTGCAAAACCAGGTGATGAAATGGTAGCCATACTCGCACTGTGCGCGATTGCGGCAGGTGACACAGAGGCAATCAGTCATTTTATATGTTTTATTGCAGAAACACCTGATGAGATTCATCGTTTTTATGATTTTGAGATTGACTATATTACAAAAGCTCTCGA
>CAYRFE010000064.1:0-2273 GCA_964423645.1 uncultured bacterium | reverse complement strand
AATAGTCATCACTTTAGCATGTCATACGAAGAGCAGTTGCAAAGCATTGTGATGGAAGCGCAATTTTTGTTTACTGACGGCTATCGTGCATTGTTGCGTAATGCTTTGCCTAAACTCACCATTGATCGGCATTTTTTTTCAAAAATACTTACCCCTTACATCGAAACTGTAACCACTGACAACAATGGTGAAGAAATTGTACCCATAATCCGATATATTACCGCTCTCCCGTTGATCATCGAGCGTTATTTCGATCAGGTCTTGAATCTTACATATAAAGTTCAAGACAAATCCCCAGAAGCTCATGCACTGCTGATTTCATCATTTATGACATATTATACCGTACAGCGTGCTACGCTGCATCCGTATCAACAACTTTCTCTGGCATTTACACTGGAAAAATCGGGGAAACAGCCTCTTGCTGCCACACTATATGCAACACTTCCGTTTGAAGATTGTATTCGCTCTTTTAGGATGGTACATAAAATAGAACAGTTAATCGAATCCCGGATATGTGCAACGCAAGTACAATCAAAAAATAATACAATATACCAGCAATGCTTTATTTCCCTTCTCGGGTTGGAGGGAGCTCAAAGCGATCAAATCTCTTATATGGCAGATACGGCACGAAAATTATACCACATACTATCGAAGTCATCCGCATTAAAAATTATTGATGCCTATCCACATCACTTTATTGCACCGGTATTTTCATATTTATATAATGATTTCCCAAGTGCGTATACATCATGTGTTTTTTTATTTGATATCAACGAATACGATGCGGCCTTTCATCTCTGCCTTAGACGCATACTTCCTACGAGAACGTTAGATACGTGGGCGCGTGAAAATATTTATTCAAAATCACTCATGACTCAATCAAATCTTAGCGATAAACAATTTTGGCGCAGAATAAAAGCGATTACATCTCCGTTTATTTACGCGGATACAGTCGAAAAATTTCTTGGAGAAAACCCTGACCGCAGTACATCGCCGCAAGCCCTCACATTTTTAAACACATGGGGAGCCTCCCGCACATGGCTGATAGAAGCAGTGATGCAAAACTCTTCAATAGTGGATAGTAACCCACAATTAAAATCGATCGTGCAAAATAAAGCGAAATTTATTACCATTGATCCTGTTGATATTTCGCTTGAGGAGTGCACTACCGAAATGTTGGAGCATGAATATACCTCACCAATCAGCAGATTTGAAAGGGACATCCTCGGCAATACTCTTTTTGAGCGCTACCTCCATGAGATGAATTTTTTAAAAGCATTTTCGTTACTTTATTTCGACACAAGTCATGCAATGTGGCGACAGCAAGAACGGTTACTTGAAAAAATGGCACAAGCTCAACAGTATACATCCCTCTATACACTATTTGATCGTCATCCGTTTTGGATTGAATCATCACATTGGGAAACTGTCGTGGGCGAACTTCTGAACACCAATATCAAAATGGCTGAGTCTTTTATTCAGCTTCTCTCCAGAGAAGACTATCGGGGGATCCGTATTCAATGCCTCTTTCAGATAGTAAGATTTCTTTTGATCGAAGACAACCGGCACAAAGCAAAGGACATTATTACTGATTTTGATGCATTGGAAAAACGCTATGTGATACGCGAATTGTCGTATAACTACGCGACTCGGCAGGATTACGCACAGTTTTCTGAATTCTTTTCACTACTTCTGCCGTTAGACAATGATTCCATTACGAGAATACCGCAGCTTTGGGGAAGCATTAAAGACAACGCATGGAATAATGAACTGCGCATACTGGAGGACGAAATTGTTCGATTTTTCTTTGTACAAGAGGACTACCGTACAACACCAACTGATTTGCTTAATGTTATAGGCCAAATTATGGCTCTGTCCGGCAATAAGCATTTTATAAAAAAAATACTGATACGTGTATCGCTTAAAACGCCTCTTAGTGACTTCTCATATTGCTGTACACATTTGTATGAACATCTCACTTTTAAACAAGGCGCCCCCGAAGCACACGCCACTATCTTCAGAGCAATACTCTCGTTGAAAAACATGAGTGGATATCAGCGCATATTACTCCTGCAACATCTAAACCTGCTTGCTTCCATGAATACAAAACTTTTTTTTAAAACAATGGAAAAAGTACCCGCGCAATTTCAAAACATTCTTTATGAAGTTGAGCATATTCAGATTGGGGTGAAAAGCCATGTCACACAGTTTGCGCGATATATCAAAAATTGCACATGGGATACGGCATCAAAAACACTCTATGTCCGCAGAAT
>CAYRFE010000063.1:0-7384 GCA_964423645.1 uncultured bacterium | reverse complement strand
CCTTTTCAGTGAGAGCACGCGCGTAGTGACAGGGTAATGTAAGCAGCTTAAAAAACCTCATTGTTTGCTATTTGATGTAGAGACGCTTTTCAAAAACGTCTATAACACAGGTCTCTCATTACGAGCAAGCGGTATATTCTTATGCATGTCGTCAAGCGAGGTTTTTACACTTGCAATCTTGTTTTTCCCACGTATAATAGGCACACGCCCGGGTGGCGGAATTGGTAGACGCGCCAGGTTCAGGTCCTGGTGGGCTTCGGCTTGTAGGGGTTCGAGTCCCCTCCCGGGTATCATCATCAACCGACAGGAGGTTCGACGTGTTCGCAAACTCGCACAAACAGGGCTCGGTTTTTTCAGATGTTATATTTAACAGCAGTAAATCAGCACAAAAGCGAATCGCTGTGGTTGGAGCTGAACCGGTGATTAATGGTACGATAGGTGCACTCACGGATGATACAGGTACATTGGTAACGTTTCAAGAGATTGACTCATTATTACAGCATATTGACATGAAAAAGCTTTCAAATTATGCGCCGCTTGAGGGATATCCTATGTTTTTGGAAGCGATGACACATTTGTGTTTTGAATCATATATGCCGAAACGTCACATTGCATCAACTGCGGTTGCGGGTGGACTTGCAGGAATTCGACAGGCAATTTTTAATTATACCGAGATCGGCGACAGTGTTATTATTCCGGATTGGAACTGGGCACCGTATTATACGATAATGTCAGATAACTATAGAAAAGTTACTGAATTCTCAATGATACATGATAATGCATTCAATCTCGAAAGTTTTAAACAAACGGTATCAGCGGTCGCAGAAGAACAAAAAACAGTATTCATTATATTTAATTCTCCCGCGCATAATCCGACCGGATATAGCGTTAAAAAAGATGAGTGGGATGCAATTATAAACTTTTTAAACGGCATTGATCGGAATATCATTCTTTTTCAGGATGTCGCCTATATTGATTTCAGTGATCCGGAACAAAAAGCGTTGTTCCAATGGCTTGATGCATGTAAAGATCATATTTTATCGATCGTCAATTATTCTATTTCTAAAGGGTACGCAAAATACGGTTTGAGAACCGCAGCATTATTTGCGTTGCATAATGATGACGCCGTATTACAGGAATTTAAAAATATAATTACCATATCCAATCGTTCCTGTTATGGAAGTTCGCCTGCGACAGGACAATTATTGATGGCGGCACTATGGAACGATAAAGATTCCCTTGACAGTTTTTTTAAAACCCGTGCGTATTGGCATGGTATTTTAAAGCAACGCGCACAGACCTTTTTGAAGAATGTTGATCCGCAATTGATCATGCCTTTTGATGACGGTTTCTTTGTGAGTCTGAAAAGTGATCACCCTGCACAAGATGTCGCGGCATTGATGGAAAAAGATGTGTTCCTCGTACCACTTCCGCATGGTATACGTATTGCTTTATGTTCGGTACCTGATGCAAAACTCGCACGTTGTGCCGAGATAGTAAACGCAACCGTCACTGTTTCCGTCTAACCGAAAACGGAGGACGCGATGTCGTCATCCCGTGAACATTTACTCAAAATAGTAAAAAATGCGCCCGAACTTCCGGGCGTCTATTTATTTAAAAATAATCATGGTTCGATTCTTTACGTCGGCAAGGCCAAGAATCTGAAAAAACGATTATTGAGTTATATGAATGACAAGAAACTTGAGCGTCGAAAGCGCATAATGGTCCACAGCGCAGCCGATGTTGAATTTATTGTTGTTGACAGTGAGGTCAGTGCATTGGTACTTGAAAATAATTTGATAAAAGAAAACCAACCTCACTACAACGTCTCGCTTAAGGACGGAAAAACATTCCCCTATGTAAAAGTGACGATCAAAGAGGATTTCCCGAAAGTGTATATAACCCGCATGAAAAAAAATGACGGTTCGCTTTATTTCGGTCCCTACACGTCAGTAGCAACCTTACGTGAATTTATGTGGAAATTACGGGCTCTTTTTCCGTTTCGCCATTGCGGTATGATGCCGAAAACGGTGTGTCTGCAGTATCATTTGGGGCGCTGTCAAGGTCCTTGTGAGAATAAAATTACGAAAGATGAGTATCGTGAGACAATACAACATATCCTTTTCGTGCTTCGCGGTAATGCAAAGGATTTATATTTAACACTGGAGCGCGAAATGAAAACGGCTGCCGGTGAGATGCGTTTTGAAGATGCGGCACGTCTGCGCGATCAATTGGATGGCTTACGCCAAATCATTTTTATGCCCGGTGTTGAGAATCAGTCAAAAGAAGAGAACAGAGATTATTGCGCTGTAGTGAGTCGTGACGGTAAATGTGGGATATGTATGTTCAAAGTGCGTGGCGGTAAAGTTCTTGATCGAGTGAGCGAGGTTTTTGAATCATCTGAACACGAAACAGATGTTCTGAGTGCATTTTTACTTATTCATTATCGCGCACAGACAATGATTCCGGGCGCTATTGTTGTATCAGACATGGACGATTCTTTTGTATCGGTGGCGGAGCGAATTGAACGCGGGTATGGCGTTCGCCCTGAAATAATTCAACCGCGAACCGAATATGATATGAAGATGATGGCAATGGTCGTAGAAAATGCCGTATTTGCGATACAAAAGCATTTTCTGCATAGTCTTGACGCACAATTTGAACGACTTGCGGATGTTTTAGATATTGAAGAAGTATCTTCCGTCGATGCGTTCGATATTTCAAATTACGGCAAGGAACTTTTTGTCGGAGCGTGTATCCGTATTGAGCGCGGAGGCTTTAATAAACGGTTGTACAGAAAATTTTCGATTGCTGCCGTAACTCAAAATGATTTCCAAATGATGGCGGAGATAACGGGCAGACGCTATAAAGAGAAAAAGGATTTGCCCGATCTGATACTTATCGACGGTGGGCCGGTGCAAGTCGCGTTTGCGGTTGATTCTTTAATGAAGATCGGGATTGAGCTTCCGTTGGTCGGTCTTGCGAAAAGGGAAGAGACGGTTATCAGAAGTGATGGCAAAGCACTACGTCTGGAAAAAGATGATCCTGCGTTATTATTACTTATGAAAGCGCGTGACGAAGTGCATCGTTTCGGAATAACGTATAGTCGAACGAAAAAACGCAAGAAAAACGTGTCAAACCCTTTACGGGATATACCGGGGCTTGGTGCAAAAAAAGCCGATATGATATTAACGTTTTTCGGGTCCCTTGACAATGTGCGCACGTCAACTGTTGATGATCTGTGTAAAGTGCCCGGGATCGGGAAAGAAACTGCGCAGAAAATACGGGAGTTTATAGAAAAATCGAATGAATAAAAGTAACATATTTGTATTGCTTCACGCTGAATTTTTAATGCCGATAGATGGTTTCTTGGAGATCATTCCCCTTCACATTGAAGGGGTGGCGTCAGAAGGATGACGGGGTGTAACGCGTTGTCATTTCTCACCTAAAGGTTCGAAATGACATAGACAACTTCTCACCTTGTCACGGAGGGGATGGCGCAACTTCAAAACTCCTGCCTTACTTTTTGTCTTGCCACAAAAAGCCAGTATGTGTCATTCCCGTGAAAACGGGAATCTAGAAATTTATAAAGTCATCTGGATTATCGGGTCAAGCCCGATAATGACACATTGTTTGGAGGTTACGCTGATTTTTTAATGCCGTGTTTTATCATTCACAGATTTAACTCCTCTTCACACTGAAGGGGTGGCGTCAGAAGGATGACGGGGTAGTAAACGTTTCAAAAATTCCCAATGTCGCGACACATGATTATTTGTAGTATTAGAAAAAGGGCGCGATAGCCACGCCCTTAACAAAAGAGATTCATTTAAGCGATATCAATCTTCAGCGATAAGAATCAACTTGTCACCCGGTGCAAACGTGATCATTTCCGATTTGTTCGGATTAACAACAACCCCGTGTGATTTAGCGGCATTACCTTCCAAACGAGCGACTTTATAGCCGATCGCGATCTCATTACGCAATGCTGCTGCTTCGAGAACGGTATAAAAAGTAACTTTTTCGCCTGCTTTGACGTAATTTACTGCAGGCTTGACATAAATTTCCGAACCGTCGGGATCGAATAAGTCGACAAAAACTGCGTTTAAATGTTTGTTTTCTGAAATTTGTGCCAACAATAAGCTGATGAGTTTATCACTCACAATAAAATCGTTGACCCGCGCGACCTCTGCCAATTCTCTGTTATTGATATCCATCATCTCGCTGACAATCGTAAACGGTGTTTTGTTTTTGTCGGCAATATCACGCAAATGCAATAGTGTCATAAGTGTTTTTGCATCAGCTTGCTGAGCCGGCATAGTGTCAGAATAACATAAGATTATGATATGATTGAACGATGCCAAGTCTAATCCGTTGAGTATTTTCCTGTCGGTAGTATCAGCGTGAGTGAAACTTATCGTTTGATTTTTTAAAATGCCGCTACACTGCTCGGTGATAATTGATTCACCGTATTCAACATCCGCTACCACGGAAATGTGTGACCCGTGTGTGACATAGTTATCTAATTCGTTAATAATTGTCGGTGCGCGCCAGTTCCATCCCAAAACAAGTGTTTTTTCCGGTTTTTGCCCTTCTTGCACCTCACGAGTGATCGCATTCTCGTTGATCGCGAAATTTGTTTTACCTGAAAGAATGATCGTATCATCATCTTCTGAAATTGCGATGAGTTTATCACCTTTTTGTAAAACAGTGTTCATGGGAGGATTAAGGGATGGCGTGCCGTTTTGGGGGACATACCCCATAATGGTTGAGGTTTCATATGCGAAAACCGCATCACGGAATGTTTTGCCGACAAGCGACGGTTCCTCGGCGAAATATATCTCGTCTCCGCCAAAATCGAGAAGCTCTGTATATACAATTGACAAACCGCTTTGGCGGCATGTTTGTGCAATGATACGTGAGATCAGATCTCCCACAAGAACCAACTCGACTTCGTCTTTACCGACAATTTGCGCAATTTCCATGTTTTTCGGATCACGAAGTTCGGCTACGATATGGTATGCATCTTCTTTTCGGTCTGTACCGTTGGTGATCGCAAGCATGGTTTTCAATACTTCAGCATCGGGATCATCAGATTCAGGTGACAATATGATGATTGAGCGAGCATCATTAAGACTGGTTATATGCAGATCGCGAGTGTCAATAGGATTACCGGATCTACAGATAACGCGAGTATTCGCGGTTTCGGGTACACGGTCGGCAATCTCTTCTTCCATCTCAATTTTATCTTTATTACCCATTATGACGATAGACGGATGTTTCTGATTGCGATTTGCTTCGACCAATTCACTGATGATCGTAAAAATTTGTTCTGACCAACCAAGAATAACGGTATGGTTGTGTTCCAGTACCTTTGATCGACCTTTTCGTAAGTTATCCAGTTTATCGCCGATACCGTTATTAATAATACCGATGAGCGCACTGATGATAAAAATACCGACAAGCGTGACCAGTAGCATTACTAATCCGAATGTACCTGAGTCACCTCCCATAGTTCCGGGATCGAGCGTTCGCATGAGACTTTTCCAGAACACTTCTAAAAAATTAGGATCTTTCGCAGTAGGATCGTCCTTAGGAACAAGATGCGTGAACCATACTGCCAGCGAGATCAAACTGATCAAAATGACCGAGACTGTCGCGAGCAAACCGATCAATGCCGGCGTTCCTTTCGACATTATATTGTCGAATTTGTAGCGTAACTTTTCGTTTAAACAACTTTTTGTCATGAGTGCCTCCTTGTAGTATAATATGAATACAACAGTGAGGATACTGTAATGTCTTATGCTTGTCAAGTATCGCGTGGAATAATATGTATCATGATTTGAAAACATTCTTGCCTTTTTGTCGGTTATCGAGTATTATCAATAAGGGAAAAAAGAAAAAAATGAAGTATAAAGAGAAAACTATTAAAACGGGAAAGTTAATTCTTTACGAAAAGCTTCCCAAATCTTCTCATTCGCTGAATGATCTGTTATTTGGATTGATGAAATTTTCTTTGAGTAATCTTGATATTGCCGCACTTACTCGCGAATTTGTTGAATTCATGAACAAAGTGTATGAACGCGATGATTTTATTCCATATCTTTTAGTGAAAAATGAAGAAAAAAATTATCTTTTTATTTCCTATAAGGATAATAAGCTTTTTGAGAAAGAATGTATCGGGGTTGAGATGCCGCGGGCAGTGAACGATAAAGGATTATTAGAAGTACAGAATGCATTGTCCGATCCTGAAATTCGCGACATTATTTCCGAAGGATTCGGTGAAGTGAATTTTATTTCATATTTCAGTGAGACCACATTTGAAGATACGTACATCGGAATGTGGAAGGGGCTGTATTTGCATGATATGACTGAGGAAGAGCATCTTACAATGACATTTATCAATAAGGTCCTTGAGGAGAATGTCAATGTCATTTTTCGAAATGCGTACGATCGTATAGAGCGACAGAAAGAAAAAATCGTACTTGAGGAGAAAGTCAATACACTTACCTTTCTCCATTCTTTTATTATTGAGTTGTCAAAAATTGATGATCTGGGTGAGGCGTTTGATTATTTATGCACCAATATTGCGGATAACTTGTATATCAACACCGTGTTGTTGTATTACGAGGATCCGATTCTTTACGACACATTCTATCTGAAAAAAAACACCTCAGAGGACGTTGTCATACCCGAGCAATTGCATCTGAAACGGGAGGATATCGAAGGTGATTTTTTTGAAACCGACGATGTGCACGAGCTTTTGCCTGCTGAGTTTGCGGATGCAGAAATACGTCGCGGTGCCAGAATTATATGGGAGGATAGGGTTAAGGCGTATATTTTTGTATCCGGAAGTTGGGGAAATATTGACGGCAGTGAGTTTACCGATACACAGACAGAAGTACTGCAGATTATGGCAAACGTTGCCGCAGTTTCAATAACAAAAATAGAAAAACAAATGGAATTACGTTATTTTTCTACCGTTGATCCCCTTACAAAACAATACAACAGACGGTATTTTAATGATATGTTGAGTAAAGAATTCAATCGGTATAAACGAAATAACGCCGTGTTTTCAATAGTTTTATTTGATATCGATCATTTTAAAAAATTCAACGATACGTATGGTCATGATGTAGGTGACCTGGTGCTTATACACGTCGCAAAAACCGCAAAAGATGCAGTGCGAGATAATGATATCGTATGTCGTTTCGGAGGAGAAGAATTCATTATTCTTATGCCGGAGACCGATATACATGATGCCTATTTGGTCGCTGAACGGATAAGAGTGAGCATTGAAAAGTTAAAAGTGCAGACACCTCACGGCGATTTATCGGTCGCAATCAGTTTGGGAGTGAGTATGGTCGACGAGGATGCAACCGATGAG
>CAYRFE010000062.1:0-7818 GCA_964423645.1 uncultured bacterium | reverse complement strand
ACTCAATGGAAGGGGTTTGGGGATGGCACAACTTATAAAATCATATCTTACTTTTTGTCTTGACACAAAAAGTAACAAAAAAGTCAAGGCTGTAAAAAATCAGCTACAATTCTGCGCACTTTTTCTAAAACAAATAAACTCGCTGCGCTCAGACAGTATTTGTTTTTTAACGAAAAAGTCCTTGAATTGCTTCACGCTGATTTTTTAAGGCCGGTTTTGGAATATTGATTGCATGCAGCTTTTATTGTCAAGGGGTGTGGGGACGAAGTCCCCACTATAAAAACTTGTAAGCCCCTTCCAAACTCAATGGAAGGGGTTTGGGGATGGTACAAATTGTTTTTATAATAATTTTGCAAAGGGCTCACATCCGGATTATCGGGTCAAGCCCGATAATGACGCCCTATAAACTTTTCAGGTTGTATTTTAATGCCGTGTTTCTTATTTCACAGATTTAATTCCCCTTCACACTGAAGGGGTGGCATCTGTAGGATGACGGGGTAGTGAACGTTAAAGTATAACAATGTTTTCGTAGGGGGCGATTCCATATCGCCCCGTGTCTTGTCATTTCGCCGATTATTCTCATGAGAAGAAAGTTTGTTATTTCAATAACAAGATCTCTCACATTCGTTCGAGATGACACTATTGACCGGATTGTGTAACGATGTTTTTTTAAAACGGGTTTATTTTCCTTCTTTGTTTTTCTGTAGAGACAAAGCATCCTACGTCTTTGCGAATAAATTGACTTTTACCTGTTTATTCCCCCTGTTTTCTCGAAACAATAAAAAAAATGTAAAAAATCAAACCTAATGCTTGACAACAAAAATTCACTGTGGTATAGTTCGTTCCGTCACGTCAGGGGGCATAGCTCAGTTGGTTAGAGCATCTGCCTTACAAGCAGAGGGTCATAGGTTCGAGTCCTATTGCCCCCATTTCCTCAGGAGTTGTAGTTCAGTTGGTTAGAACGCCTGCCTGTCACGCAGGAGGTCGCGAGTTCGAGTCTCGTCAACTCCGTTTCCTTTTCGGCGGGGTAGCTCAGTCGGTAGAGCAGTGGACTGAAAATCCTCGTGTCCCCAGTTCGATTCTGGGCCCCGCCACCATCTCCTTATATCTTTAAACAAAGAGCAACTCGATGAGTTGTTCTTGTTTTTTTATGTACATTCTGTATACTTACTGTAGTTCCTAACACGTGTGGAGGAGATTATGGCTACAGATATTGAATTCATTGAGTATCTTATGGAGCAGATCAATGCAGGCAGTGATCTTACCTACAAGAAAATGTTCGGTGAATATGGTGTCTACTACAAAGGGAAGATCGTACTTCTTGCCTGCGATAATCAGGTATTTGTGAAACCGACGGATGAAGGGCGCGTATTTCTTGGCACGGTCATTGAAGCACCACCGTATAAAGGCGCAAAAAACAGTTTTCTTATCGAAAACATTGAAAACGGCGAGCGTCTGTTACGCCTGATAGAAATTACCGCCGATGCATTGCCGGATCCGAAACCGAAAAAGACGAAGAAAAGTATTGAACGCAAGTGATTGTGGTATACAATGCTCACGGAGGAAAATTATGACAATAACGCTCTATACGGAAGGTTTTCTTAACGCATCTCACTCATTGCCGCATTACAACGGGCCATGCACCCAATTACACGGGCATACGTGGAAAATAGCCGTATGGGTTCGCGGCGAAGAAACACAGCTGGATCCTGCCGGTATTTTGTGGGATTATAATAATCTCTACACGCTTATAACGGAGTATGATCATCATAATCTGAACGAATGTATGAACGTATCACCAACAGCGGAGCGCATGGCGCTTGAGGTCTATTCAAAATTTAAAACGCAATCGCACCAACTTTTATTTCGTGTTCGCATCTATGAATCGGTCGTGCCGACAGAATCCTATGCTGAGGTGGGCGATTTTTGATGCTTGAGATCGTAGAACGTTTTATTACCCTCAGCGGTGAAGCACCGAACCCCGGTGCGCCGATACTTTTGATACGATTTACGGGCTGTAATTTATCGTGTGCCTATTGTGACACATTGTATAAAGATGAAATCAATGAGACCGTTTCCGTGCAAGAGCTTGAAGCGATGATCAGACAGGAAACAACTCGCTATCCCCGTTTATCGGTGTTGTTTACGGGCGGTGAACCGTTGTGGAAGGACCGCGCCGTGTCATTACTTACGATTGCTCATGCGATGCCGACCATTCATTTTTATGTCGAGACCAACGGCTCGTGTCTTATTCCCGATACAGACAGTGAGAATATTCATTTCGTTGTCGATATCAAAACCCCGTCGTCGGGATACGCTGATTCGTTCTTGACTGACAATCTGCCTCGGATGAGAGCAGGGCGTGATTGTGTGAAATTTGTGACGGCACACGATGATAAAGCGTGGGTAGTTGAACGAGTGCGTGCAATTCATGCTCAATACCCGTTGTTACCACTATACATTTCGCCGCAGTGGGATACGATGACACCCGCGGAATGTGCGGCATTCATTATCGACAATACATTGCCGGTATCGTTATCACTGCAAATGCACAAGGTCATTTGGGGCGAAAAAAGAGGGGTATGAGGGGATGGGTAGAACACTGATCATTATGAGTGTCGGGCAGGGGCAAGCCCTGCCCCTACGTTCTCCACACCCCTGTTTAAAATGTAGCAAAACCATTGAGAAAATCACATCGTTTATCGGGCAGGAAGCCCTGTCCCTACGGGGAAATATAATTACTACACAGGTGTTTCATGGATAGAAATAACGAAACGACAGTACATCACAACGGTGCGCTTGTGTTGATGAGCGGTGGGCAGGATTCCGCGACATGTCTTTTCTGGGCGCTGAAGCAATTTCAAACGGTGCACGCTATTACCTTTCGTTACGGGCAAAAACATGAGATTGAGACCATTGCCGCGCACAAGATCTGTGATATCGCGGGTGTGCAGCTTAAAGAAGTTGATATTTCATTCATAAAAGATATTGTCGTATCCAATTTGTTTCAGGGGGAAGGCGCAGTTGATGTACCGCATAGTATTCACTGCAATCTGCCTGCGAGTTATGTGCCGTATCGTAACCTTTTATTTCTCACCGTTGCGGCGGGATGGGCAAGTACGCTGGATGTACACAATATTGTGACCGGTGTATGCGAGGCGGATTATTCGGGATATCCCGATTGTCGTGATGTGTTCATACGTTCTGCCGAAACTACACTGAATTTGGCGGGGGGCACAGACTATGTACGTCTACACACACCGTTGATGACACTCACGAAAGCCGACGAATTTGCGCTTGCGGAAGAATTGGGCTGTCTTGATACGATCATTACGCAGACATTGACCTGTTACAACGCGGTTGAAACCATGCACGCGTATGGAAAAGGGTGCGGTGAATGTCCTTCATGTCGGTTGCGTAAAAAGGGATATGAAGACTATATACAACGAAAGGGCGGACGATGAACGACAATCCTCTCGGAAAACGCATTGATGTGCCCGAAAAATATGCTCCCGAGATCCTTTTTGCTGTGCCGCGAAGTATCGGACGTGCGTCATTGCCGACGATCGCATTTTCGGGGTATGATGTATGGAATGCATATGAATTCAGTTATCTCGACACAAACGGGACGCCTGTCGTGCGTCGAGTACAGATAGAATATCCTGCGGGCTCGCATTCGATCGTCGAGTCGAAGTCGTTGAAATTATATCTCGGTAGTTTTTCGTTTGAACGTTTTTCCGATGATGAGGTTGTCGCAAACATTATCCGAAAGGATCTTGCGGCGACAGTAGGCACAGACGATGTTTCGGTGCGTTTTTTTACTCACCGAGAACAACCGGTTATGACAAGTTTTGATGGCGCAAAATGTGTGGACGATGTAGATGCAGTGTGCGACGAGTATGACTATAATCCGAAACTTTTACAGCAGATTGCCACCAAAAATTGTTCCGGTGAGTTTATAAGTCACTTGCTCAAAACAAACTGTCCGATAACAGGGCAACCCGATTGGGGAACGGTATTGGTGCGCTATGAAAGCGCTATGGGTATTTCTGCGGCATCGTTGTTACGGTATATCGTGTCGTTTCGACGTCACAGCGGATATCATGAACAATGTTGTGAGCAGATATTTTCAGACATATATCAACTGATCGAGCCTGATGCATTATTGGTTGCGTGCTTTTACACACGGCGCGGCGGTATTGATATCAATCCTGTGCGCATGGTTGGTTATGAAAACGAAGATCTGCGCTCTGTGCATACGTGGCGGCAGTAATTACCGACAGTAAGTTTTTCATGTAAATACCATATCTCATGCTTTTTGAGATATTTGTAAAATTCAAAATCTCCATTTTATCGTTGTTATCGAAAAAGGGGTGTGAGGAGAGCAAAAAATTGAAAAATTACTAATTATGCAAAGGCCTCTTGTCAGTAGATTTTTGTTTTGCACAAGCTATGTATAAAGGGGTTGGTTGTTTTACCAATTGCACAATTGAGGTATTTAGTAATTCCGAATAACTTATTCAATCGGCTCATAATACACTTTTTCAAGCGTAAGACCGTTCGGTGTGAGTGTTTTACCGGTTTTTGAGCGATCGAGCGTCTCAAATGTATCAGTAATATCAGATGCGGTAAGTTTTCCAAAACCGATATATAATAATGTTCCTGCCATGATACGAATCATGTTGTAGAGAAACCTGTCGCCTTTGATATTCAGTTCATACATACCGTTCGTCTGCACCAATCGGCACTGATGGATGGTGCAGACGGTGTTTTCGCTTTTGTCTTTGCCGAGGTTTCGAAAACCCGAAAAATCATGCGTGCCTTCGAACAACGGCGCGGCTTCTTCCATTTTGACAAAGTCAGGTGAAATAAGTAATGCGTAGGCATATCGAATTTTCAACGGATCAGGCGGAAACGAAAAACGATACACATAATGCTTCCCTTGTGCCATAAACCTGCTGTGAAATGACGAGTCGGTCATTTCAAGAGCATTGATAAAAATATCCATCGGCAGTAAGCTGTTCATTCCTAATCGAAGCTTGTCTGGAGGGATAAGTTTTGCGGTCTTAAAATTGAATGTTTGCCCGTGGGAATGTACCCCCGCATCGGTACGACTTGCCCCGTGCAGGCGTATTATTTCGACATCAAATATTTTACGAAGGACACGCTCTATCTCACCTTGGATTGTCGTATGGGTCTTTTGTAATTGCCATCCCGAATAATCGGTGCCGTCATATGAGGCAATGCCTTTGTAGTAATAGAGTGTCGGTTTCATGCCAAGAGTGTAGCGCAAAAATACTGTGCGTCAATTGACAATTGCATGTTATTAAATTTCGAGCTTTTTTTTACGATATGAATATTGCTTTTTCTGTTTATCTAAAAGGAGTATGGGGACGAAGTCCCCGCTATATAACAAGTTAAACCCCTCCCGATTTTCACGGGAGGGGTTTGGGGTGGGCACAAATTACAAAATTGATGAGTTATCAAAGAACGAATTACATTGTACGGTATTATGGTGTAAAAGAGCGCACCGCAATTTCCTTTAAAGACGATAGAAGGCATTGGCGAGCAGTAGGAGTTTACTGTAAGTCAACTATAAACCTAATGATACGCAACATTCGCGCTCCTCAATCCTGCTCATGCGTTGATGATATAATGAAATCATATCGCGAAAATTCTTTGAAATTCTTTAAAATTCTTTTATTTTCTTGTATTTTTATGTTGACATGAAAAAGGAAGTATATACAATACGCACGTGGTGCGAAAGGGTTTCGTGCCGAAATGGTATGGTAATTTTGAAGGAGAGTGAGTTTTAATGAGAAAAGTTCTTCTGGTTATGGTTGCAGTGGTTATCTTGTCAGTTGTCGGTTGCGGTAAGGCTCGTGAAGAAGCGTCTATGAAGGCTGCAAAGGTTGCAATCGAAGCAGTTCAGGCTATGATCGACACCTATGCAAAAGACAATGGTTCTCTTATTCCCGTTCCTGTAGTTCCTGTTGATCCGAAAGCAAAAAAAGATTCTAAAGAAGTTGTTGCACCGGTTGTTGTGGTTAAAGCAGGCGATGAAGCAGTAGCGCTTTTCGGTCTTGATAAAACTACCGCATCTGCAGTGTTGAACGAGCTTTATATTATTGCTGACAGTACCGGTTCTTATACAGTAGTTGCTTCTCCGAAAGGTTTCAAAGACGCAAATGTAAAAGTATGGATTGCGAACAAGACCTTTGGTGAAAACTATGTTTCAAAAGATTCAGTTGTTCCTGAAGTTCCTGCAGAAGCAAAAGTAAATTTCTAATTTATTTTTCATTGTGTGTTGTGCCCCTTTTTGCAGAATGCAAAGAGGGGTTTTTTATTACAGATAATATGCAACAAAAGTCTTGACGGGTGTTCTTGTTTCTGTAATAGTCGAGCTACGTATGATAATTACAATAATGAAGGCACTTTCAGATCGTCACCGTTTATATATATTAGCTTCTTGTAGTCAGGACGAGTGTCATGTGTGTGATATAACTGCGTCATGTGAATTGTCACAACCGACCGTATCTGCGCATTTAAAAGTCTTGAAAGAGTCGGGATTACTTATCTTTCGTGCCAATAAAACACTTAACGCATATTATATCAATCCTGAACTTTCTCCTGATATCATGTCTGTGGTCAAATCTATTCTTTCCTATGTCTATCGCGACCCGCAGTGGCAAACTTTTCATGAGCGATTGCTACGATTAAAAGAAATTCGACGCATGAAAGAGGATTATGAACGAAAGCTTTTTCTGTAGTGTATAAGATGTAACTATGAAAAAGACACATCAATCAACCGCATATTCAGGTCAATGGACGCGAACGATTGTTGCAGACTGGGAACATAACGGCCATAACGGTATCTGGGAATATATTGAACGAAATGCATCGCAGCAGGGTGTCGTTATTATTCCGTTGATTGTTTCTCGCCGGAGCGTGATTCTGATTCGACAGAAAAGAATTCCTCTTGATGCGAATGTGATTGAGTTTCCCGCAGGACTTGTTGATCAGGGAGAAACAGTAGAGATTTGCGTGGCCAGAGAGCTTGCTGAAGAAACCGGTGCGAGTGGAAAGATCGTTCATTTATCTGCGCCGCTTGCGACATCCCCCGGTTTGACATCGGAGTGTATCATATGTGCGATCGTTGCGGTCGACTCGATACATAACAGCGATCTTGATGTTTCAGAAGATATTGAGATGTTTGAAATTCCTATTGCTGAATTAGATCAGTTCATTGAAGAACGAGGCACGACCGATGTCATTGATAGTAAGGTATGGTTTTTTTCAAAAATAGTATCAGGATTCATCAATCTTCTGCTTGACGGAGCGCGATGATTCTTTTATGCTGAATGTAACGGAGGTATCAGTATGTCTCGATTGGAAAAAACACGTGTTTACGTGATTGTGCTCGGGGTCGCATCGCTTATTTTCTCAGTAGTCAACCCCAGTTTGAATGTCCCAATTCTAGTCGCATTTGCATGGTATGCATATGTATGGAAAAAAGAATATGAGGGTGCACATCATTTGCCCGGTTTTCTTGTTTATTGTATAGCGGGTTCGATAGGTTGTACCGTTGTTATTATCCGCACCGTGTTGTTTAACATATAGCGAGAGCTTTGCAAAATTACTATTCTAATGAATTGTGCCCACCCTATTTAAGAAAAAAAAGAAATGTAATTTTTCAAGTTTCGCGAAGGTCTCATAGCGATAAACGAAACTCGGGCATCATTTTCTTTTAATCTAAATGGGTTAAATTCCCCGAAGCTTGCTTCGGCTTTGCTATTATAGTTTTGTTATTATAAGGGG
>CAYRFE010000061.1:0-7846 GCA_964423645.1 uncultured bacterium | reverse complement strand
GCCATGAAATCAAACTGAGATCTCTCACGCAGTAGGTTCGAGATGACACACACAACACCCTGCCTGTTAAGGAGGGGTGGCACTTAATGACGTAGTGGTGAAATCATCGTATGTATGATGTAAGGGCGAGGTCGTCTCGCCCCAAAGAACACTCAGGCATCAAGTGATTGCATCGTAGGGACATAAGATTTTGTGTTCTCATGTTAACTGAAAATCATGCCTTACTTTTTATCTTGACACAAAAAGTAACAAAAAGATCAAGGCTGTAAAAAATTGTGAAACGTCTGGTGTGCGTTCTCTACAAGAATTGCTTCATGTTGAATTATTAATGCTGTTTATTGTTTTCACGAATTTGATTTATTTTAACGCCAAAGCGGTTGGTTTCGCAGAATGACGGCATGTTGGATTGCTTATGGTTTTGAAGAAAGTCGCATGTCATTGTTCCACGTGGAACATGTGTGGGTGTGCTTGCAATTTTTCGAGTTCGGTATATACTGCTGCTTGGAGGTATATGTATGTTTTTGCCAATAAATGTTCAAGAGATGCGTCATAGAGGATGGGATGAGTGCGATATAATTCTTGTTTCGGGCGAGGCGTATGTTGATCATCCGTCGTTTGGAACAGCGCTCATAGGGCGTTATCTTGAGTCTTTGGGGTATCGCGTGGGTGTATTGGCACAGCCGGATTATACGGGAGATTGTTCCGATTTTCTTCGTTTGGGTATGCCACGCTTATTCTGGGGTGTGACCTCGGGGACGATGGATTCGATCGTGTCGAATTATACCGCACAAGGACGAGTGCGAAATGATGATGCGTACTCTGATAACGGCGAAGCCTTTCTACATAAAAACGGAACAGATGTGCGTAGGCGCCCTGATCGTGCACTTATGGTGTATGCACAGGCGATACGGCGTGTCGATAAAAATGCATTCATTGTGTTGGGCGGTGTCGAGGCGTCGTTGCGTCGGTTGAGTCATTATGATTATCTTCAAGAAAAAATTCGTCATTCGGTGCTTATCGACACGAAGGCTGATGTATTAGTATACGGTATGGGTGAAAAAGCAATTGCCGAGATCGCTCGCTGTAGGGCGAATAATGAATGTATTGATTCTATCCGAGGCACTTGTATGCTCAAAAAAACAACTGCCGGTGTGCCGGAACTGCCGACACATGAGGAGATAGGGAGTGATTGGTCGCTTCTTGTGCGTCAATTTGAGGTTTTGCAGGCGCATTCGTTGTGGTCGACGGCAAAGCCGGTTGCGGAAAAAGACGGTGCGTGGGTGGTGGTGCAATATCCGCCTCAGCCGCCGATGACGAGCGAGGAGCTTGATGCATTGTATGTGTTGCCGTATGAACGGCGGCCGCATCCATCGTATTCGAGAATTCCTGCGTTTGAGATGATACAAAATTCGATCACTGCGCATCGAGGGTGTGCGGGAGGTTGTGCGTTTTGCAGTATCGGATTTCATCAGGGGAAACTTATTCGTTCGCGCTCGGAGCGTTCGATCCTCAATGAAGTTGATCTGATCGCATCTGAGCATGGATTTGGCGGGCATATTTCAGATGTCGGCGGGCCGTCGGCTGATATGTACGGTGCGAGATGTGCAAAGCCTGAAGAAGGGTGCGCGCGCGAATCGTGTCTGTTCCCTGAGCGATGCACCTATTTTAAAGATGATCCGGAGCGGTATTTATCATTGCTTTCTTCGGTTCGAAAAAAAGTGAAGAAGGTGTCTATAGGTAGCGGGTTTCGGTTGGATCTTTTATTGTCGTCTGATAAACGAGTGGTGATTGTCGCAGAGAACTATATTTCCGGGCAGATGAAAATTGCTCCCGAACACATTGTCGGCGAAGTGTTGTCGTCAATGGGGAAATACACTGTCGGTACCGTGAAGGATTTTTTTATGCGTTGGAAACGATTGCATATGCAGAACAAACCGCAGATACGTCCGTACATTGTGGTGGGGCATCCCGGAGAGACGGATGAGACCGTTGCGCAGTTACGAGCTTTTTTGACGCGAGAAGGCATTGTTGTTGAGGCGGTGCAGGAATTCGTGCCGACACCGATGACGAAGGCCACGGCGCTGTATTGCGCCGCGCGACAGGGGAAAATGCCGTATGCGCTCATTACAAAAGGGTTGTTGCGAAAAGCCAAAGAGACGGTGTTGCGGGCAGGTGAAGATCGTTCGGCGCATCATACTGCATCACGTCAGCAGATCACCCCACGTCGTGATAGCAAAAAGAAGGATTATGATGGAAAAAGAAATCGAAAAAAATAAGCCTTTTGATGTGAAAATTGTTGCGGCATCGGAAGAGGATGCTGCCTTTGTTGATAGAGAATTAGTGATGTACAATAATTCGTGCGTGCCGTTTACGCAGAAGCCGGCGTTTGAGTCGATCAATCGCGTGCTAAAGAATGCCGAGGGAGAGATCGTCGGCGGTATAATCTGCACGATGTATTGCTGGCGTTGTTTTTATATCGACGTGTTATGGGTGAAGGATTCCTGCAGAAATTCAGGGTACGGTTCATTGTTGCTGCAGGATGCTGAAACGATTGCGCGTGAAAAAGAATGCGGCCTCATTCATTTGGATACGTTTGATTTTCAGGCGAAAGATTTTTATCTCAAGCACGGGTATGAGATATTCGGGGAGCTTCGTGACTGCCCGCCGGGTCATGCACGGTATTATATGAAGAAAACGGTATAAAGGTTTTTTAGAAAGGTATCAACGAAAATGAAGCTGGTCGATCATTCCGTAAAACGCACGCTTTTCTCAATGGCGCTACCGATGCTTGTGGGCACGATATCAATGAATGCCTACAATCTTGCCGATACATGGTATGTCTCGCGCCTTGGAACGATCCCGCTGGCGGCGATGGGGTTTACGTTTCCTGTCGTGATGCTGTTTACCTTTGTCGCCGGAGGTATCGGCACGGGGATCACTGCGCTTACGTCGCATGCGATCGGACGATCGGATAAAACAAGCGGATCGCGTATTGTGACGCATGGCGTGATGTTTATGTTGATGTTTGCGGTAGTATTGTCTGTGGTCGGGTATTGTACGATTGACAGTGTGTTTACACGGCTTGGTGCGAATACCGAAGTGTTCCCGTATATTCAACGTTACATGAGCATATGGTATCTCGGGGCGGTGACCATGATCTTTCCCATGACCGGAAACGGGATCCTGATCGCGATGGGCGATTCAAAGTCTGCGAGTTTATTTATGGCGACGGGTGCGATACTCAATTGTATTCTTGATCCGATCATGATCTACGGATGGTTGGGATTTCCTGCGATGGGTATTGCGGGCGCGGCTCTTGCGACGGTCATTGCACAGTTCATCGCGGCGCTGTGGCTGTTTTATTTATTAACATGTAAACACAAATTGCTGCATCTTGCGCACCCTGACCTCTCGTTATTCATGACCAACATTCGTAAGATCCTCGGTTTTGCGATTCCCGGAAGCCTCAGCATGATGTTGATGCCTATCTCCGCTGCGGTGATCACCTCTCTTATAAGTCGTCACGGGAATGGCGCGGTAGCAGCCGCGAGTGCTGCGGGGCGTGTGGAGATGTTTGCGTTTGTGATACCGATGGCGCTCGGGATGTCGCTGATGCCCTTCATCAGCCAAAATTTC
Source organism: uncultured bacterium (assembly GCA_964423645.1). Lineage (GTDB taxonomy): Bacteria > Macinerneyibacteriota > Macinerneyibacteria > Macinerneyibacteriales > CAYRFE01 > CAYRFE01. The sequence continues at coordinate 4,210 of CAYRFE010000061.1, read as the reverse complement.
GGCGCGAACAGAATGGATAGAATTTTTCAGGCAAAACGATATGCCATGAATTTTGCGTTCATTTACGGCATTGTGATCGCGGGTGTCTTTTTTATTGTGGCACCGGCAATGGCGCGGATATTTACAAAGGACACGGCCGTGGCGGAGATATTTATTATGTATGTGCGCACGGTGTCATTCGGATACGGTATGATGGAGATTCACCGATACTGCGGTTTTATGATGACGGGTATGCATAAGCCGGTGTATGCGACGCTTTTGAATATGGTGAGAGTGCTTGTGCTGCTTATACCGTTGTCGTATCTCGGAAGTTCGCTTTGGGGGATTCGCGGAATATTTCTCGGGCGGCTTGTGACGGATATCGTAGCGGGCGGTGTCGGGTTGGTGTGGATAGGAATTCTTATACAACGCAAAATGATTGTGAAGTAGTTGTAATTGTATATTGCTTGGTTTGCTATGTGACGAGAGGCTACGGATAGAAAAAAGGCCTTGTGATTTTTGAAAAACTTTGTATATTGATTATATCAGATTAGTGGGAGGTTTTTTAAATGGAGATGTTTAGGGAAATACCAAAGTTTCATGAGACATTTAATCCTATTCTTAATGTTTTACGTGATGGTAAGATTATAACACATCGAGAGTTGATCAAATATGTAATAGAAAAGTACTATTCAAATTTATCGCATGAGTTTCTAGAGCAGAAAACAAAAAGCGGAGAAGTTTTAATAGATAATCGTATCGCATGGGGTAAATCTTATTTAAAAAAGGGCGGGTATATCCAGTATCCTCAACGCGGTATGGTTCAAATAACGGAAAAAGGTAAAGCTTCGGTCGATAAGAAGCTTGAATTAAAGGATTTGGAGAATGAAACCGATTTTTTGACATTTTATACTGAAGAAAAAAGCAAAACTAGTGATGTTGGGGAAATAAAAACATCATCCCCGCAAGATTTAATTGATTCAGGCGTGGTTGCAATTGAAACACAGGTTAAAGGAGAATTGTTAGAGAGATTAAAAAGAATCGATCCTTATTATTTTGAGAAAGTTGTTTTACTTCTTCTTAAAAAAATGGGTTATGGTGATTTTATTGAAACACCAAAATCCGGTGATGGCGGTATTGATGGTATTATTAATCAGGATAAACTGGGACTGGAAAAAATATATATACAAGCGAAAAGGTATAATGATAACAAAGTACGAGAAAAAGAGATTCGTAATTTTATCGGTGCAATGAGTGGAGATACCTCAAAAGGAGTTTTTGTTACAACATCGACATTTGATGATTTGGCTATTCAAAAAGCACGAGATGCGCATCACAGTATTGTTTTGATTGACGGTTTGCGGTTAGTCAGTCTAATGTATCAATATGGAGTAGGTACACAAATTCGCGATGTATATGAGATAAAAGAGATCGATGAAGATTTTTTTGAAAATAGTTAAGCGAGTGTGTTTTTTTAAGATAACAATAACGCAAAAAAGCGTATAATTCATCATTGTTCAATCGTTTTTATTTGCATTTTTAACTTTTATGTATATAGTTATCCAAAGAACGGGGGAAAGGACGGAGAATAGCGATGCTTACATTTCAACAGATGATTCGCAAACTGAATGACTACTGGGAAAAGCAGGGTGCCCTGCTGGTGTTTCCCTACGATATGGAGAAAGGTGCGGGTACATTTAATCCGCATACATTCCTTCGCGTGCTCGACGACAAACCGTGGCGCGTGGCATATGTAGAGCCGTGCCGCCGACCGAAAGACGGTCGTTACGGAGAGAATCCGTATCGCGGGCAACATTATTTTCAATATCAGGTTGTATTTAAGCCTGTACCGGAAAATATTCAGGAGCTGTATATCAACAGCCTGAAAGAGATAGGTATTTCCGATCGCGAGCATGACATTCGTTTTGTCATGGACGATTGGGAGTCGCCAACCGTGGGTGCATGGGGGCTCGGTTGGGAAGTATGGCTTGACGGTATGGAAGTGACGCAGTACACGTATTTCCAACAGGTCGGTAGTCTTGAACTCGAACCTATCGCGGTGGAACTCACCTACGGGCTTGAGCGCCTCGCAATGTATATTCAAAAAGCACCGAGCATGTTCGATCTTATGTGGAACGACACCGTGAAATACGGTGATATCTATAAAGAGAACGAATATCAATATTCCGTCTATAATCTTGAGGCTGCTACCACGTCGTATTTGTGGGATGCTTTTTCCAATAATGAAAAAGAGTGCCTGCAGTTGATTGAACGCAATCTTGTGAAACCTGCGTATGATTATGTTATAAAAAATTCACATTTATTCAATGTGCTTGAGGCGCGCGGTGCGATATCGGTATCGGAACGTACGAATTTTATTGGTCGTATCCGTAAACTTGCACGCGCCTGTGCACAAAAATATCGAGAAATGTCTATGCCGAAAGTGAGTGAGTGCCATGACGCGTGATCTGTTGATCGAGATCGGTATGGAGGAAATGCCTGCGTTGTATTGCGAACAGGCGGTAGCATCATTTGAAAAAGGTATAACTGCATTATTTGCAGATAATCGTTTATCATTCAACGCAGTTGCATCATATGTGACGCCGCGTCGTTTGGTCGTGCATGTCGCCGGTCTTCTTGAACGCGAACCCGATACGGTGGAGACGGTCATGGGCCCGCCGAAATCGGTGTGTCTGAAAGATGGGCAACCCACGCCTGCATTTACGAAATTCTGCGAGAAAAACGCTGTACAACAGTCAGATGTCTATTGGGAAACCACTGATAAAGGCGAGTATGCCGCAGTGAAAAAGAATCGCAAAGGCGTCGAGGCGATGGCGGTGTTTACCGGCAACATTGAAACGATCGTTCGAAATATTGCTACACCGAAAAAAATGAAATGGAATGATACCGGCTTCCAGTTTGCACGTCCCGTACGATGGATTCTTGCGCTTTGGGGAAATGATGTCATTGACGTGGCTATCGGCGGCATAAAGGCCGGACGCATGACACAGTTGTTGCGTAACGAAGATGTTACCACCGCCTCAATTGCGTCGCCTGCCGAGTATTTCGATAGTATGAAAAAATCGGGTATTGTGCTCTCTGCCGATGAAAGAAAACTCCATATACGCAACGCTATCGATGAAATGATGAAAAAACACGGGGCTGATGATTTCTATTGCGAAGAACTGATCGAAGAGGTCGCAAGTCTTGTGGAATGCCCTACCGTGTGTGAAGGTCGTTTTGATACGTCGTATCTTTCATTGCCGCCTGAGGTTATTTCTGCGGCGATGAGTCAGCATCAACGGTATTTCAGCCTGTATGCAAAAAAAGCAATTCTTCCGGTGTTTGTGTTTGTCGCAAACGGACGATATGCATCCACTGAAAAGATCGTGCAAGGTAATGAAATGGTCTTACGCGCACGCTTGGACGACGCGATGTTTTATTGGAAAGAAGATACGTCGAAAACGCTCGACGAATTATATGCAAAACTTGATACGGTCGTGTGGATGGAAGGGTTAGGCTCTTTGCAAGATAAATCAATACGTGTAGAAATTGCTTCGAAAAAATTGTTTGAATCTAAAGAAGTTGAAATGCTTTCCAAATATGCAAAAATCGATCTTGTGAGTGAAATGGTGAAAGACGGTAAGGAATTTACCAAGCTGCAGGGCACGATCGGAAAATATTACGCTCGTTTTCATAAGATGGACGATGTTGTCGCTATCGGTATTGAAGAACACTATTTACCGGTAATTTGGGGTGATACTTTACCGATTTCCAAATTTACCCGCGTCGTTAGTCTTGTTGATAAATATGACACGATTATCGGCGCTTTTTTAAAGGGTTTTATCCCTACCGGCTCACAGGATCCGTATGCGTTGCGTCGTCAGGCGAATGCAATTATTGCTTTATTGCTTGGGTATGAGAACGGCAAAATTCAGGAAGACAAGCGTCTTGATTTTAATATTTATACTACGCTTGAACTTGTCTACGGATATTTTAAAAATGAACTTGTTACAAAGAATCCAAATCTTATTAACGATTTACTTGTCTTTTTCCGTGAGCGATTAAAGACACAGCTTAAAGCCCTTGACCTGCCTTATGATATTGTTGATGCGGTAGTTGAGACTGGGAACGGCGACGTTGCCGCTTTGTATAAAAAAGCATGCGCATTTAAGTCACTCGCCGACTCTCCGGATTTTAAGCCGGTAGCAGCAACTTTTCGCAGGATCAA
>CAYRFE010000060.1:0-8639 GCA_964423645.1 uncultured bacterium | reverse complement strand
ACCATAGATTTAAATCCTTTGTAAATGTCAATATTCGGCACAATGTAGGTAGTAAACAGTTCATATTCCATGAGTGCTGCTGCTGTCGCAGCCAGTATTAAAAGAAACAGCATGTCTTTATCTTCAGATGATAGATCATTGAATTTATTTTGTAATGATTCGGGAAGTTCTTTCGAATGTTTTTGTACAAGCATCTTGATCAAGTTTGAAACACGCCCGATTAACCGTTTATCCGTTAAAGAATACATCTCAGGACTGTATTTTAAATTCTGCTTAAGACATTTGAAGATTGTCGTTTGCGGTAATTTTTGAAGGAACTCGGCATACTGTTCAATATCAGTGCGAAGTCGATATGCAAGCGTTGTAAAATCTGCTGCAGAATATGAAACCGTTTCCATGTAGGTGAAGATTGTCTTCAAAATGGTTTGAATACTCACTACGGCTGCATCGGGAAATCGCATCATCATCATTTTGAGATTTTTCCAAAAGGGGAGAATCTGCATAGTCATTAACAATTCTCCGAAAATTCCATATCGGACGCGAAATGCGCTAAAATCTTTAATCTGGTAAGTCTCTATGCCGGTAAGCTCCATACAGACAATTTCACAAATTTCATGCTTAATTTCATAGGGTAATCGCGAGTGTTCACTAAGAATATCTTGGATAGGTTCTGCGGAAATAATAGAGATAATGCGGACTTTATCGGATGTCGTCATGCCGGATCCTTGCTTTTAAACAGTAATCCTGTTTCATGCGGATCAATATAATGTTCTTTATAAAGTATATGACGAATGGCTACTAATGAGTCTGTGATACTTGCAAATGTCTGTTTTTTTTCTTCAAGCAGAATTTTAAAGGCCTGCCGGTCGGTTTCAGTAATCCATATACAAGATTCTATCGCGGTGAGTATTCGTTTTGATTCTTCTTCTTCAAAGGTCTTTAACACATCAAGGCGTATATCGAGCCGTCCCAAAGAATGGATGTATTCTTTTCTATCGGTATCAGCAATTTTCAGTACAAAATCCCATCCCTGTCTTTCTTTTAAGTACTGAAACAATTTCGGTATCTTCATTGGGGTTTTTATGGAGCCGGCCGTTGCAGTGATAGAATCTATCGTATCAATTTTCGCCCAATTATTCAATTGACGCCACGAAGTAAGGTCGATATCGCTTGTCGCACAATAAATGGGATAGGGGAATATATAGTCCTGTTTTTGCTCGACCAACGAATGTAGTTTTGTCGCATCTTCTTTGAGGTAATCTAAATCGTTTGAACGTAAAACAAGGGCTCGTAGACAGAGCTGGTCGATGGTTGACCGCTGAGAGGGATGTGTCCACAACATGTGTTTTACTAAAAGAACATGTGCTGCGTCTACCATAGACTTTCCTTCGGCGGCAGCGGCAATTCGCAAGACGGCGACGATTTTTTTCCAACGCCGATCTGATATAAAGATATCATTGGCAGCAAGTTCTTTTCGTATGATGAGAATAGTGCTTTCAACATCAAGGTCAAGGGTTACCGTATCAGATTTTTCAAGGCAGGCGAGTAACTCATCAGGGGTGATATGCTCGCTGAGTGATTCGGACTTGGGATTGTGTTTAAAAACTACTGCCCTAAAGTTGTCCTGAAGGACTAGGTAGTTCATTGAGTAGCGCAATAAAAATCGATCATACAACGCCTCAAGACCTTGTTTGGCTTCAGGCAGTTCATTAGAGGCCCCAACTAATGAGCGTAACGGCACGGTTATGCGATGAACGCCGTTCCGGTATTCACGCTCGTTGAGTATCATTAAAAGCGAATTAAGGATCGAGCTGTTTGCTTTAAATATTTCATCAAGAAACGCGAGATCTGCTTGAGGTAAATAACCGTCAATTTTACGCTCGTAGCGGTCGTCCTCTAGTGCGGTAATTGAAAGCGGTCCGAATATTTCCTCCGGCGTGCTGAAACGCGTCAATAAATACGTAAAAAACGATTTACCTCCAAATACTTGTCCGATCGTTCTGACTAAAAGACTTTTGGCTGTGCCGGGAGGCCCAAACAATAATACATGCTCTCCTGCAATCATACCGAGTAAAAGCCCTTTAATTTCCTCTTCCCGCTCCTTGAACTGCGCATCAAGATGCTCGATAATCCTTGTTAATTTTTTCCGCATACTACCTCCTGTTTTTGTGCAAATAAGTATACTGACAATTATGAGTATTGTAAATACCCATTTTGAGTATGCGCTTGATTTTTTTTAATTTTATGGTATACTGAGTTATAAAAAAGGAGTTGCATATGTTTCATTGCGGTAAATCGATCTCGATTGACATCATAAACTGCTCACCAAATCAACCGTTTCCGGTACAAATACTCAATGAAACGGAAATAGATCTTTTTGCTGTCAATAATACTGAATACTCAATAGTAATACAAAATAGTGCAAATGTCGTGTCTGCTGTAAGTATTTTTTGTGATGGCATGTGTACGAAAAATCGCGAACTGTCACTGGGAGATTTCCCATCTACGCTTTATGATGCTGGGGGAGTATATATTGTCAAGCCTCAGGCTACGATAACAATTAACGGTTTTTCAAATCACGATGGAACGGTAAATGCCTTTAGATTTAGCGATTACAATATGGATTCTGCAGCACTTGGCATGGGCGTAACGGGACGAACCGGAGTAATCGACATTATTTCATACTTCGTTAGGTTTAATCAGCATATTTCTAAAAAAATCGATGATAATACCTTGGATACCTTAGATAATCTATTACAAGCTTATAAAGAAGCAAAAAACAGCTGTGAGTATTTTGACGATGATGAAGATAGTGATGACGATGAGGACTCGCCAATAACCATGCATTTTGTTACAACAGAAAGCACAACGAAAGAAGATGTATATCAAAAACTATATGAAGCATACCGATATGCTATAAATAAGAATTTATGTATTTTTGAAAAGGATACCCATGCCAAGATTTTCTTAAGAGAATCATAACAAAGGAAAATGAGTATGACATCAACGCCTCAAAATAATCTTGTTGATGACTCCGGATCGATCGAAAGGATTATTTCTATAGATCTACTTACATGGCTTTTTAGGCACGCTCAGGACATTCAAGTTTCAGACGTAGTTATTGATTATTCCCAGGAAGTCTTTCCTGATAAAAAACGTATCAAACAACTCGCGGAATATATCGGGATAACCATTATATATTTAAGCGATATAAAAAAGGTTGATTCACAGAAATCGGGGAAGGTATTGGCAATTACATGCCCCCGTCGATCCGCAAAAGTGCGCAATAATAGCACCTCGATTCCGCCGTATAATGACGGCAGAAATGAATTTGTAGAGTATTTTTTAGTGGAACAACGCTTGCGTGCTTATGCGAAAGATTTTACTATACTGTTTCTTACTTACCCGGGAGTGCTGTTTGCTTCTGACGCAGCAACATTCCGTGCGGGTATGCTTCTCCGATTATTGGGAATTTTGCATGTTCCCTATGCGCGGGTTAAATATACCTCCCGCTCATTATATATGCTGGAATTCTCCGCTGAAGAAAATCAAGGGGAATATGTGCGCCTCGGGACAATGCAATTACATGATTCGTCAACGGAAATGACCATTGAGTATGAGATGAAAGAACGTATAGAATTTATCAATCGCAAATGGGATTGGTATTTTGAAATTGGAAATAACAGTATTTCCGAATCAGCACATACTATTATGTTATCCGAAATCGCTGAATATAAAAAGAATGTAGTCGATATATTTCGCGGGAAAAATGTGAGCACGTCAAAAACAACGCAAGAAATACTTGAAACCATCCATGATAAAACCGTTGTGCTATCAGTCAGTAATATTCAGGATGGGAGGATTATTTTTGAAAATCATCTCGCTGATGTTTTTGAAGGCAGCAAGCGAAAAGATCAGCTGTATAAAATTAAAGAAAATGATATCATCCTCGCAAGCAAAGGGACTATGCCTAAGGCAGCGTTAGTGCCTTTTGTCCCAAGAATCAATGAAAATAAACAAGGTTATGAGCTGACTGAAGAGGCGCTTTTCGAAAAACAGGATCTTACGGCACGATTTATCAATACCTATATGCCTATTGATACCTATAGGCTTATCAATGACAATTCGATCACGATGTTGGCTAACAGTAGTTTATTAATTCTTCGTATTGAGCCGCAAGCAATTGCTTATTTATTCCCGGAAATCATTGAGAAGATAGAAGGACAAGAAAGCATCAACAAAATTATTACTGAAGCGGGCTCTTATTTTATGCGGTATCTATGTCTTGTGCTTCGGGATCGGCAATGGGGATATCAACAATTACAGTCATTGCAAAAAGGCGGTAAGATATTGAATCTTAATCCGGAAAAAGTTATGGATCTAAGAGTGCCTAGACTGTCTTATGATCAATTAGTTCATACTGTTCTTTCACTTGAAGAGTATTATTATGCCATTGAAAAGAATACAAGAAATATTAATGCTCAAATGCGACTGATTGAAAGATTTAATCGGTAATGTATTTTTATAATAATAAATTTGGGGGCAGCAAGTGCCTGAGGTATTCTTTAGACTTGTTATCAATAAAAAATGGGGATAATAATACGTGTATCACTTATTTACTGAATGACAGAAACATGTTAGAAGGAGGTATATATGGATAATGTAAAAAAATATGGTAAATTGTTTGCAGATTTTCTAACGGTTGTAAGACAGAGCCATGAGCCAGACTCGTCAATAGTTCATTTATTACCTTATTGTGCTTATCTTTTAGAGAAGCCATTTCCATTAACAAATAATAGTGGACAAAATCTAATCTCAAGGCAAGCGATAGACCAGATTTATGATTATTATTATTATCGCAATCGGTACCAAAATTGTGAAAAACCATATAGCGCATATTCTAATTGGCAATGGGTGATACCATTGTTTTTACAATGCATTAGCAATTATTCATTATACGGTTTTATACGAAAAAGTGCTCAATATTTTATTGACTCAAGAATGCGTCATAAACTCAAACCTCCTATTTCCACAACATTTGAAAAATACACTATTCAATTATCAAATATCATTCGGCCAATTCCCCAAATGATTAATACGAAAGGACAAAACATTGCATCAAATTATATTAAGATATATGAACCATGGCCGGGGTCATGGAATATCTTTTTGCCCCATTTCAATACTTGCCAAAATAATATATCGTACTATTTTAATGAATATTTACTTCCAGAACTTGTTAAATATTACGAATTTCTTTATAATATCATTAAATTAGAGCATTGTAAGATAACTTCACAAGATAGGTTGTTTTCTGATTCGTATCCCCAAATGGATTATGTCTATACAGCAATATTTCCGATAATCTCATATGGTAATAGAGAAGAATCCTTTTTCAACACTGATTATAATAAAAATTTTAAAACCGATTTATTTTCTCATTCCGTAGAATCTCTTGCCAAAAACGGTATAGCAACGATGATTATTTCGGATTCAATGATAGAGCCCAAACAGGGATATATGAAAGATTTTTTAAAACGGATTGTTGGTAAGTATTGCATTGAATTCATTGTTCTTTTACCCGCCGATGGTTATCGAACAACATTAAAGGCAATCATCGGCGTGACGCTTAATCCACCAGATCGTATTTGGTGTTATAATATGCGGGATTCAAGCGAATCAATTGATGTCATGATAGATATAAGCCTTAAAATGCTACAATCAAAGGTAGAGAATGATCAATCATGTCTTTTGAGTCTTGACGAAATTAAAGAATACGATTATCAAATTGTTAGTTTAATAAAAAAACATACAAATTTTAATCTACCACAAGAAGAAATAATTGAATTATGTTCAAATTGCAAAAAATTATACCCTAAGCAATTAACAAGAATATCGTCAAATCCTCAACCTACCAGTTATCATAATAGTGCTTATGCAAATTCTTATGGGGGGGCAGACATTCATGATGTTCCCTTATGGCGTATTGACGAAGAAGTAATGTTTCATTTGGCATTTAATAAACACGAATTAATACAATGGTTGTTTAAAATTCGCCAGTTAATTAATGAAATAAATCGATATATTAGTTTACATAAAATTCAAAAGGGTTTTAATAATATCCCTTTGATTGAAGAGGATTTAAACTACATAGATGAAAACATTGGTAATCTCATTTCATCACCAAAGACGTATTGCAAAATATTCCAAGCGAAAATTTCTAATATTTATAAGCTCCTTTATTCGCTACCATTAGGTTTTAATCATTCCCATAAGCAAGAATCAAGATCACGTGATAACGAAAATACAGACCCAACGATATGGAAACTACCAGCCCCGGTACATATTTTAACACTAGGAGTGTTTTTATCGTCAATCAAAAATGTTCAATCGAGTTCATACGGATGGGGCATATGTATACTTGATAGTTTAAGCGGAATTGATTTTATGCAAACGCTTAATCACGAATTAGCGCATGCTTATATGTATAATAATAAAAGTAAAATAATCAATTGTAAATGGATAGAAGAAGGTCTTGCGGATTATTTAGCCTTTGAAAAAACATATCCAAGCGAGTCTTTACAGCAACGATTAGGACATGTTAAAAATTTAAGATATTATAATTATTCAAAAGAACTCATCAATCAGGAAATTAATCATCCTAATTATGTAAAAAAATTGCTATCAGAGTGGACAAAATGTCAGCAACCTATTAATTATTGGTGTGCTCTTGTTGATGAATATAAGGATTAATTTATGATTATTAAAATATTGTTCCGATTATTAGAGCTGCCACCGAAAAAGGAAATTATAGCATCATGGTTTTTAAAATCAACCCCGGTTTAAATCGAAAATAGAGGCCATGTTTTAAAAGCAGTGTGCCGCTCAACATAAATGGTCTTATGGGATTCAAAAATCCCAATTGTTGAGGTCTATAAATCGGGATCGATTTTAAGAAGATGCAACTAAATAATAGTTGCTTTTTCATAAACGATATAGTATACTTTGCATATGAGCAAAGATAAAAAGTTACTCCAAAGGTTTAAGGCTAAGCCAAGAGATTTTACGTATAATGAGTTACAGCGAATGCTTGGAAGTCTTGGTTATGTGGAAACCCCATTAGGAAAGACATCGGGCTCAAGGGTGGCATTTTATAACGAAGAAACGAAGCATATGATACGACTTCATAAGCCGCATCCTGGCAATGAACTTAAAATGTATCAAATAGAATTGATTTTGGATGAGCTTGAAGAAAGGGGAATTTTATGAAAGATGTTATTACTTACAAAGACTTTATCGGATCTGTTCATTTTAACGATGAAGACGATGTTTTTTTTGGTAAAATCGAGGGAATTGAAGATTTGGTTACTTTTGAAGGAAAAAGTGTGCTAGAACTTAAGGCTGCTTTTCAAGAAGCAGTTGAAGACTATATAGAATTATGTAAAATACATAAAAAAGATATTGAGAAATCGTATAAAGGAAGTTTCAATGTACGGCTTGCTCCGGAACTACATAGGAAAATAAAAAAATCCGCATTAAAAATGGGCATATCTTTAAATCAGTTTATACAAAAAGCAGTTGAAGATGAGCTTCAAAACCAGAGCGTAAGATGATTGAACCTGTCAAGAAAAAGTAGACACGCGTTAAAGTGTCTTTAGAATAGGGCGGGGTGATCGCCCTTTATACTACAGGAGCAAAGTACGGAAAATGAGAGGAGTTGAATATGGGTATGAGTGAAAGTCGGGTATATTGGAATGATATGGCTGAGAAAATGTATACAACATGGCAGGATTATGATATTAGTAAAAAACCTGTGCAACCCGACTTTGAGGCTGCACTTATGTGGCTCACATCATCATCAGATACTATAGTTGATTTTGGATGTGGTTTAGGCATTATGGCTTTGCGAAGTGCTATACTTGGTGCAAAAAGAGTCGTTGCAGTTGATGTAGCAGAAAAACTTATTGAGTATGGCAATGTCCTTTCCCAAAAACATGACTTAGGGGAGAAGGTATTGTTACAACAGGGTAGTATTGAAAGCTTAACTCAATATGCTTCGGAAAGTTTCAATGGTGCAATATTATTTAATATTATTGATAACATTACTTCGCAAGAGACGCAAACGTTACTTTTCGAGATCAATCGTCTTTTGTCTGTAAATTCAAAATTAGTTATAAAATTTAATCCCTTCACAGACTATTCGGTATATAAGGAAAAATATACAAAAATCGAGCCCAATACGTTTCAAGCTGAAAATGGACTTGTGATTCGCTATCTAACCGATGATATGATTAGGCAGGAAATAACACAGTATTTTGAGGTTGAGTCCTTCATTGAATGTGAGAAACATAAACAACGTATTTACTTTTGTAAGAAATAATCAGTATGGCTATTTGGTGAGGCAAATAATATACTACATAACAATTTAATCCTATAACATAAAATTAGACACATACTAAAGTGTCTTAAGAATAGGGCAGGGTATTAACTGAATTTTCAAATTTGAAGCCTGTTTTAAAGGCGTATAGAGCGTGATATAAGACGGAAAAAGCGTCGCTCAACATAAATGGTCATATGGGACGTGAAATTTCTTCTTTGAAAAAGTTGAAAAATATGGTATAGTCGTTGAACAGTGTAGA
>CAYRFE010000059.1:0-9417 GCA_964423645.1 uncultured bacterium | reverse complement strand
ATAATAGCAAAGCCGAAGCAAGCTTCGGGGAATTTGACCCATTTAGATTAAAAATGATAAAAACGGAAGGGTAAAGACAGGTACATATGATGCGTAACATTAGAATTTTATAACGATACAATATGTAGCTACCCTCTTACCCAAAAACAACAAAGGAAAAATATGAGGAATACTTCAACATAGTTTATACTGAGCAAGGTCTTAGCATGTTGACGGAATAATTCCAAAAAATCACCACATCGACAAAAATATTCAACCGACACCATAATAATATCCTGTTTTATATCAATAAAATGCGATCTTAAATTCAATTATACCTCATTTTATCGATAGGCCGACATATCATGAGAAGAGATATTTTTCTCATTTCAGTACTATGTCCAGCCCCCCCAAAAACATTCTATGAGAATGAAACTACAAAAATGAATTTATCTCTTTTTATTAAAAAACCCATTCGGCGGAATACTCCTCTTTTTTGCAGAAAAATCAATTGCTCCCACCGGACACACCTCGCGGCATGAATAACACGCGAAACAATCAGGAATTGTTTTTTTCTCATTCTTTAGTATTGCTTCCATGACCGTTGATGGACATGCTTCCACGCATTTATTGCACGCGATACATTTTTCATAATTAACCGATATCTTTACCACACTTACTTTCTCGACCAACCATCCGATAAGTCCGAATGGGCAAAACAAATGACACCACGGCCTATACACAAACATACTCATAAAAAGAATACCTGCGATAAAGGCTATACTGGCCCACGACAATACGGTCGGATGAAAAATCTTAAACGGATCTATAAAGCCTATCAGATCTATTGCCCATAAAAATGCCACACCTACCATACTCACAAAAAAGAGTACACGAATACTGTTCGTCACTGCAAATGGTATTTTAAAAGACATCTTTTGAATGTTGAATTTATTACTCTTTGTGATTCTGTACAGCAAATCTTGTAACACTCCTACCTGACATCCCCAGGCACATATAAATTTATTAACAATAAACACCATAAATAAAAAAACAGTCAAGGCAACCATTCTCGGGAAAAATACAACTTTTTTCGCGCCATATAATACCACTGCATCCTTCACCGTCCCCATCGGGCCGGGGTCAGAACCCAAGACAATACCAAAAATCACAACCGACACTGCCAACAAAATAATTCGTATCTTATCAGTCATTCGATGTTTTCTGAAATATAAAAATATTCCAAACACAAAAAACAACCATAACCCGAATTTCAAAGGGATCTTCAGCCAGTTTTTACTTTCACCCTCGCTCATCAGGGCAAGTTTTTTATCTACAAAAAGTTTTACTTCTTCATCACTTCCATACAGTGATAGTGTTTTATTTAATTCTGATGAGTCCTGAAGACCAAATATTTCTTTTAATACCGGTCGTGATAACGCATTTTTTTCACCGAATTCCTGAATGGTCATTGTTCCGGAAATAATAATATTTTCTTTAAAAACAACTTCTTCAGACTTACCGCCCCACAATGTGACCGACAACATAGAAAAACCAATTACTAAACCGGTAATAATTATAAAAAGCAACCCCTTTTTAACCATCTTGTTCCCCCTTGAATTTGATATATGATAAACCTTTTTACAACCACAATCAAGCTATAATAATGTCAAAACTATTACAGTGCATCTTACTTAGGCTTGACATATCTGAGTTAAGAGTCTAAAATCAATAACTGGAGTATAAAAATAATTGATATACTATTGAGGAAGGTACGATGGATGAACTACATTTTTTAAAGCAAAAGATCGCCGATCTCGAAGCACAACTATCGGAATATAAACGAACATACGACGCACTTGAAGCCGCCGGCTTTGATGTATGGGAAAACAACTTTGCAACGGGGGAAACCCACAACTCAAATAGTCGCGTCTTCAAAAGCCTCGGTTATGAAGCACACGAAATTCCTCAGACACTTAACGACTTATTTACATTCATCCACCCTGACGACCTTGCGCAAGCTATGATATTAATTCAAGAACACTTCGAAGGCAAAACAGATTGTTATCAAGCCGAAATGCGTACACGTGCAAAAGACGGTTCATGGTGTTGGATAGGAAATTACGGCAAAGTCGTAGAACGAAATGAAAAAGGTGAAGTAACCCGTTTTATAGGCGTCAACTTCAATATAAATCAACGGCGCATTATTGAAGAAGCATTACTGGAGCAAAACACATCACTTAAAAACGCTCTTGATCATATAAAAACATTGCAAGGCATTATTCCTATTTGCAGTTATTGCAAAAAGATTCGCTCCGACCAAGGCTACTGGGACCAAGTTGAGGCATATATCAGTAAACATACCGGCGCGGAATTCAGTCACAGCATTTGTCCGGAATGTCTTGAGAAACATCACCCGAAGCATCAGAAAGAATTATAATGTCAGCCTCAAAAAAAATTCTCTTTATCCTCTATACTGCCGATCAAACGCGCTCGCAACGTTTTTATACAGACCTGCTTCTCACAAAACCGTCACTGGATGTTACCGGAATGACCGAGATCCCCTTATCTGATAATACTTTTCTTGGATTGATGCCCGCAAAAAACATTGTTTCCATTCTCGAAGGCGCAGTTATCACTCCGGACTCTCTTCACGATGCACCTCGATGCGAATTGTATCTGTATGTCGATGATCCGGACATTTTCTATGAACGTGCGATCTCTCTCGGGGCACGACCGCTCAGTGCAGGAAAACTACGTAATTGGGGTGACTATGCGGCATACTGCGCCGACTTCGATAATAATATTATCGCATTTGCACACCTTAAAAAATAATCGGTGACTTGTGTGATTGTTCCCGAAATTGCGTGCTATTTTAACATTTTTGACTTTTTTCTTTGTCGATTTATCTAATATAAGACCTTTGCAAAACTGCCATTTTTTTGAATTTGTGCCCACCCCAAACCCCTCCCGTGAAAAATCGGGAGGGGCTTTCATTTCTAATATTGTGGGGACTTCGTCCCCACAGCCCTTTTTAGAGAAAAAGAAAATTTGATAATTATGAATTTTGCAAAGGTCTAAATATCTGCATACGACAGAATGAATCGGCGCACACCATACCGACATCCAACAATAGACTTTGACTTGCGGTATAATGAGTTTGTTTTGAAGAATACACCTCAAGTTTTTCTTTATTGACACGACGATAGTGGAATACTCACTTACATGCAGTTCACGATGTTCACCGGCACATACCATCGCATCACTTTGGATCATCTGATCCAGTGTATTCAAGGCGCTCAATCAAATATACCGTACAATCTATTTTTATAAAGTCAAAAATAATCTTTCCTCATTTACAAATATTCGCAGTAATTGATTGTGTGTACAATGATTGTTTTTGATTCAGTGACATCGAATACCATCCTCCCGATTATTACGTAGGATCATGTGAGTACGCGAACATAAAAACTGCATTTTGTCCCAATGTCTCATTTTGGTATGTAGCGAACGAAGCATAATTCAAAATCACACATACTACCCTCAAAAACGTCATGAACAGTCGGCAATAATTTCTCATAAATGTATTTGACAGCAATTTGAAAGTATAGTACTGTGTATGAGTGATAACATTTTCGATGGGTATGAATGTAGAGGTAACTTTAAAATAAATGAATGGAGGAACACATGAAAAAGAATGTCGCTGAATTCATTGGTACGTTTTGGCTGGTTCTCGGCGGGTGCGGGAGTGCTGTTCTTGCGGCAGGATTTCCGGATGTTGGAATCGGACTACTGGGAGTTTCACTTGCATTTGGCTTAACTGTGGTGACAATAGCCTATTCACTGGGACACATTTCAGGGGCACACTTGAATCCTGCCGTTACGATTGGTCTTTGGGCAGGAGGTCGAGTAAAAGGCAAGACGATTATTCCTTATGTTATTTCGCAAATACTGGGAGCAATTGCCGCGGCAGGTGTTTTATACTTCATCACTATCGGTAACGGCTCTGATATAGGTAATTTCGCCGCAAACGGATACGGTGATAATTCTCCGGGTGGTTATAGTTTATTAGCCGCATTAATAACCGAATTCGTGATGACTTTTATGTTCATACTTATCATCTTAGGTGCAACTGATGAAAAAGCACCTAAAGGATTTGCAGGACTCACGATCGGATTTTCCTTAACATTGATTCATTTGATCAGCATCCCCGTCACCAATACATCTGTCAATCCGGCTCGAAGTATCAGCCAAGCTCTATTCGTCGGCGATTGGGCACTTTCGCAATTATGGTTATTCATTGTAATACCGATAGTGGGTGCAATAACTGCCGGTGCAATGTATAAGTTTTTGCATAAATAGCACGACGCGACGGCAATTATATCGGACTACTCAATCAAATGATGTATCGGCTTGTTTGGGTAGTCCCCGAGATTGTCGTATTCAAGCGCACAATGCATGTTTTTTTTAATCAGCTTTTTCCTGTTCATTACGTGCTTACTATGATTTTTCGCGTATAATCACATTGACATATTCTAAGCAGACTGTTACCATTTGCGGGTGACAGACAATACGCTCATAATTTATCGGAGGATACTATCAATGAATAAAAAAAATTTGCTCACTGCGTTAAAAAATCTTGTTCTTTTTTCAGGCGTTGTGCATATGATAATCGTCACTATTTATTCGATAATCAACACAGAGATACGCCGTTTCAATTTTTTCGATATTATCGATCTCGATTTGTTCTTCCCGAATATCGTTACGGGTACGACAAGTCAATTGCTCTCGGCATGTATCGGGATTCTGATCGTAACTATTTTTTATTTCATGGCGGCAAAACAAAAGGAATAACTATTCTCACTATAATTTTGGGAAAGAGATGCCAACTATGACTATACGCGAAATGCAACTCGCTGATTATGAGAGTGTGTACCAATTATGGACACAAACAACAGGAATGGGTTTACGGTCGCTTGATGATTCAAAAGAAGGTATCACAAAATTTCTGGCACGCAACCCAACGACCAATTTTGTCGCATGCAACAATGGAACAATCATCGGTGTTATCTTGAGCGGACACGACGGACGACGCGGCTATATCTATCACGCCGCGGTTGATGTGAGCTGTCGCGGACAAGGGATCGGCACACGATTGGTTGACACCGCGCTGAGTGCACTGAGAAATGAAGGTATCAACAAGGTCGCATTGGTCGTGTTTGAAAATAATGCGATCGGTAATGAGTTTTGGACATCAATAGGATTTGACGCACGACACGACCTGGTGTATAGAAACAAAAGTATTAACAAGAACAATGTGTAAAAAACAACTACACAAGGTTTTTTTGATTCAAAAGCGGGGCTTTTCACCCCGCCGTCACATGATCATTTCTCGCCTGCGATACGCGCACTGTTTTTCAAATACTTCTCAATAAGTTTCTGATCGACTACATACGGCAGAGTCAGATGATCTTTACCTGCACGCACGGTATTGTATTCCACACATGTCTCGATCGAGTGTTCGTTACGCGCCCAAGAACGACGCGATACGCCCACCATAACATCCCACGGCATTGCCGTTTCAAGGATACGGTCAACACGTTCGCTTCCGTCGAGCACCATTCCGAACCCGCCGTTGATGGATTTGCCTATCCCGACACCGCCGCCGTTATGGAGCGCAATAAGACTCATGCCCCGCGCGGCATTTCCCGCAAAACACTGGGTCGCCATTTCTGCCATTATATTGGAACCGTCTTTTATATTTGAGGTCTCGCGGAACGGAGAATCCGTGCCGCCGGTATCATGGTGATCACGCCCGAGCATGACCGGACCGATCTCGCCCTTACGTACCATATCGTTAAATTTCAAGGCGATTTTCAAGCGGCCGAATGCATCCTGATACAAAATGCGCGCTTTTGTGCCGACTACCAACTTATTCTTCATTGCGTCACGCACCCACACTTTATTATCACGATCTTGATACCGTCGGTGTTCGTCGATACACGCCGCCGCCGCCGCATCGGTCTTGATCAGGTCTTCTTCTTTTCCGGACAAACATACCCAACGGAACGGTCCGTAGCCATAGTCAAACAACTCAGGCCCGAGAATGTCCTCAACGTAGCTCGGCCATATGAATCCGTCACGCTCATCAATGCCGTTCTTTGATATTTCCTGCACACCGGCATCAAAGATCGCTTTCATGAATGAGTTGCCATAATCAAAGAAATACACTCCGCGTGCGACCAGTTGTTTAATATACTCATAATGACGCTTCAGACTTTCATCTACGAGTTTCTTGAATTTCGCTTTATCACTACCCAACAACTTCGTACGCTCTTCAAAGGTGATTCCCTGCGGGCAATACCCGCCGTCATACGCCGCATGACACGATGTTTGGTCGGAAAGCAGATCTATGTGTTTATTCGCCCGTACCGCATATTCAAGCAGATCGACAATATTTCCGTGATACGCGATGGAACAGGCTTCTTTTTTCGCACAGTATTCTTCTGCCAATGCAAACGCCTTTTCAGGTGTTTCGGCAATTTTGGTCACCCATCCCTGAGAATGACGTGTCTCTATACGGGAATAATCCACTTCGGCAATAATACCTACGCCATTGGCTATTTCTATTGCTTTCGGCTGCGCACCGCTCATACCGCCAAGACCGGACGTAACAAAAAGTTTCCCGCGAAGATCACCGTCACCGGATACGCCGAGTTTCATGCGACCGGCAATAAGGATCGTATTATACGTGCCGTGTACAATGCCTTGCGGTCCGATATACATCCATCCGCCTGCGGTCATTTGCCCGTAATTGGCGACACCGAGCGCTGCCGCACGATTGAAATGCTCCTGCGTATCAAACATGCCGATCATAAGTCCGTTGGTGATAATAACACGAGGGGCATCGGGTTTTGTGGTGAAAATGCCCACAGGATGTCCGCTTTCGATCACCAATGTTTGATCAGCCTTCAATATTTTTAAATATTCTTTTATAAGATGATATTGCATCCAGTTCTGGCACACTTGTCCTGTTTCACCGTACGTGACAAGTTCGTACGGATATAATGCGATGGCGAAATCAAGATTGTTGTCGATCATGACCTGAAACGCTTTTCCTTCGGTACAGGCGCTCTCATAGTCAAAAATCGATTTTGCGACAATATTGCCCGCAGGACGAAAACGATACCCGTAAATTCTTCCCTTCACTGCAAGCTCTTCGAGAAACTCAGGAATAAGCATATCGTGCCATTGCGCGGGAATATAGCGCAACGCATTTTTCAACGCGAGCTCTACTTCAGCCGGCGTGAGTGCGACGTCGCGTTTCGGTGCACGGCGAATTCCTTCGGCAAATACCGGCATTTCGGGTAATATAGGAAATAGTGCATCAAGTCGTATTTGCATTGCGTGTTGAACGGTTTCATTGGTCATCATGCGATTCAACCTCCTTACACTTCAAGCGTGCCCGCGACAGCTTCGACTGCGTCGGTAAACGCATTTTCTTGCAGCAATCCATATACTGCGTCAATATCTATTTTGAACCAACGGTCTTTATCAATATGCGACGCCTTTGTACGCACAAGTTCACACGCCTTTTCAACGGCACTGCCCGCTTTCAACGGTCTGCGAAATTCTACGCCCTGTACCGCCGCGATCAATTCAATGGCAAGCACATGATACACATTATCAACAATTTGCGCACATTGACGTGCGGCGATCGTGCCCATGCTCACATGGTCTTCCTTGCCTGCTGAAGTAGGGATCGAATCCACTGATGCGGGGTGTGCGAGCACTTTATTTTCAGACACAAGTGCTGCGGCGACATATTGCGGGATCATCCACCCTGAGTTGACACCGCCTTCTTCTATGAGAAATGCAGGAAGATTATTACTGTAATTGGGATTAACGAGTCGTTCGGTACGGCGTTCGGAAATATTACCGAGTTCGGCGACTGCCACTTTCATAAAATCCATCGCGATCGCGACAGGCTGGCCATGAAAATTACCGCCCGAAATACCTTCGCCTTCAAAGATCAACGGATTATCGGTCACACTGTTGATCTCCGTTTCAAGCACGTTTTTCACATAGCGAAGCGCATCTTTGGTCGCTCCGTGCACTTGCGGCATACAACGCAAAGAATATGCATCCTGTACTTCGCTGCAATTGCGATGAGACGGAAGAATTTCACTGCCTGCAAGAAGTTTACGCAGATTTGATGCGGCGTTGATCTGCCCCATATGAGGGCGGAGTAAATGCACCCGTTCATCAAACGCACGGTCGGTGCCCTTTAATGCTTCTAGTGTTGTCGCTCCCGTGATGTCGGCAATCTTTGAAAGACGCATCGCTCTATAGAGCGCCAAACATCCGATCGCAGTCATCACTTGCGTACCGTTAATAAGCGCAAGGCCTTCTTTTGCATCAAGTTCATGAACCGATATGCCCGCTTTTTTCATCGCATCGGCACTACTCATGATCTCGCCGTTCCATTCGGCTTTCCCTTCACCCATCATCGTCAGTACCACATGGGCAAGTGGCGCAAGATCTCCGCTGGCTCCTACCGATCCTTTTTCGGGCACACACGGGTGCACGCCTTTATTGATCATTGCACATAGTGTTTCCACTGCATGCAGTGTTGCACCCGAATAACCTAACGCTATATTATTGACACGCAACAACATGATCGCACGCACCACATCAGCAGGCAGATCATCGCCCACGCCCACGGCATGCGATATGATAAGATTACGTTGTAATGTTTTCAGCTGTTCACGCGATATGGTCACACGAGAAAATTCACCGAATCCCGTATTGATACCATACACGACTTTATTATCATTCAGTATCGCGTCAACACGTGCACGGGATACATTGATCTGTTCGCGTGCGGTGTCACTTAATCTCACTTCTTCGCGCTCTACCGCGACTTTCCATACATCCTGTAGTGTTAAAGGACGTTCGCCGATCAAAAGCATGCTATCCTCCTTATGATTAAGGGTGTTGTTGAATACACCCGTTCTATCCGTTGGGATTGTATACGAAAACGCGGATTTGGCAATAGTTTTCGGCGGGAATATGTGAGAATATTTCGCCTTACTATAAACATGTGATATTAAATAATGAGACATTCAAAATCAGCGTGAAACAATTTATGTTGTTTCCTCAATGTGTCATTATCGGGCTTGACCCGATAATCCGGTGTTACTCAATAATACTTCTAGATTCCCGTTTTCACGGGAATGACACAAAACAAGCATTTTTGTTTCAAGACAATCGAGAATGGGCAAACCCTTTCATACAACGCAATCTCTCGATGCAAGATTTTTATTGGGACACGACATGCCGTGCCCCTACGTGATACATGATTTTTTGATTGTTGCTTCTTTGGGGCGAGGCGACCTCGCCCTTACATCATACATACGATGATTTCACCACCCCGTC
>CAYRFE010000058.1:8407-9542 GCA_964423645.1 uncultured bacterium | reverse complement strand
ATTAATACGAAAAAACCGGGATTGTTTGAATTTGTGCGTGCGTTTAAAACGTTTTCGGCACGGCGGATCAATGATTTGCGAAATACATCGGGCATGCCGGTCTGGCAACCCCGTTTTCACGACCGCATTATCCGCGACGATGATGAATTGTCCCGTATCAGATATTATATCGCCGAAAATCCCGTGAATTGGGAAAAAGACGATGAAAACCGCGAGGTGCGCCAATGAATGAAGCCGAAACCAGAGCCGAATTGATCGATCCGAAATTACGCGATGCCGGTTGGGGCGTTGCCGAAGGCACAAAGATCCTTCGTGAATACAAGATCACCGCAGGCAGAATACAGACAGGCGGCGGACGGGCGAAACCGTTGATCGCCGATTATGTATTGGTGTACAAAGGTCGTAAGTTAGCGGTAATCGAAGCCAAAAGCGATGAATGCGAACTCGGCGAAGGCGTTGCGCAGGCGAAGCATTATGCCGGTATTCTCTGTCTCGATTATACCTATTCAACAAACGGTAAAGAAATATATCAAATCTGCATGTCTACAGGCGAGGAAAACATCGTGTCGCGATTCCCGACACCCGATGAATTGTGGAACCGTGTCTTTTCCGACCGCAACACATGGCACGATGCGTTCAACAGTATTCCGTATGAGGATGTTGGCGGCTCGAAGCCAATGCGCTATTATCAGGAAATTGCCGTTAATAATACGATGGAAGTCATCGCAGAAGGAAAGCAAAGAATTCTGCTTACACTTGCCACCGGTACAGGGAAGACGTTCATCGCTTTTCAAATCGCATGGAAATTGTATCATGCGCGTTGGAATCTTGCACGCGACGGCGGACGCAGGCCGCGTATCCTTTTCTTGGCTGACAGGAATATCCTTGCAGGACAGGCGTTTAATGATTTTTCCGCATTTTCTGAAGATGCCCTTGCGCGTATAACCCCGGCAGAAATAAGGAAAAAAGGCAAAGTTCCCACCAATGCGACGGTATTTTTTACGATTTTTCAAACGTTCATGAGTGGGAAAGATGCCCAGGGTGCTCCTTCGCCGTATTTTGGTGACTATCCGCCTGATTTCTTTGATTTTATTGTTATAGACGAATGTCACCGCGGCGGCGCAAATGACGAGAG
>CAYRFE010000058.1:0-8307 GCA_964423645.1 uncultured bacterium | reverse complement strand
CTGAATGAGATAGATCAACGGGAAAAGACGATCATATTCTGCGCAACGCAGGATCATGCTCTTGCTGTGCGCGACCTGGTGAATCAATACAAAAAAAGCAAAGATTCGCTCTATTGTGTGCGTGTTACCGCAAATGACGGTGCACTTGGCGAGCAATATCTGCGGGATTTTCAGGATAATGAAAAAACGATCCCGACGATTCTTACCACATCTCAAAAATTATCGACCGGCGTGGATGCCCGTAATATCCGCAATATTGTATTAATGCGCCCCGTGAATTCAATGATCGAGTTCAAGCAGATCATCGGGCGTGGCACGCGGCTTTTTGACGGGAAAGAGTTTTTTACGCTGTATGACTTTGTCGACGCATATAAGCATTTTGCCGATCCCGAATGGGATGGAGAGCCGATTGACCCGAGCGAAGGAGAGCAGAAAAAGGGCACGACAGGCGAGCCTGCTCCTCCGTATAGCGGCGACCCGGGCGATGAACCTGTCGAAAGACCGAAAAAATTGAAAATAAAACTACGTGACGGTAAAGAGCGAGAGATTCAGCACATGATCGCCACATCGTTCTGGAGCGCAGACGGGAAACCGATTTCCGCAGAGGAATTTTTAAATAATTTATTCGGCGATTTGCCCGGCTTTTTCAAAGACGAAAAAGAATTGCGTACCATATGGTCGAATCCTGTTACCCGCAGGGCATTACTTGAGCGGTTGGCGGAAGCCGGTTACGGCAAAGACGAACTGAGTATGCTTCAAAAATTGATCAATGCAGAAAAAAGCGATCTCTTTGATGTGCTTGAATATATTGCATTTGCGCTCAATCCAATTACCCGTGAATTGCGTGTTGCACAAGCGCAGACGGAAATATTCAATGATCTGGATAGCCATCAGAAAGAATTTCTTGAATTTGTGCTGTCGAAATATATTGAGACCGGCGTCGAAGAACTCGATCAGGAAAAATTGCCTATGCTTCTCGAATTAAAGTATCAATCGATAAGCGATGCAGCGGAAATGCTTGGCGGAGTGGAAAAGATACGCGATACGTTTGTGTCGTTCCAAGGGTATTTGTATGCGGAGAAGAGTGCGTAAACCGTGTACGCGTATTCGGTAGAGACGGGTTTCAAACCCGTCTCTGAAATAGATACAGGTAATCAGACGGGGATTTAGACGGACAACCAGACGGGTTATAAACCCGTCTCTACGGGGGATGCGGAATTACAGACGGATAACCAGACGGGTTATAAACCCGTCTCTACGGGGAAAAAAACGGGATTGTTTGAAATTGTGCGTGCGTTGAAAACATTTTCGGCACGTCGCATTAATGATATACGTGATACACGTGGTATTCCTGTGTGGCAATCCCGTTTTTACGATCGAATCATTCGCGATGATGAAGACTTGCTACGTATCAGATTGTATATAACAGAAAACCCCTCACAATGGGCGCATGATGAGGAAAATGTGAGCGTGAAAGAAGAATGAGTACCTATACACAAACAACAGGAGGTAGAGATGAATAATGATCCGTCACCATTTATCTTATTCAAAACCGAAGACGGTAAGATCTCTGTGGATGTTCGTTTTGAAGATGATACCGTGTGGCTTTCGCAAGCTGACATGGCTACATTGTTTGAAAGAGACAGGAGCGTAATTGTAAAGCATATCGCGAATATATTTTCAGAAGGAGAATTAGAAGAAAAAAGCAATGTGCAATTTTTGCACATTGCAAATTCCGATAAACCGGTAAAATATTATAGTTTGAATGTGATCATTTCTGTCGGGTATCGTGTAAAATCATTACGTGGTACACAGTTTCGTATTTGGGCAACCAAACGACTGAATGAGTATATCCGAAAAGGCTTTACCATGGATGATGAACGCCTGAAAAATTTGGGAGGCGGTGGTTATTGGAAAGAATTGTTACAACGCATTCGAGATATTCGAGCATCAGAAAAAGTGTTTTATCGTCAAATTTTGGATATATATTCGACGAGTATTGATTACGATCCTAAAGCGGATGTTTCTATTGAATTTTTTAAAAAAGTGCAAAATAAAATTCATTATGCAGTTCACGGACACACGGCAGCTGAAGTTATTTATGATCGTGCCGATGCAGAAAAAGAATTTATGGGACTATTGTCGTTTTCGGGGAGTCGTCCTTACTTGAAAGATGTTGTTGTCGCAAAAAATTATTTAAACGACAAAGAGCTTCGTTCGCTTGGGCAATTAGTATCAGGATATTTGGACTTTGCAGAAAGACAAGCCGAGCGGGAACATGCCATGACTATGAAAGATTGGGCTGAACATTTGGATAAGATTTTAACCATGAGCGGTGAAAAATTATTACAGGGTGGCGGTTCTATAAGTCATGAAACGGCTATTGAAAAGGCTACTGCCGAATACAAGAAGTATCAGCAAAAAACATTAAGTGATGTAGAAAAAAATTATCTGGAGCAACTGAAAACATTAGAGCGCAAAAGCAAGAATGAATTGACGGAAAAGGGTGAAAACGAATAAGGGGTATATATGTGTGGGATTTACATGGGTGAATTATGTAGAGACGGGTTTCAAACCCGTCTCCGAAATAGATGCAGATAATCAGACGGGGATTCAGATGGGTAACCAGACGGGTTATAAACCCGTCTCTACGGGAAAAAAAACGGGATTGTTTGAAATTGTGCGTGCGTTGAAAACATTTTCGGCACGTCGCATTAATGATATACGTGATACACGTGGTATTCCTGTGTGGCAATCCCGTTTTTACGATCGAATCATTCGCGATGATGAAGACTTGCTACGTATCAGATTGTATATAACAGAAAACCCCTCACAATGGGCGCATGATGAGGAAAATGTGAGCACAAAGTAAAAATAGTAGTTTGGTAAAGGTCTTGAACTATACAAAATGAAGTATTAACCGATGGCGGTTTTCTTTCCGATAATCCCGTTATTTCTCCCTTGCGATTTTCCCGTGTTCATGCAATACTATCACGACATGGGTTGGAAGTAACACAACGTAAGGATGGTTGATATGAAAAAAGTAACGTGTTTCATGCTGCTTGCCGTAGCATTTGCGGCGATGCATCTGTATGCTCAAAAAGAGATCACGGCAGTGCAACCTGCCGACGGCGCCAAAGATGTCAACGTAGGCATCATCAAATGGTCGGGTGTCGAAGGTTCGGTATTCGACTTGTATCTCGGCACATCGTCAACGCCCAAGCTGTATAAGGCCGATCTCAAAGTTGTTGAAGAAAAGCCTGTCGTGCTCGCACTCAATAGCACCTATTACTGGAAGGTTGTGGAGAAAAAAGACGGCAAAGAAGTACGCTCATCGAAGGTGTTCTCTTTTTCCACATTGCCTATCAAGCTCAATCCCGCCGTGAAATATAATTCGTTTGTCGATACCCGTGATTACAAGATCTATTGGACGATCACTGTCGGCGGTAAGGAATGGTTTGCGCAGAATCTTGATTACGATTTGCAGGGCAACTCATGGTACTACGACAATGCTCCCGTCAATAAAGTATACGGAAAATTATATCCGGGTTCGGCTTTGTCGGGTGATCAAACAAAGATCTGCCCTCAAGGATGGCGTATTCCCACGGAAGCGGAATGGAAAGCGCTTGCCGATGCATTCGGCGGGACAAAAGAAGCAGGTAGTGCCTTGAAAGATGCAACCGACACCTTCTGGCGTAAGAGCAATTCTCCCCGCACCAATTCGAGCGGTTTCACGATATTACCGTCGGGTAGCCGCGACAGCAAACCTTCGTTTTCCAATCAGGGGAAATATACCTTTTTCTGGACATCCACACCGTCACCGAAGATCAAGGGAAGTTTTATAAATATTGACCTGGGTTTTATGCGAAATGCCTTGAACATCAATGTCGGCGATCCGCTGTGGAGCTATTCGATACGCTGTGTGCGTGATGCATCTGCTACCGGTTCAAAATAATTCAATTCTTTAATTATTCGTATTACTTGTAAGGGCGATTCATGGATCGCCCTTACGATGAGGATACGTGTTTCAATTGCACCACCCAGTCGCTTCGCGCCACCCCTCCTTGACAGGCGGGGAGTTAAAAAAAGCGATAGTTTCATTGGGAGATGGCATGCCGAGTCCGTGGGTTTCCGATGCAGTTATTCCCCCTCTTAGCGTAAGAGGGGGTTAGGGGGAGTTCACATTACTATACTATTGACAAAAAGTTACTTTTTCGGCTCAATACTCTGTTTACACAACTCCCCCGTGATTACACTTCCCCCTCTTAGCTTAAGAGGGGGGAAGAATTTCACAATAACAAAATAGCAGGATTTCTCCTTACGATTACGTTTGTCGAAATGACAAAAAAACCCTTTAAGCTCCCCCAGCCCCCTCTTATTTCATTATGAGGAGGAAATATCTACGAATAACAGGATTTCTCCTTACAATTATTTTTGTCGAAATGACATATTTTAATTGTAGTGTCATTCCCGTGAAAACGGGAATCCAGATTAATCCCCGAATTCTCCTGGATTATCGGGTCAAGCCCGATAATGACACAGTGGACAAGTCATTTAACGCGTACTACCCCGTCATCCTGCGGATGCCACCCCTTCAGTGTGAAGGGGAATGAATTCTATGAAATCAACAAGCGGCCTTAAAAAATCAGCGTGTAGTAAATCAAGTATTTTTCCGTGAAGCAGCACATACTGTTTGAGCGCAGCGAGTTTATGTGGTGTAGGGATAATACGCAGAATTATAGATGATTTTTTACAGCCTTGACTTTTTTGTTACTTTTTGTGTTAAGCCAAAAAGTAAGGCATGATTTTACTACCCCGTCATCCTGCGGATGCCACCCCTTCAGTGTGAAGGGGAATTAAATCTGCGCTCATCTGCGTCAATCCGCGGATAAAAAAGGTTGTCATCTCGAACCTACTGCGTGAGAGATCTTGCTATCCGAATAACAAGATTTCTCCTCACGATTACGTTTGTCGAAATGACAATGTTATAATTCCCCCTCTTTGCCAAAGAGGGGGTTAGGGGGAGTTCACATTACTATACTATTGACAAAAAAGTTACTTTTTCGGCTCAATACTCTGTTTACACAACTCCCCCCCGTGATTACACTTCCCCCTCTTAGCGTAAGAGGGGAGAAGAATACAAAAGAGGAATTGATAATCTGTGCTCATCTGCGTTTACTGCTTCGATAGAGTTTATACTGAGTGCTTCGGCTACGCTCAGCTCAAGTCTGCGAATAGAATTACCGCTGTATCGCCGGGTTTATGTATGATCATAATATACACGTGAGCGTGTTATGCTGAAAAAATAGTGCCCGAGCACCATTATTGCCGTCATAAACCCTTTTTCACGCGATTCTACGCGAAAACTGTGTTGACCACGGCGGTTTTTCGTTCTATACTGTTTTCGAGGTGAAAATATGATTATTTATGGGAAAAATGTGGTTCTTGAGACAATTTCAAAGCGTCCTGACCTGGTTAAAAAAGTATTTGTTCGTTCCGATGCGCAAAAAGATTATGTCACGGCAGTAAAGCCTTTCAAACCCGAGATCATTGAAAAAGATCGGTTTGATGTGTTGATCAAAGATCGTAAACATCAGGGTATTGCCGCTGATATTCATGAGATAAAACTTCATCAATTGTCCTATCTTTCCGAGAAACGACATGACAACGCAGTATATATCTTATTGGACGGTCTGCAGGATCCCCATAATTTGGGAAGTATCATTCGTACCGCATACGGAATGGGTATCGACGGGATCATTCTTGCTCACGACAGAACATGCCCGGTTACTCCCGGTGTGTTTACCGCATCGGCAGGGTATGCATCGGTTGTTCCTATTATCGGTATAAAAAATCCCGCAAACACGTTGAAAGAAATGAAGAAAATGGGGTATTGGATCGCTGTTGTTGATATGAACGGTACCGTGACGCTCGGTGAAAAAAAGGATGCCGTTCCGAAACCTGTTATTTGCGTATTGGGTGGAGAAGGAGCGGGTGTGCGTGAAATTTACACAAAACACGCCGATCTTACGCTGACCATTCCACAAATACCTGATTTTGAGTCATATAATGTGTCTGTGGCCGCGGCGATCACTATGTGGGAGCTGAGATCCTCTCGATGAGTGAATCGGTCGCGTTTATCGCATCATTGATTGTGTTTACCGGAGTATACTTCGGTATCACATCAGTGGTAGGATTTATTGCGTGGCGTCCGTTGGCACGCTATTTTACCTTTGTCGATCCGATCGACGGTGAAAAGTTGCCGTTTTCTCACATGGCCGTGAACGGAGTTAATTATAAATCATCGGTAATTTTAAAAGCCTGTCCGATGGGATTGCGTATGTCTGTTCCGTTTATTATCAGACTAAGTCATCCGCCGTTATTGATCCCGTGGCATGCGTTCGTGGCAGTTGAAAAACGAACATTTTTCGTTGCTCGATATACGCTTGTGATCGGTGAACCTAAGATCGGGACTATCACCGTTTCACGCGCGGTATATGAAGCTGTCGCACCGTATCTATCAGTTCGGGCATGTGAATAGCGACGTATAAGGTTGCTATGCTTTACAATTGATTTTATGGACGTATACTCATTTGGAGGGGTCTGTAAAGACCGATTGAATGTATGAGAACACTTGAAGCAGGAGCGAAAGATTTTACCGTCTATTCGATATACGGCGTCAATGCCGATACCGGTCGTTCTAAAGCTGACGCGGCGGTCTCGTCCTCGACATTCTCAACCATTCTCCCTGATACGGTTACGATCGATGCAAAAAGTGAAATGAATACCTCCGACATTCGATACCAAAAATCTGACGGTACGGTCATGAGCGATGCAGAGCAATTACTACTTCGTCAACTTCAACAACGTGATAAAGAAGTCAGAGAACATGAAATGGCACATGTATCTGCCGGTGGGCAATATGTCACCCCTGCGAATTTCAGTTATGAGTCCGGTCCAGATGGCAAACAATATGCCGTGGGCGGAGAAGTAGGGATCGATGTGAGTGAGATCCCGGATAATCCCGATGCAACGGTCGTGAAGATGCGTATTGTTGAACGTGCGGCTATGGCTCCCAGAGATCCGTCCGGGCAAGATTATGCGGTCGCCTCTCAGGCGCGCGCGAAGGAATCGATCGCGTTTGCTGAGATACAACAAAAAACAGCCGAAAAATATCAAACAAGCACGGAGTCATTCGCTCCCTATAAACAATCAACTGTAGATCTATTGGTCTGATTTATTATTTTCTGATGCATCACAAACATGGTGAATAGATCGTTCTCGTTTTTTCTCGTTTGATGAAATTTGTACAATTCTATACCTTTGCAAAATTCAACATTTCCAAAGTATCTTTATTTTCTAAAAAGGGGTGTGGGGACCGTAGGGGCAGGGCTTGTCCCTGCCCGATACTATGCACCGCTTCATTGAGATTTTATATAGGGGCAGAGCCTGCCTCCCGATTTTCATGGGGAGGGCCACACGATGTAATACTGCGCAGCTTGCTTCGGCTTCAGATAATAAAGGGGTGTGGGGACGAAGTCCCCAGACTATACAAAACGTAAGCCCCTTCCGAATTCAACGGAAGGTGAGCTTGTGCTGAGCACTTCGGCTTCGCTCAGTGTAACCTCTGTCGAAGCATGGGGTGGGCACACGATGTAATACTGCGTAGCTTGCTTCGGCTTCAGATAATAAAGGGGTGTGGGGACGAAGTCCCCACACTATACAAAACGTAAGCCCCTCCCGATTTTCACGGGAGGGGTTTGGGGTGGGCACAACGTATAAAATCATGCCTTACTTTTTGTCTTGCCACAAAAAGTAACAAAAAGGTCAAGGCTGTAAAAAAGGGCGGACATGAAATCCGCCCCCTACGCAATTACTAAACGCCGATTTTTTAAGGCCGTGTTTTTTCATTCACAGATTTAATTCCCCTTCACACTGAAGGGGTGGCATCCGCAGGATGACGGGGTAGTGAGCGTTAAAAGGATTATGATGTTCTCGTAGGGGGCAATTCCATATCGCCCCGAATTTTGTCATTCCCATCCCCGTTTTCATGAGGATAAATTCCAACGGAAATCTAGGTGCAATTAAGATTACTCCTGGATTATCGGGTCAAGCCCGATAATGACATCCTGATGGTTTTTATGGGACATAGATTGAATTGTTTCACGCTGATTTTTTAATGCCGTTTTTTAAAACTCCCCGCCTGGCAAGGAGGGGTGTCGCGAAGCAACGGGGTGGTGAAATTCAAAAATGGGGGAAACGCGTAACCGCGAGGGGGAGCTACATTTTCTACGTTGTCATTTCGAC
>CAYRFE010000057.1:0-9647 GCA_964423645.1 uncultured bacterium | reverse complement strand
ATAAGACCTGATGTTTCTTGCTTTTTGGGACATTTTCCCTTGCGAGCTACAGTTTATTTTCTCAGAAATGATATTGACATTTATAATCTCACATCGTATGATATTTTTCAACCAAGGAGGCTTCGTGTGAACATTCCGGAAAAACTTAATATTCGGTATACCAATCTTGAGAATCTTCCCTCAACCCATGCGGTCAATGGTGCATTCGGAGCACTTACCCACGATGGATTGCTTGTTGTTAACCTCTATTTTGATAGAAAGTCCATACCGGTCGCACTCGAGATCGAGCATATCGAACACAATATTTACGGTAATGAAAAATCGGTGTCCAATGAATTCGATGCAGACGTCATCCGTGAGGTCGTGACAAAGATCTGTATGACCCCAAAAGTTGCCAAAAACCTCGGGAGATGGTTACTGCAAAAAGGTGAAGAGGCAGAGCAAGCGTTGCAAAATAATGCATGATCGCTTCATGTCGTGCGACCTTTTTTTCACGCTACTGCTATGTGAATACGAAAAAGGATAGTTATTTCGGATTGATTGTACTTTCCGCTTGACACTCCCTCGTCTTTCTGATATTTTCCCCTTGCGATAGAAACAAGGAGGAAAACATGCCTAATATTAAACAGCAAACAAAGCGTTCGAAGAAGGATATTGAACTTCGTTTACGCAACCGTTCATACAAGACTGAAATTAAAAATGCAAAAAAATTGGTTCTTTCAGCAAAAAGCAAGGAAGAAGCCGACAGTGCGTTTATTAATTTTTGCAAAACCATTGATACCGTTGCATGCAAAGGCGTTGTTCATAAAAACAAAGCAGCACGCGACAAATCACGTCTTTCTCGTTTTGTTGCATCAGTAAAATAATTACGTTTACCCATTCTGTGACCGCAGACTCTTTTGAGGCTGCGGTTTTCTTATGTACAATACTTAAAAATGAATCCTTCTCAGTATGAATAAAAGTATTTACTTACTGTAGAGATGATCGAAACATGAATTGAGAAATAATCAAAAATAACGTAGCGCCATTCATAAGTGCCATTTATCTCTTTTAAAAAGAATAAGGTCTCAGCTTTCCAAAAGAATGGGTACTAATAACAAAATGGTAGTATAAAAAATATCTCTCAGAGGGAAATGTTGGTCATAATTGTGAGTATGAACAGATTGAAAGTCATTATAAATCGCGCTTTTCCCGACGGATACGAATACGCTCTTGACGTTTTTTTCGCTCTTTATGCTTGGTGAACCATATTTGAAAAATAAAAAAACCCAAAAATAACATAAAAATCGTAACTCCGAGTACCCATGATGCTCCACCGAAATACTTCATGACCTTATCCACGATTCTGTCACCAAAAAAATAACCCATAAGGATCACGGCCGGAGTAAATATTATATTCGCAAGAGCATCGTACATAATAAACTTTTTAAATCTCATCCCCATAACACCGGCAAATACAAATGTTTGAAAACGAACACCGACTATAAATCGTGCAATAGGGACCGACATTTGTCCGTATTTATTGAACCAACGTTCACCGTAGCGTAAATCATTCGGCTTTAAAAACTTTTTAAGAAAATCCAACCGTTTCACGGAATGATTTACCAACCACCCGAGAAGATAACAAAATGCATCTCCCATTAATATAGCAAAATACGCAACGATCGTTCCCGGTAAAATATGTAAATACCCTTGTGAAAACAAAATCCCTGTCGAAAAGAGAACCATTTCTTCCGAAACCGCAATAAATGAGAAAAAAGTCACAAATACAAAAAGCCCAACATAGGAAAACTTAAATATTAGGAGAATAAGACTGGCAATAATTGATTCCACAGACAGATTATAGAGATATCATGTCTTTTTTGCAAGGTGAAATTTGATATTTATACAAATATTTTTGAGACCAACCGCCCGACCTGCTCTTAACTACAATAATTTATCAAAACTCATGTTTTGTCTCACGTAAAAACAAGTTCTTCAATACTTTTTGCGGCTCTTCACTCTGATTGACAATCGCAAACACGGCTGCTGTTATCGGCATATCGACACCATATTTTTTAGCCAAAAACATAAGTGATTCTGCAGTTGAAACACCTTCGGCGAGTTTTAAGAACGGTTTTTTAAGTACATACGCCTCGCCGAACGCTCTATTATGAGAATACGGCGAAAAAAGCGTCGCCTCATAATCACCGATATGACTCAGCCCGTACACGGTGCGTTCATTTCCTCCCATCGCCATGACAAGTCGTGATACTTCTCGTGAACCGCGTGCCATCAAAGCTCCCTTCAAACTTGTATACCCAAAACCATCAAGCATCCCTGCGGCTATTCCGACGACATTTTTTGCAGCCGCACCGATTTCAATACCAATCAGATCATCACCTATATACAGACGAATAAGATCGCTGGTAAAAATATCAATACACTGTTTGGTCATATCCTCCGATTGGGAGCACATCAACATACAATTGGGTATCATATTGACAAAAGACTGTACATGTCCGGGACCGACCCAAACGACCGTTGTATGGGTATTGGTTATCTCGTCATCAACAATTTGAGAGAGGCGTAATCCTGTACCTTTCTCGACGCCTTTCATGGCGAGAACAAACGTCTTATTCTGCGTCGAATGACGGGCGATATCTCGACAAAGATCTCGTAAATATTGTGAACTTATTGAAATTATAATATGATCACTGAAAGAGAGTGCGTCATGTAACGATTCAGAGAATCTGATCGAAGAATCAAGGGTTAGGTATTCATTCTGATGAGTGTTTTTAAGCGCTGTGAGCGATTTTGAGCCCGGTCTCCCCCACATACACACCGAATGTCCTATCGTATGGGCATACCACGCTAAACATGAGGCCCATCGTCCGCTTCCCAATATAGTAATATTCACACATTCCTCCTTGTATATATGGTAAAGAGAGAGTAGCAGAAATAAAAAATAATTTCAAGCAAAAGGGATTTGTTCGTTACAAAATATACTCACAAACGACTCTGTTACGTGCAGACTGCAGTTCCAAAAAAACGCGACACCATCGTCAGATCAAAATACCGTTCCGTTCTTTGCCGCTTCCTCATGAATTATTCAGGAGGATGATTCGTTAACTGATTTCTGTATCACTTCTCAGTTTGAATACTTTTTCCGTTACGTACGATAATCATTTGTATGAGATCACGTTTCTGGTCTTATACAATTCGTTGTGCATTTTTTTAAGAATCTCCCGCTTTGTTTTTCATAAATGTATCGACAAATAAATAAGAAAGAGGCATGAGAAAGACCTCATACCTCCTTAATACGCAGAAAATGATTCTTACTTGAGATTTTTCAGTTCTTTTGCCATCAGATCGACAAGAGTTTTCAGATCATCAATGACAGCCTGCACAACCTCAGGCTTGTTCATATCGACGCCTGCCTTATTCAAAAGCTCCATCGGATAGTCATTCCCGCCTGATGTTAACAGGTCCAAATAACGCGCTTTTGCGGCTTCACGGCTTTTTTTCGAACCGGTAGTCATGTCTTTATACAATTTTGATGATGCGGCAAAGCTGGTCGCGTATTGATACACATAAAACGGTTGGGAATAAATATGATCGATCATTGTCCATGAAATGCCTTCAAACTCTTTAATATCGGGAATAACGTTACCATAATACGTAGTATCAAGTTCTTTCATCACATTGTTTAAAATATCCGCTGTTATCGGTTGTCCTTGTTCTGCAAGTTTATTCACTTGCATCTCAAAGTCGGCCAATAAGGTTTGATAATAAAATGTATTCATAATATTCCCTATAGCTTGACGTAACAATGCGATGCGTACATTCGGATCTTTTGTTTCTTTCAACAGATAATCCAGCATAATACGTTCGTTCATTGTTGACGCCACTTCCGCCACGAATATTGACGGATAATGAGTCTGATACGGTTGATTTTCGGTCGCGTACACACTATGCATTGCATGCCCCATCTCATGACACAACGTAAACATATTATCCTGAGTGTCATTATAATTCATTAAAATAAACGGATGCACCCCGAAAACCCCCGCATTGAACGCTCCGGTTGATTTTCCGGTATTTTCATATACGTCAACCCAACCGTTCTCAAATGCTTTTTTTAATTTATTCTGATAATCCGTACCGAAAAATGCCGAAGCGGCAATGACATGTTTCTTCGCATCTTCATAGGTATATTCTTGAGTAAAATCCGTGAGACTCAATCCGCCGTCATAAGGCATATATTCCGCAAGATTCTTACGCTTTTGAATATGATTTTTTTTCAACTCCATATAACGTTGTATTTGCGTGGTATTAGATTTTGCCGCATTTACCAAATTTTCATACACCGATACGGGAATATCATTTCCATACAACTGCATTTGCAGAATCGAGTCATATTTTCTGGCTCTCATCGTGGCGGCATTGTTTTGGCAAATCGCATTGTAAATGGCGGCAAACGTATTAATTTTGCTTTTATACAGCACCATAAAACTGTAATAAGCATTCTTACGATCTTCTTGTGTCAATTTTTCGTCTTTCATTATTTTGCTGTAATTCCCCTCGGTAAGGGTCATTTTTTCGCCGTTCGATAACGTAAGTTCAGGATATTGAACATCGGCAGTGGTCAGTTTTGCATGAATTGTTGCAGGCGAACCGATAACCGGTGAGTAATACGACAGTATTTCCTCTATCTGCTCGGCTAAAACATATTTTCTACTGCGATACATTCCGTCGATCTCAAGCGAATAACGCTGAAGCTCTTTACTTTCAGCAAGCCATTTTTTCACGGTCTCCTGAGGAATTGCCAAAAATTCGGTATTATACCACGCCATAGCGGCCGCGAACTGATTATACATATACCCTACTTGCTGTAATCGAGCCATTACTTCCTGGTTTCGGGCATCAACGGCACTTTGTAATCCGGGATAACGAAAAACTTTGGTGGCAACTATACCGAGTTTTTCGGAAACTTGGAACGCATACAAGAAATGTTCAGGGCTTTTACCCAATGTCCCCTTTAAACCGATGTATTCTTTCATTAAAATGGACATTTCTTGCACATCTTTTTCCCAGGCTTCCCAATTCGGATAAAAATCAGTAAAATTCCATTTGAATTCGACAGGGATTTCATCACGGTTGAGCGTGGTCGGCCTTGCATTCAATCCTAAAACGATAGTGCACATAAAAACTACCATTACACAGATATTCACGAAATAACGTTTCATGAGATTCCTCCTTGTATAAAGTTATATACGCGCGTGTACAAAATTGTTGCGCCTGAAATGTGTTGTTATTCCGCACATATCGACACTATCGCGTCCGGCTACGGGAAATCGCATCGACGCACACTCACATGACCAAATAATATCCGCGTTACTCACTGAACGTCATACAGAGGTTTCTATGAAGCCGGACCGACGTTCTATCTTTCTCGCAAGCGTCGCATATCCGATCATTGTCAATCAGATTCAACAGAACCTATTGCTTACTTCCCCGTCGTGAGTATCGGGAAATCCTGCCCTGACGAATAACTCGTCGGATACTGCGCTTCCCCGCGATATTGCGTGGTAAGCTCCGGCACACGATCGTTGATATACGCTTCAAGCTCTTTAACGGTAATTTTGCCGTCGCGCGTGCCCCCGTCTGCCTT
Organism: uncultured bacterium; assembly: GCA_964423645.1. Taxonomy (GTDB): domain Bacteria; phylum Macinerneyibacteriota; class Macinerneyibacteria; order Macinerneyibacteriales; family CAYRFE01; genus CAYRFE01. Next base: position 3,994 of record CAYRFE010000057.1, on the reverse strand, counting down.
CCCTTGCAACCCTTCAAGTAGCGCATACGTAAACACGCCGTGTCCGAGTTGGGTGAATTCCGCGGCAAACTGCTCGGTGCCGGTAGACGCCATCACGACGACACCGGAACTTCGCGCGAGCTGCACGATCGCTTTTTCTTCCGCCGCGCCGCGTGACGCAAATTGCGTGAGTGCGCCTCCGCTCTGGCACGCATCAAAAATGATAAGCTGCTTCTGTGCCTTTATCAATGCACACCAATCTTTGAGCTCCACCGCAGAAATAGCTTTTACCGACAATGACGCAGTATCAAGATACATCTTCACAACATCCGTCGGAATTAAGAAAAATAAGGATTGCTCACCGGGAATAACCTCGCTCATCACTCCATGTCCTGCATAATACAGCACAAATACATCCTCAGGTTTGATCACCCCGGCGATCGCATGGATCTTTGCCTGAATATTCTCTTTTGTGGCGTCAGTATCAAAGACCTCTTCAATGGTAACTTTTTCAAATATTGATTGCCCGTGTGTGCGTAATAATGCCGCGTACGCATCGGCATCCGCTTTGGCATAATTCAGATTATACTTACTGTTCTTATACGTGTTGATACCAATAATGAGCGCATACAGCGATGCGTTTTTCTGCGCACCGGTATACATGACCTTTTTTTCGACAGGATTACTTTCAGATCGGTCGTGAGCCAATGCCGTTGCAGTGAGTATGTTTTCACCGGTCGTCAACAACACGGTAAACTTCTTTCGCGATACCCCTTGCTTTGACTCCTCCTTCACCGTGATCTTTCGCACATCATCGGCAACAATTTTCCCGTTGTGGTACAATCGTATCTCGCCCACACCGCCGCCTTGATCCTCGGCCATGACTTCCACTTCAAGCGATTCATTGTGCGCAACATCAATTGTGGGGGCGATAAAACTCACTTTCGGCGGTTGTTTGATACCGTCATCAAGAGATTTTTGCGAACTTTTCAATCCCAGTGCGATCGCAATATCATGATCGGTTTTTTGCTCTTGAATTGAAGCGGCGACCACTTCGGGATGATAGAAACGATCAAAAAATTTTGCCGCATCGAAAAATTCAGCTTTTTTATCTATGCCGTTATTCATATGCCAGCCGACAAGTGCATCCCCGCGGTCGGAACAATCGTAATACCCTTCCGGTGTCCACATGATCCATTGTCGAGATGTGACATCCATAAATAATGACGCAAGCAACCGTCCGTCGCTCATGCGAAACCAGCGCAAGACCCCATCGGCAAATGCTCCCACGACCAATTTGCCGTTTGATGAAATATTAACATCCAATGCGATCGACTGAATCGCAGTACTCCATCGGCGCGTTCCGTCTTTCCCGTAACACAACACACTGAATGTTCCGCCAATGACCGCAACCGACCCGTCATCGGCAATATCTAACGATCGACACCATTCGTCATATCCGAGATCGGGCACCGCATATCCGTTGATCATGAGTTGTTTGGTGCGTCGGTCTTCCCACGATGACGAAAACCATTGAGAGACTGACAATCCCGCCTGCCGTTCTTTATAAATGGGATATATTGACTTTCGAAGCGACAATCTGCGAGATCTGATATCAAATGAAAAATCGCCGCGCGTTTTGTCAGTAAATGAGATCGCCGTTCCATGATCATTCACGCGTAATATGCCGGGTTTCCAATCATGCGTCGTAAAATCAGCGCCGGCTGAGGTATGATACCACAACGGATTCGTGTGGGACATAAGCCCGATATCTGCCTGCAATCCGCCGAAAACAACTGCTCCCTTCCCAACCGAGGTCATTTTCTGCACGTTGGTACTCACGCCTGTGATCGCAATATCGTGATAAGCACCTTTTCCGCCAAGTGACCATACCCGCATAAGACGCATCGGTGTGTTTCCCGATACGACCGACGCAGTGCCCGAAGCAAAAAGATGATCGTGCAAAGACCATGCGACAGCAAATAACATCGCATTCAGACCTGCTGTTGATGCTTCATACAATTTCTGCAGTGTCGTGCTGTCATACACTGATAGGCGCAGTGTAGTCGCAGAAAGTGCTGCAACCTTTTTCCCGTCGGGAGAAATCGCAATATCCTGAAAATATTCAGGTGCTGTCGATATTCTTTTTAATTCGGTAAATGATGACGAATATACCGCAAGTATGCCTTCCATACTGTTGACAAGAAGATTCCCGTTGGGTAGAAATTGAACATCATTGATAGTAGCGGTAAAATCGCTTATTTTTTTATGAATTGCTTTACGTGCGACATCCACAATGACGATGCCTTTTTCTTCCGTACCGCCCAAACCGACAGCAATATACTTGCCGTCAGGTGAAAAATCCAATGATGAGATCCCGTTAGGAAAACCCTGAACCGCCGCCGTAATGTTCCCCGTTTTTCGGTCGATGATGAACAACACACACTGTCTGTACCAATCCCAGCCGGTATACCCTCCCGCAGCGATATAATTCCCGTCGGGTGATATCGCACAGGCATACAATTCGCCTTCTTGACGTGCACCGATGGGAAGCCTGTAGGTAGTGAGCAACGCTCCGTTTTTGGCAGACCACAATTTAACGGTTTTATCATACGCGGAAGTGACAATGAATTCGCCTGCTCTATCCGCATCAATGGCAGTGATATATCCCGAGTGAAGACTTGAATTCAAGCGAAATATCGGTTGGAGCGGAGGTTGTGAGTGAAGTACCGTACTAAAAGAAATAAAGAACATGCATACAACAAAAATGGTCTTCATAATAACTCCTTTTAATTGAACAAAGTATATCGCTAAAACGCGAAAACGTCAATGTATGAAAATGGTATGTGCCATCCCCTCCGAAGGTTAGGAGTTGTGTGTGTCATTTCGAACCCTTAGGTGAGAAATGAAAATATTCAAGATTATTAATTTAGCTCCCCCTCGCGGTTACGCGTTTCCCCCTCTTTGCAAAAAAGAGGGGAAGGAAAAACGGCAAATGAACTACCCCGCAGCAAGCTACGGGGTATCTCCCCAAAAAATACTATATTTGTTCGCCCACCCCAAACCCCTCCCTTTTCGTTTTGGGAGGGGCTTAATTTCTAATATTGTGGGGACTTCGTCCCCACACCCCTAATAATAACAAAATTATAATAGTGAAGCCGAAGCAAGCTTCGGGGAATTTGACCCATTTAGATTAAAAAATCAGCGTATAGCAATTCCGTAGGGGCGGATTCCATATCCGCCCATTTCCTATAAACATTTTTTACAGCCTTGACCTTTTTGTTACTTTTTGTGGTAAGACAAAAAGTAAGGCAGGAGTTTTGAAGTTGTGCCATCCCCAAACCCCTTCCGTGAAAATCGGGAGGCAGGCATTTTCGGTTACAGACACGGCATGCCGTGTCTCTACACCGTCCCCGCACCCCTATTTAAGAAAAACATAGAAATGTAATTTTTCAAGTTTCGCGAAGGTCTCCATGTTTTGAAATACGATCTGCGTATACTGAGCGCAGAAACATCAATTATCACATATGAACTCATGAAAGTCACAAGAGAAACCGTATATACATTATGAACGATCAGCTATGTATCACTTCGATTTTTCCATCTTTGCCATGTATCCGTATGCGTGATAAAATCATGATCCGGATTTTTTTCATATGCTTCTATTTGTTGGGCGGAAAGCCTGATATTGTAAGCAGGTAATTCGCTCAATACACTGCCCAGACTGTCTTCATCCTGTAATAAATTGTAATACTCCAATATCCACGACAATACTTCTATGCGCTCATGCCAGCCTGCGAACGGTTTGATCTCGTTTTTTTCCGCACGCAATGCCCGTCGATAATACTCGGCCGCTTCCCGAAATTTTCCGGAGCGGAAATAATGATGCGCGTGCAAAAGTAATACGCAACTGTGTGTGTAGTGCATCCAATATTCGCCGAATTCACGTTCAATTGTCAAACCGCTTCGTGCGGCTACCGCACACGATCCTTTGTTGTCCGCGGGAGCATGCCAG
>CAYRFE010000056.1:0-9851 GCA_964423645.1 uncultured bacterium | reverse complement strand
CCCCTTCCGAATCCAACGGAAGGGGTTTGGGGATGGCACAACTTCAAAACTCATGTCTTACTTTGCGTCTTGCCACAAAAAATCGTATTGTGTGTTATTTCCGTCCCCGTTTTCACGAGGATACATTCCAACGGGAATCCTGAAGTATTATGAAAGCACCTGGATTATCGGGTCAAGCCCGATAATGACACCTGAATATTTTTCGTAGAGACGTAGCATGCTACGTCTCTACACAGGTATTATTTAATGCCGTTTGTTGGTTTCTTGGAGATCATTCCCCTTCACACTGAAGGGGTGGCATCCGAAGGATGACGGGGTAGTAAACGTTATTTGAAAAGTTTAACCGCTTCTTCGGGCACATAAAATCCTTTACCGTTATGAACAACGAGTGTTTTCAATACTATCGTTTTACCGTCAATCAAGGCGATATTTTTATTCGCAGGGAAACGAATCTCGAGCATATTCTTTTTTACGACAAGGACAGGATTATATTCATCGGTTGAGTCGACGTGTATGGTCGCTCCGACAGATGTAAATGCAGTTTCTGCAGGAATATATAATGACCGGGTAAGCGATTTCAGGTCAATTCCCATGACCTCTGCCATATACCATGCAACATCCTTATTTTGTATCACTCCTGTGGGGCGATATCCCTTCGGATGATATGCACCGAAAAAAACCTCTTCGCCGGTATGTCCGTTGGTCGTCCAGCCGATATAGGCACGTTTGCTGAGCATTGGTCCTACAATATACGGAAGGTCGCCTTTTTCTGCTTTTTTCAGATCGGTCAACTCGGCTTCACTCAAGTCGGAAATTCCGTAGTATTGTGCGATCGCATCCGTCATAGGGATGTTTTTTTCATACGCAAGACGTTCGACCCCTTCAGCGGTACGAGTTGCTTTTTTTAACGGATCAATATATGCCGAAAGCGGCAGTTCATCATAGTTCCCGTTGGATCCGATATTTCCGATCGACATTCCTCCGTTTGAATGATCGGGAAGCACGATAACGACAGTATTGCCGTCTTTTTTGGCAAACTCAAGGGCGGTCTTTACCGCTCGGTCAAATGCCAAGAAATCAGAGATAACGCCTATAGGATCATTCGCATGAGATGCCCAATCGATCTTACTGCCTTCCACCATCAAAAAAAAGCCGGTGTTGTTCTTCGAAAGAAGTTCGATCGCTTTGTGTGTCATTTCTTCAAGTGTCGGCTCATTATTCGGACGATCGAGGTCATAGGCAAGGGCAACGGGAGCAAATAAACCCCATACCTTCGGGCGGGAAAGTGTCAATAATTCATCGCGCGTGCGAACGACGGAGTACCCGTTGTTTTGTAACACCGCGAGCATATCTTCTTTGTCTTTTCTTTTTTCAGGTAACAAATAATTATATCCTCCCGCGAACACGACATCGAGCATACCGTATACTTGTTGTTCAACAATATATTCGACTGCACCGCGGTTAAAATGATGCGCACTGAAGTCGGCAGGAGTCGCATGCGGGAATTGACACGTTGCGACCAGACCGACCGACCGCCCCGACAATCGAGCGCCTTCCAGAACGGTCGCCAACGGTTGATGCTGTGCGTCGGTATCCGATGAGGTAAGCCCGAACATGGTGGCGACCTGCGGCATGACGGCGATATTGCCTGTTTGGCTTTTATATCCGGTCGCGTATGACGACGAGGAGGGCGCAGAATCTGCGATCGCGGCGTCAGATGAGTAGGTGCGTACAAGGCCGCAAATGAGTTCGTCCATGGCGAGCGGGGCTCCGCCGTTATACCAACGCGAAAGTGTCATATGGGTGATGCCCGTGCCGTCCGGTATAAGAATAATGACGTTCTTCACCGGTTTGTGTGTTTTGGCTTCCAAGTTGATCGCGGTGAAACAAAATAAGAATACGATACACAGACCTGCTACACATGTTCTCATGCTCTCCTCCTTGCGATGATACGTGTGACCGTGACGGGTCAGATGAATTTCCATAATTCTTCCGAGGTATCGGGTACAAAATTGTTGGCTTCGGCAATAGTGCCTATCTGTTGCCAGGGAATTGAGTGCGAATCGAGAATATCCGCGACGGTATGAACAGACGATGCCGCGACGAGAGCAAGTAATGCGCCGGAGCTTATCAAATTTCCCGGTCGCGCACCGACAGACGCGGTGATCTTTTGTACGATCGGGCGATAGTGTATTTCATCTGAGAGATGAATTCCTTTGTCAGGGAGTAAATTCGCCAGTTCAGATACGCCTCCGATTATTCCGCCTTCGGTCGGGTCATGCATGAATAGGACGTGATCTCGGATCAAACATGTATACGGATAGACACATAACGTGTTCTTAAATGATCGGAGTGTGTGTTGTTCTTCAGCGGTGAGGAGTGTGGCGAATCGGTCAGGATCGTGTGAATGGAGTATATGCACACCTTCAAGCGCCGCATCTCCTATGAGTATCACGGCGTCTCCCAAAGACACTCGGTCGCATGAAAAACGGTATGATCCCGAACCGATGATGGTTGCAGAGATGACCGGTTTTGTGTAGGCGGCGGTGATCTCGGTATGTCCGCCGATAATGGCAATAGTATAGTGCAATGCTTTTTCGTGTATTTCCTTCATTATTTGTTCGAGGTACGGTAATCCCATTGACTCGGGAATGAGTAAGGTGAGCATGAGATACTGCGGGTCACCGCCTTTTACGGCGATGTCGTTGATATTGATATCGACAAGAAGGGATCCTATATTTTCAACGGCGCCGACAATAGGATCCGACGATATATACCACAAAATACCGTTATTCTCAATCACTGCGGCATCTTCACCCACACCCGGACCGGTCAATACTTCCGAGCGTACGGCACCGCGATACGGAAATATATACTTGCGTAATTCATCGGGTGATAATTTACCTGCCATTATTCTTCCTCCGATTCAAAACGTTTTTGATAATCCCATTTGAAATCATCGTAGGCATTCAATTGGATATAGAATTTGTATTCCATCGCACCGTTTTCTCGAAGTTCCCAGCGTATCGACAAATGCCAACAATGGAGATTACGGTATAGTTCATAGGTTTGACTTTCGATTTTATTTTTTGATGCATTGTATACGATCTCATGGGTGAGACGCCAGTTGTGTGAAAACCAATAATTGGTACGCGCACGAGCATTGACCATTTCATCATATCCTTTGTTACGGATATATGCCATTGTCGCTTCAAACGAATTTCGTGTATTCCATGTATATGACAGCGTATCCATAATATTTATCCGTGTTGTGTCCCGTGTATACGTATCAAATGAATGGGTGATTTGTGTTCTGTTGCGAACCGTTTCTCCGAGATAGGGTGTTATTGTGAAATTTGAATTGAGATCGGAAAAATTACGTTCATCCTTTAACAGGTCTTGGCTTATCGAGAATTGCGCCGAAAGAAATTGAAACGCGTTTCCCTGTTTACCGCCTTTGGTAAGAAAGATATTGTTGAGCGTATAACTCAGCGTCTCTCGGGGGGGGATTTTTCCTTTACCGCCTGAAATAAAACGATCTTGCGGTACATCAGGCGTATAGCCGAAAGAGATCGAAGGGGTCATGCGGTGTTTGATCATATCAGTCGTACCGATATCGAACACATTGAAATACCCGAAGACATCGGTATAGGCGGTGAATGTCGCAGTAGGGACCCAACGCTCCATGATGAGTCCGTCAATATCATAATGTTCAAATTGATGGGTCGTGGTTGCGGATGTCCTGAGATAACGCAGAATATCATATCGATACGTGAGTGACGCTGACGTGAAGAGATTTTTTTCGTGAATTGACTCATCCTTGTAGAGCGTCGCGTATTCGGGAGCTACTTCGTCGAATTCGACTTGCGTAAAACGGTTCGAGCCTGATGAATTCAGTGATCCGTACAAATTTTTTGCGAGAGCGATATTATAAAATGAGACCGTAAGTGTCGGCAATGAATCAACCTTTTTATCATAATTTCCCGAATAATTGGTCATCCAGGAACGATCTTGATTGGCGACAAGCGTAATTGATGCAAGCGACGGGATGGATTTTGAGACCGATATATACGAATTCGCTTGATTGGACGTTCGCTCGTCATAGTTGTCGCCAAGATCGGAAGGGAGCGCGGTATCGCTGAAAAAATTGGATTGTGCATAGACGTTCATTCCCCATTCCGGAATTTCCTGTCGGGCATTTCCTCGAAGTTCCCATCGGCGGGTATGATAGAGGTTGTCATCAAGAAACTTGGTGTCAAATGAACCGTCTCCGCGTCGTGTCTTGAATCGTAATTCTCCGCCGTGTTGCATGCCGCGTAAGCTCATATATTTCGCCGAATACGTAAAATCGGAATATGAATTGATCACAAAAAAGAAAGCACTCGTCAGGGTCAACCCGTCAATAGTGTTGTTTGAGATACCGGGGGCGAGGAAGCCGGTTTTTCTTCCTTTCGGGATTGGAATAAGATATGCCGGAAGATACATGAGCGGTACATTGCCGACATAAAACACCACCGGCGAAATAACGATCTTATTGTCTTTCATCACCTTCATACGTGTGCTGAAAATTCGATAATGAGGGCTTGAGTGATTACAGGTGGAAAAATTGGTGTTCAATCCGAAAAGTGTGTCGTTACCTTCTGCCGTGATCTGTTCTGCGGTCACGAATCCTTTTTCAACGGGGACACGCGCCGTATGAATATTCGCTTCTTTATACTTCAGATTATATTCAAGTATTCTCCCGGTAAGAGGGGTTGAGCCTGATTGCAGTTCGACGTTTCCGATCGCAAGCATGCTTTCTGCGTCAATATTGTAGTATATGGTATCGGCGGTCAATATCGAGTCATTATAATGGACGATGCATGTGCCGCGAAGAATGATCTCTTTGGTGTTCTCATGATACTCAACCGTATCTGCGGTGTATTCGAGTACACTCGAATCGGCGAGCACCGCGGTCGAGTACATCACGGCGAGTATGACGAAAAAAATTACTTTTAACGGCATCGGTAAAACTCTTTAATTTTGTCGCATATTATACGGACATCGGAATCGGGAAGTTGGGGGTACAGCGGAAAGCCGAGCGCGCGCGCGTGCATGGCGGTCGCCTGTGGAAATGCGGAATCGGGTAACGCGTATTTATTCAAAAAATGCGGAGCCTTATGAATGAGCATTGCAGGCTCGACGGTCTCGATATCGTTTTCTTTAAGAAAAAGAGCAAGTTCATTTTTTTTCTCACATAATGCGACAAACTCTTGATATGCATAATGGATGCCCGCTTGTTCTTTCGGGAAATAGACCGATCGCAGTCCGGCGAGTTCTTTTTCGTACAGACGGAATAGTTCTTGACGTCGGGCAATATGTGCATCAATTTTTTTGAGCTGTTCACTTCCGATCACGGCATGAATATCGCTTAAGCGAAAGTTGGATCCGGGGATATCAAAGCCGTTGATCTTGCCGTGATTTTTTATCGCGGAAAAGAACGTGTGCCCGTCTTTGCCGGTAATTGCACCGCCTTCAAATGAAGAAAGATTTTTTTTATATTGAAAACTGAACATACTGTAATCACCAAGTTGAGCAAGTGTTCTGCCTTTATAGACGGTGCCGAACGAACTTGCCGCATCATGAATGAGCAGAAGCCCCCGTTCTTTGCATAATGATTCAAGCACCTCAAAATCGGCGATGTAGCCGAACGAAGACACATAGACGACCGCTTTTGTTTTGGGTGTAATATGTTGTTCAACCGAATGGACATCCAGGCAATAGGTCTCCAGAGATATATCCGCCAATACGGGTGTGATATTCATGAGTTCTAAGATATTTGCCGCCGAGATAAATGTATAATCGGGAATAATGACCTCATCGCCGGGCTTGAGGTCGCAGTGCATAAGGATCATCATATAGCCGAGCGTTGCATTGGCGACGGTCTCTATCCAGGGCACGTGTTGATATCGTGCCAGTTCTTCTTCAAACCGTTTTACCGCGGTACCGAATAACTCAGGCGATGAAAGTAATTTTTCCACGGCACCGATCTCTTCTTTGCCAAAATGAGGAACAAATGTTCTGATCATAGCATCCTTTCACAGTTTGATCCGATATAGGTGCTTCATTGTACGGTATTTCGATTTGTATGCAAGAAGAATATTAAAAAAAGCGGGAAAAAATCCCGCTTTTCATTCGCATGATCGGTTGATCGGAGCGTTATTTTTTGACAGGCCAAATAGGCATGACGGTCGTACCGTATACATCATTCAAAATTTGAGCCATGCTGGTATACATTGCACTGAGTCCGCAGATAAGTCCTTCGTAGCCGGCGATTTTTTTTATGAGAGCATTGCCGCTGAAATCAGCAATGATCAAGAGGGCAAAAAGAATCACCAAAGAGCCAAACACAAACTGCAATGCCTTGTTCAAACGCAAGGTCCCGACGAACATACCGAAAGTAAAAATACCCCATAAGAGGAGAAAGAAACCCATTGCATGCGCATCTGTCGCTTCTGCCAATCCCATTTTCGGTAATGTCCAAATCCCGACAAGCGTGATCCAAAAAAACCCGTAACCGGTGAACGCGGCAGTACCGAATGTATTATTTTTTTTCCATTCCATGATGCCGACAATGACTTGTGCCATACCGCCCACAAAAATACCCATGGCCATGATCATACTGTTGAGCGGCATTATGCCTGCATTCGCAAGATTGAGAAGAATCGTGGTCATTCCGAATCCGAGTAACCCTAATGGCGCGGGGTTTGCTGTTGTATCAGCAATTTTGATGGTTTGCATGTCTTGCATGTGTAACACTCCTTACATAAATGTGTGATAGTAAACTCTCCAAAACGAACTGTATTCACTCACGCTCATTCCGAGCGGCGATTATCGGTGAAAGACGTATTTTTGTCAAGGGAATAAACCGGTTTATGAGTGATAAATTGAAAGCTCCGAGAAATTCAAAACAGCCCGGGTTTTCGTCGAATTCGAAAAACGGATACGAAGGCGAATCACATACTGTTTGACAAGGTAGCCCAACCCCCTCACGTAAAAATCGGAAGGGGGTTGGGAAGGCACATTATATTTGCACCGTATCAGATCGCAATCATATCTTGGTGATCTCTTTTTCAAACAATGTCACGAGTTTTCGGAAATCATCAATGACCGCCTGTACGACGTCGGGGTCATTCATATCCACCCCTGCTTTTTTAAGTTGTGCCATAGGGTAATCGTTACAACCTGATTTCATAAGTTCCATATAGCGTTCTTTGGCAAAATCACGACTTTTTTTTGAGCCGGTTGTCATATCTTTATATAGTTTTGCCGATGCGGCAAAGCTTGTTGCGTATTGATACACATAAAACGGTTGAGTGAAAAAGTGATTAACTTTGGTCCAGAAAATCCCGCGGAACTCATTCGGTTCGTGCATAATGTCACCGTAATATGCTGTTTCAAGATCGTGCGCGACCGATGTTAAAACATCTGCGCTTAAGGGTTGTCCGTTTTCAGCCAATCGGCTGACGAGCAGTTCGAACTCAGCCATCATGGTCGCATTAAAGAATAAATTGGTATAGTTTGCGATCGCCTGACTCAGTAATGCAAGGCGAGTGTCATGATCCTGTGTGTGAGCGAGTAAATAATCCAAGAGAATTCGTTCATTCATCGTTGACGCGACCTCAGCGACAAAAATGGTCGGGTTATGCGTAGAATACGGCTGATTGTTGATCGAGTATAAACTGTGTAAGGCATGTCCCATTTCATGACAGAGGGTAAACATATAGTTTTGCGTATCATTATAATTCAACATGACATAGGGATGGACGCCATAAACATTAAATGTTCCTGCACCGTTGTATTTTCCCGTGTTTTCATACACATCGATCCATCCTGATTCTAATGCATGTTTCATGGCATCATAATAGTCTTTTCCGAAAAATGCAGAAGCGGCGAGAGTATGCTTTTTGGCTTCCTCATACGAAAATTCCTTTGTTTTTTCGGTAACGGGTAATGATGCATCCCATGGCATAAGTTCCGAAATGTTGTATTTTTTCATCACGAGATTTTTTTTCAACATCAAAAAGCGGTGTAATTCTTTTGTATGTGCGCGTGTTGCAGTCACAAGATTCACGTAAACAGATTCGGGTATGTTGTTCCGATGCAACATTAAATGCAATACGGAGTTGTAGGTGCGTGTTTTACAGGTGACGACGTGCTGTGTCGTGATCGAATCATAGATTGCCGCCAATGTGTTTTCCATGTTTTTATACATCATGTTGAACGCATAATAGGTGTTTTTACGATCGTCGCTTTTTGAGGCAGGATCTTTCATGATCGCAACATAGGTTCCGTCTGTGAGTGTTTTTTTCTCTCCCGTTGAAAGCGTGATCTCAGGATATTTTTTGTCAGCCATCGTAAGTTGAGAGTAGATTGTCCCGGGGCTGTTTAAAACAGGAGAATAGAGCGTGAGAAGTTTTTCGTTTTCTTCGGATAGAATATACTGACGAGCCCGATAGAGGCTTTCGAATTCATGTGCGAAGCGTTGCAGTTCTTTGTTGCGTGCTACCCATTCATGTAAGGTTTCTCGCGGTATTGCGAAAAATTCTGTTGTAAACCACGAAGTGGTCGCTGCATACTGTGTGTAAAGGTTGCTGAATTTTTGCAACCGTATCAATAACGATTGATCGGTACCGTCAACAGCTCGCATCAACCCGGGGTAATAGTTGATTTTTGTTTCCAGGATGCCGATGCGCTCCGATAAGAGACATGCTTTCAATAAAAAGTCAGGACCGGTTCCGATTGTGCCATGTAATGCCGCATACTCATTCATAAGATCCTGCCAAGTGAGCAAATCCTTTTCCCATTGAGACCAATCAGTATACATATCACGTAAATCCCATTTAAACTCGACAGGTATCTCATTGCGATTACGCGTTGAGGGTTTGGCATGCGCTACTGTACTGGTCATGAAGATAAGCGCCGTAAGTACACAGATCGTGTTCATAACATTTTTCATAATGGTCGTCCTTTCAATTACGGGTGGTTTTTTGAATGGTTTCGATTTTTTCATTAACCTCAGATAACTTGTTCTCGATCTCGGATATTTTTAAACACACATTTTTGGTATCCGATTTGTTGAGTAAGCGATCGACGATACCCAGCACAACGACAACACCGATTATTAACCCGAAGATCTGTACGAAATCTTCCATAGAGCACCTCCTTATTTGCACATGGAGTATAGATACGAAAATTACATATACCACTCATCTTGAGTACACTGTACTAAAGGACAGGAGGGGTGGCGCATAGCGACGGGGTGGTGAAATCATCGTATATATGATGTAAGGGCGAGGTCGCCTCGCCCCAAAGAGTCCATGCTCACCAAGTGATTGCATCGTAGGGACACAAGATTTTGTGTCCTCATGTTCATTGAAAATCATGCCTTACTTTTTGTCTTGACACAAAAAGTAACAAAAAAGTCAAGGCTGTAAAAAATTATCTACAATCCTGCGTATTTTTTCTACAGCGCATAAACTCGCTACGCTCAAACAGTATGCGCTGCTTCACGAAAAAACACTTGAATTGCTTCACGATAATTTTTTAAGGCCGTGTTTTGGAATATTGGTTGCATGCCGCTTTTATTGTTAAGGGGCGCGGGGACGAAGTCCCCGCTATTCAAATTTCGAAGCCCCTTCCGAATCCAACGGAAGGGGTTTGGGGATGGCACAACTTCAAAACTCCTGCCTTACTTTTTGTTTTGCCACAAAAAGTAACAAAAAAGTCAAGGCTGTAAATAAATACATGTTCATAGGAAAAGGGCGGATATTGAATCCGCCCCTACAAATTGCTTCACGCTGATTTTTTAA
>CAYRFE010000055.1:0-9945 GCA_964423645.1 uncultured bacterium | reverse complement strand
TTACCCGGTTCCCTTCTACCAGCCTAACGCGCGTGATTGTCGCCCACGAAAATATTACAGAACGCAAGCTGACAGAGGATAAATTACGAGCTGAACGAGAACAATTGCTTTCTGTGTTTAATGGTATTGATGAAGTAATATACATCTCTGATCCATCGACCAACGAGATGCTTTATATGAACAATTTTCTTAAAAAACAATTGCCCCCATATTGCGCCGGTTTAAAATGCCACAAAATATTACAAAATCTTGATGAACCATGTCCGTTTTGTACCAACGATATTATTCTCAAGCAGAATCCCGAACCCTACAAATGGGAATTTTATAACAAGCATCTTCAAAGACATTATGCGATTGTAGATCGAATTATTCGTTGGACAGATGGTAGGGATGTGCGTTTTGAACTGGCTATAGATATTACTGAGCGCAAGCAGGCAGAAGAATCGGCAATAAAATCTACACTTGAATTCCAAAGCATTTTCAATAATTCGTTTGTGGGGATAATGGTGTTGCGCAACGGGCGCAAATTGGCTACCGCTAACGTGCGCCTTGCAGAAATTCTAGGTTATGAGACACCGGAGGAAATGGTCGGAATTAGCATGCGCCAACTACATTTGAGTGAAGAAAATTTTCTTGAATTTGGTGAGAAACACTACTCTAATCTGTGCATTTCTGAGCAACGGCAGGTTGAATATCAATTGCGTCGTAAGGACGGATCTCCGGTGTGGTGTTCTCTCTCCGGTAGGGCTATTGATGCATCTAATTTGGAGCATGGAGTAATCTGGGTAATAGATGATATAACCGAGCGTAAAAGAGCAGAAGAAGCACTCAAGGAAAGCGAGGCACGTTTCAAAGTCCTTCACAACGCCTCTTTTGGGGGTATAGCAATTCATGACAACGGTATTATTTTGGATTGTAATCAGGGGCTCGCTGATATGAGCGGATATTCTGTGTCAGAATTGACCGGCGGAATGGATGGTTTATTACTCGTTGCAGAAAAATCGCGAAATAATGTGCGAGAAAAAATTTTATCCGGTTACGAGAAACCTTATGAAGCAACCGGCTTACGTAAAAACGGAGAGGAATACCCAATGCGGTTGGAGGGTAGAAATATACCGTACAAGGGGAGAATGGTACGAACGGTAGAATTCAGAGACATTACCGAGTATAAACAGTTGGAAGAGAAGATTCGTGAAAAAGATATCCAATTCAGAAAGCTTTCTGCAAATGTTCCCGACTTAATTTACCAATTTACGAGAAAACCGGATGGTACCTACTGTGTTCCAATAGCGTCAGAGGGAATCAAGAATATTTTTGGATGTACACCTGAGGATGTAGTGGATGATTTTACTCCCATTAGCCGTGTAATCTATCCCGAAGATGCTGCCAGAGTAATAAGCGATATCGAATATTCTGCAAAACATCTGAATTACTTTACCTGTGAATTCAGAGTGCAAATTCCCGGCAAGGCTATTCAGTGGATTTATTCAAGATCTGCCCCCGAGAAATTGCCTGACGGCAGTGTAACCTGGTTTGGCTTCAATGCAGACATAACAGAGCGCAAGCGAATGGAAGAAGACTTGCAGAAAATAATGAAACTCGAATCTCTCGGCGTTCTCGCCGGTGGTATCGCACACGATTTTAATAATCTGTTGGGAAGTATTTTTGGTTATATCGAACTGGCGAAATTGGATACGACAGAGGAAGAAGTATCAAATAACCTTACCAAATCTTTGAAGTCTATTAGCAGGGCTCGTGCATTAACACAGCAATTACTGACTTTTGCCAAAGGCGGGGCCCCCGTAAAAAAAATAGAAAGTCTTTTTCCGTTTGTTCAAGAGACGGTTCAATTCGCATTGAGCGGATCAGCTGTTTCCTGCACATTTCAAATACCGGAAAATCTCTGGTTGTGTGATTTCGACAAAAATCAGATTGGGCAGGTTATTGACAATCTTACTATCAATGCGCAACAAGCTATGCCAAATGGTGGGACAATTGAGGTGTATGCACAAAATATTACTGTATCTGCTAATGATAATACTTCTCTATCTGACGGAAATTATGTAAAATTATCTTTTAAAGATCAGGGTATCGGGATACCAAAAGAATTTCTGCAGAGTATCTTTGATCCCTATTTTACCACCAAATCCAAAGGTCACGGCTTGGGTCTTGCGACTTGCTTCTCAATTATAAGCCGGCATGACGGATGTATAGATGTCGAATCGGAACCGGGGAAGGGAAGCATTTTTCATGTATATCTACCGGCTTCATATAACTCTACATCAAATGAATCTGATGATCTATTCAAAATACATACCGGAAGTGGAAGATTTTTGATGATGGATGATGATGAAGATATGCGGTTTCTCGCAAAACGAAGTCTTGAATCTTTTGGCTATACGGTAGTTTTAAAAGACAATGGCAAAGATGCGGTTGACTATTTCTATTTAGAACATAAGGCTCATCGTAAGTTTGCAGGATTGATTTTTGACCTCACTATCCCCGGAGGTATGGGGGGAAAAGAAGCTATTGCAGAAATTCGTAAAATTGATTCAGATACTCCCGCTTTTGTGGCCAGTGGGTATTCTGAAGATCCGATTATGGCAAATCCGGAGAAATATGGGTTTAACGGGAGCCTTTGCAAACCCTTTATTAAAAAAGAATTATCAGATATGCTGGAAAAATATTTACGAAAACATGAACAATGACCGAAACATGCCCGGTACCTTTGCTTGCCAAGGTTGAGTTGTAATAGATAACGGACGAAATAGCACGTGAAGGAATAATTATAAATCGGCTCTCCGGGATTGTTGAGGATCGATCGTAGGCAAATTCTGGTTTTGAACGACGGTAACTATCTGGTATAGTGCGCTTTGCAACTTGTTAATATACAATATGTTAGCGTCAAATGGTCATGGTATGTTGAGTTGCCATGTTATTATTAATCTTAATGGGGCAGATTCTCCGAATCTTGCTTCGGCTTTGTAATAATAGTTTTGATATTATAAGAGGTGTGGGGACGAGGTCACCACTATATAAAAATTTAAGCCCCTCCCGTTTTAATAGGGAATGGTTTGTGGGGCGGGCGCAATTTCTAAAAAAAAGTAGTTTCGCAAATATCTCCAATTAGTATGTAACGATGTATATTCATAATCTCAGTGAATCCGGGAAAAGCACGAATAGTGCATGGCAGATATCATTATTTTGGCAAAATTAACTCAGAATTAACATTCCGTTCATGGTGTATTAATCCTTCGGATATAGACTCATTACGTAGGAAGAAGAAAAACCTACTAAAAGGAGGAATAGTATGAAATTTGTGTTATTAGTCGTAGCGATGGCAGCATTCATCTTCGGTAATGCAGTAGCTCAGAATGAGCTTATGGGAGCAGGTGCAACATTTCCACAGCATTTGTATTCGAAAATGTTCGATGAATACAACAAATTAACCGGTGTAAAGGTTAATTACCAAGGAGTCGGCTCAGGTGCCGGCATCAAGCAGATCATTGCAAAAACAGTTGATTTCGGCGGAACAGATGCAGTGTTGTCCGAAAAAGAAAAAAAAGAAGCAGGATCTGAACTTCTTCACATCCCGACATGTTTGGGTGCGGTCGCCGTTACGTATAATCTTGAAGGCAATCCGCAACTTAAATTTGCTCCGGATGTAATCGCCGATATATTTTTAGGAAAAATTACCAAATGGTCTGATCCTCGTATCAAAGCATTAAATCCCGGTGTAAAAATTCCTGATATCGCGATCACTGTCGTACATCGTTCGGATGGAAGCGGTACAACTCATATTTTCAGTGAGTATCTTTCAAAAGTAAGCCCTGAATGGAATAAAAATGTCGGCACCAATAAAGCGCTTAACTGGCCGGTCGGACTTGGCGGTAAAGGTAATCCCGGAGTAGCCGGTTTGGTAAAAGACACGAATGGAAGTATCGGTTATGTTGAGGTTATCTATGCAATGTCAAATAACTTGCCTGTTGCAGAGATCAAAAATAAGAGTGGCGTTTTTGTAAAACCTTCTCTCGAATCTATGTCCCTTTCAGCAGCGGTTACCATTCCTGATGATACATGTGTGTCTCTGACTGATACAGATGCGAAAAACGGGTATCCTATTTCGAGTTTTACATGGATTATTCTTTATAAAGAGCAAAATTACGGCGGTCGTTCCTATGCACGTGCCGAAAGCACCATGAAACTTCTGTGGTGGGTTATCAACGATGGACAGAAATTTAATGAAGGTTTGAAGTTCGGAAAATTATCTCCGATAGCAGTGGAAAAAGCAAAGAAACTTTTAAAGTCAGTAACCTATGACGGGAAGCCGATTTTAAAATAGTATGGCACGTACACCAATTGGGGGCGGCTCTGCCGCTCCTGTAGTTTTCACATCAATCAGAACGAAAGAAGCTCTTTTCAGGGGTATATTGATTGCGGCCGGAGCTATTCTGCTTATCACGCTCGGTGCATTTTTTGTAAGTCTTTTCATAGGTGCGTCACCGGCGATTAAAGAGTTTGGTTTCGGATTTTTGTGGTCTAAGACGTGGAATCCTGTTACCGAACAGTTTGGAGCATTACCGTTCTTGGTCGGTACATTATTGACCGCGTTCATCAGTCTTGCGATATCATTTCCTTTTGCGATCTCAATTGCAATCGCTCTCGGAGAATTTTACAGAAAAGGGTTCGTATCGTCAGTCGTGAAAAGTATGACCGAGCTATTGGCAGGTATCCCATCGGTTGTATACGGATTTTGGGGATTGGCTGTGCTCGCGCCGCTTATTCGTGATGTGCAGCAAAAATTCGGCATGTCGCCTTATGGAGTAGGAGTTTTGACCGCATCTATCATTCTTGCAATTATGATTATTCCGTATTCGGCATCGATCGCGCGTGAAATAATTGAATTGGTTCCAAATGACCTGAAAGAAGCCGGTTATGCACTTGGTGCCACACGATATGAAGTAGTGCGTGACATCACATTACCGTATGCAAAATCAGGTATAATTGCCGGTGTTATTCTATCGCTTGGACGCGCATTGGGAGAAACTATGGCGGTGACCATGCTTATCGGTAATAATAATAAAATACCCGCAAATATTCTTTCACCTGCCAATACAATGTCAAGTGTTATTGCGAATGAGTTCAATGAGGCAGGTTCGGGATTACATTCAGGTTCATTGATTATGCTCGGACTCATTCTTCTGGTTATCACTGCGCTGATAAATTTTATCGGAAAATATATTATAAAAAAGACCACGGTTGGAGGATAATATGAATACCGCAAATGACTTACATATTTCAACCCGTGTCGCGAAAAATATAGTGTTTAAAAGCGGTGTAGTGATTATGGCATGCGCCGTAATGCTGCCGCTCATTCTTATTATGTACCATATTGTCAAAATGGGCATCTCTTCTATCAACTGGGAATTTTTTGTGAATGTCGAACGACCGGCCGGAGAATCGGGTGGTGGAATCATTCATTCATTGGTAGGAACGGTCATTTTGATCATTATTGCAGGCAGTATTGCAATCCCTTTAGGCGTTTTGAGCGGTTTTTATATTGCAGAAAATCGAAAAAACCGGTTTGCAATGGCAGTTCAATGGGCCTTAGATGTGATACAGGGCATACCCTCTATTGTCATCGGTATTGTTATGTATGTTTGGGTGGTTGTACCGATGCGGCATTTTTCTGCACTTGCAGGAGGTGCGGCACTTGCGATAATGATGTTACCGGTCGTTATCAAATCAACGGAAGAAACCGTAAAAATGATACCGAATTCATTCAAAGAAGCCGCACTTGCGTTAGGTGTTCCGTATTATAAAACGGCATTAAAAGTAATACTTCCCGCCAGTTTAAGTGGTATAGTAACAGGAATATTGATCGGTGTATCACGTATTGCCGGAGAAACCGCACCTCTTATAATGACTGCGTTCGGGAATCCGTTTTTCAATACCAAT
This sequence comes from uncultured bacterium, assembly GCA_964423645.1. Taxonomy (GTDB): domain Bacteria; phylum Macinerneyibacteriota; class Macinerneyibacteria; order Macinerneyibacteriales; family CAYRFE01; genus CAYRFE01. The sequence continues at coordinate 3,987 of CAYRFE010000055.1, read as the reverse complement.
ATCTTAAAACCGGTTGACTCGTTACCGTTGATTATATATAAATATGCAATAAGTCCGTATGATGAACTCCATCGATTGGCATGGGGTGCATCCTTTGTGTTGGTTATGTTTGTGTTAGTGCTGAATATAATTACAAGACTGGTGGTGAAACGATGGAAAATAGAATTTTGATAGCGGAGAATCTCAACGCATTTTATGGAACACACCGAGCTGTGCGTGATGTGAATATTGCATTTGAAACAAATAAAATAACCGCTATCATGGGGCCTTCAGGTTGCGGGAAAACAACGTTTTTGCGATGTCTCAATCGTATTCACGAAGTGACGCCCGGTGCGCGGGTTGAAGGAAAATTGTGGTTGGATAATGAAAATGTTTACATGTTAGATCCCATACTGGTACGAAGAAAGATGGGCATGGTTTTTCAACGACCGAATCCTTTCCCGACAATGAATATTTATGATAACGTGATTGCAGGTTATACACTCAACGGTATCAGAAAGAAAAAAACTGATTTTGATGCGATCGTTGAAGATTCGCTGACAAAAGCCGGCCTGTGGAATGAAGTGAAGGATAATCTGTATAAGAAGGGGACATTCCTGTCGGGCGGGCAGCAACAACGTTTGTGTATAGCTCGATCCCTTGCGATGAAGCCTGAAATTTTGCTCCTCGACGAGCCGACCTCTGCATTAGACCCCATAGCTACCGCACGTATTGAAGAGTTAATCGTAGGATTACGAGAGACGGTCACAATTATCATTGTCACGCATAATATTGCTCAAGCAGGTCGTGTATCGGATTATACGGCATTTTTTTACTTGGGCGATCTTATAGAGTTCGGTGCAACCGATAAAGTGTTTACCAATCCTGAAAACGAAAAAACAGAGAAGTTTTTGACCGGTAAGTTCGGTTGAGATAGAATAAAAGGAGCAAAGTATGATAGATGAACGCCTCAAACAATTACGTGAAAAAGTCATCGTAATGGCTGTCCTGGCTGAAAGTATGATTGTTCGCAGTATAAAAGCACTGCAGGAAAAAAACATAGAGTTGATTCGACAAGTGATCGACACGGATGAGCCAAAGGTGAATGAAATGGAGATCGAGATCGATGAGATGTGTGCAAGTATAATTGCATTGTTTCAGCCTGAAGCAAAAGACCTTCGTACTGTGTTAACCGTTATGAAAATAAATAATGATTTGGAACGGATCGGGGATATGGCGGTCAATATTTGCGAAAGTGCTGAATTTCTTATCGGACGCCCCAAAATCAAACCATTGATTACTATTCCCAATATGCAGAATGCGACAATCGCGATGTTAAAGGACAGTATCTCGTCATTCATGAACGAAAATATTGAGCTTGCCCATAACGTGATAACACGAGATGATATTGTTGATGAGTATAAAGAGCAGATCTTGCGCGAACTTATTACGTATATGCTCTCTGATGCACAAACGATTGAGCGTTCAATACACCTTATGAAAATTGCGACCAATCTTGAGCGCATCGCGGATCTGTCGACGAATATCTGTGAAGATACGATCTTTATGGTGCAGGGAAAGATTGTAAAGCACATGAACGAAACATGAACAGAGAATACGTGTCTGCAAAACGGTAAGAAAAACGATCACTGTTGATACTTCGTCTGCATAGTACACAGATGGTATTCTCAGGCCATACCAAGAAATGACAGGTTAAAAAATCTTTCTTCTTGCATGACAGTAGGGGAGTTTACCGGATTTTGTGTAATAATCTTGATGATAATCTTCAGCGACCCAATATGATTGAGCGGGAGTGATTTTTGTCGCAACGTCATAGCCGTTATTTTCGAGTAGTTTTATTGTTTTTTCGGCTGTAATTTTTTGTGATTCGTTTGTATAGAATATTTCAGTTCGATATTGTGTGCCGATGTCCGGACCTTGCCTGTTCATTTGCGTAAAATCGTGTATCTCAAAAAAGAGTTTCACAAGTTCATCGTATGTCGTTTTCATGGGATCAAAAACGACCTCGACTGTCTCGGCATGTCCCGAATCTCCTTGTGAAACGTCGCTGTAGGTGGGATTATCCTGTTTCCCGCCGGTGTATCCGACGCGTGTACTGATTACTCCCGGTGCCTGTTTGAAATAGTATTCAACACCCCAGAAACAACCTGCCGCAAAATAAGCAGTCTCAGAGGGTATGTTCACTGCGGTGAACTGAAGCGAAACTGAATTGACACAGTAACGCGTGTTTTTTTCAGTGAAGCGTTCTCCCGTAAATACATGACCCAAGTGAGCTCCACATCGGGCACAGGTAATTTCGATACGCTGACCATCCGCATCAGGTGTTTGGCGGACCGTACCGGGTATTGCATCGTCAAAGCTCGGCCACCCGCATCCTGAGTCAAATTTGTCGCTTGATGTAAAGAGGGGTGTGTCGCATTGTTTGCAACGATAGATCCCCTTGTCTTTATTGGTTACATATATTCCGCTAAACGGGCGTTCTGTGCCTTTATGAATGATAACTTTTTCTTCTTCAGGCGTAAGTTTTCGTAAATCCATGATCCCCTCCCTTGTATGACTCGTATCACATGATGAGGAAAAAACACTGACACATACCAAAAAAACTATTCGGAGTGTTGTGTTCAAAATAATATTCTTCATATTCAGAGTATACCATGTCTTGCCGGTTGCTTCAAGCGTGTTATTACTTAAGACCGGATTTTGTTTCCCGTACTTGACATTGTTCATTCCGCGTCTATAATCGGTGCATGGATTATCTTAAACTCGGTATTGCAATTATTGTTCTTGTCATGTTGATTCGAATGAAGATCACGATCGGTCTTACACTTATCATTGCTGCGGGATGTATAATAGTTGCTTTTTCAATAGATCCGAACAGAGCCCTTGATTTGGCGGTGACAACGCTCATATCTACCAATAATATCATACTCATCGGTGCGGTCATACTCATATATACCCTTATCAATTGTATGAATCATACGGGGAAAATAGAAACTCTCACTCGTTTTACGGGAGAGAGTAAGTTTGCTCTTATTTTTCCCGCAATGATCATAGGACTTGTTCCGATGCCGGGTGGGGCGGTCATTTCTGCACCGATGGTCGATGAGTTGGCAGAAAAAATGAAGCTCACGCCCGAACAGAAAGTATATGTAAACTACTGGTTTCGACATATGTGGGAGTTCGGGTGGCCGTTGTATCCTGCCATAATTCTTCTGGCGGGAATGCTTGACGTATCATACGGAGAACTCTTTTTGTCGATGGCAGGCGTTCTTATACTTATGTTTATACTTGGTTATTTATTTGTTTTGCGAAAAATTCATGTCCCGTTTTTTCAAAGAAATATTCATTTAAAAGGGATTATGTCGGTTATCTATCCTATTTTGGCGGTTATCGCAGGCGTGCTTGTGAAATTTCCTGCTTTACCTGTATTGGGGCTGGTAATCGTTGCCTATGCTTTTTATGAAAAGATAAAGGCTAAGGTGGTCGTGCGTTCATTTGTCGCCGCCTTTTCAATAAAAACACTATTATTGATTTACGGGGCTATGCTTTTAAAAGAAACGATCGCCGCCATTACTTTTACCGATGCGTCATCCTCGTCAACGGGTGTGTTGTTCATCATGTTGATTCTATTACCTATGGTACTCGGTTTTGCAAGCGGGTTGACCATAACCGGGATTGGTGCTTCAGTACCGGTTGCTATGGTGCTTTTAGGTGAGCACATGTCTATATGGCATGGTGTCGTAATCTATACTGCGGCAGTCTGTGGTATTCTGATGTCACCGGCACACTTATGTTTATTTTTGTCAATAGATTTTTTTAAAGCAAATATGCGAAAGGTCTATACGCATTTTATAATCCCTTCCGTACTACCCGTGATCGTGTTCGCGATCATACTGTTTTTTGTGATCAATTGATGGTATTATTCGAACGAAAAACTGTAGCTCGCAAGGGAAAATGTCCCAAAAAGCAAGAAACATCAGGTCTTAT
>CAYRFE010000054.1:0-11848 GCA_964423645.1 uncultured bacterium | reverse complement strand
TGGTCGCTCAAGAAGATCGTGCTCATGCCGGTGCGAAACCTTGGGATTCTTTTTTTGCACTGCTCCAAGACTCTGCCATACACAACTACTGGGAGCTTGGTGATACTCTTGTAGAGGACGGACTGTTTCGGGGGAAATTCTTAGGGAAACGAGCGGAGAAAAATGATGAAGAAATTAAGTATACTATTGCAGACGTGCCGAAAGAGAATCCGATACTTGAGTTAAATGTTCGGTCTATTCAGGATGGAAAACTCATAGTTGAAGGTATGCCGCTGGATATATTTGAGGGTTCTCGCCGAAAAGACGAACGCTATTTTTGTAAAGAAGGGGATATTATACTGACTTCTAAGGGGACATTATTAAAGTCGACTCTTTTCCCGGTATGTCCGCAACAATTTCGCGATTCATCACTTTGCGATGCTAATTGGCTTGAGAAAGATATCGCCGTGATCGACAGAGATATGCGCTGGTTAGGAGTGTATATCCCGCTTGATACGTACCGTGCTATCTTAGAAAGGAATGTTTCGCTTCTGATATCAAGTAATTTATTGATCCTGCGTTTTTCTCGTGCATGGGTTGATGACAATATCGGGAGAGGCGATGATGTGTTTTCTTACTGGACCCGCTATGTGGCATTAGTTATGCGACACGAGATCCTCGGCGTGGGGCAGTTGAAAAATTTACAAACAGGCGGTGTGGAAATAATTAATCTTACTACAGAAAAAGTTCGTGAGTTTAAAATACCCAAACGAGACCCATATCAAGCACTTCGTGATTTTGTTGAAGATGTTGAAGGGCAATATATTCTGTACGAAAGAAATTGTAAACAATTTCATGATAATCTTGCGGAGATGTATTCGCATCTAAAATAGAGGGGGGTGTGCATGAAGAAATCGGAGTGTGTTCTATTTATAACAATATTAATACTATAAAAAACAAATAATAATCGTATGGGACATATAAAAGGAGGTATATATGATGCGTTCTGATCTTGTGCAAAGTGTACGAAAAGGACAGGCGACGTTTGTGTACGCAGAATTAGTGCAACGTGGTATTGCCGCAGATGATCCCGTGCGACAATTGTTGACAGCGGCCATTGACGCAAATAGTACCGAATTATCATTGTTTTTATTAGAAAAGTGTACTCATGAATATTTTTCGTATGAAGCGTTGCGTGCTATGTATGAGTATGAACAAAAAACGACTACTTTTCTTAATGCGGCTATCGAGCATGGAAATGTGCGTATTGTAGAAAAGCTTTTAAAGACTTTGGATTATTCCAACAATAACAAATTGCATGCACTCACTCGTGCGGTTAAAAAAAACGATGAGGAGATCGTGTTGTGTATACTGCGAAGCAATGTTGTTGTAGATGAGGAAGATAATGATATAAGTTTCCCGATTCGTCAAGCGGCTGAGATTGGTAATGTGGCGTTAGTTAAGCTTCTCATGGATTCCGGTTTTGCAATTACTGAAGATGTTCTTATGAAGGCTGTAGAATGTGAACATGAAGATGTAATTCAATTTATTAAAAAAAGTTGTTGTGAACCGTTTTTCCCCGTTGGTAAATCTACTGCGCTTGTGTATTCAGCAGTTGACCTCAATAATGTCGTGATTTTACAAATGCTTCTTGAAATGGGAGCGGCATATCATTTTTCAGAATCTTGGCACAATTCACCGCTTCATTATGCAATTGTTCGCCGTCGCTATGAGTGCATGCAATTGCTTTTGGAAAGGTATAAGGCCGATGCTCGCAGTGTTGATTTTACAATATTGTCCCCAAATATTGATTGTTCTACAGATATAACGGAATTAACACCAATGCAGGTTGCTGCTTTTGTTAATGATCCCACCGCAATTGAAATGCTTGAGTCGTTTGGCGGTAATGCACAACAGAAAGTCAAAAACATACTATTACTCACGATTCAATCAGATGGTGAACCTGTGAAGTATAGAATATATCCAGACGGTACATTGCTTCATCTTGCGGCATTCGGCGTACGCGGCTCTGCGGCTGTGACGTATTTGTTGCAGGCAGATATTGCACTAGATGCGATGGATTCACGCGGTAATACAGCGCTTCATATTGCCTCGATATATAATAATGTTGATTTTTTTCGCAAAGTATCTGCGTTGGAAGCATTACATCATTTGCGTAATACTAACGGCCAAACCTTGTTGTGTGGTGCGATTATGAATAATGCGTTGAAAGTTGCCCGTGTGTTGATTGAGAGTAAATGCGGTATACATGAAACAGGCTTTGACGGAAACACGCCGGTGATGTATGCAGTTATGTTACAACAAAAGGGTCTTGTGGCAATGTTATGCAGAGCAGGAGCAGATCTTGATGTGCAAAATAATGAGGGAGTTACTGCGTTATGTGTAGCCGTTGTGAATGGAGATCATGAAATAGTATCACAATTAGTACGGTCAGGAGCATCGGTCAATATACCCGATAATAATGGCTACACGCCTCTTCACTTGGCTTTTTCTGAACATGACGATTTTTCAATTGCAGAAATTTTACTGTCACATGGAGCAGACACTTCCGTTATTCGAGATGATGATACTGATTTTTGGGAAATGCTGTTGGAAAAAAAAGAAAAAATTCAGAACTATTTGATTCAGTATAACGCGAGAAAAGATAATCATAACACCTAACAAGGAGGTAGTATATGGCAGCACGGTTTGAAGTGAAGTTGATCAAAAGAAAAGGCGGGAGTACTATTATGGTGGAAGTTATGGCGGTCACCCAAAGTGAAGCAAAGGCGACTGCAGAGCATCAGTATCCTGAATACAAAGCACTGACGGCGAAGCGACTTTGACCTGCATGAGCTGTGCGTGTCGGATGGGGATTGCGGACAGGGCGCGATGCCTGTCCGCACTCATGTTTCAGCAAGCTCAAAACATGGGGTAGTACGCATGAAATGTATTGAATAGGATGCTGTACATGATATTCAGAAACGTGATTATACGTAAATAGGAGCAACTATAATGTCAAAAAATGAATATTGTGTTGATAATCTCAATATTTAGGCCGGGTCTGAAAAACAATTTTTGTAATTTGTAGTATATCTAATAGTTAAGAATAATAAAATCTCGAAATTTGACGGATCCGCAATACCGTGTTACTGTTAGTCTGTAGGGAAAGCGTATAAAAATAGTGCATACGTAACGGCTGAGTATGCACAGAAACGGCTTGATGCCAAAACGAAAGGAGAACGTATGACTCTAACCACCACCACCGCTCCTGAGGTAGTATTCGACACACAGATCCGTGTACATGAAGACAGCTCTTGGTCGGTGAAATTGGGAGAAAAATACATGTACCGTATGTGTCCTTTTCGGATGAATATGCTCTTTGAGGGTGATAAAAAAGCACAGCGATGCTCTACGGCATGCACACATTGCACGCTCATACACGGAGAAGATGCCAAAGTACGTGAGGTTGTGCTTACCTGCACAAATTCAACGGTGCATTTTCGAGGGAATATACAGTAATACAACAAGGGCGGGGTAAACCCGCCCTGTCCCTTTATATACCAAATTACCTCTTATAATAATGGTGTGGCAAAGTTTTTGCACGAAGTAATTTCTATTTCAGGACTTATGATAACGTTATTTGATGGTGTGGTACCAGTTTAAATTTGAAGTGCAATTTCTTTACCATGGAACACTTCGTCTGGTGTTAGAAATCCTAAGCACTTCCTGGGTCTAGTATTGAGCTTATTAACCCACTCGTCAACATTTTTTTGTCGTTTATTATATAGTGGTTCTTTTTTTGGCAGATATCGTTGCAACAAACCATTTGTATGCTCATTCAATCCTCGCTCCCATGAATGATACGGATTAGCAAAATAGATAATTGCAAACTTGTTTGACCGATGCTAAAAAAGGATTTTATATTTTTACAATAATTTGTCTACGGAGTCATTGTCAAGATGATTTTACAAAAATTGGTAGTAGTTGTATGAATATTTTTGTAATAGGTCTCTTTTTCGCCATAATCATTGTGATAAAAATGGAGGCCGGTAAATCAAAGTTTATCGCTATTATAAGTCAAAATAACATTGCAGTGTCAAAGTAGGAAATGAGGGAAAAAAATCTAAAATTGGCTAAAATGGACTTGAATTAATAAGTATTGCATGCTATAGTAAAATCAAAGAGGTGATGGTGGGTTTTTAATAACAAGGAGGAGTTTATGAAAAAGTTGTTTTTGCCTTTCTGTTTAGTGGGGATTATGTTATTAGTAGCATGCGGGCCTTCAAGGAATTTGCGAATTACGAATCTTTTTGAGCAACCGGTTCAAACAGAGTTTGATTTTGAGTTGACTGAAAGGAAACAGCCAATTGGTGTTACTGTAGGGATTCTTATGCCTGAGGTTTATTCTGAGGCCATTGTAGGAGGCGAGAAAAAGGTTTACACCGAAATTGAGCCTTCAAGTAGGCCTTTCTATGAGGCAGTTAATACTATAATTGAGAAAGCTCTTATAGCACAAGGCTGTGGAGTGTCTGGTGTATATAATTCATATAAAGAAATGACTTTTCCTGAACGTCAAAGAAGTATGTATTTAGTACAGCTTAAGTTTTCTTTTAATACAAAATATGATTTTGCAAATCTTAAAAAACTTGAAAATTACGCAGGTCCAAAGGGTGAGCGATACGCATACGCAAGCGGTGATTCTCTTTTTCAGAGTTCTGGAACCATTGAGTATGTTATTTATGAATCTTTAACACAGCAAGTTCTTGAAAAACGCAAGATAACCGTGCCTCTTTATAAAAGCTCTACTGTTTATATTATGCAAGGTAAATATGTAACATATGGCAAGTATGGAAATGTAACAAACGAGAGTTATGAAGAACCAAAGGGGAGTGTTTTTAAAGTTCTTGGGAGTGTTTTAGATACCACTTCTTATATTGTTGGAGCGAGTGATACAATGAAACAGGGCACTCTTGTTGAGGATTGGAAGGGCTTAGAAGAGTTGCCTCAGTTAGGATATCATGAGTATTATAACGTGAGCAACTTTGTAAATAGGAGTTATAATTCTTTATTTTCTATGATTAAAGATAAGGTTGCTGCTTTTGTGTCAGCAGAAGAATTCCAAAAGTTGAAGGAATATAAAGATACATTAGAAAAGAAAAAGCAGTATTAATTTATAATTACATAGCAAAGGTAGTCTGGTTGACTACCTTTTGCTTTACATAGTGGAGGATTCTTTATGAGGTTGTGTGTATTGTTTTGCTTATTTCTACACTTTATTCTCAATGTTAATTCTTATGAAGTTACTAAGTTAACTGGTCATACGGATAAAATAGTTGGATTAGCTTTGCATACAAAAAGTGGTGTCTTTGCATCGGTAAGTCATGATAAAACAGTAAAAGTTTGGGATATAAAAAGTGAGAAGTTACTTCGGTCATTTACTGGTTTTAATTCATGGGTAGAATCTATCAGTATTTCACCTAATGGAAAAAATATTATAGTTGGTTTATGGGATGGTGAGATACGAATTTTAGATATTACTACTGGTAAAATGCTCAAGTCTCTTCAGTATCATCAGGGTTCTGTAAAAGTTTTGGAATTTTCTGCGGATGAATCTGTGTTTGTTTCTGCAGGGGATGACGGCATAATAAGAATCTGGAATAGTATAACATGGGAGTTGATGACCACATTAAAAGGTCATAATTACTCAGTTTCTAGTGTAAAATTTTCAGATAATGGGCGCTTAATGATTACTAGTAGCATTGATGAAACAATAAAAATTTGGGATATTGATACTAAAAAATGTCTAAATACACTAAAAGGGCATAAAGCAATGGTTACTAACGCTTTCTTTGTTGACGATGAGAAATATATTGTTTCAACTAGCGTTGATAAAACAATCAAAATATGGGACTGGAAAAGTAATAAACTTATTCAGTCCATCGTAGCGCACAGTGCGCCTATTTATGCCTCTAATTATTTTAAAACACAAAATCAAATTACTACTACTTCTGAAGATGGAAGTATAAAAATATGGCAGTATCCAGCAATGGAACAGATTGATTCTTTCAATATGAAGAGTCGTGCGATTTTTACACTTGTTTTAGATTCTAATGTTATTATAACTGCTGGTATAGATTCTGCTATATCTATGATAAAAAAAACCCATCGAGATGATCTTATATCAAGTATAAAAAATTATGTTGAGATGAAAATAAATACTTGGCAAAAAAAAGGTGAATACGAAAAAATAGCAGACTATCAAAATAGAGTATCAGTAATAACGCGCCAGAAAATGATTCAGGAGTATACGGACGAAGCTATTGCTATATTTAAAAAAGAATATCTTAGCAAGTTAACTATCACTGAGATGAAACTCGGTTCCTATGATGCTGATAATGAATCATATTTGTTATCGCTTTCAAGCAAAAAGAGTGTAGCACTTAAAGTTCCTTTGGCAGAAGCGAAAAGCCTTAAAGAACACTGGGATAAAGTAATCATTGCTTTTGCTGATGCTACGATTGTAAATGATTTTTTTGAAATAACAAAAATCACATTTAGGAACAGTATTACGAACAAGACATACAGTTATGATAGTAATATTACCACAAAATATGTTGCTTCCAATATACAATATAATTTTGATGATATTAAGGTTAATGTTTCGAGCGATAGCGTTTCGACCAAATCCGATATTTCTGTAACTACAGTTACCTTAGGTAAGTCTGACGTTTCAATTAATATTCCTGTAACTAAAACTACTAATCCTGACGCAATTGCTGTTATAATTGGAAATAAAGATTATAAAAAGACGAAAGCTGTTGATTTCGCTCTCAATGATGCGCAACTTATGAAGGAATACTTGATCAAAATATTCGGGTATAAGGAAGGTAACATATTTTTTGTGCAAAATGCTAATAAGGGTGATTTTGAAATGTATTTTGGTAATGAATCAAATCACAAAGGGAAACTGTTCAACAGCATCAAACCTGGGCAAAGTGATGTTTTTATTTACTATGTCGGTCATGGTGCGCCAAGTATGAATAGTAAAAAAGGATATTTTGTCCCCATAGAAAGTGATCCGAAATATGTTGATATTACAGGCTATTCAATTGATACTTTTTATTTAAATATTGCCAAAATCCCATCAAGATCAATTACTGTTGTTCTTGACGCTTGTTTTTCAGGTGCTGATCTGATAAAGGATGTTTCTCCAATGATTATTGAAATAAATAATCCTATTTTAACTTTGGATAATACAGTTGTGTTTTCTTCTAGTTCAGGGCAACAGCTATCTACTTGGTACAATGAAAAAGGGCATAGCACGTTTACTTATTTCTTTTTGAAAGGTATTCATAGCAAGAAAGCGGATAAAGACAATAACGGTATTGTTACAGTAAAAGAGCTTTTTGATTTTGTGTCTGATAATTCAGAGGGCGTACCTTATGTAGCACGGCGCTTTCACAACCTAGAACAAACACCAACAGTGGAGAGTAAAGATAAAGAGAGAATTCTGGTGACGTATTAAAGGGAGACGGAGAGGTTGATATGAAGTATTGGTTGTTGGTAATACTGCACTTTTGGGCAATAGGAGTTTGTTTTTCGGGCAATGATGTCTCTGATTGGATCACCGTACAAGGAGAGTGTGTAGCATGGAATATTACACAACAGGAAGCCACCAAACGTGCCGAAGAGATCGCCAAGCGCAATGCTATCGAGCAATACTGTGGCACGAGGGTGCAGTCCGAAACGTATGTAAAGAACTATCAACTTGAATCGGATTTCATCAGCGCGATATCCTACGGTGAAATTGTCGATTTCAAGCGATTAAAAGTTGAGCGTGAGGATTACCGAAAAACTGAATCGGACGATTTTATCGACCTTGTCAGAGTCACGGTGCAGGTAAAAATCGCAAAAGGGAAGGCGCAGCCCGATCCGTATTTTGTGATGCAGGCGAAACTCGGTAAAACCGTCTTTAGTCACGGAGAAAAAACCTCGCTGACCGTAACATCATCCAAGGATTGCTATATTACTGTCTTTAATATAACTGAAGATAGAACGATTTATCAGTTGTATCCTACGAAAACATTGAAATCGGTTAAGTTAACAGCAAATACACCGTGGACATTTCCACAGCAGATGACGGCAATGTGCCCTGATGGGAAAAACAGAAGTGTAGAGATCCTGAAGATTTTTGCCACAAAAGAACCTATACCAATGCTTGATTCTGGCATAGATGATATTACCGAGTATAATGGTATCCGTATCTGGAATCGTCCTGAAATCGGCTTTAATGATTTTGCACGCAAAATGGCGACTATTCCGCTGAGCGAACGAACGGAGACGACGATAGCTTATGAGGTTGTGCGCTGATATAAAGAAAGTAGGGCAGGACATTGCACAACATAAATTTTCTTATAGAATGTGTTTGTTTATCTTGCGTTACAGGTAAAAGTCATATATATGTCATAAACATTTGATAAAGAGAGATATTGAATTGACCAACATGGAAATGGAGCATGTATGAAAAGATTGCTTTTTGGGATACTGGGAGTAGTATTTTTTTGGGGAATAGGGTGCTCTAAATCAACAACCGAACCGGTATATCCGGCTCCGCGTGAGATCGTAATGGTATCTGTGCCAAGCGGAACATTTCAACGGGATGCTACGGCTACCAATACCAGTTATGTTGACGCATTTTACATAAGCGATACGGAGGTCACTCGGCATCAATTTACCTCGGTTACCGGGTTAGATGACCCCAGTTATACCGGCGTAAGTACGAGTATGGATGATCCTGTGCAAAAAGTAAATTGGTATCATGCTTTAGTTTTCTGCAATAAATTGAGTATACAAGATGGTTTAACGCCTGTGTATACAATAAGCGGCAGCACAGATCCTGCGGTGTGGGGTGTTGTGCCGGTAGAGGATAATGACACGTGGAATTCTGTAATAGCGAATTGGTCTGCAAGCGGTTATCGTCTTCCTACAGAAATGGAATGGATGTGGGCGGCAATTGGCGCGGTCAATGGCGCTACAGGATATACAAAAGCTTTTGCCGGTAGTACAGGAACAAATGCTATAGGTGATTATGCCTGGACTAGCGAGAACAGCAACAATACTACACATCCTGTCGGCACGAAACTGCCAAACGAGCTTGGATTATATGATATGAGCGGTAACGTGTGGGAATGGTGCTGGGATTGGTATGGTGGCTATCCCACCGGGACAATCTCTAACTATAGGGGAGTGGCTTCGGGCTTTAGCCGTGTTATTCGCGGGGGCGGTTGGAACACCGATGCCTCCGGCGCGACTGTTGCTCATCGCAACTTCCAATACTTCCCGTATGACCAGTACGTCAGGATTGGGTTTCGGATTGTTCGCAGCAATTGAATATAAACACTTTAATTTTTAGAAAAAGGCAGGGCTCCTGCCTTTTTTTATTTTGAAGCCTGTTTTAATGGCATATGGAGGGTTTTTTTTGTCTCTTGACATTGTTATGAGTTCATATACTAAGAGTTATGAGAATTATTTGTCTAGGTCGACACAAGGAGGAAGATATATGAAAAAATACACGCAATATGGCGTATACACGAACATTAGCCGTCACTCTAAGAAGCACGAGACAGTGTGACACATGAAAAAAACAACTAAGACCGACATGACTTATAGTGATAAAATAATATATTTTTCAATCAAGTGTTTTGAAAAAACAGGAAAAATATTAAAAACAGACGGCGTACACAAACATGTATTGGATAATAAATTCGATAACTTCTTTGGACCAAAGCCTAGTTTTAAATTTCACCGATGGGCAGGTAGTTTAAAAAGTTCTCAAGCATTTGCGTATAATATTTTTTCAGGAAATGATAACACAAAATTTGAGTATGATCTGTGGGCGCTTGATAATGACCCTTTACATAAAGCTTGTATTGATGTTGCTATCGAATACTCAACGGATTTGGTGAGTCTGTTTGAGGTAAAAATGTTTGAATTCGCGGATTCTAAAGGAACAAATAAAATATTCCACACGGCCGAACAGCAAAAATATTTTGGTATCGAAAATTATAGATGGAACAAGCAAATAGCTAAGCCGTTTATTTCATTTATTCAAGACGTAAAATCTAATTTTAATAATCAACATATATACGGAGAGGGAATTAAACAACTATGTTGTCATTTGCTTGGAATAATCAACGAAATGACCATAATTAATGGAAAACTTGTAGATAAAAATGTAGAATTATACAGTCTCTGTTTCGACAATCCATTTATCCCAAAGTTTGAAGAGGATATTCATAATTATAAGGAAACTCTAACAAAGTTTAAAATTATTGTGGACAACTTTTTAACAACAATCCACTTTGATACCAAAGTTAAATATTTGGGATTCACTTCTGCTAGTGATTATATAAAAGAGAGTGAGAAAATATTGGGCATAAAGAATTACGAGTATGTCATGAATAGATATTTTAACAATCGATTCAATGTTGAATAAAAAAAGTAGCCGCATAACAAGGCCCATACGTCACTGGGGTTTAAGTGGTTAGGCGTGCTTCGCTCTCGCTCGCAAGCTCGGTAACGGGTGATAAGTTCGCGTCCGCGTAGTCCCCAACTGCTTATAGTCCTGACCGTTATGCAAATATACCTTAGAATCGCTCGAAAAAGGCAGGGTAGGGCATTGTCCTAGTCGCTATCCTGAAAGATACTATTTAAAAACTTCACTATTGCGAGAAACCCTGTAATGATCTGATTGATCTTGAGAATAGGTTATTAACTCCGATATTTTTTTATATGAAAAATTACCCATTGCCATACTGTTGTTGTGGGGCTGTTGTATGATACTTTTGAGGTGATGTGTATGAATAGCAAATATGTAAACACATGGGGATTGACTGATGCAGAACTCGCATGGGTAATGGATAATGCCCCATTTAAAAAACCGAAATAGCGGGGTGGTTTACTCCCTGTTGAGACGATGTGCTGCATTTTTATAGACATCAAAATCGTTTCTTTCACCGATTGCGATGACCTCTACGATAATTCGTTCTTCAACGATACGATAAATGATACGAACACGTTTATGATCGACATACATTTTTCGATACCCGCTTAAATCCATTCCGTATTTATTACCGAGCACCTCACCTAATTGTGGTGCTTCTGAGATCTTATCCAATTGCTTTTTCACTAATTTTTGTATGCTGCCATCAAGTGCTCGGTACTCTTTGACCGCTTCAGGATGGAGTATCACAGAATATTTCATAAGGAATAATACTATACTATTTTTTCCAAAGGAATATACTCATCGACCGGAACACTCTTGCGTTGTTGAATGATCGAGAAGATCTCTTCATGTTCCAAGTAGTCGGCAAGTTTTTGGAATAACTCATACTGTTCTACCGGAATGACCACACATTCGATCGTGTTGTTTTTTAATACGGCAATTTTATCCATAGATCCTTTGCGTAATTTGGAGATCATTTCCCCAAAGTGCCGCATAAAATACGACGATGACACTAATTCTTCTTGTGTATAAGATACCATAGACATCACTTCCTTTGCGTATAATTATACGGACAATATTACGCATGTCAAGAGGAGAGGGGGATTCACGCATGGAATAGTGCATAAGAGGGCACTGAGTGTATGCATTCTCAATGAAAAACCGCTCGAAGTCGGCCGTGGTCGGACGAAAGAAATGACAAAAGTGCATTTGTGTGACTCGTGTATAACCGTTTGTGTAGCTATTGTCAAAAAAACGGAGTAGGGCATTGCTCAATATAAACGTGTTTTATGGGACGTTGTTTCAAATAATTTTTAATAAATAAACCAAAAGTTTATTGCAGTAATTCTCAACATCTGTTAA
>CAYRFE010000053.1:0-13146 GCA_964423645.1 uncultured bacterium | reverse complement strand
TATGAAAGCACCTGGATTATCGGGTCAAGCCCGATAATGACACCTAAATATTTTCCGTAGAGACGTAGCATGCTACGTCTTTACACAGATATTATTTAACGTCGATTTTTTAATGCCGTTTTCCCTTCCCCCTCATTTTTGCAAAGAGGGGGAAACACGTAATCGCGAGGGGGAGCTAAATTCAAGGAATCGGTCATCAAGTGAATCCAACGGAAGGGGAGCTTGTGCCGAGTACATTCGACTACCCTCAGTATAAACTCCGTCGAAGCATGGGGTGGGCACAAACTCAAAAAAAGGGTAGCCTTGTAAAGCCCTTGTTTCACATGAGGGATAACAAAACTTCGTTTTCAGAGCACATGCCGGGACGTCTATTGTTGCGATGATACGGTGTGAGAAGAAAATTACAGATGAATTTTATGAATCAGTTCCATACGACTGGTTACTCCGACTTTATCGAAGATGGTTTTCATATGATACTTGATCGTTCGTTCGGTAGTGGCGAGTTCCCATGCGATCTCCTTATTGGTTTTTCCGCTAAAAACATGCATGACCACCGCGATCTGTTTTTCCGAAAGATCATAGCACCGGACGGCTTTCTTGATGGTGTCTTCGTCAATGACGCGCGTGGTTTGGGTTGTAAAATAGGTCTTGAGAAAGATGTTTCCCATTAATACGACAGCACCGAAGCGAATCGCATAATCAAATATAAAAAATTGGATATTCTCAATGGTGAGTAAGTAGACAAATCCGATCAAATCCCATACGCTGTACAATAAGCCGAAAAGCAACACGGCTTTTTTCTTTTTTGTGTCGTGAATCGCACGACTTTGAATTGCAGTGACCAATGCACAGTACATCTCGATCATACTGACAAGGAAACTTGCAAGTACCAGGTATTTAAACATTTTTTCGTCCGCGTTGTATCGAATAAGATATTGAAAGTAGAATACATAGATCACACCTGCCGTCGTTACGGCCACCGGCACATGAAGCTGAAAAAATGAGAATCTAAGCGCTGAATCTTTGACAAGGAGTCGGCAAAAAACAATAAAATAATAGACGGAGCCTGCTGCGATGAACACATACAATGCCGAGAGAATGTGTGAGTATATTGCATACGGTGTGCCGACGATCACTCCGTTGTTGCGTATGAATGCAAGATAGGTGAGGTATTTTAAAAAGAAGTTGAGCAGAAGTGATAGATAACACCATACAAAATAGTTGAAAAATGAAGATACAAGAATTGAACGGTACGATTGTTTTTTCAAATATACATAAAATACAGCGAATGCTCCGAAGAGCAACATACCTATTTCAATCACAAAAATAACTATTGGCATGTGTTAACTATACGTATTATTTTCGGTGATGTCAACGCGGTATTGCCGACCGATGGTCTCAGAGTTGCATGGAACACAGTTTTATGGTATACTCTCTATGTGTAGGGTCGTCACTAAAAGCATTTTCAGCACTAAAGGAAATACAAATGATTATCGTTTTTTCTGATATTGACGGAACATTGCTTGCGCGAAAGAGTCATACGTTCGCGCCCGTAATGGACTATATTACGTCATTACGACAAACAGCAACAATAATTCTCGCAACGAGTAAAACGATACGAGAAACACAATTGATATGCGATGAGTTGGGGCTTGATACCCCATGTATCGCCGAGAATGGTGGTATTGTCTCTATTCCTCATTCATGGGAACGGTATGTGAAACAGAGTGCCGCAGTGTGGGTTCCCCATGCAACCGGATGGTATACTCATAACGGCATACCGCATGCAACACTTATTGATTTTCTGTCTTCTCCGTTGTATAAAGGGAATGTCCGACTATTCTCGCAAATGAGCGATGATGACCTTGACACATTAACGGGTTTGCGAGGTGACCGATTATCTGCCGCTCGTGAGCGATATGCGTCAGAGCCTTTTTTATGCGACGATCAGACTACGATGCACAAAATACTTCATGATGCGCGAATGAACGACTTGACCATTCAACGCGGAGGAATATTTTACCATTGTATGCATAAAAATCAAAATAAATCGGAAGGAGTAACGCAGATCTTACAGATGATACGGGCATCTGCTTCCGAAAATATCCATACAATCGCATTGGGAGATGCACCGAATGATTTCGCTATGATGAAAATGGTCGAGTACCCGGTTCTTATCCCGCACCAAGGACATCCGTATGCCATCGATATTCCGAATGTTCGTTTTGCACCGTTCACTGCCCCGACGGGATGGATAGACGCGATGAAACAGATTATTGCAGAGCTTGCCGTGAATGAGTCCGGAAAGGAGTCAGTATGAGTATACGATATTCGAGCGCGTTACGCGAACCGATTCGCCGTGAAATCGAAGCATTGGGAGATGCCGATATTTTAATCGGGATTCCTTGTTATTATTCGGAAGATACCATCGCTCACGTGTTAAAGACGGTCATAGAGGGGTTATCGGTACATTTTCCGGATAAGAAAGCAGTGGTTATCGTATCAGACGGTGGTTCAACCGATGATACCCGTGAAATTGCCGAGACAGTGGAAGTGTCACACTTTGGTGTGAAGAAATTTGTTCTTATTTATCGCGGGTTACCCGGAAAGGGTTCTGCGTTTCGAGCGATATTTGAGATCGCCTCATTTCTTAATGTGAAAGCGGTTGCCGTATTTGATTCGGATCTTCATTCTATTACCGACAG
Source organism: uncultured bacterium (assembly GCA_964423645.1). GTDB lineage: Bacteria > Macinerneyibacteriota > Macinerneyibacteria > Macinerneyibacteriales > CAYRFE01 > CAYRFE01. The sequence goes on along the minus strand of CAYRFE010000053.1, from coordinate 10,441 downwards.
ATGGATAAAAAATGTTTTGACGCCGGTATTTGAAGGATATGATTATGTTGCCCCCGATTATGTGCGCCACAAATATGACGGGACGATCACCAATACTATTGCATATATGTTGATCAAAGGATTATACGGTGTCAATATTCGCCAACCTATCGGGGGTGATTTCGGTATCTCTCAACGACTTGTGCGCCATTATGTGTCGCTTGATGTATGGGAGACGGATATCGCACGTTTCGGGATTGATATTTGGATGACCGCAACAGCCATTGTTGATTCTTTTTCGGTATGTCAGGCACGGCTTGGTGTGAAAATTCACGGAAAAAAAGACCCGACGGCTGATCTGAGCCCGATGTTTCGTCAGGTTGTGGGTACATTTTTTATGCTTTTGGACGATCATTACCATTTTTGGGCACAAAACGGTGAAGTGCATGACGTTCCCGTATTTGGAACAATAGAATCTCATGCACCTGAAATGATCCCTATCAATGCAGGTGCATTGATCGAATATTTTAAGACAGGATATGTAAATTTCGGTTCAGTATGGGCGACCATCATTGATGATACGGATTTTGCACTAGTAGAAACGAATGCACTTGCGAAAGAAGGTATCCCGCTCGTGTTACCGATAGAATCATGGGTACGTATCGTGTATTCATATGCGGTCGCCTTTAAACGAACCCCGTATCAGCGATTCAAATTACTTGATACCATGATACCGCTCTATTATGCTCGTGTCGCGTCAATCGTGACAGCGCTTGAGAATATATCTGACGAAGGCGCGGAACAATTTTTTGCGGAGCAAGCACACACATTTTTTACCATGAAGTCGTATCTCAAAGAAAAATGGGATAAGGGAAAGGAGTAAATTATGGCTGATTTTTTTCAAAACGGTTGTATCGCTACCTTACAAGATCTTGTACATCGCCCTCTTGAATCAATTGAAGACGAATTGCGCGTATTTGCTCGTAAGAAAAACAGTGTATTGTTGTTACCTGCCCTTTATTCTGAATTCGAACGACCGGCAATGCATAGGATCATCGAAAAATTGAAAGATGTAGATTACTTATACGGGATTGTCTTATCGCTTGACAAAGCGGATAAAAAGAAATTCAAAGAAGTGAAAGAATATATGAAGGGATTCAAAACACCTGTTTCCGTAGTATGGCATGACGGTCCGCGTGTAAGCGGGATGCTTCATGAATTACAAGACCGCGGTTATAAAATCGGGGAGCAAGGCAAAGGGCGATCCGTGTGGATGGCTATGGGATATATATTAGCCGATAGTAATGTTGATTCGATCGCACTTCATGATTGTGATATCGTCAATTATGAACGTCAGTTATTGGCACGCCTTCTCTATCCTGTTATGAATCCTTCGTTGGAGTTTGAATTCAGTAAGGGATACTATAGCCGCGTTTCTGATAAATTGTATGGTCGCGTCACACGGACTTTTTATACTCCGTTGATTCGCTCAATGAAAAAAATGCTCGGACTCAATCCGTTTCTTGAGTACCTTGACAGCTTTCGGTATGCACTTTCAGGTGAGTTCGCATTTTATACGGATCTCGCGCGCGGCATTCGTATTTCGCCGACGTGGGGCTTGGAAGTGTCGCTTTTGAGTGAGGTATATCAAAAGACGGCCGTGAATCGCGTATGTCAGGTCGAACTCATGGAAACATATGAGCATAAACATAATGACTTATCATCTGATGATGCCAAAAAGGGTCTTAAGCGCATGGCAAAAGAAATCGCCGAAGCACTTTTTCGGTTTCTTGCACAAAGCGGAATCGCAATGTCAAATGCGTTTTTCCGGAGCTTGTTGGTCACGTATATGCAAGAAGCACGTATGTCAATTGAAAAGTATCATGCTCTTGCGGCGATAAACGGCATTCCCTATGATAGGAACAGTGAGATTGAGGCAGTTGAAACATTCACAGAGGCGTTACAACTTTCACGAGAGTCGTTTCTCAATGATCCGATCGGCGTACCGGTGCTTTCGGCGTGGGCGCGTGTACAGGCAGGAATTCCCACATTTATGGAGCGTTTGAATAAAGAGGTAATGCGTGATAATGAAGATATATAATGCGTCATGGACGTAAAACGGGGGAGTTTTGACGGTGCACGACAGTGTATCGTTTTTATTGTCGCGTGTGAATGTTTTCTGCAGCCGGTTTTCATCTAAATGGGTCAAATTCCCCGAAGCTTGCTTCGGCTTCACTATTATAATTTTGTTATTATTAGGGGTGTGGGGACGGTGTAGAGGCACGGCATGCCGTGTCTGTAACCGAAAATTAAAACCCCTCCCAAAAAGAAAAGGGAGGGGGTTTGGGGTGGGCGAACAAACATAGTATTTTTTGGGGAGATACCCCGTAGCTTGCTGCGGGGTAGTTCATTAATCGTTTCCGAAAGAGGTACGGAAGAAGGAGCATTTTGTGATAAAAGACCTTTGCAAAATTCAAAATTTTCCAAAGATCTTGATTTTTTAAAAGGGATGCGGGGACGAAGTCGGGTGCATGGTATGCACCCGCTACATTGGGAATTTTTGTAGGGAAGACAATCTTTTTGCCTGCCTCCCGATTTTCACGGGAAGGGTTTGGGGAGAGCACCTACTCAAAACATGGTGGTTTTACAAAGTTCACGTAATATACACGCGATATATTGACATGTATACATTCATCTGATATACCTATTACGAGGTTTTTATGAAGATGAAAGTTGCTTTAATATGTTTGTTTTGTTGGCATATGATCGTTTTTTCATATGCCCCTATGTATTTCACAAATGATGAAGAATTTAGTGGGAACCAAAGTGAGCTCAAAGCAATAATCTCCGCTCTTGAAAATGATGATATGAATACGCTTGAAAAAATTGTGAGGTACAAACCTAAAATTAATTACTTCATAATTTGTTATGTAAAACTGCTCGGGCACGATTCTTTGGCAACGACACTGTATAAAAGACTCAATTACGATACTATAAATTTTCAAGGAGCAATGGATACAGGAGACTATCAACTCGTAAAGCTTTTAATATCGGGAGGTGAAAAATACGATATATCGCATTATACTACTGCACTTATGTACGGTTATTATGATATAGCAAAATTATTATCAACCAACTTGATGAATACTGATGACGTCATTTATACTACATTACGTTTTGGTAATTACGATATGATACGACACATCTATTCCCGATATAAAACTACTTTTCCTATACAATCCGCGTACCCGATAATATTTTTTCATGATGAACAATTTTTAGAGCACTATTATCGTCGTATAGTCTGTTATAATGACAACGAAAATAAACTTTTCAATAAAATTCGACCATGGTTTAAAAACCGCATTCTTGAAATCCAAAATAATCGCAAAAATGAGCTTATTGATATTTTTACATTTTGCATAGATAACGGCTTACCACTCTCGTCAACGTATACTATAGACACATGGGATCCCATTACTCATAGAAACAACGCTATTGATACATTACAAACACCATTGTTTTTGGCAGTAATCAATAACTGTCCAAAAGTTGTTGAATATATTATCAAAAAAAAATCCGACAACCTCAATGATGTCGATTATCTCGGCAACACTATAGCAAATTATGCTTTTAAGAATTATAACAAAAATATTATCAACATATTGCTCCACACGAATATTTCTCTTGAAAAACCAAATAATTTTGGTGTCACGCCGTTCATGCATGCAGTTGATAATGAGGACATCGAAATGGTACAACAACTGATCGCAAAAGGAATAAATGTAAATTTTCAAAATATAAAAGGACAAACTGCTCTCATGAATGCAGCATGGAACGGTAATTTTGAAATAGTTGACCTACTTATTGAAAATGGTGCAAGTATTAATCTTTCAAACAAGACAGGCTGGACTGCATTAATGTGTGCCGTGTATAAGGGCAACAAAGAAATAACATCCTATCTAATAAAAAATGGCGCTGATATACATATCAAAAACAAATGGGGAAATGATTGTAAAATGATTGCGTTGCGATCAAACGACATTGAGCTCATTGATATACTAACCCAAGAGGCAAAATAATATGAAAATTGTACCATTGTTAGTGGCATGTATAGTATTGTTTTTACATGTTAGTGCGACAACGGGAGAAGCTGACACTGAAGTAGAATTAATCGGTATCACATTGGAAAAGAATATTGTTATCACGAAATCAAAAAAGACATTCTTTCCCGCAATGAACAATGCCGGAAAAACAATCACAACATACTACACTATTTTAAATACGTTTTCTCAAAAAGAAATCATTATTGACAACGCCGATTATTCTGAAAGAGAAATAATCATGCAATTTGGAGATCTAATAAAGCCACAAGAGTTGACAATAAGAAACAATGCGTATGTAGATGACTTTGGTCAAAAAGTATATTGGAAAAACTATTCTGATGACCAACTCAATGCTTTTTCATTAGAAGTATTTTCTAAAAATAAATCAGAAGTTTTTCTCCAACCGATTGTTTTTACAGGCGAACAATTATTCAATCCAAATAAATACCTTGAATCAAACTCTATAATAAAAATCAAAAGAGTGTATTTTTTTAAAGATATTTACTATTTCATTGCTGAAGTTCGTTCTTCTTGTTTTGACACAGACTGCAGAAAAGATGTTTTACTCGCCTTTCCAAAGAAGCTTTCTGCGGGGTATTGTAATGCTCAAGGAATGGAATTTTACAATAATAAGTTATACTACAGTGCTGAGTTGATGTTTAGAAACGCACTTATTCTCGATCCGAAACATATACTTGCCAACTATAATCTTGCCTGTGTATATGCTTTACAAATCAAAACTGAAGACTTTTATCAAAGAAATCCAACATTACGTACAAAACATTACCAACGGGCATTAAAACAACTTGAAAAAGCGATACAAGTTGATCCCTCAGCACGCGAAAAAGCGAAAAGAGATAAAGATCTCGAGTCATTGGCAAATTGGACTAAATATCTTAAATGAGGTGCTGTACCTAATCATTTTAGTTTTATTGATAATTGATTGACAAAACAGTATAATCGAACTATCATCGTCTGCATGAGCGCACAATTTGTTTTTACACAGCGTCAGCAGAATGGATTTTCGCTTTCCGCCAAACTTGGCTCCGGCGGTGAAGGAACGGTCTACGCCGTTGAAGGTAATCCCGATATCTGCGTGAAGATCTACCACGAACAAAAACGCACACCCGAGCTTGAAGCCAAACTTAAGGCGATGATCAATGCGCCGCCGAAAGACCCGACACTTGCGGCAGGGCATTATTCCATCTGCTGGCCGACCAATGTGGTGTATGAGGATGAAGCCTGCACGAAGTTCCTTGGTTTCACGATGCCCCGCATCGACAAAAACACCTTCAAAGAATATCACCTTCTCTGCGATAAACCCGGCGTGACGACATCCACCTGTTATCGCCTTGAACATTTCGGCACGGGTTTTACGTATCTGCACATGTATGTCGTGGCGCTCAATCTTGCAAGCTGTGTGGCGAGTATCCACAATGCAGGACACGCCATCGGCGATTTGAATGATAAGAATATTCTTGTATCCACAAAGGATAGTAAAATAACCATTGTGGATTGCGACAGTTTCGAGATCCATGCAAAAGATAACAACGTGTTTCCATGTTCAGTCTACATGCCCGAGTATTCCGCACCTGAGGTCATTTTACATAAAGACATAAAGAACCGACAGGAATCCGACCGCTTTGCGTTATCAATTCTTATTTTCAAACTTTTGATGTTGAACACCCATCCGTATGCGTCTCGCGGTTCAAGCGTGGAGCATTTGAATACACCGGGAGAAAAGATCGCAAGCGGTTATTACCCTTATGAAGAATACGCCGATCTTGACGTGAATCCGCCTGCCTATGCGTTACCGTATGAATTAATACCGCCGAATATCAAAGCACTGTTCCGTCGTTGTTTTGTGGAAGGTCAGCACGAACCCGAGAAACGCCCGAGCGCGATGGAGTGGTTTGTTGCGATAAAAGAAAACTACGAAGCGATGACCGCGAAGGTGCAGAATAAACTCGTCATGTGCGGCAACAATGCGCGTCACTTCTTCCCCACACATCTCGCGACATGCCCGTGGTGCGCGATGCCGGAGGATTACTTTCCTGTTGTCATGCCTGAAAAAAAACGATTTCAAAAAACACAGACACAAGCAAAAAGTTTATCGGCATTTGAATATGTGCAAAAATTGATTGAGTCGTTTGCGCAAGATAATGTAATCACACACGAAGAGCGTGAACAAATATTCGTTGAAGCACAGGCTGTTAATGTACCTAAAGAAAAAGTATTCTCGATGATAGATGAGGCTTCACAAAATAACACGTCACTTATAGTAGGAGATATTCCTTATATTTCTGCAAAACAATTGATTTTTGAGAATCGCGAAACTGAAAAAATAAACATCCAAGAAATCGCAATAAAAAATAATTTCTTAGTAAATTTACTTAAAGTTTCATTTAGTTCAGATAATAACTGTATTACTATTTCTCCTCAAACATATTTATTATGCCCCGGCGAGATCAAATTTTTTCAAATTGAACTGAATATTTCAAATCAAGATTTATCAGAAAAAAAAATCGAGGTTGAAATTGATTTAACTTCAAAAAACTATTTTGATAAAAAAACCATCGATGTAAGTAAATATAAAGAAACAATACCTACAAATAAAAAACTGATTTTTCTTGATGAAGAAAAAACTGTTAGTGACAAGAATGATCCTCTTTACCTCCTAATTTATTTTGCTCTACATATAGCCCTTATCACTTTCCTCAATAAAGATCCTGACGTTGACAATCATATAAATACTACATTAAACTTACTAACAGTACTATTCTATATAATTATTGTTGCAGTGTTGCCATTCATACAAAACCGCCGAAGTAAAAAATAACCTTTAAATCAGCGGTTTTATAAGCTATTTCACTTTTTTCAACAACTCCTCGATCGCTCTGTCAAGTTGAGGATCATTGCCTCTCAAAATATCCGCCGGCGTACGATCAACTTCTATGTCCGGTGTAATCCCGAGGTTTTCCATGTTTTTCCCGTCTTTAGTGCGCCATTTCACATGCGGTAAGCGGAAGGTCGTACCATCCACAAGCTGGACATCGTTGGTGCCGATGACACCGCCTGAGGTGGTCGTGCCGATTATCGTGCCGAGTTTTAACGACTTGAATCCCGACGGGAAGATCTCTGCATTACTGAATGAACCTTCGTTGATAAGTACCACCACCGGTTTTGTCCATGCATATCCCGACGGCCATACCATCTCACTATCCGACACTCTGCTTTGTGAGTATGCGTATACTTCACGCTCGATCATATCGAGAATAGACTCGGCGATGCGTCCGCCTGAATTATTTCGCACATCGATGATCAATGCCTTTTTACCTATAGCATCTCGTCCGAGTTCTTCCATGAACTGATTCAAATCAGGCGGCATCATCGCATGCAGGTGAATGTAGGCGATCGAGTCGGATGATCTTTCTTGTACGATGCGTTTATTCTCATGATCTTTGAATGTGCGGTAAAGGTAGAACATATCGTTTCTGTCTGAACACTCGATCGTGATTGTCTTGGCACGAGAAAAGGTAAACGTCGTTTTTTTCCCTTTTCTGTCGATCAAGGCACGGTCGACATCATGCAATGTCTTTACCGGAATGCCCTGAATCGCAAGGAGTGTATCGCCTTCGGCAACTTTCCCTTCGGCAGGACCCCACGCATAAACTCTATTCACGGTGAGTGAGCTTGTTAAACGTCCGCCCCAGTGTGCGGTCGTACGGTTGGATGATTGTGACGGTGCCTCTTTTCCCCATATGCCGAGATGTGACGCATTTAACTCGCCGAGCATATCGCGTATGAGAATGTACAGATCATTGTTCAATCGAACATGCGGCAGCAACTTTTCATACTTTGCGCGAATTTTGTCCCAATTCCTTCCGTGCATTTTCGCATCGTAAAAACGTTCTCGCAAAAACGACCATGCCTCATCGAATATTTCGCGATGCAACTCATCTTTACGCTCTGTTTTCCACACGGGAGCATCGAGTGATTCAAGCGAACCGCCGCCGAATGCGATGGTGTACGCTCGGTTTTTGTTGATATAGGCGATTTTTTTTGCGCCGGGTAGTACGCGTAAAAATGTTGCACCGGTATTGTAGGCGATCTTTTCAGGGTCTCCCGACTCTACGGGCACTTTCCAAATATCCGCACCGTCAGAACCGTTTATCAATACGCCGAGTGCCGATTCTCCCGTAAGCCATATGCAATCGCTCATACTGTCATTGGTTTGGTATACGATACGCTGTTTCATGACGATACGACTGTCGCTGTCGCGTTGTAAGTTGACGACTTTCGAAATGTCTTTATCGGCAAAGCTGATTTCCATCACATGACTTCTCCCGAATCGCGTGCTCAGCCAGTATAATTTCGAACCGTCATCATTCCATACGGGGGAACGATCCCATTCGGGATGCAGGCTGACTTGACGTGAAAATCCTTCCAAAGTGACCACATACACATTCTTACTGCCGATCTCATTATTTGCAGAAAAAGTAAGCGCTTTACTGTCGGGACGCCATTGAATTTGGCTCAAAAACGGCATTGTCGCAAGCTCTTTTTCCGTACCGGTCGCGAGATTGTACACAACGAGTTTTGACAATGAACGAACATAGGCAAGCATCGTTCCGTCAGGTGAAAACACGGGATTGGCTTCCAAATTATCAGTACGTGTAATGCGTGTTGTTTTTTTGCTGTGAATGTTCATGGTGCAAATTTCAGTCGCACCGTATTGTGTGGTAGCATATGCGATCATGGTATTGTCAGGTGACCACATCACGTCGTGCTCCCAAAATACGGAGTCGGTGAGGTTGAGCGGTTCTTCAGCATCCGCCTTTTTTTTATCTTTCTTTGAAAGAAGAGGCGATTGAATGATATCTCCGTTACTTATCATCACGAATCGTTTCCCGTCGGGAGATAATTCCACCTCGTCGATATCATTCGTACCAATTTTGAAGGTGCGTTCCGAATTAAGTGCTTCGTCGGCATTCACGTGAATCGGCAGTACGGTCAACTTGGCGTTTCTTGTATCAAAAACTGCGGCTTTGAACATATATTGAAAACTCAAGAATCTGCCGTCGGGTGTCGCATACAACGATTTTATATCTCCGTCGGGAACTTTCAAGACTTCGGCGGTTGTCTTTGTTACACTATCAAATCTCCGGATTCCGTAGGTTCCGTTTTTGTTTGAAATATAATACACCGAATTATTCTCACCCCAGACAGGTGAAATATTCATGTGCGAATCTTTTATCACATATTCAATGGTTTTGCCGGATGAATACAACAGTATTCTTCCTCCGCCGTTTCCCGTATATTCTTTCTGCCATGGACTAATTATCGAATCGTAACACAGTATATCACCTTTTTTGTTTGCTTTGGCAAATTGCATCGTATACTCAACCACCATACGATAATCGCTTCCGTCCGGTTTCATCGAATAGGTGCGCACACCCTCGGCATCACGATAGGTCATTACATACAATCGTCCGTCTGCCGACCAATCGGTGGCGGTGTCGGTAAGCGAATGCCACGTAAGACGTGTCGCATTTCCTCCTGTCGCAGGGATTGTATACACATCATAATTTCCGTAACGGTTCGAAGTGAACGCAATATGTTTCCCGTCAGGCGACCACAACGGGCGATAATCATAATCAATATTATGAGTAAGGTGCTGGAGATTCCCATCTGCGATGGTATAGACCCACAAGTCACCATAGAGAGAAAAGGCAACTTTGCCGCCCTCCGGTGATACTGCCGGGTCACGAATCATCAATGTCTCGGCACCGGTAAACAAATACAATACGGCTACAAGAATTGTAAGAACAACAATGGTACGCATACGACCTCCTTCGATAGAAATATCGTATACAAAAGACATAGTGCTGTAAAGGAATAAATAACATTGTCGACGGTTCATGGTACTATTTCGAACCTTGCGAAACTCAAAAAATCTCAATTTTCGTTGTTTATCCACTATATGACAAGTTAAGTCCCTTCTGATTTTCATGTGAGGGGTTTGGGGATGGCACACCTTCAAAACTCCTGCCTTGCTTTTTGTCTTGCCACAAAAAGCCGGTATGTGTCATTCCCGTGAAAACGGGAATCTAGAAATTTATAAAGTCATCTGGATTATCGGGTCAAGCCCGATAATGACACATTGCTTGGAGGTTACGCTGATTTTTTAATGCCGTTGTGGGAGGCCTTGTTGTATATGGTTTTTATTATTAAGGGGTGCGGGGACGAAGTCCCCGCTATTAAACTCATAAAGCCCCTTCCGAAATCAACGGAAGGGGTTTGGGGATGGCACAACTGCAAAACTCATGCCTTACTTTTTGTCTTGCCACAAAAAG
>CAYRFE010000052.1:0-13245 GCA_964423645.1 uncultured bacterium | reverse complement strand
TCATTCTCGTCTCCGTTTTCACGAGGATAAACTCTCGCAGGAATTCAGGTGAAATGACCTTTGCAAAACTACCATTTTTTGAATGTGTGCCCACCCCAAACCCCTCCCGCATCTCGGTACGATTGCTTACGCAATCACTCGATGACCGTCGGGAGGCGGGCAGAAAGATTTTCTGCCCCTACAAAATATTCTCATTGTAGGGGACTTCGTCCCCACCCCCCTATTCGGAAAATAAAGAAAAATTGGAAATTTAGAATTTTGTAAAGGTCTCGAAATACGGATTACCACCGGATTATCGGATCACGCCTGATAATGAAATTGATTTACATACGCTAAGACAAGGCAGTGCCTTGTCTCTACAGTAATGAATGTGAAACTTTACAAAATACTGTTACCAATGGCGACACTTGTCTGCAATAGTGTGTCCATTGAAACAATCCAAAGAGTAAAAAGGTAAGGAAAAAGAGAATGCGAGATTTCTAAGTTATGAATATAGACTATATTGAATTATTTATTGACAAATGGCATGGAGGGTGCTACTATTACTTTCAAACATAGGAGGTGTTCCGTATGAAAAAAGGTTTTACGCTTATCGAACTCATGATCGTTATCGCGATCATCGCTATCCTTGCTGCTATCGCTGTTCCGAGTTTTGGTCGTATGAAAGACAAAGCAGCTGTTCAGTCAGCAGCTCGTTCAGTTGAAGGCTTGAAGTATGCTCTTGAAGTATACGAACAAGAACCCGACAACAATGGTCTTTTACCGGTTATCGACAGCATCAGCGGCGAACAATGGCTTGATACAAACAGCTTGCCGATTCCTCTTGACATGAGCCCTACCAAATTAACAGGCACCATGCGTGAATTGTGGTATATTGGTACTGCCTCAGGTTTCACCTTGGTAGGAAAACCAAAATTGAACGATACCGTCACATGGGTATGGGTTCATGATTCAATGAACAATGCTGAACATAACTACAAAGTGCCTGCGAAAGATGCTACCGCTGTTGCTATGAAAGCAGCTGCAACTGTTCAATTGTTCTAATCAGCTCTGTATATTTAGAAAAACGAAGGGAGCGTATGCTCCCTTCTTAATTTGTAGGTGGGAGGGGTGAATGATTTTCCTGGTCATGATAAGCGGTTTGGTCATAGGGTCTTTTCTCAACGTGGTCATATATCGCGTCCCGTTGGGAAAGTCGATTCTTTATCCGCCGTCGCAGTGCACCGCATGCGGAAAGCCAATACGCTGGTATATGAATATTCCCGTAGTATCCTACTTATTTCTACGCGGTAAATGTGCATACTGTAAAGCGCCCGTGTCATGGATATATCCGAGTGTTGAGTTATTCACCGGAGGATTATTCCTCGGGTCATATCTTTTGTACGGTAATTCGTTGCACACCGTTACCGTGATTCTTTTCGTTTTGTCATTATTTGTCACAAGTCTGATAGATCTTAAGCATTTTATTATTCCTTGGGAAGTTCTTGTTCCGACGTTTTTATGGGGCATTTATATCGCAGTTGATTCCGGCATGGTGTGGGAACACATAGGATCATTTTTTATATGCGGATCATTCATCTTGTCCATATTATTTGTCGGCAAATTACTGTATAAAAAAGACGTTATGGGTGGCGGTGATGTGTATTATGCCGCATTTATAGGATTTTTTTTAACATTTCGAGTTCTACCGTTGTTTTTTTTAGTATCATTTTTAATCGGTGCAATCAGTGGCCTTATTTTTTCCGTATATGCCAAAAAGAAACTTCGTGAACACATCATTCCGTTTGGGCCCTTTCTGTCTATCGGCGGATTGACCGGTTTCTTTTTCGGAGAAATAATCGTTGATTGGTATTATATCACGTTTTTGGGAGGATTATGAAACGAGGATTCGGCACAGTAGAAATAATGATTATAATGGTGATACTTGCACTTACTGCAGGGATTTATATACAACGCAAAGCAGTTACAACGGACAATAATAATAAAAAAATAGTGAAAACGACGCTCTCGATCTTACAAGGAATGCTTGAAACATATCGGGTGACCAATGAGACCGCTCATTATCCGCGTTCCATGAGGGTACCGGAATTGATCACATTATTGGATAAAGAGCACGCACGCGATCATATTGCATCTTTAGATCCGGGAGATTCACTATATGTATCTGACGGATCATCGTATACCGTAGTATTGACCCCGAAAATGAAGAAAAAACTGTACTTTTGGTCGTTTCATACAACGCGAACGGTGTTTGAAGGGAAAGAAAAACCAATTTTTTAGGGGGAGTTATGAAAAAAGGTTTTACTCTTGTCGAACTTATGATCGTGATAGCTATTATTGCAATTTTGGCAGGTATCGGTATTCCTGCGTTTTCAAAAATGAAAGACAGAGCAGCGGTTCGTGCCGCAATGTTATCGATCAAGGGGCTTCGTAAAGCGATCGATACGTATAAGTCAGTTGATAGCAGTACGTGGATACCGACTGATTATACTGAATTGATGAATGCGCTGACCATTCCTTCATCTGATATGTTGTTTGATGTTAATAAATTAAGAGGAACCGTTTTTGAGTTGGGATACGAAGGTAATAATTCAAATGGCGGTTATACCATTGTTGCCACTGCAAAAGATAAAAAAAGAACTCAAGTATGGCTGAATGATCATACTGTTGACGGACAAGATGATACTCAAGGCCCCGTGCCTGCTGTGGCAGACGGATTACACCGATTATAACGTTTGGTGTGAATGAGCGAGTATATCAGACAGAAGTTGTGTGCTTGACTGTTTTCGTGTAAATTTATTAAGATAGTCGAAGCGCGGTGAAATGTTGTTTTTGCCGTGAAGACAAATGTTTTTTATATGAAGAAAGAGTTCGTCCGCTGTTTGAAAAAAAGCACCGCATCCTGACTCAATGATTATGTCGGCGCGATATGTTTTTATGGGACTCCCGATAATCAATATTTCTGTATTTGAAAAACAATATTCGATCAATTTTTGTGAGATTAAGGGAACCGGTCTGTTTTTGCGTACATCCCAATAATCGACAAATAATAACGCGTCGCTGGTATGTTGAAGCGCAATCGCTTCATCATGCGGGACAGGGCGTGTCACTGTGAGACAGGACGCTATTTCATATACAGTAAAGAGCGTTGTGATATGATGAATATCGTTCGTGCCTGCAAAAACAATGGATAGATTGTGAAACAATTGACTGTTATCACGTTTTAATAGTTGAAGCGCGGCACACAAAAGTTCAATATTTTGAATCTTTCGATAGAAGGTTCCGATATACGCAATGGTTATTGAATTACGGCGTTTGGTGCAGGTGAGCGGAAGAGGATCATAACCGTTATATGCAAGAAAAGTTTTAATGGTATATTTATTTTCAAGGATTTGTACCAAATACGGATCAACGGTCGATAATGAAGTGCACTTTTTAAGAATATATTTTTCCAGCACTTTTTCAAGGAGTGTGAAGGGAAAGAGTCCGCGAAAGAAAGAATGTTGTGTCCACATATCCCGATAGTCGGCATTCCAAAGAGAAGCCTTTTTGTGGGCGATTGCATAATGTGCTATCAAATGTGTAACATAGGGACCGCATGTCGAAACAATGAGATCCCACTGTTTCGGTGTTTTATTTAACCATCTTCGTGCAGGAAAATACCAAAAATCTGCCGGTTCGGGCATTCGTACGCTTGACAGTATACCGGTATGTTTTTGCAAAAAGTAGAGTATTCTTTTGAGTAATGAGGGATTTTTTTGTGTGATCTCCGATGTCTGATTATCGTTTCGTGTACGGTTCTTTTTTCTAAAAAATGTATATATGTCGAAATGTGTCAGCGATATGATCTCTACACCGGGAAGTTCCGGTAACGACAAAGTGCCGGCGTTATTTTTTGTAAGAATGGTGACGTCATGACCCGCTTCAGACCAGTACTTCGCCCAATAGTATGGTCGCAAAGGTGCCGCGCCGGTTGATGGAGGAAAATAATAGGCAATAATGAGAATTTTCATACGACGAGTATAGCTTTAAAAAACCGATCAATCAAATGCTATTTGTTTTTGTAGAAATAAATGCTATAATCGCGTATGCAAAAAATAATTATTATTTCACAATATGGAACATCGCATGTCGGGGGTGTACCGCGCGTGGTAGAGATCCTCGAATCAATATTAAAGGAAAATAAATATGATGTACTTGTCGTCTCTGAAAAAAATCTAACATCACTATGGCTTAATATACTCATGGTGCTGACATTCGGTAAATTAAAACATGTTTTTGTTTCGTTGGCGGCATCATTATGGTTGCGAAAAAACGCCGGAGATGCGCTGATCATCGCGAACGGATATGATGCATTTGCCTATTCTGCCGACATAGTCTTTGCACACAGTATTAATGCAGGGATAAAACATAATCTACAAGAATCAGTGTTGCAAAAGGCATTCAGTATAACAAGTATGATCGAAAAAAAAGCATATCACAAGTGTAGAAAAATTGTTGCGGTATCGGAAAATATAAAACATGATTTAATGACATTTTACCGTATATCACCCGATAAGATTGTTGTAATAGAGAACATTATTGACAGTACGCAATTTTACCCGTCACGCCAATCGCCCGCTTCAAAAAAGATATCATATTGCGGTGCGATCAAAAAAGCGAAAGGGTTACCGTTATTAATGAAATTAGCGGAAGAGGTCTCAGCGCAAAATACGTACTCATTCGAATTGTTATGTCCACATTCATTTCCCGAATTCAATGCGTTTCCCCGTGTCTTTGTTACGTCCGCCTCATCTTCTGCTGAGATTGCCGCACATTATCAACACTCGTGCGTGTTGTTTTTTCCCTCAAAATATGAAGGATTCTCAATGGCGGTTCTTGAGGCTTTGGCGTGCGGAATTCCGGTGGTATTGACCGAAAAACATACAGGTTTCGCGCAGACACTTGCATCAAAATTTAAAGAGGGCATCTACTTTATAACTCCTGAAAAACCGTTATTGGCGCAAATCGATGCAATCGTTTCCTCTTTTGATGTACGAAAGAGCGAAAGGGTCGTAGCGCTTAGTCAAAAGATTAATGATCATGAAATGTATAAGAAAAAAATTATTGATCTCATTCGCGGTGTTGCAGGAAATAAGGTCTAATATCTAACACAGTGTGATGCTGTGCGCAGAACGTACGAGCATTATCTCCTATGATTTTTGCATTATTCGGGGCAGTCAGGAGTGACGTGATTTTTGTTACAAAGTCTTCCGGTGTGTCAGCGAGAAGAAAATGTTTTCCGTTTTCAGCATTGAGTGCTTGAGTGCAGACAGTGGAGGCCACGATCGGTTTTCCTAACGCCATCGCTTCGAGTATTTTTACTTGTACGCCGCTTGCAATGCGTAAAGGGGCTACCATGAGCGCAGATTCTGCGATCAATTCGTATGGATTTTCAACAAAGCCGGTAACGGTAATTCTAGGTGAAGCGAGTTTTTCTATTCGTTCAGGCGGTGACGAACCGATAATTTCAAAGGTGATATCGTCAGGTAAATGCGGAAAAACTTCGTTCACAAACCACTCGACCGCATCACTATTTGCGATGTAACTCATATTGCCGAAAAAGCAGATTTGTTTCGGTTTGATCGGTTTGTTTGTTGTGAATAAATGCGTCGAAACAGTAATCGGTATGTGGCTGATCTTTTTTTGTTCTGCTCCGTTGGCGACAAAATAGGTTTTGTCTGAGGTGGAAACGGTGAATGTGTGTTCAGCGTGGTGTATACATGAGATTTCATACTTTTTCAGGCGAGGGATCTCATATCTATAGATCAATTGTCGCCAAAATGATATATTTGTTCGTATGGCGCGGGAATAATTCAGCGAAAGCGCATCATGCAAGTGTAGTATGATGCGGGTATGTAGATTTTCAACAAGTGTAAATGATCGAAAAAAATGCGGATATATGATATCATACTCGCATGAATGTTCTTTGATCCACTTTCTTACAACCGGAAGTGAATATAAGGCACATTGTAAAGGTTTTTTCCATGAGAAATATCGTAAAAGAGAAATAAGTTTTTGGAGGTTACTATATCGCAGATAAATATAATTGTGTAATCCCGGCAACGTAGCATTTGATTCAGCGGACGAACCGAAACAAAGAAGGTCTACGTCGGCAAATTTTGAAAGTTCCTCGATATGAGACGCTATAACATTTTTATCACCGCTGTTGATAGGAAAAAAAGGTTTGTAATATATTACCAAAATACGCATAGATGAGTATAGCGTGGAATAAACGACAAATCAATTGACTATTTTAGTATGACATGATAGTCTTGCGTGTATGAATATTGATAAACGCGTAGTATTTGTTGTAAGTAATATCAAAAGTGGTGAAACAACGTGAAAGTAGTTCATTTGCCTACGGAGATTGCAGGTCAGATGATAACAACGATCGTGGCGTTACGAAAAATTGGCGTTGATGCTGTATCGGTTTGTACAAAAACAAATCGATTCGGATATAAGGTGGATTATAATTTCTCACAAGAAAATTGTCCGAATAAGTGGATTCGCAAAAGCAAAAAAGCGTTCTTTTTTCTCAAAATGTTATTGTACTATGACATTATACATTATCATTGCGGGCATTCATTTTACGGTGGATCATTTTTTGACATGAAGATTTTTTCATTATTTCACAAAAAAATTGTGGTTGAATTTTGGGGAAGTGATATACGAAAGCCCGGCCTTGCGGTGTCCAAAAACCCCTATTTTGTCAACGCCGCGAATATTTCTGATGAGGATACCATTGCGCTTCAGCAAAAGGTATCGCGATATATCTCTCACGTGATAGTGTCTGATTATGAGATGCGGGAGTATGTGGACCCGAGTTTTAAGTATATTCATGTAGTTCCGCAACGTATTGATTTGGGTGACTATTTTCCGAATTATCCGAAAGTGCAGAACCATTGTCCGTTAATTGTGCATGCCCCAAGCCTACGCGGATATAAAGGAACCGAAACAATACTTCGTGTGATCGATTCTTTGCGTTCGAAATTCTCGTTTCGGTTCGAACTCATTGAAAACCTGACTCATGACGACGCGATACAACGATATTCACAGGCAGATATTGTTGTTGATGAAATTCGAACAGGAGCGTACGGTATACTTGCAATAGAGGCAATGGCGTTAGGTAAACCCGTAGTATGTTATATTCGTCCCGATTTGGAAGCGACATATCCTAAAGGCATGCCGATCGTTTCGGCATCTCCGGATAGTTTTGAGCAAACGCTTATTGAATTACTTATTGATGGACCAAAAAGGCATCAATTGGGTATTGATGGCAGGAAATATGTTGAAGAGAACCATGATAGTATAACAATTGCACAGCAATTACTGCAAATATACAGAGAGATATGAATACCACTCATATTAAAAAACTCGGAAAGGAAAGCCTGATCTATGGGCTTGGCGGAGTAATCAGTAAGTTTTTAGGTGTATTTCTCTTGCCTATTTTGGCGAGAATATTAACTCCTTTTGATTACGGTGTCATTGATTATATTGCAACCTCTTTTGCGATCTTTACAACTTTTATTATCATGGGATTGGACGGAGCGTTGAACTTTTATTATTTCGATGCTCCGGAACATGAAAGAAAAGATTATGTGAATACTGTTATTGGATATGAAGTGCTCATTGCGGTCGCCATGTCTTTTTTACTGATAGTTTTTTCCAAAAACTTATCCATCTTTCTTTTTACATCCGAAGAATTTTCGTTATACATATGCATGATCGCGTTCACGATTCCATTCGAATTATTTATTTCATTCGGAATGAGAGTATGCAGACTTCTTTTTAAACCATGGTTGTATAATATCGTTGTTTTCAGTCGATTCATTTTATACGCAGTGTTTAGTATAGTTTTTGTTGTTTTTATGAAACTATCTATATACGGTTATTTTCTTGGTCAGGTTTTGGGCGCTGTCATTATTGCAGTCATTGTTGTTATAATGTTAAAAGACATGTGGTATATACGATTTCAATTTGACTATTTAAAAAAAATGTTGAAGTATGGGGTTCCTCTTATACCGGTGAGTATCTCATATTGGGTAATAAATTATTCCGGAAGGTATTTTTTAAAACAATATTGTTCCATTGAAGATATCGGGTATTACTCCGTAGCGTTGAAGATAGCAATGTTTAT
The DNA here is from genome assembly GCA_964423645.1 of uncultured bacterium. GTDB lineage: Bacteria > Macinerneyibacteriota > Macinerneyibacteria > Macinerneyibacteriales > CAYRFE01 > CAYRFE01. The sequence continues at coordinate 5,066 of CAYRFE010000052.1, read as the reverse complement.
TTCGCTTGTCATTTCTGCGATCGATTTAGCATGGAATCCTTATTCGCTTTCTATCAAGAATACACCTAATGCAAAAAATGTATATGCGTCAGTATTTCATTTGTATTTGGCAGCCACATTGTCCATTGTATTGCTCATAACTTCTCTGGCGAGACCTGCGATCTATTTTCTTGCCGCACCGCAATATTTGCCTGCGGCGGTAGTCGTAGGATATCTAGCGCTTATGTATGTGATAAATGCATACTATAACTTTGTGAGTATTGGATTGAATCTCGTTAAAAAAACCTATCTTATCAGTTATACTTCCATTTTGGCGGCGGTAGTCAGTGTGATATTAAATAAAATTATGGTCCCTCGGTGGGGGTTGGAAGGTGTTGCATGGTCTTTATTGCTTGCGTACGGATTGTCGGCAGTCTGTACGTATCTGCTTTCGCAAAAACATTACAAAATTCCGTATAATCCGAAATCGATCATAATGGTGCTGGGACTATTTTTTATAGCGTTTATTTCCATACGGCTTATAACGGTTCAGAATTATTTTATTGATGCACTTTTCAAGTTGGGAATATCTTGTTTATTTATTACATTCATTCTATTTAAAATAATAACGATTGCACGCCTGAAAGTCTTCATTGGAGAATTATTAAAAAAAAATGGTGATAGCACGCCTTTTTAGAAAATTGTGTTCGCAAGAATTATGTGAGTACAAAACTCATTCATTTTATTCAATCTGTGTGCAACTCTTCGAAACGTATTTGATTTTATGCGACACACTGCAAGATAATTTTTATTTTGATAGACCTTTGCAAAATTCAAAATCTCCAAATTATCTTTATTTTCTAAAAAGGGGTGTGGGCACAAATTCAACAAATGGTGGTTTTGTAAAGGTCTTTTTGATTGAACTCGCAATTAAATGTCGTAAATTGTATCGTCATCGCATAACTAAATATGTATACAAGTGTTTTTGACGGGCATATTGCAAGGAGGTGTGGATTTTATCAACTGCATTATATCTTCTGGCGCATTGAAGTGATTGATTGAAGAGTTGGGTATTTCATGTTATACTCGTCCTTGATGTGTCGGTTTGTTGTACTGGAGGGTACGTAATAACATGATTTTGGTTCATATTTCAAATTCATCACTGAATTATGATAGTCGCATTAAAAAACAGCTTAGTGCGGTAAACAACGCTGCTATTTTTAATAAAATAATATATCTGACTCTGCGTAATAGTGATAACGCATGCGTGTTGTCGAACGAGTTTCAATTCTGTAATATGATCGCAGTCAAATTATTGACGAAAAATCTCGGCACATCTGCCTTTGCATACAGAGTGCAATATATTGAATGGATTATTCGTTCGTTCCTATTGCTTTTAAAAATCAAACCAACTGTCATTCAGGTACATAATTATGCCCCTTTGCCGATAGCTGTCTTGGTAAAAAAGTTCGTAAAGTGTTTGATCGTGTACGACGCGCATGAATTACAGTCGGACTCGAACGGATTGAGCCCTATCCAAAAAAAAAGAATTTTTATGCTTGAAAAACATTACATTCGTTCAGTCGATCATCTTATTGTAGTTAGTCACTCAATTGGCGAGTGGTATAAAAAAAACATGAATGTTCATCAAATAAGTGTTATTTATAACGTCCCTATGATGCAAACTGCTATTGAAAAAGTTGAAAATATTCGCGAGAAATGGTCGATACCGTCAGACGCCATACTTTTCATGTATCAAGGTGCATTTATTCCCGGACGGTTTTTACTACAGTTGATATCACTATTTTCAGAAATGTCTGACCGCAACAGGCACTTGGTGTTGATGGGAGAAGGGTGGCTGAAAAGTACGTTAGAAAATGCCTCACAAGCGTATGAACATATTCATGTCATACCGGCGGTTGCTCCGGAAAACTTATTATCAATCACTGCCCAAGCAGATATAGGGCTCAGCATCATTGAAAATATCTGTCTAAGCTATTATTATTGTATGCCCAATAAGTTTTTTGAATATAATCACGCAGGAGTGCCGGTGATAGTAAGCGATTTCCCGGACCTTGCGACAATGGTTGATCGCTATGAATGCGGTTGGAAGGTCGATCCCGATTCACTGCATACCATTAAACAATTACTCGATAGCGTTTCAAAGAGTGATATTGAGCATAAGAAACGTAATACTGTACGAATCCGAAACGATTTCAATTGGAGTAAAGAACAACAAAAATATCTTCAGATCTTTGATGATTTGCTTCAAAAGTAACTTACTTGACGTACACCGGATTCCCGTAGGCGAGAGCTTCTTTCGCAGTTTCGATTTCAATCCGAATATATGTGTTTGACTCGGCTGAAAAATCGATTATTTCGGTGATCATAAATGTGTCCGGTGTAATTTCCCACAAAGGCGTCTCAATGCCGTTTTTACCGCACAATAGACGCGCTTTTGCGATAATTCCGAACTCGTTGGTACTCACCGCGGTAATGGTAATTGTTCCTTTCCCGGGAAGAATCGTATCACCGATGCGGTACTCATTGTGATGCATGGCAATAACCATATCGCAAAGCGGTCCGTCAGTGATTATCACGCGACCTTTTTTTAATGCATCCATGACAAGCGCTTCATTCGGCTGTTTTTTACACAACACATAAGTGCGTGCCATTCCGGTCATTTGTTGTTCGCATGTGCGAATTTTGAAAAACGGGATACTTACTTTAAAGGCCGATGCAAAATCACCATGTGCATCGGATCCTGCCACTGCAGTGAGTTTTTTACCCTTCAGCAACATGCGTATCCATGCCTTTTTCCCTTCATGAAATGCGAAGTCTTTAAAACCGTTATAATATTCTATCGCATCGGCATGCTCAAGGTCGCTGTCAGACCATGCTCCACGTCGTAATATCAGTCGTAATAACACGGATTGTGCATCAAGCGGATGGGCCGCCACAAGATATCCTTTGTCTTGAAAGTCGGTGATATGACTATCAGGTTTATTGAGCAGTCCTCGATCGGTTGAGTCTCCGGCACCGGCAATAAATTCATCATGACCTAATACTAAGGCATGCACATTTTGATTCTTTTGATTACCGCAAGAGACTTCTTCGCCACGTATCAACGCACAATCAACAGACCCCTCGTTCAATGCGGTTAATTCTTTTTTTAATGCGGTCCATTTACCGTTTTCGTGATCACGAACATGCGGTTTGCCAACGACATCATCAAGATCATATGAATGGTCGGTCACTCCCAAAAAAGCCAGTCCTGATGCTTGTGCAAGTTCTTTCGCCTGTGGGAGAGGTAATCCGAACTCAATGTCATCATCAGTGTAGGATGAATGCCAGTGTATATCTCCGCCGTACCACCCTTCCAGCGCAGGTCGTGCTTCGAGGGCAAAATGAAGATACCACAAACGAGAACGGATAGATTTATAGTTATGATTTTCCACGATACGTTGTTTTTTATTACAATAGTAGGTAATTTCTACTATGGTTGGCACATCACCCGTATACGGCCATATGCGAGAGACATGCAATAGCTTTGTCCACATGCGATCAGTAATGACCTCTTCGCCATCAAATACGGGAATGATTGCTTTTTCTTGCGGGAATAAAAATTTAATGACGACGCTCTTTAATACTACCGGATACTTGTCGGCATCTTTGACGATGATGACAAAGGGTATTTTTTTTACCTCAGGATCTACTCGGCGAGGGAAATCCGCGATAATTTCAGGTTCATGTTGCCATAAGAAATTGGGAACCATACCGCGTTTATGATGAATTTCCGCATAGCATGCAAAAGGAACTAACATTGTCAGCCTCCGTGTTTAGGCGATTGTAATGGTAATATGAGGTAGCGGTCAAGTGCATATTTCATTCTGCTGCGCAGACTTTGTGTCATAAGCGAATCCAATCGGTATTCAAATGAGGGATCAAAATAACAGTTGATCGTACATCCCTGACATTCGGGGTAGCGTCCTTGCATTGCGGCGTGTTCGGTCATGCTTGATCGGTGACAGGTAATAAGGTCATCATGTATCGGAACAGAGCCTTGTGCATGATGATAGCAGGGGTAGATGAGTGTGTTTTCGGGGGAGATAACTATAACGGCATCCATTGCTTTACAACGAGGATGCGTGATGTCGTTTCCTCCGGTTTCAATGAATTGCAACAATGCGTTATTTACAAACACACCTCGTTTTCTACCGAACGCACGCAGACGTGTGCAATGATCACGATCAAGCCCCTGATTACCGAAGTAGTCAAAGATCGGATTTATCAGAAGCATCAGATTATAAAAACGAGCGAAAGAATAGATTTCGTCAAGAAAGAGTATCGAATCATTGGTCACCGTGAAAAGAAGTTCCGGTTTTTCTTTTATATGCAGTGCATATTCAATGCTTTTGATCAGTGTAGAGAAACATTGTACGCCACGATTTCGGTCATGATATTCTTGCGTGCCGTCAATTGAGAAAAGAAGAAAATCTACCTTTTTCTTAATTTCATCTGCTTTTTCCGGATATAAAAGAGTATTAGTCGTAATAGAGGTGTAAAATCCCATTTTATTAGCTTCTTGCAAAACTTCGGCAAGCGGTTGATACAGGAGGGGTTCACCGCCCGTGAAGTCGACAAACCGAGTTCCAAGACGCCGAGCATCACGGCAATTGCGGATGACATCGTTTTTGTCTGCAAATACGGGAGGTTGTTGCCAAATGGTGCAGAAAGAGCAACGGGCATTACATGCGGTGGTAACGTAGTAGGTGAGGAGACGGGGTTTAGTCATTGAGGTGTCCTTGTGGTGATGAGTACGTGGAGCCCACCCCTAGCCCCTCCCGCGATAATCGGGAGGGGGATAAGAATTTATAGGTGGGGACTTCGTCCCCACACCCCTGTAAATACCGAAGAAGTGGTGTGCCCACCCCTAGCCCCTCCCGCGATAATCGGGAGGGGGATAAGAATAATTGATAGGTGGGGATTTCGTCCCCACACTCCTGTAAATAGTGAAGAAATGGTGTGCCCACCCCTAGCCCCTCCCGCGATAATCGGGAGGGGGATGAGAATTGATAGGTGGGGAC
>CAYRFE010000051.1:0-14845 GCA_964423645.1 uncultured bacterium | reverse complement strand
AAATAAACTCGCTGCGCTCAGACAGTATTTGTTTTTTAACGAAAAAGTTCTTGAAATGTTTCACGCTGATTTTTAAGGTCGTTTTTGGAATATTGGTTGCATGCAGCTTTTATTTTTAAGGGGTGCGGGGACGAAGTCCCCGTTATTAAAAATCATGAAGCCCCTTCCGAATTCAACGGAAGGGGTTTGGGGATGGCACAACTTATAAAATCATGTCTTACTTTTTGTATTGACAAACAAATGTAGTAAGTGACATTCCCGTCCCCGTTTTCACGAGGATACATTCCAACGGGAATCCATAAGGATTTTTAAAAATCTGGATTATCGGGTCAAGCCCGATAATGACACCCTGTAGAAAAGTAACGATAATTTTTTAAGGCCGATTTATTTTCCCCCTCTTTTTTGCAAAGTGAGGGAAACGCGTAACCGCGAGGGTGAGCTAAATTATTATTATTGTAATTTCGGCGAAGGAACTTTTAAAACGAGTGATTTTAAAGTAATGACGGCATGGACACTATTTATTAAAGTCAAACACAATATCATACCATGCTTCAACAGCTTTTCCGTCTTTTTGTGCAGGTTTGAATGTTGATCTCATAGCAGTGTCCAGGAGATCGTCATGAATTTCCTTTATGCCTTCTACACGTATTTTTGCTTCTATGGGTTTACCGTCCTCTCCAACTAAAACGGATACGACAACAGGCGGGATGTAGTCGAGTGCTTTATATTCTTCAGGTAAAGTATATTTGCCAATATGATGTAGGACTGGCGGAGAATATACTTCATATGCCTCAATAATTTTTTCCACTTTTTTATATGGGAAGATAATACCGAAATGCAAAGTATTAATCGGTTCATCTTTTATTTCAAAAGTGTAGCCAATACCTAAATAGACATTTGTAGTATTTACTGCATTGTAAAAAGGTTCAAAAATAATTTTTCTTGCAGCTTCGAGCGCTGAATTATTGAACACAGCATTATTACTTCTTATTATTTCAGCTTTTTTAACCCTACCGTTTTTAGTATTTACTAATACTTGAACATATACCATTCCTGATAATTGCTGTTGTAGTGCTTCTTTTGGATATATAGGACTAGGTTTATATAACACTCTTGGTGATTCTTCGTAAAGAGAGGGATTATTACTATTATCATCAGCAAATAGAAAAGACGCCATGAACGCGAATAAAAGTATAAACGGTATTTTCACAGTGTTCTCTCCTTCATTATCTTCTATCAAATATCTGTGCCGAGCACAGAAGTCATTATTTCTCTACGTGAGCATTTTGTCATGCAATCTGTTTATCGCCGCAATTGTTTTCTCCATGTAGGTTTTGTCGATTTTCCCATGCGGAGAATCGGTCTCAAAGATTCTTTTGGGAAGACTCTCTGTATCCAAACTCCACCCGTGGCGTTTTTTGAATCGAAGTTTCTCTCGGTATACCGATGCACCAAAAGCGATCAATTCGTCAACCCTCGTTGTGTGTCCCACTACCGCACTCATACGAACAAGCATTTCTGCGGTATAGAGATTGCGTGCAAAAAAACACACGGTAAGGCTTGAGAGCACCTGACGCCAGGATTCTTCGGTGATGATCTTTTCAGCCAGTGATTCGGGAGTATAGACACCGTCATTGAGCATTTTCTGATCCAAGCTGTATCCCGCATTATCGAGATGGCTGTGACGTAAACCTGCCGCATATCCGATGTGCGTGGCAGGACCGGCGTGGTACCCCGGCATTTCATTTTTTCCAAATTGTAACGCAAAGTCTGTCCCGCCGAATTGATTGGAAACGACATGCACGCCTTGTGCACATGCGGTATAAAAATCATTCGGTTGATCAATGATATGCGCCGTGATACGAATATATTCTTCCACATCTCCCCACGAAGGTTTCAAATGTAGTGTTTCGTTCTCCGTGATGAGTTTTTTCTCAAACGCTTCCGTCATCCATGCCAACACGACACCTGCAGACATGATATCCATTCCCCAAGACTCGATCGCGTCCAATAGTTTTAACAACCCCTCAGCTTTCGTAACGCCAAGCATTGAGCCTGCGGCATAGATCAATTCATGGTCGTAGGAAACCATGGTTGTTTTATAAAAATACGGTTCGTCCTCATATGGCTCCCGAAGTGCCGCGACATGAATGCATGCGACCGGACAATGCGCACACGCAAGACGCCGTCCGAGAAAATGTTCGGCCAACGTTTCGCCGGAGATATTTTCGGCATTGTCCATACGATTTGCACTGAGATTTCGTACAGGTAATCCGCCGATCTTGTTTAACGGAAGAACATTTTCCGCGGTACCGAGTTCATGATACTTTTTCATTGCAGGAGATGATACTGCCGCTTTATAGAGTTCGTCATAGATCGTGCGATACCCTTTGAAATCGGGAATATCTATTGAGGAGGATCCGCTTATGACGACTGCTTTGAGTTTTTTACTGCCGAATACTGCGCCCAGACCGAGCCGTCCGAAATGACGAAATGTCTCGGTGGTGACACATGCATACCGCACACATGCTTCGCCTGCTTTTCCGATACGCATGATGGTGCGAATGCCGCTGCCGCCTTCACGTTGACGAATTATTTTGCCGGCGGTAGTATTATTACTCATGCCCCATAATGTGGTCGCATTTCTGAAATATACGTTTTTCCCGTCGATGACAATATATACAGGAATATCACTTGCTCCCGTAATGACAATTGCACCATATCCTGCCATACGGATAGCGACAGCGCTTCGCCCTCCGCAGTGGCTTTCGCCGAGATTGCCCGTGAGAGGAGATTTGAACATCGCAACAGTTTTTGAGGTCATCGGGAAAAGTGACGTGAAAGAACCGACCGAAAAGATGATCGGATTATCGGCTCCCAACGGATCACACTGCGCAGGACAGAGTTCTTCAAGAAGGTGAATCCCTGCAGATGTTCCGCCCATTCCGTGAGTAAAAAGCTCGGGACGGTGATGCACGGCATATGTTTTTGTGGTGAGATCGATGGAAAGAACGGTACTGCAAAGTGTATCAGCCATGACCTACCTCCTTTTTCCCAAGTGCGAGTACGCCGTAAGGGCAATAGGCAACACACTGTCCGCAATGAATACAAATCTGAGGTTTATTTGTATCGTTATTCCAGTATACTGTGCCGAGTATGCATGCATGTACGCAATTTTTACAGCCGATACATTTGGCCGGATCGAGCAGTACCCCGCCGCCGGAACGCAGTCGTAATGCTTGCGTCGGGCAGACCGCGGCGCAAGGCGGATCATCGCATGCGCGGCATACCGCGACTTGAAATCCGTGAGCCATACCGCCGCTTGATTTGATCGCAATACATGATAATGCCGTTCCTGCTTTTCCTTGTCTGCGGGTACAGGCAAACATGCAGCTCTGACATCCGACACATTTTTCGGCATCAATAACTTCCAGGCGCATACCGTTCTCCTTTGTATATAGATACTATACTGCAAATTTTAATGCGGTGCAATAATTGAAGAAAGAGTTGCAACGGTATGCGTTGTTGAAAAAGATTATTTTAGATATTTGCAAAACTCATAAGTATCAAACTTTCTTTTTCTCTAAAAAGGGGTGTGGGGACGAAGTCCCGGTTATCTAACAATTTAAATCCCTCCCGATTTTCACGGGAGGGATTTGAGGTGGGTACAAATTCAAAAAACGGTAGTTGTGCAAAGGTCTTTATTTTATTATCGCTACAGTAATATGCTCATCGTAGTGAGCAGGCAACCGAGATCGGCTACCTGCTAAGAAAGAATTTTAATCGATTGTTTTGACAAAACGAACGGAATACGCACAGCGTTTATCAAGATATAGTTTTTCAATCGTTGATGAGGTCGTCATTTTGTAGACCCAATTATCTCGTGCATCACTCGGATATTGTGTAGAACTCCAGAAGATCGTTGAATTACCCGAAACATAAAATGATCCCGCATCCCAATAACCTGTATACAATGCATCAAAACCGGATGAGCTTGCGGTAGATTTCATTTTATCAGCGGCGACAGTACCTGTTCCGCCATGCCCTTCTATTGCCAAATAATTGAGTAATTGCGTCCAATCAGCCTCTGTTGCCACGTGCCATCCTGAAGGACAGATTGCCAGAGCGGCAGGCCAATTATAAAACACGGGATTTGTTTCAACAGTCGAAGAACCGCTTTGTGTGACGGTATAATATCGAGCGTCAGTGCTACCGCCTACTACATTTGTTCCTGCAGTAATAGCGGTGCCGGAAGGTGTTTGTAACATACGAGCATTGGATGCAAACCATTGCTGATTACCGATAATAATGGTCTCATACACATTCCCGTCAATATCGGTAAACTGTTGAGGTTCAATGACGGTTTTGTCTTTTGTAACGCTTGTATTGTCAGCATCAGTGACTATTACCGTATAGGTTCCTGCCGCCAAATTTGTGATGTCTTCGGTCACCGCGGCATTTGACCATGCAAAGGTATACGGAGCTTTTCCTCCTGTGACCGTGCAGTTTATTGCGCCGTCTGTGAGAGTTCGTTGAGAAATGTGTTGAACCGATAGTGTTACCGTGAGTGTAGCGGGTTTCGGGGTAGTCGGTTCGGTTGACGAGTTGTTTCCGCACGCGACTAAAAAAAATACTGAAAGAATACTTACAGCCAGAATCATACGTGTTACATGGACTTTTTTCATATAGGCCTCCTTGTTTCGTTGACAATATCATGTCAACGACAGGTCTCAATTGTTTCTGAACGAAACGCATTTAAAAGATATGAACACTGATTACACCGGTAAACACTCTTTATAATTTGGCAATTGCAGAAATTACAGATTTGTTCTATGATACGCGTATGAAGATTAAAGAAGTATATGCATTTATTATTCAATTAGTCTCTCACCGATATGCATTTCATGTGTATTATTGGGTATTTATTTTTTACCGGAATTTTTTGTTGCTCAGCAAACGGAATGCATTTGAGGTTGCATTAATGTATTCGGGCGCATCTATTGTAGTGGCAATGATACCGGTTTATGCACACTTTTGGATATTATCACTTTTATATCGGAGAAAAACTTTTTTTTATATCCTTGCACTGATAGGTATTGTTTTTTGCGGCGGGATTCTCGACAATATGGTTTTTGGGGGATTGTTTAAACAAAATCTATCATTGATTCAAAGTATCTATGATATCGGGGGAGTGATATTTATTACTACAGCGTTGAAATTTATAAAACACGGTATTACTGAACGATTTCTTTTGCAGGAAATAAAAGCAAAACAACTTGAAACTGAGCTTGCAACATTAAAATCTCAGATAAATCCACATTTTTTATTTAATACCCTGAATAATCTTTACGGACTGGCGTTAGTCGGTTCCAAAAAAACACCCGAAACAATTCTAAAATTATCAGATCTTATGCGGTATATACTTGATAAAGCCCAATATCGCTTGGTCAGTTTATCTGATGAAATTGATTTTCTGAGTAACTATATTGAACTTGAAAAATTGCGATTCGAGTCGGGTGGTGTGGTATTTACGGTGAGTGGTAATTCTGAAACAAAAATGATCTCTCCGATGATGTTCATTCCGTTTGTTGAAAATGCATTCAAGCACGGTATTGATACCACAGCAGGAGATTGTGATATTACCATACACTTTGAAATTACGGACGAACGGGTCGCTTTTTTTTCATCGAATAGATTATTTCCTGATATGATTATACAGCGACATGGATCGGGGATTGCAAATGTGCAACGGAGACTTGAACTCCTATATCCCGGAAAACACCGTCTTGAGATACAATCAGATGCGACACACTATGAAGTACGATTGGAGATAGATATATGAGCATTCAGTGTATGATTATAGACGATGAGCCCTTAGCGCAAACAATTTTACAGACCTATATAGAACGAGTTCCATCGCTTATATTAGCAAAAAAATGCAAAAATGCGGTTGAAGCCGCTGCTTTTTTGCATGAAAACGGAATTGATCTTATATTTTTGGATATTAAAATGCCGCAAATGACCGGATTCGAATTTCTTGAAACGCTTTCGGTTAAACCGGCGGTTATCATAACGACCGCGTATTCTGAATATGCATTGAAAGGATATGAATATTCTATTGTCGATTATTTATTAAAGCCGTTTTCGTTCGATCGATTTATGAAAGCCGTGAATAAAATGATTGTTCAACCCTCTGTCAGCACGGCACTTGTTTCACCTAGTGCGCGACAATCGCACACGATGATCACTATTATTGATGCCGATAATAAAAAAATTCGTATTGATACTGCAGCAGTTGTCTATATCGAGGGGTATGGAAACTATATAAAAGTTCATTATCGTTCAACCTATGATCTTGTTAATTGTTCCATGCAACGTATTGAACAGGAATTTCCTCAAGGCCTTTTCATTCGTATTCATAAATCGTATATTTGTTCTATTGATAAAATTACTGCAACAGATAAAAAAACGGTTTCTCTTGGGACGATTTCCCTACCGATAGGTAACGCGTATAAAATGTTTGTGAGCAATAAACTGTCGGTATGATCTTTTGTAAAACTTTTGTAAACGACAATACGATGCAACAAATATGGATCAATGCGTATATTATAATATAGACGCTAATCCTCTACACAACCTTTTAGCGTTATCTCCACCAATCCCCTATTGCCGGCATAGAATGCCGGCTCCTTTATTTTCCTGTCCATTGGATATAAAAACCGTAGATCCATCCCGTTCTATCATTGCCATACGATATAAAAAACCATGAACTGTCAAGATCCTCAATAGTCATAGACGGTCCTTTTTTAAGAAAACGTACAGGTGTGTTTTGGGGTAATACATCAATAATTTTCGCCGTTGTAGTGGGATTACCGCGAACGCGAATATTGTCAGCAGTAATGTGGCCTTCGGAATAGCGAGGGTATGTCGCACGTACGGAATCGATCATAGTGTCGAAAATTGATATAAACGGTTCCACTTCTGTGCGTAATCCACAGTATTCGGCAACAACTGTTTTTCCCTCATCATTTGAAAAGATAACCGCCTGATAAAAGAAATCCTGATCAGTGGAAAGAATGAGTTTTGTTGCAGGATTTGCATAAATATCAAATTCGATCTCTTGTGTATCACCATACTCTCCCTTTCCCGAAGGGCGATTATTTTTTAGTTGCATTAGAGTTTCTTTTTTTGACAGGCGGCTCATAGAAAACATCAACGGGATCCCGTCACCTCTTTCCGTTCCTTCCGGTGTTATCACAAAGGATGGCGGGGTCGACGGATTTTCTAAATCTTGTTCTCCATAGGTTGCCTTCCATCCCGGAGGCAAGGTGATTTTTATGAATCCCGGAGCGTAATGCACGATTGTTTGAGCCGAAGAATATCCGATGAGCATGCAAGAAAGCAGTAAGAGAGTACTACAGTACCGCATACACACACTCCTTTCGCGATCAGTTATTTTCGCAGAAAATGATACTCCGGCATGCCGTTGTGACGTTGTATCGGAAAATAGGCGACCGAAATTGTGTCGTTATCGAGGGTGATCGCGGCAATTTCTGAGTATCCGTCACTGTTTTCCGTAATAAAATCACCCAACGAGTAGAGTATCGGTTTGCCGTTATACGTTTCTTTCTCAATATATTTTTTTCCTTTTCCGACAACGATATCAGCGCCTGCGTCTATAAAAGAGTGAAACAGTTCAGTATATGTCGTATTCGCAGAAACCGTGTCGTAGCGATAGAGCACAATGAGGTGTGATGACGTTGCTTTGAGCTCGCGAATACGCGCGGCTTGTTCATTGACGTGATAGATGTTTTCATCAAATTGTATGACGGTAATTGTCCGTGAGTTGACCGTATACGTTTCCGGTACATTACTCGTTGCCATATCAAAAACATACAAATGTGCTCCGTTCAAAAAACGATCTTCGGTTCCCCTGATCGCGGCAAGCTTTTTGTCGATACGTGTTGCAGGAATGTGATCACGTTCCCATCGCCACGAGGTGCGTATGAACTGTTCGTTGTTTTCTATCGCGATGTTCCCGGTGATCAGTGCGGTAACGGGTGTGTTCTCTTTCATTTCACCTCGTGTGAACACGATGTACTGGTGGCTGGTCGTTTCACGTTCGGGTATTTTCATATAACCGTCGCTATTGGTATGCAGGATACGTTGCGCGGACAGGATTTTTCGCTTTTCCATGATCTTTAAAATTGTATACACTGATGCAGGTGAGTCGATCTCGCAATCATACAATGTGGTGTAGTGAAATCCGCTGATTGCGGCAAATGAGGTGATGTCGTGAAAATCTGCCACTTCACGAGGTTGGAAATGTGAAAAATCGACACTTGCGATCACAAACGTGGTACGAGGATCTTGTTCTGCGATAAAAGACGCGACGCGGTCATTATCGCTTTCGAGATTATTCCATGAAAGAAGAATAGGGACGATAGTTGCTTTCGGAAAGAATTTTTTTATAAACGGTGCATGGAAATGCACACCGTGTTCGGCAACAAATGCATCATTATGAATTTTCGCACCGACATCACGCACAAGCTTGCGTGTTAACGTGCGATCGATATGAAGGTTGCCGTAGACGGTCGCATACTCAATGTTGTCGGCGGTGATTATGGGATCCGTATATTTCTCATAATGGTTGGGGCACACGACATATATTATTTTCGGTTGTATTTTTTGGGAGATGACGCGATATGCCGCGGCAATATCTCGAGCTGCAATGCTGTGGTGGGGAAGAATTGCGCCGTACGGAATATCTGAGAGAGGAGGAAGGTCATCGTTTTTGGTGATATGATCCCACATGAGTGTGTCGTTCGGATAAAACGTATCTATTTGCAATGGTTTTGCTGCAAGGGAGTACCAACAAAGGAAGATGCAGAATAGTATTACTTTTTGTTTCATACGTAGTCTTTACTCGTATTTTTGAAAGACATTTAGTAGTCTTCTGTATTTATTTGTATTTCATCCCTCCCCATTCAATAACCGAGAACCCCGACCTTTTTGCAGGAGTAAGCTGTTGTTCCTTTATCTGTATCGGTTCATCAAGCGGACGAGAGTCAAAGAAGACACGAATAACGGTGTCCGGTTTTGGTGAAATTGAAAGCGGTGCCATTTCGTCAATAAATTTTTGATCATAAAAACTGATCAAGTAAAATGGTTTCTTATTTAAAATCGGTTTCCAAAAATGAATAAAGTCCTTAATTTCTTGTTTATTCAGACCTAAAATGTGTAATTTATCACGGAAAAAGTGTGCGATTTTATTGCGAGACACGACAAAACCTTCGGTTATTTCCGGTGGTGTGTAATTGCTTGATTCCCAGAAAAGATACGTGTGACGTTTTCCCGTTGCATCAATAAGAGAGCCGTCAGGATGTGCGGTGACTGTCCACCCGTCTCCATACGGAGGGTCCGAGATTGATATGCCGTGTTGCGGCGTGACCTGTACCGAAACGGTTGTCTCTTCTTTCGGGTACAGATAGATAACCGGTTTTGCCATCTCTGCGCCGCCTTCGTGGACAAAAACAGTGATTTGTTTTGATGCTTTTTTACCGTCGCTGTAGGCGGCAACGACGGAAATAATATTGGTCCCAATGAATAACGAGTCGTTTTCTTTTGTTAATGTAAACGAAAAATTGCCTTTTTCCTGATTAAAATCAAGAATTTTTGCGTCATAAACAACATTACCGTAGGAGTTTTTTAACAGATATTTCATTGAGACCGGAGCGCCGGTCACCGTACCGTGAACTTCTAAAGAATAAATACCATACAATGCATCTTCATTTGACGGTTCGTGAATGGTAACCGCTCTGTTTTTATTTTCCGGTACATTAATAAATTCACCGAACATCCATGCGGTTTTATAGACAATAAGTTCTCCTTGCGGTTCTTTGTATTCGATGAAATACCAATTATTATACCATTCTCCTACTTTAAATTTTTCCTGTGTTTTTGCGACTATCCTGATATTTGTTCCGGCCAATACGGAGGCATGTGATTTCACGGTACCTGTCGCTGCATCTTTATAATAAAATGTCATATACTCATGTTCAGTCCCGGGGCCTTTGCGAATGCGCACGTTATCGGTGGTTGAAGACAATGTGTACCCGAGCGTCACACATACAATATCATTCGGTGCGAGGTGAATCGTTTTTCCTGAGGGTACGAAGCTTTTGTCATTCCAGAGTACAAAGGAACCGTCTTGAGTACTGAGAAATAGAGACGCTTTCGGATTATTGTTGTCACGAATAATCTGTACGATAACGGCATTATCAGTCATAAAAGCCGTATTAAAAAAACCGTTGATGGAACCCGATGAAATAGTTACTGCATTACCTGATGTAAGAGTGTAAGACCCCGTCATAATCCCGTTGGTTTTTCCGAAAGTGTAAAAAGCTTTGTAGGAGCCGTCGCTGTTGAAGGTAAAACTGTATTCTTCATTAAACCATTTTCCGGTAGACAACAGGGAGGAAGACAGTATTTCTTCCGAACGTGCAGACAGACATATCATGAATACAATACAGATCAACAATAATCCTTGTTTTTTCATACCGATACCTCCGATATATAGTAGTGTGATGATAATCATATTTACGAAAAGTGTCAATGTGAAATGTGTTTGAAGAATGATCGAGTAGATGATTTTGAGAGTACTTATAAGAAAGGGCAGGCGTTACCTGCCCTTGAAGTGATCGGACTTGTGTGGGTATTATTTTCCCATATTTCCCGGACCGTTACCGTCGTGTTGACCGCGCATTTTCTTTTCCATCATACGGTTGTTATTTCCGTCGCGCATATGGTCTTTACGCATGTTGTGCATTTTACCCATTTTCATGCGTTCTTCAGGAGTGAGTGTTTTTGCGATGGTAAGGAATTGTTGCTGATGAATTTTCTCGATCTTATTTCTCAGCACAAAAGATTCTTCCATTGTTCTTTCCACTTTTGACCAATCCGGTTTTTCCTTCATCATTTCTTCTTTTTGTGCCAATTGATTTTTTTCAAGCTCGATCTTGATCTTCTCGATCTCAAGCTTGTTTTTGGCGATCATGTCACCGAATTGTTGTTCGATTTTCTCACGGAATGCATCTCTTTCTTCAGAACGATTGTTT
Source organism: uncultured bacterium (assembly GCA_964423645.1). GTDB lineage: Bacteria > Macinerneyibacteriota > Macinerneyibacteria > Macinerneyibacteriales > CAYRFE01 > CAYRFE01. The sequence continues at coordinate 3,728 of CAYRFE010000051.1, read as the reverse complement.
CTTTTTTCACCCTGAGCTGATACAGATACGAAAAGTGCGAGAGCGATGATGACGACAGCAGTTATTTTTCTCATAGTATCCTCCTTTGTTTGATGAAGTATAGGCTTGAATTATGGAAAAGTTGTGGAAGATACATTTTTTCTGAAATTGTATTTTGAAATGCGATCGCCATGAGTATACGAGCTTATCGTTGTACCAAAACAATTTTTGTTAAATAGCCCTCGTTCGTGGGTAAATTTTTTTCAAATACACTCAAATTATATATTTGAGCACATTCGATGGGTGCAATGACCAAAGAATTTTTTTCATATGCATCGTGTTCAAGATTATATGCGGCGACGGCAGTATCAATTTCATCGATAAGGCGAGCGTTGGGAAAACGCGAAATAATGTACGATTTGTGTTCGAGTAGTGCCTGGGGATGCGAAAAAATATGAATAGGTTGCGTCGTTTCGATCGGTGTTTTCATAAGAAGTGCATGTTCGGGACAAAACCATTCTTCATCAAGTAGCGTAAATGAATAATTATGAACAGCGCGCTGTGTTTCACGTACCATGCCGGCTCGTGTTGATTCCCATGCAAAGGTACCCCGATCAATAGTACCCTCCGTAAGTTCTTTTAAGACATTGTCGGTTGAGATCAAATATTTTATTTCAATATCACCCCAATGATACTTCGATGCAAAAAACAAGCATCCTTTTTCGTTGACACTTCCTCGCGAACCCTGTATGCCGATCGTTAGTCTTGCCATGAATATCTTTACCTTTTGTATGAATATTAAAAAAAGGAGATACCCGAAACGCATTGTCGAGTATAAGGAATACACAGAATGATTATTTTATCAGTTTGCCGCATAACAAAACTTTACAAGAAAAAAGCGGCTAATGCAAGAAAATAATTCGTACGCCTAATTAATGGCGCGAATGAACACCATGAACTGTCTTGTCATGAAAACAGACGATTACGGTAAAAGGGTCATTGGTTCTTTTTTCTGAGCAAGCCATGCCGGTGGGTTTATTCCGGTTTTATTGGTGTAAAGATTGATACTTTCTGTCCAAATGTACAACGAATTTCCGGTATTATTTTGCAATGCAATCTTGTATTGCCAACCTTCTGAAAAAAACCAAAGCTGGGAACATATTTTCTTTAATTCATCCTTAGTAATGCCGGGAGCAAATTCAGCCCACCCTTCTGGTCCGCTTTTTAAAGGATAGGTGCCGTTGGCGATTCGATACTCGTATAGACGTTTTTGCAGGTCTGAAAGTAATTTATTGCATAAACGGAGACAATTTTTTTGAGCGATCTCTTGTAGTGTAGACTCGTATTCTTTGGCATTCAACCGTTTATAGGTTGCATTGGATGTAAAATCTTGCAGAGATTCGATATGCATATTGTCTTCAACAAAATTTACCGATACCCCGGTGATATAGTTTTTGGCACTGAATCCCGGGCTGTGTAAAAGAAGAGTTTTTTCTTGTGTAAAAAGGTACTGTCCTACATGGATTTCGCCTTTGAGTCGATACTCGGTGAGAGTTCCGTCTTTATCAAATTTATAGATAATTTGTTCTCCATCCTTTTTCCAAAGCCCGACGATCTTGTCTTTTTTATCATCACAGGCAGTAAATGAAAGAAATACGGCAATAATCATAAAATCAAAAAGATATTTTCGCACAATATCATCTCCTTGGTGCTTACCGTGTATATATAGCTCATTCAAAATGATTGTCAAGCACAATCGAGAAGTTGTACACTATTGACGCATAAAACTAATCTGCTATTATCAGTTCGAACATGGAAGGAGTTTACCAATGAAAAAGTTATCAGTATTAATGATGGTGTTCAGCGTATTTTGTGTGATGCTTTCGGCAGAATCAATTCGGTTTGCGATTATCGGCGACAGAGCAGGAGGACCGGATCAGAAAGTATTTGAAACGGCAATTCGCGACGTAGCACGGATGGATCCCGATATTGTTATGACAGTTGGTGATATTGCCGATAATTGCGATGAAAAACAATGGGATATGGCGCTTCGTGCGATAAAGACTCTGACAATGCCTTTTTATTATGTCCCCGGGAACAATGATATCGTTGATGCCGCAACCGAAGAGTTGTATATCAAAAAGACCGGCATGAAGCCGCATTATTCGTTTGATCAAGGCTCGGTGCATTTCATCGTGTTGGATAATGCCCGTCCCGACAAGGTGGAGGATTTTGATGCGACACAAATGAAATGGCTTGCTCAAGACCTTGAAAAGGCACAAGGGAAAATGATCCTTGTGTTTATGCACAAGCCGTTTTGGGCGGCAGGTGTTGCAGTTGGCAAAAAGGATCCGTTGCATGAATTGTTTAAAAAGTATGCCGTCACTGCCGTATTCACCGGTCATTGGCATCAATATGCGCATGACGTGTATGACGGTGTGCGGTATTACCTTGTGGGAAGCTCAGGCGCCGGTATGCCGGGTGTAGATGAAGAAATGGGTGTTGTGTACCATTACGCGTGGTGTACCGTGAAAGACGGAAAACTTACCGTAGCTCCCGTAAAAGTCGGAAGCACATTTGCAGAGGATTTAGTAACTATTGCTGAGGAACAGCTTTATTATGCAATACCGAATGAAATGATACGCGCACAAGGTAGTATTACAACTTCTTCTGACGTAAAAACCGACATATTTATTAAAAACGCGACAGACAAGCAAATGCAAGAGAAAGTAATCTTAACATTGCCGGAGAACTGGAAAGCGGATACGCAACAACTTGATATTACCATTGCTGCAGGATTGACGACTACACAGTCTGTCGTTCTAACCAGAAATGGATCATTGTTTCCTCTTCCGACTGTGTCGTTTACCTACCCGTTCGGTCGAGGGAAAAAATACGTATACAACAAACCGTTCACACTTATTCGAGAGATAAATTGCCCTGTCGTGAAGTCACCTGTGGCTATTGACGGTGTCATTAACGATAGTGAATGGAAAAACGCGGTAATAGTCAATGAATTTGCAGGATTTAATGGAAAACCTGCGAAGACGGAAGATACTTCCGTGTATATGTATCGCGACGAGAAGAATCTGTATATTGCCGTTCGTTGTTCTGAAAGCGTGATGGCATCTATAAAGGCAGATGCGCTTACTCGTGATTCCGAAGTATACGGCGATGACAGCGTGAGTTTTATGTTTTCTGCTGACGGGAAATCGGTGCGTCAATTGTATGTGAATTCAAACGGCGCGGTGTGGGATATTCTTGCTCAAGACGATAAGGTCGACCAAAAGTGGAATGGTGAGTATGAAATAAAAACAACCAAGAATATCGATTCGTGGGTGGTTGAAATGAAAATACCGTTCAAGACGCTTGGGTATGATAAAAAATTCGGTAAAATAGCAGTCAATATGCGAAGAAAGCAGATTCGTAATAAGGAGAATGCGCTTATGATGCCGTCGTGGAATTTTAATTTCAATGAATATGCGACGATTATTATGGGTGATGTGAAAAAGTAAGCGAATATTATACATTATTGTCATTGCGTTAAAGGGGAGGTGAAAAACCTCCCCTTTTTGGTTGCGTCATAGAGACATTGTACGCTACGTCTATACAAAAGAATTGTTTCACACTGTTTTTTTAAGGCTCTATAGTTTTAAAAGGGGTGTGGGGACGAAGTCCCCACTATAAAAACTTGTAAGCCCCTTCCAAACTCAATGGAAGGGGTTTGGGGATGGCACAACTTATAAAAT
>CAYRFE010000050.1:0-15239 GCA_964423645.1 uncultured bacterium | reverse complement strand
GATTCGGAAGGGGCTTCATGCATTTAATAGTGGGGACTTCGTCCCCACACCCCTTTTTAGAGGAAAAAGAAAATATGATATTTTTGAATTTTGCAAAGGTTTCATAAAACATGATTGAAGCACATCTCAACACATGCTCAAACCATATCCCGCCATCTTTCGAATGTCACCCTTCAGTGTAAAGGGGAGTGAAATGAATGAACTCAAAACTGTTTTTAAAAATAAAAGTGATTGTTAATTACAAAATAAAAAAGGGAGACGAAACGTCTCCCTTGAAATTCTCACGTCGTATCAAATTACGGACGAGGAATACTTAAAACAGTACCCGGCTGAACAGCATTAGGATTAACTACATTGTTAGCATCCTTGATCTCTTTCCAGCGTTTTGAACCGTCTTTATAATAGATTTCATAATAAGAAGCGATACCGGAAACTGTCTCGCCTGAGTAGACTTTCCATTCGGTAGGCATCAAACGCGGAATAACAAAATCCTGACCCGGATAAATTAAATCCCAGTTCTTGATTTGATCACGGTTTGCACGATAGATTACCGGCCATTTCCAGTAATTACCTTTGCCGTATACTTCAGGATACTCGGCCAATTTAGAAAGCCAGTCACCGCTTTTTACAACATAATTTTTCGGAATACGTTCCCACTCATCCAACATGCTTTTTTCTTCAGCAGTATACGAGCGTACTTTTTCTGCTTCGAGTCTGATTCTTTCGATCTCAGCATTCTTTGCATCAAGTTCTTTTTGGATACGATCCTTTTCAACTTTAGCATTCGCTTCACGCTGCTGGAAATAACGAGTCCATTCTTCAGCAGATGCACCATCTTTCGGTTGAGTCTGAGCAAAAATCGGAAGAGCGAGCATTGCTGCAACAACAATTAATATTAAAGTTTTCATCTTCTTCACCTTCCACTCTTACCAGAGTTTACCTTTAGATTCTTTCACATTATCCAATTTCTTTTCGTCGGCTTCGTTTTTCTTTTTTTCGTCCAAAGCCTTCTGAGCGTCTACTTTCTCCTGCTCTTTTGCATCAAGTGCGGTCTGAGCTGCTTTTTGTTCTTCTTCAGCTTTCTTTGCTGCTTCAAACTGCGGGAGAGTTTTTTCAGGTATAGTCAGCGTTTTATCGCCGTCTTTAACCTGAACTTTTTTCTCGCATCCGATCACTCCAAAAGCAAGTGAAAGAACAATAATCGCGAAAATTACCTTCTTCACAATAGCCACCTCCTCATACTATTCCAACTAAGTTACAACCCTTTGCAGAAGTATACATACCCAAACTTACTATGTCAACCTTTTTTTACATTCAATTGCAAGTTCTTTTAATTGCTTTTCAGAAACATCTGACGGCGAATCGGTCATCAGACACGTCGCCTGCAATGTCTTCGGGAATGCAATCACGTCACGTATTGATGTCACTCCTGCCAACAACATCACAATACGGTCAATACCCGGTGCGATTCCTCCGTGTGGCGGCACACCGTATTTTAGTGCATTGATGAAAAATCCAAACTTATTATTCATTTCTTCCTCAGTGAATCCGAGCAAATTGAACACCTTCGCCTGTAATGCCGCGTCGTGGTTTCTGATGTTGCCGGATGCCAGCTCCACACCGTTAAGCACCAAATCGTAAGAACGAGAACGAATTTTCAGCACATCATTATCCAAATAATTCTCTATATCGTCTTGGCGAGGCATTGCAAACGGATGTTGCTCCGCTTCGTAACGTTTTTCTTCCGCATTGTAGCTGAACATCGGAAATTCGGTCACCCATAAAAATTTCAACAATGTCGGATCGGTCACAAGGCTATAATCATCACGCACCGCCAAACGCACTGCACCTAATACTTTTGAAGCGACAAGAGAATCATCTGCCGCTACAAATGCGGTATCGCCTATCGAAAGGTCCAGTGAAGACTCTATGCTTTTACCGCCGTCTGCGAGAAATTTAAGAATAGGCGACGTGAATCCTTCTGCGGTTTTCTTAAACCACATCAACCCTTTTGCGCCGTTCTTTTTCGCAAGCTCGGTATACTCGTCGATCTTTTTACGCGTGATATCCAATCCTGAGAATTTTACGGCTTTAACAACTTTACCCGTCTTCAACGCATCTTCAAGCACTGCAAAACCTTTTGGATCAACCGCATCGGTAATTGAAAATATTTCATTCCCAAAACGAAGATCCGGTTTATCAGAACCGAAACGATCCATACAGTCTGCATAAGAAATTCGTTCAAACGGTACGGCAACCTTGATCCCTGCCGATTTTTCAACCGCATATACCATCAAACGTTCCATAACATCAAAAATATCTTCTTCAGTAACATACGACATCTCAAGATCAAGCTGTGTGAATTCCGGTTGACGATCTGCACGCAGATCTTCATCACGAAAACACCGTGCGATCTGATAATAACGATCCGTACCGGCGATCATGAGCAATTGTTTGTAAATCTGCGGGGACTGCGGTAATGCATAAAATGTCCCGTGATGCACTCGTGACGGCACAAGATAATCCCGAGCACCTTCCGGCGTGCTTTTACACAGAATAGGCGTTTCGACCTCGATAAAACCTTCTCCGTCCATAAAGTCGCGAATTGCTTTTATGAACGTATTACGCATACGAAGATTCTTCTGCATTGCATCGGTTCGTATATCAAGATAACGATATTTCAAACGCACTTCTTCAGATGCATTATCGGACAACGGCAATGCATCGCTGTGTGAATAAATAGCAAGCTTAGTGACCGTAATTTCTATATCTCCCGTCGGGATCTTCGCATTTTTGTCCTGACGCTCTACAACCGTACCGACAACCCCGATACTGTCGCCTACCGTACATGTCTTTGCAACTGCACACGCCTCATTATTCATGTCGAACACAAGTTGACAGATCCCTGTGTGATCCCATAGGTCAATAAAAATAAATTTGCCGAAATCGCGTGATTTCTTCACCCATCCGTTGAGCGTGATGGTCTTTCCCGCATCACTTAACCGCAATGAACCGTTATATGCTGTTCTTTTAAGTATTTCCATTATATCCTCCTAGGATAATATTTCGCTTAACAATGAAACGGCTACTTCGATTTCCTCGCCTGTTTTCATGTTTTTCACATGCAGATTTTCGCTTTTTGCCTCATTCTCTCCGAGAAATACGACATAGTTAAAGCCGTTCCTATCTGCCTGCTTAAGCTGGCTTTTGAAACTTTTCTTTTCATACACATACTCTGCCGCGACCCCGCTTTTACGAAGCATATCAGCCACGCGTAGCAACAAGGACACATCGTCCAACTGCCACGCGATAAACACCTTCCTGACTTGTGGAGGCACTTCAATTTTCTTCTCTTTCAATACATCTATTAATCGATCCACTCCGAATGCAAATCCTATGCCGGGTACTGCCGCCCCGCCGAGCATCGCAACCAAACCGTCGTAACGCCCTCCGCCGACGATCGCATTCTGTGCACCGAGTTCCGCGCATGCGATCTCAAACACCGTGCGCATATAATAATCGAGTCCGCGCACCAACCGCGGGTTGATCGTAAACGGAATATTCATCACGGTAAGAAGTTTTTTCAACTCCGTAAACGACAACGCGCACTCTTCACAGTAATGATCCGCCAACACCGGTGCACCGGCAATGGCCGACTGACATGACGGAATTTTGCAATCGAGCACGCGCAGGGGATTTTTATCGATACGATCATTACAATCTGCACATAATTCATTGCGCTTCGAATTAAGATAGGCGACAAGCGCGTCATTGAATTTCGGACGACATGCAGGACAACCGATCGAATTCACACCGACGATAATATCCTTTATACCAAGTGCCGCAAGAAAATCCGCGAGCATTTTTATAATATCCGCATCAAGCGATGTCTCGCGAACACCAAAAGCTTCCACACCGATCTGATAAAACTGACGATACCGCCCCTTTTGCGGACGTTCATACCGAAACATCGGTCCGCTATAATAGAATTTTTGAATCGGTGCAGAACGGTCTAATCCGTTTTGTATATAGCTTCGCACTACTCCCGCCGTGCCTTCAGGACGCATGGTAAGACTGCGCTCTTTTCGGTCGCGGAAGGTATACATTTCTTTGGTGACTATATCGGTGGTATCGCCGATCCCGCGGGTGAATAATTCGGTGTGTTCGAGAATGGGGATTATAATCTCACTGAATCCGTACATTTCAAACACCGAACGTGCAGTATCTTCGATAAAACGATAATACCGAGCGTCTTCACCCATGAGATCGCGCGTACCGCGTACTGCATCAATCATATTGTATTCTCCTTATTTGACAGCACGAACTATAGCATATACGTAAAAATCATGCAAGAAATTATCGCAAATATGTGGCGAAAAACCGGAGAGAAAAAATCGGGGTGAGAGGATTTGAACCTCCGACACCTTGGTCCCGAACCAAGTGCGCTACCGGGCTGCGCTACACCCCGTGTGTGACGAACAGAATAGTATACCAAGTCAAAAAAAAAGGCAAGGGTTTTTTTGCTACAACCTTTCTTATAAATTTTTAATCTTCAAGAAACTATTTGTGAACCTGAGTTATTTTTTGTAATGATATTACCATCACCATCATGAAGCCAAGAATAATATTCATCTCCTGTACAATAGACGATTATTTTCCCCATTTGGTTGTTGTATTTCTTTCGCAGAATGAAAATAACTGTAAGAAATAACTTTTGTATAAACAAATAAAAATAAATATTTCATAGATTCCTCTTTCTGAATTAAAAAATATTAAAAAGGCAACGGCCATTATAAAAACCCATGATATTGGGCAAACCCTTTATATGAGAAATATCTTTAATAATTTGTTCCTTCTCATTAATAATATACATTTTTGTTTCAATACAGACAATAGCATGTCTTTCACTAAAAAATGTCATACAAGTATATTTATTGGGTTTAATAATCCACTTACCATCTGTTGATAACAAACCGACATATCTTTTCTTATCTTTATTATCAATTTCATTGACTAATATTTGATTATTATAAACATAAAATCTATTTAAATCTTCATACTGCTGATATTCATATATAATTCGATTGTTCATGGTTATAATAAACTCACGATTTCCTTTTTTAACCTTAGCAATCCCATCAATTACCGACTCAGCATTATCATATTCAAGAGGAACCACAATATCGCCTTTTGTGGAGATATATCCATAATAAAATTTATCATCCTTTTTATTGCATACCACGGCATAGCCATCTGAAAAATTAAATACAATATCAAATAATAACGGGATGACAATATTACCTGATATGTCAATAAAGCCATATTTACGAGTATTTATTTCAACATTTTCAGAGCTGACTTTTGCATAAGATTCGCTGAAAGGATGATGTAAAAGATAATTATTTGGGTTTATATAACCGATTATCTTACCAGAGGTATCGTATTTTGTCACTAAATTATTGTGGTTATCTAAATATTGATATGATAATATCATATAATCACTGTCATGATTATAAATAGTTAAATATTCATATGTAGGCCCCATAACAAACTTTCCGTTTGTATCAATTATTCCATAATAAGTTTTATTGTTATTCAAAAATTGAACAACTGAATATCCTTTAACAAAAGGACTGGCATTGATACAAAAATATTCAGATCCCTCATAAATTGTTTTTGTTTGCAGTATTACCTCACCATAATAATTAATATAGCCACAGTAACGAAATCCTAATCCTTCATCGTATATGGAAACTGGTATCAGATATTCGTACCGTTCTAAATCCGAGTTATTAACAGAACATATTCTCATACATTTATTTTCATATACTATTTTACCATTTATATCCACTATTCCTAAATGAGGTAATATTGGTTGTTTCGCAAAAACTGCAACATCAAAAAAAAATAATAAGATAAATAAATATGAATAATTGAATTTATTCATAAACCATTCATTACTATAATTATTTTTTCCTTTTCTATTCATAACATAACTCCTTATAATTCTTTCTAAAAATCAATAAACGATAAGCCTCATATAAACAACTCACCCCTCGCGACAATAGCAATACTCAAACTTATCGACTATATTGAAAACCGCTCCAATTAATGATTGTTGATAGAATAACTTTGATAAATCTAACCCTGTAACACAATATTGATCATTTTCAGCCATAAACGTTACCTCAGACCATTGATGCTCCAATCCTTTTTCTCCTCCCCAAATTCTTTGAAAACGTCCTTTTGTATCAGCGGTATTATATGTAACTCGATGCAATTCCCATAAAGCTTTTCTCTCAGTTGGAGAAATATTAATTTCATTAGGAAAAATAGCCTTCTTGACAATAAGTATTATAATTATCACCACAAAGTATTTCATCATTTCCTCCGTGAATATTTTCTATAGTGTATCGTGTTTTTTAACCCGATGCAAGAGGATGTGTGAAATAAGAGCCACCTTTGTATCCGTAGGGGCAATCCCTTGCGGTCACTGAGCGGAGTCGAAGTGTGGTTGCCCTGATTTTAAATGAGTAAAATCGCTTTGCGAAGCTACTATTTTTTTAATTGTGCCCACCCCGTCTCGACTCCGCTCGACGACCTTGCCAGCATCTCGGTACGATTGCTTGCGCAATCACCCGATGACCGACGGGAGGGGTTTGGGGAGAGCACAAATTATACGCTTATACAATCCATTATCCCTTACTTAACACGCACGCGCTCAAATCGCTATATTTCCAATATCCCCATCGCCTCACGTGCTTTTTTAAGGGTCTCTATCGCCACGGCACGTGCGCGTTTTCCGCCTTCATGCACGACATCGGCAACGTAATCCGGTTTTGCGGCAAGTTCGATACGTTTTTCGCGGAACGGTGCGAAATACTCGTTTATTTTTTCATTCAATGCCATTTTCGCATGACCGTACCCATAATTACCGCCGCGGTAATTGGCTTTCATTGCGTCCAATTCATCTGTCGTTGCAAAAAGTTTATACAACGCGATCACATTACATCCGTCGGGGTTTTTCGGTTCCTCAAGCGGGGTCGAGTCCGTCACGATACGCATCACCGCCTCTTTGGTCTTTTTCGGTGTCGCAAACACTTCGATGGTATTGTCGTAACTTTTGCTCATTTTTCGCCCGTCAGTACCCGGAACAACGGCGACATTTTCAACAATGCGATCTTCGGGGATGGTAAATACCTCTCCGTACGTATTGTTGAATTTGATGGCGATATCGCGTGCAATTTCAATATGCTGTTTTTGGTCTTTCCCAACCGGCACAAGATTGGACTGATAAATAAGAATATCGGATGCCATCAGCACGGGATAAGCAAATACGCCGTGATTGACCGCTTCCTCTTTTGCCATTCTGTCTTTGTAGGAATGCCCGCGCTCGAGTAATCCCATCGGTGTCACGCAGGTGAGAAACCATGTCAATTCACATAATTCCGGCACGTCTGATTGTAAAAACAACGTCACCTTTTTCGGATCCAATCCTAACGCAAGATAATCAAGCATGATATCCAGTGTGCGCTCACGATTTTCCTTCGGATCGGGCATCGTCGTAAGCGCATGATAATTGGCCACGAATACAAAAATATCACTATATTTCTCTTGAAAATCTATAAATTGACGCACTGCACCAAAATAATTGCCCAGATGTAATTTTCCTGTCGGCTTGATCCCTGATAATACTCTCATATATATCAACTCCTTGTTTTTCTTTTATTATACTGAAACGTAGTAAATGTTGAAAGAAATATATTAAAGGCGCGAACGCCAACAACCGGTCGAATGCCCGATACGCGATATAGTGCAATGAGTATAAAACACACGCTCGTTCATATATCTTCTCCCAAAATGATACGTAGCACCTGATTCGCCTGTGCATTCGCACAGATCCCTACCCGCGGTGCCATAAGCCCGTTGCCCGGTTGCGCTTCCGACACACCGTCGCCGCATACGAAGAGACGCGCACCGATCTTTTGTGTCTCAATAGTATCGTTGGGGCCATAGCCTGCCATACCGTTCCCTGCAACTATAAAGATACCCGGCATACTTGTCAATACATGATTTACAAGTCGAGATTTATACTCCGCTTTATCAAACGCTTCTACAATGATCGACGCGCCGGTAAACACTTCCGCGCAATTTTCTTCGGTCACCATACCGCAAAAGGTTCTCACGGCAACATTCGGATTGATCTTTTGAATAATCTCCTGCAACGCATTCACTTTATACATTCCTATCTGATCTATGAAGTATTGTTGACGATTGAGGTTTGACGGCTCCACCACATCAAAATCCGCAAGGATAAGCGTGCCGATCCCGCTTCGTGCCAAAGAAACAGCCACAGTTGAGCCCAATCCGCCGCAACCGGCAATACCGACTGTCGCTGCTTTCAATTTTTCATGCACAAATGGCGTATGACGCGCCGTGAGTAACGCATCGAGTTCTTCAGGTTTGGGTTGTTCTCCGCGTGTGATGAATACAAGCGTATCATTTTCAGATAGCGTCACATCGTCAGAAATAGGAAATCCGTTGCAGATCACAATATCCGCACCGGGTTTAACCGTATTGCGAACAGAAAAAGCCGTTGCCAACGAATCAACTTCACAGGAATGTTCATTCACAAATATACGCATTTTGACCTCATTCGGTGTCATCAAAGACTATCACGGTAATCCGATATTGTCAAGAGATTGAGCGACCGGATGATGTTGACCTCATGGGACTTCTGTTTTGTGACGCGTATACAAGGAGCATACCTGTATAAAAACACACCTCGCTGTTTGAACAATAACAATTGCTATCGTTTATGCAATTATTTTTTTTAATACTATTGTATTTTTCTCTTGCTATTCCGTGTTTTATACTTTACTATAGCGCCGATTTGTATGAAATATATTTTTGCATACATAATACTCTTTGTTGCACTTGTTCAAAGTGCGTTTTCATTGCGTATCAGCGAGATCATGTACAATCCGACCATAGCCGATGATACAACCCTCGAGTGGGTGGAATTATATAATGACAGCGACACTCAATTGGTGATGACCAATTGGACGATCAATACGCGTCTGTTTTCAGCTACCCTTGCTCCCTATGAGTCGTTAGTAATTGCACGTCGATTGACCGCTACCGGCGGTGCTGACTCGTTTGAGAAATACTACGGCAACAACTCGGGTGTGTGGGGAGATGATCCGTCAGAATCATTTCAAGCACTGCAAGCGGCAATAAGTCTTGCAAATACGGGAACAGTTGCCATCAGTGTTCGTGACACAGCAAATAACGAGATCACGGCTATATCCTATACTTCTTCCGAAGGCGGAAACGGAAATGATAAAACGCTCGAACTCTATACTGACGGCGTGAAAAAGGAAAGTCGAACTACGATGGGCACACCGGGAATCCAATCCTATCGTGTAGTGTTGAATTTTAATGATACCGACACAAAGACCATCTCTGTGCATAAAAACAATACCGTATGGCATGCACAGTTTGAACACGCTTCCGCATCACATGTACTCTATTCTCAAACCCCGGGTGCGTATACACTGCGAGTAACCGGTTCGGGATATATGCCGTATGAAACAGAGATCCCTGTGGTCAATGACGACATAATATGCAGCGTCACTCGTACACCGATACCGCGTTATAGTGTAAGCGGAACAATTGAATGCGATTCGGACGACAAAACGGCCACCGTTCGGTTAGTACACAACAACACGGAAATTTGCTTTGCGACAGCGTCTGCCAACGGTAGTTATACGCTGCCATCCGTTGAAGCAGGCACGTATACGCTCTTTGCCGAAAAACCGAACTATTATGCGTACTCACAGGAAATAACCGTCGTTTCCGATATGATACACCTGATTGTGCTGGTACCGCATCCTTCCTTTAACGTCTCATTTACCGTAACCGATGATACCGGAATTGGAGTGGATGCTGCAGAAATTGTGATAGGCAATATCGATACAGGTATGACCGTCTACAGCGGCGTTACGAGCGGCACACGATCGCTTACACTTTTTGCAGGAAATTACAGTTTCAGTGCACACCGCGACGGGCATTTTCCTTCCGAGATCTCTTTTTCTCTTCCTGCATCATCCACTGAAATCACGCTTCCGCTCGTTCGCACAAGCATGATCGTGATCAATGAGATTGAATTTATAGGTTCATGTGAATATATAGAAATTTTTAATCGTTCGGGCATTCCCGTTACACTACAGGGCGCGTCTATCGCTGATAACATAAAATCTGTTTCTATTCCCGATTGCACAATTACCGACTATTGCGTTCTCACACCGAATGCGGCAGATTTAACGACACTCTACGGAAATGATATCCATTGCATATCCGTGCCGGGGTTTCCCGTATTGAACAATGATACCGACTCAGTAAAATTAATCCTCAACGAAACTATTCTTGAGGAAGTAACGTACACCGCGTCACAGCTCAACGGACTGCAAACCTCACTTGACCGTTTACGCAGTGATCGCGCATTGCAACCATCCAATCTGTATCCCTCGACGATCCGCACACCCGGTACGCGTAACAGCACCTACGGGTTACACAACGACGCGGTACTATTGGAATTGACCGAAGTTGCACCGTTCGGAAGTCGCGAATATATTGAGGTTGTTGTTCGTGATGACGGCAACAATGGCAACGGCGCACTGCTTGCCGATTTCAGTTTTACCGATCTCGACAACGATACCGGAATCACCGGCATCGTAAAAACCGGCGATATCATTCTTTGCGAATCATTATCGCTTGCAGACGATGCGGATCAGGCGTTCATTCTTAGGAACGGACTTACCTATGCCGGGATCGGATGGCGTAAAAAAACCGTGGCTCCGTCAGCTGAAGAAACCGATGATTTCAATAATCCGCTTTTTGCTACGCTACCTCTTATATGGTATGAAACATCCGACACGACGATGTCGTTTCAACCAAACGGGAACGGTACATGGGAACTGCGCCCTGCTACACCCGGCACATTACAACAACCCGACACGATGCAGGTAATCGTTCCTGAAGTCATACAAAAAAACGACCACGTGCTTTGTATTGAGCACCGCGGAAATGCAGTCTGCACTGCCGAAATAAAAATATTTGATATCGCAGGTATTCTTAGGGAATCTGCAAACACAATGTTTCAAGGAAACGGACTATGGCGAATAAGCCATACGCTTGAAACGGGACGTTTTATCTACATGCTCACACTTAAACAAGGCAACAACAGCTATCACAAGAAAGGAACTTTTATCGCACGATGAGACGTCAATATTCATTTAAAAAGTGTGTTATCGCAGTGATACTAGCATTACCGTCATTCATTTCAGCCGAGTTTCTACATCATGACTTGGGTTATGCCAATCATTTCGGTGCGATGCATGAGAATACTTTTTTTTCAATGTATGAAAACCCCGCATTACTTCGCTCTGTGCCTGCCGCTTACGGTTCTTTTTCACGCAAATACGGATTCAGCGAGCTTGATGAAACGACTATCGGTGTAGAATTTCCGTTTGAATCATTCCGAACCGCGCTGTTTGCGTCAACATTTCAAACATTGCCGTACCGCGAACAACAGGTCGGATTGAGTGTTAATAAAACATTTCGCTCACTCATAACTGTAGGAATTACGCTAAAAATGCTGCATCTTGATTGCATGGAAATTTCAAAAACCGCATTTTCATACGACCTCGGCATCGCCGCACGGTATAAAAATCATCACATCGCCGTGTCGGTCAAAGACCCTGATCGACCGTACATTACCGCTGCAATTCCGATGACATCACTGGTAAAGTACAGCATGAACCTTGGTAAATTCACTGCAAACTGCACCTACACATCAATTACATCTCTGTACTCGAATTGGCTTGTTGCGAGTGAATATACCATTACCGATTTTCTTACGTTTTCCTATGGCGTTCGTATAACGAACGGGGAACATCGTGCAGGCATTCGCATGAATCGACACAATATACATATTAATATCGCATACATCGTACCGGAAACATTACCGGGATATCTTCTCGCTGAAACGGGTGTGACATGGTAACACGTTACGTATTCATTCTGTTGCTATTTCTTTCGCCGTCACTTTTCGCATTCGAATGGCCATATGACGAAGTACCGGAGACTGACTATGAACTCGAAGAATGGTACCTTGATGAATTATACGACTACGCAACGTGGCAAGAACTTTCCGCATTACTGCGTGAGCCTGTAGAACTGAATACGGCAGAATTGAATGAGTTGCTCCGTGTACCGGGGATCACTAAAAAGATCGCGCGTGACATTATCACCGCACGAAAAAAAGAAGCGTTTGTGTCGTTTGAATCGTTAGAATCCATTCCTTCATGCACATCGATCATCCGTCTCATTACACCGTTTACTACGATAGTTCGTCTGCGCGAAACTCATGGCACCACATCAGTTGTCTATTCGGAAAAATATGTATACGCTATGCAAAAATTATCCTATCGGCAATATTTCGGAGGTATCAAACTCTACAATGCGGACATGACACAGGTAACCACGGACGGCCCTCTGCTTGTTTTTGACTCTCAACAGCGAATGAATACCCTTGACGGTTGGTATACCGGCGTACAAACCTCGGCATTCTCGATCATTGGCGGTGATTTCAGATTGCATGCCGGTGAGGGACTACTCACATACGGCTCAAATGCAAACACGATAACATCATTACAACCCGAATTGTATCGTACAGAATATTACCGTGGTGCAGGCGCACAAACTTCTTATGCCAACATTACGCTTACCGCTCTGTATTCCACACATAAACCGCGTTATTCGGTATATGTATGGTACCCGAGCGAAAATAAATTCACAAAAACTACTGTTGATGATGCATTCGAAGAACGTACAACATATGCAGGCGCATATTACGACACCTCATTGCTTACTGCCGGGGCAGGTGTGATGACGTATGCGAACGATGATCCTGACGCGCCTCTTGAGCATACAAGTGCACATGTTTTCATGCGTGTACGGCCTGTTGATGAAATTGAATGCGGGGTTGAAACCGTCGCGCAGAATGAATCTCTTTCTTACAGCGGAAGAGTAGAAATAAAGAGCGGCAAATCCTATCTTCTTGCGCGCATCAGTTACATACCGGAAACCATCACGCTTCCGTACGGAAGATACGCCGACACGCTCACCTCATCACAGGAACTTACACTGCGTCATCGTGAAAAATACTGGCTCTTTTCAGGCAACTTCAGAACACGTTCTACTGACACGGAATATCATTCACATACCGTACGAGTGACATGCATTCCTCTTCAGGGCGTACAATTGTATGCACAACATGCTGACGGAACTTCTGAACGATTCAGTTTCGGCGGCAATCTCACCGACAAAGTATGGCGTTTGAGTGTTGACACACAACGTTCGACAACCGGTTCCTATCGACATACTTTTTCTGTTCAGCGACGCTCGTCGGTGATCAGCGCAAAAGCAACGGTCATTTACGACGGGACGCCCGTGTTATGGAAAAAAACATTGCGTTCATCGGTGAGTTATAAACCTTTCCAATGGTGTGAATTGACAACTGCGTCATCAACGACATGGAAAAGCATCGAAGCGGACACAGTATATACTGTATCATTGAAAGTATCATTCTAGACCATTCCTAACGGGAGAATCTGTTTTAATTACTATAGGATAGAGACAAGCGCTGCTCCTACAGTCCCAACACTACTACAACCTTTGCAAAAATCAATAATTTCATATTATTATAATTTGCAATAAAGGGGTGTGGGGACGAAGTCCCCACTATATAACAAAATAAGCCCCTCCCGATTTTCACGGGAGGGGTTTGGGGTGGGCACAAATTCAAAATATTGTAGTTTCACAAAGCGTTCAAACCAGAAAGGCCGTCAAAAGTGGAGTGGTTTTTAGATCTTAGTGACTAAAAATATATACTCACCCTTCTCATTCTTCCTTTTCCATGCTACAATCACCAAAGCGTCATAAGGAGGTTCATATGTATTGTATTACAGGCGGATGCGGTTTTATCGGTTCGCACATCGCACAAGCATTGGTTCAAAAAGGTGAAAAAGTTCGTATCATTGATAATTTATCAAGCGGCAATCTTGACAATATAGAAGAGTTCAAAGCAAAAGTGGAATTTATCGAAGGAGATATACGTGAAGCCGACGTAATGCGCGATGTCAGTAAAGGCGTCGACTATATCATTCACCAAGCTGCCTTGGTATCGGTCGGTAAATCGGTTGAACAGCCGTTGCTCAATCATGAAATAAATGTAACGGGCACCATCAATGTCCTTGAAGCTGCACGTGCAAATAATGTAAAAAAGGTTGTCATGGCATCTTCTGCTGCGGTATACGGTAATGAACCGGAGTTGCCGAAACGAGAAACACAGACACCCGTGCCGGTATCGCCGTATGGGTTGGCGAAATACATGGACGAACAATACGCCGCACTCTACACCTCTCTGTACGGTGTACCGACCGCATGCCTGCGCTATTTCAATGTATTCGGTCCTCGTCAGGATCCTCGCTCTCCTTATTCGGGCGTATTATCCATTTTCAGCAATGCGTTTTCACAAGACAAAGTCCATCTTACTCTTTTCGGTGACGGACTGCAAACACGCGATTTTGTGTATGTGAAAGACGTGGTACAGGCAAATCTTTTGGCATGCACAATTACAACGCCCCATGCGGTATTCAATGTCGGCACAGGCGTTGAATCATCTCTTTTGGATGTCATAGATGTATTGCAAGATATTACCGCCAAAGAAGTCGAATGCGATTTCAAAGAACCTCGTAAAGGCGATATAAAGCAATCGGTAGCGGATATTTCATTACTCTCCTCGCAGGGTTACATACCCAAATATAGCCTTGAAGAAGGGTTGCACGAATATTGGAAATTGTTGAAAAAGTAAGACATGATTTTATACGTTGTGCCATCCCCAAACCCCTTCCGTTGAATTCGGAAGGGGCTTATCGTATTGTATAGCGGGGACTTCGTCCCCGCACCCCTTAACAATAAAAGCGGCATGCAACCAATATTCCAAAACCGGCATTAAAAAATCAGCGTGAAACAATTCAAGTATTTTTTCGTGAAACACCACATACTGTGTGAGCGTAGCGAGTTTATGTGGTGTAGAAAAAATGCGCAGAATTGTAGCTGATTTTTTACAGCCTTGACCTTTTTGTTACTTTTTGTGTCAAGACAAAAAGTAA
>CAYRFE010000049.1:0-16247 GCA_964423645.1 uncultured bacterium | reverse complement strand
TCTACACTGTTCAACGACTATACCATATTTTTCAACTTTTTCAAAGAAGAAATTTAACGTCCAATAAGACCATTTATGTTGAGCCGATACTGAATATATTAATAAATTCCGCGCATTGATACTAGAAGCGGAAGTTATTCACTTGATTTATTATTATAATGCCCTTATACTTTTTTAACAAATTCCGCTCGTCGATATTATGAGCGGAAGATGGAGGGGTAGAATGGAAGCGATTCAGGAAATATTTATTAAAAAAAACGGCTACGCGACGCTTGCCGATCTGAAGCAGGAACATATACCGTATGCTCGTATTCTGCATTATCTCAAAACGGGTCGTATTTCAAGGGTTCACCGTGGTGTGTATCATTGGCAAAGTGAGCAAGATTTCAATGAGATTGCTGCAATCACCGCCCTGTTTTCTGATGGGATACTCTGTATGGATTCAGCGCTTTTCTTTTATGGCTATACAGACAGAACACCCGGCGAATGGCATATTGCCGTTGATAAAGACTCATCAAAGATGCGCTTCAATATTGAATACCCTTTTGTAAAACCCTATTTTCTTGAGCCTTCAATTCTAACAATAGGGGTGTCTAAGCAAATCATCAATGGCATATCAGCACAGATATATGATCGCGAACGGGTAATATGTGATTGCCTGCGCTATAGCAATAAAATCGATCGTGAACTCTTTAATAAGGCAATACAAGCCTATATTACAGATCCGCATAAAAATATTGGCCGGCTTACTACCTATGCAAAACAACTGCGGATTTATAAAAAGGTGCAAACAATGATTGGAGTGTGGCTCTAATGGACAAGGCTGCATCAGTTTTAGCAAAACTGCAAAATATTGCGAAAGATTCGGGACGAAATTACCAGCTTTGCCTTCAGTTATTCTGCCAAGAAGAATTTTTACGCCGTCTTGCAGTATCACGCTATGCCAATCTTCTTATTCTAAAGGGCGGCTTATTCATCTATACGCTCTCCAAATTTCAAAGCAGAACCACAATCGATGTCGATTTTCTGTTAAAACGCGGAAGTAATTCAAAAGAAGACATCACAGCAATGATAGCGGAAATTCTATCCTGTGATACCGGAAATGATTTTGTCCTTTTCGAGATTCGGGGCACCAGTGATATCGCGCTTCAGAGAAAATACAAGGGTGTTAGCGTGCAATTGATTGCAAAGATTAAGAATACCCGCACTCCTATTACCGTTGACATCGGTATTGATGATGTCATTATCCCCTATCCCGAAAAGCGCACGATCCCGTCGCAACTTTCAGGTTTCTCACAGCCGGAAGTATACACCTATTCTCTTGAAAGTACCATTGCAGAGAAATTTGATGCGATCTTACAACGATTTGAGTTAACAAGCCGTATGAAAGACTTTTTTGATATCTACTATTGCGCAAGCACATATCCCTTTGTTGGGGATGTCTTGAAAAAGGCATTGGAGGCGACGCTGATCAATCGTAATACTGCATATGATTCAGAGAGTTTTGAGAAAATCATTGATTTTATCAACAATGAGGATATGAACAATAAGTGGCGATTATTTCAGCGTAAGTTAAAAATAACGGATCCTAGTTTTCACTCGGTAATAACAATGCTTGATACGTTTTTACACCCGGTTCTCGAAGCGATACTTGAGAATAAACCATTCATGGGGAAATGGGATTTTTCTCTGCATGAGTGGAATAAATCATAGAATTATTCGTTCCATAAGTCCGTTTATTGTGCGTTGTTAAAATTTTTTAATACAATGATCATGCAAAGTTGTTTTGCCAGAAGAATTTCTCAAAAAATGAACTACCCCGCAGCAAGCTACGGGGTATCTCCCCAAAAAAAATACTATATTTGTTCGCCCACCCCAAACCCCTCCCTTTTCTTTTTGGGAGGGGCTTAATTTCTAATATTGTGGGGACTTCGTCCCCACACCCCTAATAATAACAAAATTATAATAGTGAAGCCGAAGCAAGCTTCGGGGAATTTGACCCATTTAGATTAAAATTGAATCCCGTTTAAATCGATTATGGAGACCATGAATGTACTGTGGAAAATATTTCGTTACATTTACTCAATGACAACTTCCCCATAGCCGCCTTTGACAGACCATATCCGCTTGAGCAGTCCTTTTTTATCGATCACATTAATGAGCATAATTTCGGAATGACCGATTTGATATCATCGGTAAAAGTGAGAAATATTAATACTCAGATATCAAAACAAAGAAGAGGACGAACCCCTACCCCCTTTCATTTCCTACCGTGCTTTATTTTCCGTTTTCTGCGGCGCCACCTATATGAATAAATTGTTTCGTGGGATCGTCTCGTCATAATTGTTGATGGTATACCCAAGATCTCGATATCCTTTACAGCGTTTCTTGAACATTGCTTTGGTAATCGCCATATCATCGCAATAATCAAAAATTGTAATTTGTTTTTTGCCCAAGCTTTCTCGCTGAAGACGACCGGCATATTGTACGAGGCGTCCTTTAAAAGAAATCGGCGTTGCCAATAACAATGTATCAAGTTCGGGAAAATCAAAACCTTCTCCGATAAGAGATCCTGTCGCAATGATATACGCATGAATTTCACTCTTTTTCATGCGTGCAATTTGCTCATTGAGTATTGCTTTGGCTTTTTTCCCCATACCGCTGGAAATAATAATGCTTTGTATTTTCCCTTGTGTATGATAATCAATTGTTTTTGTTAATGTATCAATATGATCCTTGCGATCGGTCAGAATTATGACATGTTGCCCTGCTTCGACTGACGTGATACAATCTTGCGCAATCAACGTATTCCGTTCAGTATTATGGCATAACTCTTCCCATAATTCATGCAATGATTTTATCTGTGAATCCGGAACGGAGAAGTTTGTATTGCGAACCATAACAATTTTGTTAAGGGTATGGTCTGCTGTTGTCATAGAATAGCGTATCGGCCCACACTGATAGAAAATGATCGGGTGCAAACCGTCTTTTCGATATGGGGTTGCTGTTAATCCGGTTATATATCGGGCCGGTATTGTTGATAATAATGCATCAAAGGTTTCTGACGGGATATGATGACATTCATCAACAACAACATGACCGAACTGCGGTAGCCGTTCTTTAAACGCCGTGTTTGATAGAACCGTTTGAATCATAGCGACGACAAGTGGCTCGGGGGCGTTTGAATTACCGGACAAACTTTCAACAGTTTGAGCTTGAGTACCGAGAAACTGCGTTATACGTTCTTCCCATTGCTTCAATAAGTGCTTTCGATGCACGAGCACCAATGTTGGTACCTGTCGCTCAGCAATCAGAGCGCAGCCGATGACAGTCTTCCCGCTCCCGGGTGGTGCAGAGATAACGCCGATATCATGAGACAGCATCGCACATACGGCATCATGCTGTTCCGGTTTTAATTCTCCAATAAATTGAAATGCTACCCTATCCCCTGATATTCGCATATCGTTTATAAATAGGGTTGCTCCAAGAGTTTGACAATATTTTTCGATTGCCTCAAAACATCCGCGTGGCAGCGACATTATTGTATTATGACGATCGACGCAGGAGATATAACGTGGTATGTTCCATATAGAAAAGCGAAGCCGCTGTCGTTCAAAGAATACAGGATTTGCAAACGTCGCCATTTTCCTGATTGCATGGATGACACATGGCGGGAGATTGGAGTAATCTATCAGTAATCGAGCTTCTCGCTTAAGTGTAATCTCTCCGGAATACGTCGTTGATGGTTTATCAATAAGATCACTTAAATCATGTGTTTCAAACCACTCAGGTTCGAGTGAAAACATAACCGCCTGATCATCAGCTGTTTGAGTTGGTAAAATAGTCACAATATCAGCACGAGAAAGTTTTTTTAGCGAAGCAAGATATTGCCATTGATCGGAATATACACTCCCGTCATTTTTTATGAAAACAGTATTATTTTTTAAGCGTGGTTTGTGTTGTAACGGTAAAGCGATAAGATTACCAAACCCTCCGTCAGGCAGAGTATCCTGATTAGGGAAAAAGCGATCATAACTATCATAATCACAGCCGGGATTTGCTTCAAATACTTTTTCAAGAATATAAAATCCCAACCGTCGCGCCATTACTGATTGAATAGGTTCAGAGAAAAAGATCCATGCATGAGCGCCATTTCCCGAACGTGACCGCTCTATCCCAACCATGATGCCGAGTTCTTGAGCCTCCCTAACATACGCCCAGACGTCATCTTGCCATGTCGATTTGTCAAAATCAGCAGCCAGAAATATACAGCTGTCATCTTTGCGAATTGCATAAGTGCCTATGGTGATGTCTCCCTGCAAATGGGCTTTTACAATAAACTCAGTGCACGGTTTATAGCGACGATACTGACAATCGGAACATTTAACGGTTGGTTTTTTACAGATTGGCTGTACCCAATCATTTTCACAGACCGGACTATAGCCCTTTTTACCTGCTTTTGTCTCCCATAGTTTGGGGAAAACGTCAACTCGTGCACAAAAAAGAGACATAAATAAGGCTATCTTTTCATCGTTTGAGGGAGAAGAAGAAAATCGCGAAAAAGTGCCATATCCTGATATTTCACCGGTGTGATACGTTGCCAGTTCTGTTTCCAGTGCTTGACGCTCATTTTCCAGTTCGGCAAGCCTTTGTTTTATTTCATCAATACGATCCATCTGGGTTTCTTATTTCATTTTTTGCATAAAACAATAGCATTATTGCACAATAATGCGCTTGCGTGTATTAATACTGAGATGATTGCGGGGGAAATTGTTTCTATTATAGAGATTAAGCACATTAAAGAGGTTCTGCACCTTGGTTCATAATTTCAATGTATTTGACATACGCATATGCTCGATTCCGATTTTTCCCTGTTATTTCCTTCATAATACCGGTAGTTTCCAATGTTTTTAATACTTTTAGAACCGTGTTCGGCACCAAGCCGGTTGTTTTGACTAAATAGGTCATATCTGTTACCGGTCTTTTTATTATTTCCTGAAAAACACGGGTTACCGATCCGGAAATACGACCAAGATCCAATACAACTCGTTGATCGTCGGCAATAAGCTTAATAAGCTTTTTCGCTGTTTCCGTGCATTGCTCGGCTGTTTGTACAACGGCTTGAGCAAAAAATAAAATCCATGATTCCCAGTTACCTTCGCTTCGAATCTTTCTTAAGTGTTCATAATAAAGACTACGATTTGTTTTAAAATATAAGCTCAAATAAAGTAACGGCAAAGATAAAACACCATCGTGATACAATAATAAGGTAATAAGTAGTCTGCCAATTCTTCCGTTACCATCTAAAAATGGATGTATTGTTTCGAATTGGGCATGAGCAAGAGCTGCTTTTTCTATGATGCCGATTTCTTTGGTTTGAGAATTAAGAAATTTTTCCAAATCACTCATACATTCGATAAGTAACTCAGGTGGGGGAGGAATAAATACAGCATTGCCGGGGCAAGTTCCCCCTATCCAGTTTTGACTTTTTCTAAATTCCCCGGGTTGTTTTTCCGAACCGCGTCCTGAACTTAGCAATATTTCGTGCATTTCTCGGACTAAACGATTTGAAAGAGGAAATCCGTTTTTTAATCGCTCCATACCATGTGTCAAAGCGGCAACATAATTTGATACTTCCTTAACATCATCAATGGTTACTCCGGGTGTTTCAGATAATTCAAAAAGCAAAAGATCTGATAATGATGATTGTGTTCCTTCAATTTGAGATGAAAGAACAGCTTCTTTTCGTATGTACAAATAGAGTAATAGGTTTATATCAGGAATAAATGCTGATGCACTGTCAAGACGCCCAAGCGCAATCAACGCACTATCAAGTGTCCGGCGGATATCAGAAGAAATCAAAATTGCCGGATCTGGCGGTAAGGGCGAAGGAACAAATGCCCGCGCCTTTTCGCCAACAGTGCTGATGGTTGTATAATATCCGGTATTCCTTTTCATATACATCCTTGTTATTTCATTTATTGCATTATCGCGGTCCAATATTGCAACATCCATGGCAAACATGCAATATGCACGAATGTAGGATAATGATAAACGCTCATTTTGTCAATACTTATAATTTCTATTGCCAGTTCCACAAAAAGGTTTATGTTGCGTAATGCCCTAAAAAGAAAACACCGGCTCCTTGCGGATGACCGGTGTTTTGTGGTAGATACTTGATCGTGTGCTTACTTCAACATTACCATCTTTTTCACCATACGTGTGCCGTTTACTTCAAGCACGCTATAGTATACACCGCTCGGCATTGATCGCCCATTACTGTCTGTGCCATTCCAGATGACCGAATACGCCCCTCGCTCCATCCAAGAATCAGCGAGAATGCACACTGGTTTCCCCTTTGCATTAAGTATTGATAGCACTACCTTACTCGACTCTGCCACATCGTAAAATATTGTCGTGGTCGGGTTAAAAGGATTGGGAAAGTTTTGTTTTAAGGAGGATTGTAAAAGACGCGGGATATATACAAAATTTCTGTCTCTGCATAGCACGTAGAGCCCATCACTTTTGATAGAAAGTACATCGCGAGAATAATCAACAACCTTCCAAACGCTGTTATCATATTTAAACAACACACCGGTTTCGCCAAGATTATTTTTTATATGCACTAGAGAAGACGAAGTCTCTCCAAAATCAACATAGAACGGCTCGCCATATACCGGCACATCAGGCAACGGGATATCACCAGCATTTGTGATAAATACCGGTTTTGTCAAAGGTGTTTTCGCAATCATAGCATATTTCCCGAATGAAACAACTCGATTATACGGAAGGTATAGATACCAAAGAGTAGTTTTTTCCGATTCTTCTTCAGCGTATGATAAACCAATAGAGACAGATTCATTTTTTGGATGAAAAATCATTTGTTCAAATTCTGAAAATGTCATTACGACATCATTTACAGTTATTTGCGCATCTTGAAGAAGAGATTTCAGCTTTGATGATGAGATAGGAGAACTATTTGATGATAATTTCATATAGTTATATTGTATACGAATTCTGCATCCTTTCACTACCTTCTCCTCACTAAATTCCGCATTTACCGAAGTAGAAATTGCTCGGATTTTATAGCGATACTCAAAATCTGAAATAAAAATCAAAAATTCGCCAATCATAGTTTGCAAGGTATATGTTGTTGAAGTGTAATACTCCGGATTATTGTCAAAACATATCGCTGTATCGGCAGGCATAGTCGCGATTTTCATAAATGCAGCATCATCACTGCCTTGAGCGCGCCATATCTCATACCCTGTTTCGAGTGTGTTATTCTCAACCCATGAAAGCGCAACTCTATTGTGAATTTTTTGATACTCGATCGCTGCTATTTCCGTTTTCTGTAGCGTCTGCGTAACAACAGTTACCACATCGCTCCACTCCGAAACCCTATTGTTGTTCTTTGCTTGTATCCTATAAGAAACAGAGCTTTCGCTCACGCTACTACTATCTGTATATGAAGTCTCGGTCGCCGTGACCTCAGCGATCGTAACAAAATCTCCTCCGTCTATTTTTCTTTGCACAACAAGCGAGGTAGCATGTGCATCAAGCTGATCCCATGTTACAACCCAAGAGGTATCTGATTTTATAAGGGTCGTAATTATCGGTTTTGAAATGAATCTATTGTCTACAACTACTTCCTGACTCCAAGGTGAAACAAGGGTATCCGCTTTTTCACGCACACGATAGGTCAATAGAGCATTAGACAGTGCGGTATCCGTAAAATTCTTTATACCTTGTTCAGTAGTAGTGATGCAAACAAATGCTTCTTCGCCGATTTTCCTCTCCACTTCAGTTAAAGTTTGTCCTGAGTTGCTTGATTGCCATGTCAGAACTATGGAATTTGTTTGCAAAGATGCAATGAGATTTTCGGGAGCATTCAGATAACGGTTATCATATACCGCTTCGAGCCACTCTGACTGCTTCCACGTGTTTTTCACGCGAATACGATAGCGATATACTGCCGGCTCGGTAATAGTATCATCCATACTCACAGTATCATACAGCACTGTTATCAATGGCACGTAAGCGCTACCATTAACAGATTTCTCGATTTCGTACTCATAAAAACCACCAAAATCTACAAACCATCGTAATTGAAGTGTGGTGTCCTGTAGCGCAACTGAAAGATGTTTTACCTTTGGAAGGTCTCGCATATCAATAAAACGCACTACTCCGCCTGATTCTTTTATTGCATTCACGGAACATACTTTAAAACTTGCAGTCAAGAGATTCGTTTCATAGCGGTATGCTATCACATCAGTCCCGCCACGATACAGCTCCGCCCAACTTCCGTCTTCCTGTTGAAGGTATATCGCGTATCCTGTCGCCTTCTCTGAGCCTGATTCCCAAGAAATAATATACGCTCCGTTTTCCGGTACAACCGTAACATTCGCGGGATTAAGTAACGGTGAGTTATCACACACGAACTGAACCCAGTCCGAGGTATTGATATCGGAATACTCCTGTACTCTATACTCATAACAGTTTTCATAGAATGCATTGTCCTGCCAACTCGTGATCGGTTCATTTGATGTGAAAACCGTCTCCCATTCGGTGATACCAAGCACATGACGTTGGATGCGTATCCCGACAGGATTTACAGAACTATAATTCCATGAAATACTGGATGAGGTTTTAGTAAGATTCGTCTGTATATTCGTAATAATCGGATACGAAGTGGTAAACGAGAGCTCATCTGACCATTCGCCAACCCTATCGGCATAAACAGATTGATATTGCCAATAATACACGGTATTATGTACCAGATTGCTTATCGCAATGCTGTTTGCCCTAAAGACACAAGAACAATTAAAAAGTAAATAATCGCTGCAATTTTTCTCATTAAACATATCCCTTTCTTCTGTTAATTTTCACGAAACAACCATAATCCATTAATAAATACTGGTACAACTTTATAATATTTATCATCAAAAAACGTCTTACTTATTCTTGATTTTATTTTCCCCGTAGTATCAATCACAACAAATTCTTCATTGTTTTGCAAAAATATAGTTGCGGATGTATCTACAAAAGGATGAACAACCTTTTGAATATTACATGGTATCACTTGTTTGAATTCTTTGTTTACATAACCATACAAACCCGTCCCTTTGTCAACGATCTTTAGCAAACCACTTCTTCCATCAAATGAATCATAATAACCATACTGTGTTTTTTCGTTTTTTACTTTAAAAATCTCATTACCATTTTTATCAATATATACTTTAGCATTGTCTATTATTAATGCCAGATAACCATCATTTGGAACTCCACGGATTGAATCGTAAAATCTTTTACTTAACCACTCACCTTTTTTATTTATTAGACCAATTTTATTTTTAGAATTATCACGCGCAACAAAAACATTTTCACTTAGAGCAAATAGTACCTCTTTATTTTTTACTGAGAAAGTATTTTTGTTCCCTTTTTTATCAATAAAAACAATATTTTTATCTCCCTTTATCTGAAGATACCCATTTTGAAATTGAAGACTATTCACTCCGGATTTTAGATTCATTTTAATAAAACTATTAGATTTTGATATAAATCCCTTTTCTCCTTCTTTTTCCACATACGCCATACCATCGAAAAATCGATCAGCATAGTCATACTCAAGTGGGATTACAATATTTCCTTTTACATCAATAAATCCCCATTTCATTAATCCATCGGCATTTTTAATTGCAACTGGTGCCAGATTTTCACTAAACGGTTTTGCTTCATCATATATCGGTGTGATTATGTAACTCAACGAATATCCACGATAACCATATTTCCCTTTTGGCTCTATTGGCAATTGCTGTGCATTGACATTACGTCTAATTTCAACTATACTAAACAACACGATCAAACATAACAATGAAACTATAAGTTTACGCATATATATTACTCCTACTTTTTTTGAATACTTTTCCATAGTTTAGAGCACAAACGAACATCTCCGTGAAAGAGTCTATATATCTTATCTTCGGATTCGGCGCTATCACATACTTCCCTTGTTTATTGATATACCCCCAACCCTTTTCCTTACTCTCCATGACAGGAGCTAATCCTTCACGAAAGCTTTTCGCATCGAGGAACTTCATTTTGATGACCACATTTCCGTTGGCATCTATAAATTGCTTATAACCTTTGAATGTCTCTACGACCGCAACGCCTTCGCTGAACGGAAGTGCGCTCTTGTATTTCGGCTCTATGACCACGTATCCTTCATGATCGATAAAACCCACTTGTGCCGATATAATCCCTGCAAATATGATACAAAATAAAATACATAAGTTTTGTTTCATTGCATCTCCATTTCCATATATGTGTTGCTAAAAAAAGCACAACCCTCCCACCCCTGATGCACTTCATATACCCGTCTCTTCAAGGATGCTGATTATACACTTCCTTAAAAAAAGCTCGAAAACCCTCCCGCACGATAGTAACAACATTTTTACTCATGTCAACGACAATATCACAAACAAGAAGACAATATAGCAATATATTATTCATCAATGCACTACAATACGAAATAATTATTTATCGGTTCGATTTTACTTAAAAAAATTTCGAACATATGCGTCCCATAAGACCCTTTATGTTGAGCCGATAATCTTTTTGAAAAATAATATTCATAAGAAACTGTTTTTGCCAGAGGAAATTTTCAACTGTTAAAACAGAAGCCCGTTTAAATCGATTTTAAGGGCTTTGTTTTTACAGCATTTGATTACTTTTAGATTTTGCATAATTTTGAGATATACTGTATACTCAACCGAATGAAAGATACGAGGTGAACGCTACGTGAATAGTCCTGATATACTAACTGAGATATCTGCCGGAGAAAGTAAAACACTTGAATTTAAAGAAACAATTCCTCCCGGAGATAAAATCGCACAAACTGTTATTGCATTTTCTAACAAAGCCGGTGGAAAGATTGTAATCGGTGTCACGAATACCGGCGAGATTAGCGGTGTTCCGGAAGCAGATATTGCTCATCTCAAGGATGCATTAACGTCAATGATTTGGGACAGTTGCACCCCACCTGTAAACTGGGATATAATAACAGAGAATGTACAAGGGAAAATGCTATTAATTATTCGAGTGTATCCGGGGAAACTTAAACCCTATTATATTAAAAGCAAAGGCCTTGATGAAGGAACGTATATTCGAATCGGTGCAACGAATAGAAAAGCTGAAAAAACGAATATTACTGAATTAGAACGGGAGCGAGAAAATATTTCTTATGATTCCGAGATCGATCATACTGTAATCATTGATTCGCTAGATATTACTTTTTTGAAAAATATCTTATCCATTAAAGGGAAAGACTTAACCAACGATAAATTAGTCAATCTTGGTTTGATAAAAGACGAAAATGGTAAGCGATATGCTACACGAGGTCTTGTAATTCTCTGCGGCTTATATGAGAATACTGTTACAAAATGTGCCCGCTTCAAAGGCATTGATAAAACATTGTTCATTGATAATAAAGAATATTCCGGGAATCTTTTTTCTCAGATTGATGCGATTGAGCAATTTCTTCAGAACCATTTGAATACACGAAGTGATTTCAATAGTTTTCAACGAGAAGACGTGTGGGAATTACCCTTCTTAGCCTTACGTGAGGCGATAATCAATGCTTTCGTGCATCGTGATTACTATAACCTTGGCCGCGATATTAAAATTGCGGTCTACGATAATCGCGTGGAAATTGTATCTCCGGGAGCACTGCCGAATACACTGACTATCCATGAGCTCTACCAAGGAAGATCAGAAATTCGCAATAGAGTATTGGCTAAACTTTTCAAAGAATGCGGTTACATCGAGCAATGGGGTTCTGGTATTGAGAGAATGATTCAATCATGTCGAAAATATAGTCTAAAAGATCCTCTTATAGAAGAAACCGGAGATTCTGTCGCTGTAACCTTTTATCGCAAAACTGATACCAATGCACCGGCGGAATCGGGCCTAGACCGTCGGAATACCGTCGGAATACCGTCGGAATTGCTAACTACCCAAGAACATGTAATTATCAGTTATTTAAACACAAAAGGGAAAATAACGTCAAAAGTAATTGAAAACATTTTGAATATCAAAGAAAGTCGATCGAGAGAAATATTAAAAGAAATGGTTAGCAAAAATATGATACAAAAAAAAGGTGGTAGCAAAAACACCTATTATATTGTGAATAAAAATTACAAATCCGATAATTCGTAATATATAGTCACCCTACCCTTTTTTGCTTATTTTTTGCACCAAAACAGTGCTACTCAACATACCCTATGTTATGGGACGCTAAGTTATTAAATAGTAATGATATACAAAACGCACTATAACGCATATATGCCGATGTGTCAATCCCGAAATTCGGTTACGATCGACCTATAACAACCCCGGAAAGCCATTTTCTGATAATTCCTTGCGGCAAAAACCATCACAGCAAGAGCTGTGAAAACCCGGCATACAGCCATTTCTAAGATCGATCACATTGATACACCGGATCCCGGAAGGATATCGTTCTTTTATGGCATCCTCAAGTGAGAAGAATTAATACCCTCTTTTATTACTAGTAGCGAGTAGGGCGACTGCCCTACCCTGCCCTTTCTTAGTAATGAAAAAATACTGGCTCCTTGCGGATGACCGGTGCCATATATCAAAAAAATCGCCGTTCCTCACACCCCTGCGCTCCCGGTCTGCTGCTTCGGCTTCACGCCTCGCGCTGAGCCCGGTTTCGCGGGCTGCTCGTTGTTACAAAACTCAGGGGCGAACAACCCGGAACCCTAAATCGTTGTACCGGCGATACGGGTAGTTGATAAAGCGATTGGCAATACTCGCGAGGGAGGCGATAAAGTACCAACTGCCACCGCGAAACACGCGGTAATTACCCGAAGCCGCTCCCCTATAGTTGGTGGTCGAGCCTGATGGGTAGTTACCATACCAATCCCAACACCACTCCCATACGTTACCGCTCATATCATAAATCCCCAACTCATTAGGCTGTTTCATACCTACGGGATGGGTGGAGCGGTTGCTGTTTTTGTCATACCAAGCATAATCATCGATTTTGTGGCTACCGTTGCTGCCTGCGAATTTCTTAGTATATCCTTTTGTGTTTACTTTTCCCGGGTTATCCTTGTCTGCGCCCATCGCTACCCACATCCATTCCATTTCTGTAGGTAAGCGATACCCGTCTGCGGACCAATCGGCTAGTACGGCATCCCATGAAGAAGAATTACTTGATGTCGGAACGCTTCCCCATTGAGCGGGATCCGTGCTGCCGTTGAGCGTATACACCGGTGTCAGGCCTTCGAGCAGACTGAGTTTATTACAAAATACTAAAGCATGGTACCAATTCACGCATTGAACAGGATCTTGTTGCCCGGTTGAATTTTTCGTATCACTGGGATCATATCCCATAACTTTTTCTAATTGCTCTCGAGTTATCTCGTTCTCGCTCATCCGGAAAGCCGACACAATACTGATATTATCCGCTTCCTCATCTCGTTGGAAAGAGCCCGAAGGTATTCTCACCATATTTATTTTAATATCTTTATTCAAAATGAAATCATCGGAGCTTTTAAGTCTTCTTTGATTAGGATAGAAATAAAAATTCTCGTCAATTACAACAGGTATTACAAAACCATATTCATGAAGGATAAAAGAGATTTTTGATTGCATATATTTATCGTAAACAACGATTCTATCGATATGATTACAAGTTACTTTTGGATTAACTAGAAATTCACTGCATTTTTTTCGTTTCCCATCTTCATAATTTGTCCAATATTGCGCGCTGATGCAATCCCAATCTAGCATTTTCAAATCCTTCACGTCATAATATATTTTGGTATCATAAGATGCCATATTCCCATCGGAAAAACAAAAGTAGTCATTAGCTGTTAATACTGAATCTTTTTTTATTAAAAAAAATACTATGTTTTTTTCTTGATCTTTTATATAATATTGCGCAGGAGTTTTGGGACAAAAATATAAGGGGACAAAATCATGAACCGTAAATACTTTACCATTTTTAAAAGGTATTTCTTTGAAATGACGTCGATTTTGAACGCTCTCTAGTGCAAATGAGGAAGTCTCGATTTTTTTTTCTAAAATATAATTTTTTGGACATATTCCATATTTCAATATATTCTCAAGATTTTCCGATAAAATAAAATAAAATAAATATTCAAAAGTATCCACAGTTATATTCTTAATCATTGATTTGCTCGAAACATACAATTGGGGTAGCATATTGAAATTTGCCTATCCATTTTAAAAAACAAAACCTGGGTTCTCTTCCGATGATGTTAATATTCTTTTCCCCTTACTAGAATTTACAAATTTGTATAATTGTTCTAATGTTATTTCGCCGATGCCGGGTATATTTTGTATGTCATATATACTATGAAGATTATTCGACTGAAAAGCATTAAACAATTTGTTCGCTTGTGGAGTTTTAAGTGATACCTTATTTTTAAAATCGTTAGGTTGAAATCTTCCAAATATCTGTATCATTTGCGTAAACAATTCATCAGTGGCTTTCGGATCAAATTCATAGATTTCAATTTCAAGATTATCCAAAGGACTAAGGTATTTAAACATTACCTCTTTCACAATTTTCCAATCAAGACCTCCGTTACTCGTCCCAAGTTGAGGAAAGGCTATGGATGTAATGCATTTTTCCTTATATGTTTGAGCAAATTTTTTTAGACCACTGACAATATAATCTATTCTTGAAGGAAACCTCCAATTATCTTTTGTTGGAAAATTCAAAATCCACGGATTGCTTTTTGTCCATAAAAATAATTTACCTGGCATATATTTCCCATCATCACAATGAGCTTTATATATCAAAAACATATCGGGATACCTGTTTTTAAACTCTAAAGCAATTCCTTTGCCCATAAATCCTTGACAATTAACGGTATTTACGATTGTCTGACAAGTTGAATTAAAAATATTACCCTTTATTTCAATAATTTTTGCCATCTTTACTATCCTTTACTTTACCACCACAACAAACAAATCTCATTAACTCCAGCAGAATTCAAGAACGAACGACACGAAATCCTATATCTAGGCACTGACAATGTGGAAGGCCATCGTTGCGATAGGCAACACCCGCGCCAATAGCAAGGCTGTACCAACTTCCACCGCGTATAACACGGCGGGCACCCGATTTTTTTCCAGTATAATTAATAACAACTTCTGTCGGGTAATTCTCTGCATACCAATCCCAGCACCATTCCCAAACATTTCCGCTCATATCATATAGTCCAAGCTCATTGGGTAGTTTTGTGCCGACAGGATGTGTGCCAAAGTTACAATTTCTGTGGGTCCATGCATAGTCGTCTATATTCTTGCTTCTATTATTTCCGGAATATTCTTTTTTATATCCAATTTTATTTACTTTTCTAGGATTATTTTTATCAGCACCCATCGCAGCCCAAATCCATTCCATTTCGCTAGGCAAACTATATCCGTCTGCTGACCAATCTGCTAGGACTGGATCCCATGATGCATCACATATAGTCGGGGCAGCTCCCCATCGTGTAGGATCAGTGCTATCGTTAATTGTATAAACCGGTGTCAAGCCTTCAGTCATGCTTAGTTTATTACAGAAAACCAATGTATGATACCAATTCACTCTTTGGACAGGATCGATAAGTCCAGTAGAATGCCCAGAATTACTAGGATCTTTTATTCCTGTGATTGCCGCAAACTGAGCCCGTGTAATCTCATATTCGCTCATAAAAAATGCAGATACAGTGCTAATATTGAATATTTTCCCATCTCGCTGAAAAGAGCCGCCAGGAATATATTTGAGTATTCCGATAGAAGGAGAATGGTAATCACAATGATTTGACATTATCTTTTTCAAATACATGGCTAGGTCTATGATCAAACCAAGAAAATACTTATATGGACGTATATGAGGTAATTCTTTATATTTCATTTTCCCCCTAGAGCATCATTTTGATACTGCTACTGACCATTTTCTCAGGTAATAACATCTTTTAACTACAAACATAATAAGGTATATTTCCAACAAACACAATAAACTTTTGGTTTATTTATTAAAAATTAATTGAATCAACGTCCCATAAGACACCTTATGTTGCGCGATTAAAATTGCATTACTGTTTCCGATAGAGTTACCCGGCACAAAACGATTTCCTTAACGTGCTAATTCGTCAGTTTATTTTAGTGCCCACTCCTTGGCTGTAAAAATTAATGAATATTTGATG
>CAYRFE010000048.1:0-16671 GCA_964423645.1 uncultured bacterium | reverse complement strand
TTATCTCGTTATTACACAACTGCCCTGCTGTGCACACTTTTATTATGTCCTACCATTTATTCTTGCACACTATCTCAATACCAGCTATACTACAAAGGATGAGAGAGTCGAATGGTCGTACTGCGGTACAGTCGGGCTGTATCCGCTAAATCGGGAGGTGATTGATTATGGTTACATCTATCCATGATCTCGTTAAGATTCCGGACAATGCAATCAAAATGATTGTGGCCGGTCTTGAGACAGATGAACTGATCACGTTTCTAATGGAAGCTCCTTCGGAAGTCAAAGAAAAAATCTACGCAAATCTCACAAAAGAGCACTTCGGTATTCTGTATAAGCGATTAAACCTTACCCATTATCCGAGTATGGAAGAATTTCAACATGCATTTAAACACATCGTTGCAAAAGCGAATGAGCTTGAAGCAGTCGGATATTAAACACGAAAATAATTACTTTATTATATAAAGGGAAGCATTGCTTCCCTTTTTTTATACGTTGTCGTCCGATCTCACCGAGTTGAGCACGTTGCGAAATAACCCGATCTTCAATAACACAAGACCTTTGCCAAATTACCATTTTTTTAATTTGTGCCATCCCCTCCGTGGCAATGCGGGGAGTTGTGAGTGTCATTTCGAACCGACTGCGTGAGAGATCTCAGTTTGATTTCATGGCAGACAAGATACTATTGAACTGAGATTTCTCCTCACCGGTAGGTTTCGTCGAAATGACGACGTTTACTACCCCGTCATCCTTTGGATGCCACCCCTTCAGTGTGAAGGGGAATTAAATCTGTGAATGAAAGAACACGTCCTTAAAAAATCAGCGTGAAGCAATTTGTAGGGGCGGATTCAATATCCGCCCTTTTCTTATGAACATGTATTTTTTTACGGCCTTGACCTTTTTGTTACTTTTGTGGCAAGACAAAAAGTAAGGCAGGAGTTTTGAAGTTGTGCCATCCCCAAACCCCTTCCGTTGGATTCGGAAGGGGCTTCTTGTATTTAATAGCGGGGACTTCGTCCCCACACCCCTTTTTTGAAAAAAGAAAATATGGGGATTTTGAATTTTACAAAGTTCTCGACCGTCAAAAATGCCCGTCTTGAACCGTAGGGGCGATCCCTTGTGGTCGCCACTCGTATTAATAAAGAAGACGTGTTTAAAACACGTCACACACGGAACCGCATATTCTATTTCATGGTAAGAATATCTGCATTGATCTGCAGATAAAATCTTCACTTGTTTATCGGGTCAAGCCCGATACCGCCACATATAGGATATATCAATTGAAATGACGATTTCTTTTATATGCAAGAGGTAATAATTTTTATTAGCCATTATCAAAAAATATTTTTGCTTTTTTTATGAAATAAAGACTGCAAAAGGTCGTAATATTTAGCAGATAAATATGCATAAGAATGATATTTCAGCACATAATTATACCCATTTTTCCCCATCCTCGCCAAGTCTTTTGTATCCAATGTACTCATATGTAGAATTGCGTCAGCCAATAATTGCGGATTTTCAGATGGCACCCAAACACCGCAATCGGCATCTTTTACAATGTTATGTCTTGTGCTGACAGCATGAACTATTGGCTTCTTACACACCATATAGTCAAATATTTTATTTGGTGATAATCCGTACCCATATATTCTTTTGTTCAAACAGCCATGATACATTATTGAACATGATGAAATAACAGAAAAAACATCGGATTTAGAAACAGCATCAAAAAATAATATATTCGGGTTACTTGCTACTACCTTTAACGCAGATTCATCATCGCCATTCCCTACAATTACAAAATAGATATTTTTGAAGTTTGAGCAAAGATTAGCGGATTCAATAAAAAAAGACATCGCATTTGCAATACCAATCGTTCCGGTATAGCCAACTATAAAAGCATCTTTTGGAATCCCCTCAAAACTGGATTTGATAAGCTCGGACTCGGGGATTTCATCCTCTGAAATACCGTTAGGAATATAATGAAATTTACTCTGCTTTAATCCGTGATATTTCATATGATCAAAAGCATAGGGCAATAGTGACACCGTTGCGTCTGAAACCCTGTAGGCAAAATTCTCAACACACTGAAGAAGGACAATAAACGGATTACACGATGAATAACCCCCAAGCTCTTTCAATGAAAGAGGCCATATGTCTCTAACTTCAAATATCAACGGCACACGATATATCAGTTTAAATAATGCCGCAGGTATTATAGGAAATGGTGAGATAGACGACACAATTATCGCATCAGGTCTGGATATCTTCAAAAAAGGAACAAAAAAAAGCTTGATACAATACGAGATCATTGACCACAACCTGCCAAAACTTTTTGAACCAGAATATGGTCGAATTTTCACCCACATATACGACATAGCATCAATTATTTCTTTAGTAAACATAGTTGACGTTTTAGGGAATTTAAAAAACAGATGGTTAAACGATGCGGCAAAAATATATACGTCATATCCCTTTTTTACAAACTCATACCCCAAATAATACGAGCGATAATTCATACCATGATACTTCGAGCCTGAATACTGATTAAATATCCAAATAACCTTTCTTTTCATACACTACTCTCTACAGTTCATTATTTTTAATCTCATGCATATCTTCGCCGTTCACGATCATCAAATTTGAATCTTGTAAAAAAAACTCTTTCGTATGCTCGCCAGGCATTTGATAACGCTTATTAAATTCAACCGCAATATTCTGTTTACTACATATTCTCACTAGATCTTCGATATGTTTTTGCTCAACTTTCCATTTTTTTTTGTGGGGTAATAAAAAAGGATGTGCCCACACAGAAATAGGATACTTTTGCAAACAGATTATCATATCAGAAATATATTGTGTGTAATCACCATTGTATGAATGTTCCGCAAAATAAATCAAATCAATCACATCAAAAAGGCTCGTATCAATATCAAGCGCACCGCCGGCGAGAAGTTTTGCTTCAAATGCCAAAAGCACAATCAAGTCATTCTTATAGCAGTCCCGAGCTTCGTGTATATCTCGTATAAAAGCATTAACATCATAATCCGGTACCAATCGAATATGTTCAGCAAAACAAATAAGGGGGTATTTCTTGTGAATAGCATACTTGCATAATTCATCAACAGAATGCTTTCCGTCAGTATAATTTGTATGAACATGCCATAGCCCTGTTGTGAAATACTCTTTATACATGCTAATATTTATCATCAAAACCGTCCGACAAGTTTTCCTTCATAATCAACAATACCGCCGAAGTATCTTGTAAGACGCACACCCCAACGGATCGAATTTTGTGAATAATCAGTCTTCTTAAACAAGGCAATATCAAGCGCACCTTTTATTACATTGGCATTACAATAATGTGAAAATACCATTGTACCCTGAATTCTCGGATTACATTCCAACATTTTGAAATGCCCTTTTTCATCACGCTTGAATTGAAACCCGATCATATGTGATAACTTCATTGAAGATATTATTGAAGAAACGCATTCGATAATCTCTTTGTCGTTTTGTGAAATACCCTGAAAGGTAATACCGGTCCTGATCTTATCACGAGAACGAGGCACGACAATAACCGGCGTTCCATTATCAGCAAGGCAATCTACTGTATATTCTTCACCAGGGAGATATTCCATAACCAATAATTCGGGAAAATTGCTATCAGTAAAATAATGCAAAAAAGACTCTAATGTTGCATATGCCGCATCCGGCTTATGATACATAAAAAGATCATAATTCGATTTTTTTTCCGTAAGTATTCTTACACCGCGCATACCGTTGGATACAGGTAATTTTACAACAATATTATTTTCCGGATACCCGAAATCCTCAGCACATGCTATCAGCTCTTTTTTTGTCACCACTAGTGAATACCTTGGAGTCTGTAGCCCGATTTTTTTCATGGTCTCAAGAAGCAAATATTTATTGTTTAATATCTCTAAGGAGTCAAAATCATTCACTAGTACTGCACACCCTTTTTCTTGAAAAGATTCTTTTACTTGAGCTAGTTTTGATAGCTCTTTTGTTACTTGCGGGAGAATAACAGAAACTTTCTCACGTTCAACAATTTTCAGCAGCTGTTCAATAAAATCTGCTTTGTCCGGTGAAGGTATTGTAAAAAATGAATCAACGAAATATTTACCGACAGCATTTTCATCGGTATCAACACCAATAATTTTCCCGATATATTTACAGTCTTTAAGACATTCAAGCGTCCCGAGCGCACCGGGAGCACCTATACCGGTAATAAGCACATTATAGCTACTCATGAATCCACCTTACAATTTCAAAACACTCTGCAAACTCAGCATTGCATTGTGCACCTCTTACACGAGCCAGTGAATAAATAAAATCTTTTGAAAAATACTGACGATTTTTCGCAAATTGAGTTTTATAATGTTGAAGGGAATTCCATTTCCGTTCGATATCATATTCCGTAAGGCGTACAAAC
Source organism: uncultured bacterium (assembly GCA_964423645.1). Lineage (GTDB taxonomy): Bacteria > Macinerneyibacteriota > Macinerneyibacteria > Macinerneyibacteriales > CAYRFE01 > CAYRFE01. Next base: position 12,215 of record CAYRFE010000048.1, on the reverse strand, counting down.
ATCTGATATTCAAATGTGATGTGATTCCAAGGTAACTCATACGATATTATGGAAGCCACATTTTTAAAACATCGTATAGCCTCTTGTGCAAGTACTTGGTGATCCTGATGATAGTCATGCACTGACGGACATAACACTGTAGTTGGTTGAATAGAGTCACGTAACTTGATTAAATCGTCAAGAATCGACTGCCGATTTTCAGGAAAAGTACGCACTGCATAATCATATAGGCAGTAGTTATCGGGCGATATTTGAAGAAAATTCATAGATTGAATAAACTCATTTTTTAACATATCAGGCGGATAATCTTTTGGCAATGATTTCTCACATGAAGAAAACACTGCTATATATATCTCTGCTTCTTCACGAAGCATTTTTGAAATAAATCCGCCGCACCCTATCTCCGCATCATCGGTGTGTGGGGCTAGTATAAGAATTTTTTTCAACAAAACCTCCCTTCCCTTCATATTAGGTTAAAGTACTATATAATGTCAATAACTTATTCTCTTCGCTCTCCCATGAATAATGCTCAAGTACTTTCTTTTTCCCAATTTCTCCTAAACGTGACCTCAAATCTGAGTCTATAAGCAATCTGTCTATTGCTTCGGCGATTTCCTGAGGTTTTTGAGGATCAACAAACAACGCACAGTCACTAAACAAGGTTTTCCATGATTCAAAATGAGAAATAACTACTGGCTTCGCACAAGCAATATATTCAAATACTTTATTAGGCCGGCTATGAATATGATTAGGAAGTGGTAAAAAATTGACTATACCAATCATTGCTTGCTGAAGATACACATATGTTTCTTCCAATGAAAGAAAACCAAAATATCGAACCTTTACCCATCCATTTTCAGCCATACATGCTTTCTTATAATTGTCAGAATCCCAATTACCAAGAAGGTGTAAAACGCATGGGCTTTTTACAAAATGCAAAGCTTGAATTAATTCTCTTATACCGCGAATTTCTGTTAATCCCCCTGCATATATTATAATCGGTTCATTTGTTTCAGTTTTTTTTATATCGGCAGATAACTTTGAAATAATCGGGTAATTATTAATTGTAACTATATTCTTTTGGGGAAATGTAGTGTTTATTGTATCTGTTGCCGTTATAATTAGATTAAAAAATACTCTTGCAGACAAAATGTTTGCTAGTCTTACAAACATAGAAAGTATTTCTCGAAGTATTTTTGTAGGAATCCATTTCTTCTCCCGTATCGTTTGAACTACATCTTCATGAGCATCATAGATTACTTTTTTACCGAATATTTTTAATACCATTCCCACGCAGAGCAATTCCGGATCATGAAAATGAACAATCTTGCTTCTTTCTTTCATTACTGCAAAAAACATTTTAATAGGTAACCACATTATTCGACGATATTTGCTTTTTATCTTTTGAGATATACTTTTAATCTTCACACCTTCAATCAGCTCATCAGGTAATCCGTCAGCTACCAGTAAAATAACGTCATATCCTGTAGATGCCAAACTCACACATTCTTTATGAAAAATGCGTGTGTCGTATCTACCGTGGACAGTGGATATGTGGCAAATATTTGTAATCCTCATGTATTGTCTCCATTTAAATGACGAATAACAGTTTTAAACTTGTTGTTTTTATAAGGAAGTATCTTCTCAACGTATTCAATTTGGACAGTAACATCTATAGTATTAGACAAAATTGAATTTCTTATAACACTTTCATTCTCTAATGAATATGAGGGCAATTTGACAATTAAAAATTTAACTGTGTTAGAATCCAATTGATGAACCTGAAATTGCTTAACATTACACTCAGACATTAAATTATCATTTATACGAAATCTTCTTCCATAAAATTCCAAGTAATCCTTTTCTCTACCCAATATTGCGGTAATACGATTGCTCGTTCTACCGCAATTGCATGCATTTTTACTTAATATCCCATAGTCTCCTGTATCATAACGTATAAACGGAAAAGCATAATTATAAAAGTCTGTGCCTATAATCTTCCCCTCAGTTTCATACACATTTTTACCTGCTTCATTAACCACTTCAAATAAAGAATTTTCATAATCTATATGTAGCCCATTATGACACTCGCATTCAAAGGCTGAAAGACCGCAATCGTATAGACCATAATTATCAAATACTTCAGACTTGAAAGCATTAGATATCAGATTACGCTGAAAATCATACAGTTTTTCAGCGGTTGTGAAAATGCCTTTCGGTTTAAATTTTAACAAGACATTATTTGTGATAATATAATCGCTCAATAGTGCGATAGAACTTACATATCCTCGAAGATACATAGGCTTCCATTCATTTAATAGAGCTATCTGCTTTTGAATATGTGCATCCGACATATCAGCAGCTGATAAATTAATTTTTGATAATAGATATTTGAGTAGATACCTTTTTAGCTTACCTGCTTTTTGGGGAAGCAATGAGCCTCCCGCTATAGTAGCGAGCTTGTCCCCTAGAGTATATCCTCCATATCCCCAACCACGTATTAACTTTGCCTTCCCGAAATACAATGCTTCTTTGTCCATTTTATAGTGCAAAAAAGCACCGGTCGTACCTCCGGTGTGCTTTTTAATAAATGGATTCGGTGGCACCATATCTTCGAAATATTTGTAATTATCTATAATATCTTGCTTCGTGGTAATAGGTATTTTTTCAATATCTTCATACAATGCAATATCATCAGGATGTATTCCTTTTGTATTAAGTAAGTTTTTATAATAAAAATTATTTTCATAAGCGAAATTCAGTATTTTCTTAAATAAAACAAACTGCGTCATCATTTTTTCATCAAGACTCTTTTTCTCATTGTTGTTTAAAAAAAGCAGTTTTTCTAGCACTTCCGGCTCCATTATTCTATGAGAAAAATATGCGATTTTATTGTTTATCATAAAGCCTCCTTTAGACGTTTATAAACGCTTTTATTTCAGAATTACCAGAATCTCTAAATAACAGTGTCGTTAAAACTATTAAGACAAAAATTCCATGAGTTAACAAACTCACAAACATAAAACTGCTTAAAAACACAAAAATGATCCTAAATAATATCCCATAAACATTTCTTGATATATTGCTATCTGCTAAAAATTTTATTATAAGAGCAACAATCAATATATTTATCAGCACGCCAATCATCCCCATATTCGCAAAGCCATCACTTATAATTCCATTGTTAGCTGCCATATTTGGTCTATTAAAATAAATGGCGGCTATTCTTTTATCAACTCTGTATATTTCATTTGGATTAGAGAAAAACTTAAAAAGGCTAAACTTCCAAAAAAGGTAATTTTCTTGAAAATAATCAAAATAATAAATATTTAAAAGTGCTGGCGTAAAAAATATTCTCCGTGCAAACAATGATACAAATAAATTTATGTTGAGGATGATATTCATAACCCAGCAAAGCATGAGAAAAACAATAAGATGAAAGTTTAGAAGATATTTTTTATATACAGTCGAGCCTACGTAATAGAGATATATAGATATAAATATTCCAAAAAATATTGATTTATGCCCTGTTGCTAAAAATAAATATACTGAAGCCAAAGAGGCGATATAAACAATAAGATATTTTCTATAAACTAATCCATAGATTAATCCTATCGGAAATATTGTTGATGCCGCCAAGCTAAAAAGATAACCTAAAAACCCTGTTTTATCGTCTACTGTATTTGCTCGTGTTTCATAAATATCTTGCAGAATCAATACTTTAAAGCTTATTTCAAACCTGAACATTAAAAATAAAATAATAAAAAATACGATGCATAAAACAAATATTAGGAAAGTACGCTGTGATACAAGCAATGAAGAAAAACAAAATTTATATTTGACTTGTGAGGATATTAGTAAAATAACAACAAATATATACATCGAAAGTATAACACGTATATCCCCGCTTAACATATAAAACAGAATACCATTTGGGATTAAAAAAAACAAAATAACAAGATTGAGCACAAAGTGATAAAATTCAGATTTAAGAATTGCGTGTATACAAAATATCACTGAAACAAAACCAATGTTTTCTATAATTGCATATGTGGCAGAAAAATTTAACTTATATCCTTCATATTGAAAAATTGGAACAATTTGATAGAGATATATTATAGATAATACTGCCTTCACTAAAATAAAGCTTGATATTGATAAAATATTTTGTTTATTAAGCAGTTTATTAGTCATCTCGTTGCATCACAATCATTTTTCTCACTTTTAGTTCTAAATACAAACCTATAGTACACACCTAAATATGATTTTATTTTTTTATAAAACATAAATAGACTAAATATGAATTTGTTAAGATTGAGATTTTTTGTTAACACTGGACGATTTTTCCTTATCCTAACCCTTTTATAAAACTTAGAATATTCCTTGTCATTTAAATTTAACGGATATGAAATTTTATCAAAGTATTTTTGAAATTTATCATTCGATCTCCCAGCAATACATCGAATTTCATATCCATTATTAGTTATTTCATAGGGCACCACCTTCACATTAAAGGTATCTGATATGGTTAAATTAATGAAATACCCGATCTTTGACTTTTCTTTAAACTTAGTTTTGTGATTATGGTAATATGTTTCAGGAAATATAAAATTCCCCATACTGTAGCATATTGATGAGTTGTTAACTTTTTTCATGCCTTGAATACAATGCGGGTGATGACCAATTACCAAATTAAATCCATAATGATGACATAAGTCTTCGGTAAGTCTTTTAAAATATGGCTCAGGATAATCTTCATACTCAGTGCCAAAATGTAAAAGGGCAATCATATAATCAATATCATATCTTTTGATATCTTTAAAGATTGTATTTATATTTTCAATAGATGCCACCCCTGGCTTTTGGGCTGATGCAATCTTTGCGCCTGTAATAAATGAAGCGGCAGCCCACAACAAAATTTTCTTGTTATTTATAGTAAGAATTATTACTTGATTTGCATCATGCTCATTTTTACCCGCGCCAAAATATGTAATATTATTATTTTTTAACAAATCAATAGTGGATAACAATCCATCCAAACCATAATCCATCATATGATTATTCGCAAGTGTTACATATTCAATATTATTATTTTTAAAAAATGATAAATCCATAGATAATTGATAGAGTGCGACACGTCTAGCGGGTTTTAAATTTTCTGTAACGAATGGAGCTTCTAAGTTAATAATATTTGTATGTGCCTTTTGCATAATCGCTTTTATTTCATCAGCAATTATTATTTTCTTGTCAATAATTGTATCAGAAAATATATTGATTTCACTGTTATTTTTCATTATTATGTGCCTTTTTTGAATATTTCACACCCATATACATATTTATCATCGCCATAATACCATATAATATCGTATACCCGAATAAAACATAATAAATTGATTCAAACATTGCTTTACCTATAATAAAGACTAGATATGTTAGAAAAACAAAGGAAAGCTGCCAGTAAAAATAAACTTTTTGTTTTTCAAGCACTATAAATAACCCAGATACCGGAGAATAGATAAAGCGAAAAAATAACATGGGTAAAACCGGTCGAATTAGTAATCCTGCTGTTTCCCACTCTTTGCCAAATATTATTTTAAAAAAAGTAGGAGATATTATACCAAATAAAAGAAGCGGTAAAAAGGATATCAATGCCAAAATATTAATCATTTTTATATAATCTTCTTTTATTGGCAAACCATTGTTAACTTTTTCAGAAATTTTTTGTCTAAATACATCTGACACGGCAATACTTATAAATGACATCGGCACATAAATGACATTGAGCGCAAATGCATAATACCCTGCCATCTCGCTTGTATACAAACTATTAATTAGAAGTATCGGTAGTTGTGCACCAAGTTTGTCTACACCGGTGCCTAGCACCGAATATTTCGGAAAATCTGAATACCGCTTCATCATCATAATCATATAGCGAAGCCGAATGTATCGTATAACTTTCTTTACTTCTTTACTAAATATCAAATAAAGCGATGCAATAAAAAAACCCAAGCTTTTTCCGATAAGCAACACATTCCCTAATGGATATACTAAACCAATTCCTACGCTGAAAAGTGACGTTGTTGTGCTGTTGATCACTTTCCCTTGAGAATTTCTTGTAAACAATTTCGTACGAATATGATAACAATATGCTGATTGGTACAATGCTACCGACATAATAAAAACCGGTGCTATATAGATAAGTGAGGAAGAATGTGGGATTCCATTGTTCACAAAAAATGTCTCCGGTATAAAAAATAACGCTGCTACGACGACCGCTGACACACAACCTGCCACAGTGAGGGCAAGCATCGCGATATTTATAGCAGCTTTATTGCTTTTCGGTAATATTATCGCAAGCTCATATCTTCCGGTACTCACCGCGGAAAGAATCGTTAAATATCCGAAAAGAATTGAAAACATCCCAAACTCTTCAGGTGAATATATCCGTGATATGATCGGACTCGCCGCGACAAGGATCAATTGTCCTAAAGCGGTTCCCCAAAAAGCTGACAAGAAATGTTTTTTGAATTCACTTTTCTTGAAAAGTTCATTTTTTAACCGCGCGACTACCATAGCTAATAAATGTTACCGTTTTCCGATCTTGATCTTGTCAAGCATCAGATAATGCAGTAAGTATTCTTTGAACTTACGATAATACTCTCCGGAATCACGGTCATTTTGCAAATTACTAAGATATTCAATTATTAGTGCCAGTACAAGTGCGGTAGCAAAGCTCATAAATGTAGAAAGAACTACAATCAACCCGCGACGCGGCTTTATTCTCTTTTCCGGTTCAAAAGGAGGGCTTACCACGCGATATATTGAGTTTTCATTCACTCTTGAATATAATATCTTTTTCATCTCTTCGGCAAGCAATTTCGAGAGCTCCGACTTCACAAGAGGATCCGACGCTTTTACAATTTCATTCTTCAGCTCGTTTATTATTTTTTGGTTTTCGTTCTGTTGACGTGTCGTGGTGGTCGTATTCAAAAAAGAAAGTAACCTCTGGATCAATTCAAACGACTTTTTCGGATCCCTACTTTGCAACGCTACGGTAATAGCACCTGATTCTTTATTGTTTATGACGCGAATAACATTTTTTAACGCTCTTATCTTGTCCTCGGCTGCCAATTTGGTGCTATCAATATCTGATGTCGCTAAAATGTCGTATTTTTCTTCAAACTCAAGTAAAAATGTACTGCTTCGAAGTGTATATTCCACCATCATAAAATCCGAACCGCTTGAAGTATTGCCAAAATTTGCACCGACCATCTTCCCAAGTGACTTAAGATTCCCCATCTGGGGGCTTTCCGCATCCATTCGCGGTGCGATTATGGCACTCGCTTCATACACATGCGGCGCAAGCATCGCATACGCGATCGCTATGACTGCACCTGTAAAGGTGATCGCAAGTATCAAACGTGTGCGTTTGGCACATATCATCAATAGTTCCCAAATATTAATTACATTATCTTCAGAATCCATACTGTTCTCCCTTGATGTCGTCTATAATCAAATTATTTCCCCCACAGGTCGCTTGTAATTTTTACCGTTGTGGACAATTGATACAACACCGTTGACCAATCGATCACTTTCTTCACCAGCGGGATATTCTCCGTTTCTCTCGGCACAATGATGGTATCACCGGGAAAGATCTTCGCATTCATGAAGCCGCTCGAAAGAAAACTGAACGTACTCGATTCCTTGTCGATATAATACGGTGATATCACCACGCCGTTCGCTTTGATCACGATGGCGCGACTCAATACCCCTTCACGCGAAGGGCCGCCTGTCATCTCCAAATAATCCTTCACTTTATTTTTCTTTCGGTTGTAGACAAACACATTCGGATTATACACTTCACCCATGACAAGCACGACGTTTGTTTGTTTTGGTATCGTCAGCACATCACCATTTTCTATGGCGATATTAAACGGCGAGCGCTTCAGATCCTCCAGATTTTCCGGTATCTGTATTACCATCCTGCCGGTCACTTCAAGTCGTTTGATCTTCTCAATACGTTCTTTGTATGCGGGAATATAGAGTTGCATCTCAGGGTATTGAATACTTTTTGCGATGATCTCTTCAAGATTCTGTTGAAGATCGTTCACAATACCTTGCAATCGCTCTTTTTGAATTTCTTTTACGCTCACCCGGGAAAAAAATGCGGCTCGAATATACGCTTTATCGGTAAATCCTCCCGCACGTTTTATGATATCATACAGATTCTCGTCTCTACGGGCATAATACACGCCGGGAAATTTCACTTCTCCGTTGAGAGTGATCGCGACATTCTCTTCAAAATCAGCCACACGCCGTATGAATAATTTGGAGAACGGTTTGACCTTCACATTCACGGCAGGATCATTGGGATTTTCCAACACCGCCCGCACATTCACAAACTGCAGATCAGGCTGTTTCGCTTCGGTGTCGCCGAACTCCAATGTGATGAATTCCGCATTACCGAGATTGGCGACATTGGTCAAACCGCCTGCCATATAGATCATATCAAACAAGGTCAATCCCTCGATGAACGCAAACCTTCCCGGACTGCGCACCTCACCCATTACGAATACGGGCGGGGTATCTTTCAATTCTTTCACGCTGTAGAGATGAAGCACATCTTCAGGTTGCAACGCGATATCCGCCTCCGCTTTATACGCAATGAGCACGTCGTATAAATTGACCGGTACCATCTCTTGTGTATTTTCGGGATACTTGCGTCGTTCGATACTTGCATAATGCAAAAAGGTATCGCGCAATAAAAATTCTTTTGATACCATATCCGACACTTTCATACCCACTGTATATTCAAATTTCCTCGGCTTTGCCACATGCCCCACAAGGCGCACCGCATTTTTATTATTAAATGCTTCCGGCAGGGGATATATACGGATAATATCGCCGTCACCAAGTATGAACGTCTTCAATTGTGTGCTGTCGCTTGCTTTGACGTCCACGATCTTGCGCCCGACATTTTTTTGAAATTGTTCGACATGGATATTGGTCATATCTGCCGTCGCGGTAAGCCCGCCTGCGAGATCAATAAGCTCTTGCAGATTCTGCCCGTCTTTCACTTCATATAATGCCGGCACTTTGATAGTACCGGTTATCGCGACGATATTCTTGATTGGCGCAAAATTGATCACATCACCCGGCAACAAAAGCACATCTTTTGAAGAATCCCCGTATAAAAGAAAATCATACAGATCAAAAGCACGTATGACCCTTCCCGAGCGTTTTACTTGTATCATACGCATACTTCCCGTATACGACGGCCCGCCTGCGGCGAAGATCGCATTCACGAGTGTTGAAAGCCCGGACAGTGTATATGAACCGGGCACTTTTGCATTACCGGTCACAAACACACGGATTGTCTTCATTTTCACAAGCGACACTTCCACATTGGTACCAAGCGTAAGACTTGCGGCAAGAGTCTGTTTGAGTGATTTATACGTCATCCCGGCTACGGAAATACTCCCTATCTCGGGAGTGGCGATCTTACCGTCCTGATTCACATCCACATCATAGACATTGCTTGATCCGCCCCAAAACATCAAATGCAACACATCGCCCGTACCGAGTATGTAATCATCGGGTACCGCGGTATTGTTGACCGGGGAATACATCGCAGGCGTATCAAAAAAATTGTACCCGAACGGTTTGAGATTGGTGAGCGGCAAGTCATATTCGTATGAACTTTCGTTGAAATAATATTTTTCATAATAACTCGATTTAAGCTCCTGACGATCTTTCTTTTCATCAACGGGAGGTTGTTGCTGCACAGGTTCGTTGTTGCCCACTGTAGAGGTCGTCGTGTCTTGTAATGATTGAAGCTTCATGAGGTCGGATGCGGTAAACTGCCCTCCCGACAAATACTTCTCTGCCAGCTGCTGTTTTTCGGCATCAGTTAATGAACACACACACGATACGATACCTGCCACAAATATCCACACAAAAAATAATTTTTTCATACAAACGGCTCCTTCAGATTTTCTTCTACGTCTACAATATACCATATCTCGGCGCTTATCAACTCTCAATTTTGCTTATGACGCTATTTATATGCCATTCCCCATAAGGACTACATACACGGTGCGTATGAGAATCTTAAAATCGAGTAAAAAACTGCGATTCTTAACATAATAAAAATCATACTCGAGCTTTTTGATCGTATCATGTTCATTTGTGCCATACGAGTAATGCACCTGAGCCATACCGGACACGCCTGGTTTAATAGCATGTCGCAAATAATAGTTTGGAATTTTTTGTCTATATTCTGCCGATAATGTATCCCATTCCGGGCGCGGACCGATAAAATTCATATCTCCGATCAATATATTAAAAAATTGCGGACATTCATCAATGCGCAGCTTTCGCATTATCTTACCCAACAATGGGATTCGAACATCGTTTTTGGAGGAATACGGCGAGTGTTTTTGGGGGTCATGCAATCTCATCGTGCGTAATTTATAGATCGAGAACGGTATATTATACAATCCGATACGCCGTTGTTTGAATACGATCGGGCCGGGATCAGTACAATAAAACAAAACGCCTGCAATCACCATAAAAGGCATCGAGACTACTAAACCTATCAACGCTACAAAAAAATTCAATATGCGATTTATACGATCGTATACATGCGATGACGAAAGGCTTTGAAATATGCTGTCATGAATAAATTTTGTTTTGGCAATAGCCCGCATCGGTATTTTATGTTCAAACAACTCTACTATCTGGCAATAGGTATTCATTGCCGTATTGCTATCAAAACAAGTGGTATACACGCTATTCAGTACTTCTTCTGAGGTTATGTCGGAAGCGATCACGATATGCATTACGTCACAGCTGTGAAGCACGTCGTTGAGTGTCGACAGTGTACCCATACAGCGTATTTCGGTGGTGTGCGCTTCGTCGCTGTCATCATGATATACGTGAGAAACATCTGTGCTGTTGGTGGACACATACCCTATCAAATCGATATTCATAGCCTTTTGTTGCAGTAATATTTGTGCTGTAGAACGTATATCTGAGCCTTGCCCTATAATCAAAGTTTTGTATGCATATCGCCTACGACGCAAGAGCATGTAGAGTGAATAGGTTATTGTTATAAAAATCAATATCATACTATTGGTTATAACATTATGCCAGATAAACACGCCTGCTTCATGAGTACTCATATAAAACGGATATGACAATGCAACACATAGTAACAACGAGATACCGATTTTGACCGCAAGTTGTGTCTTATTTATCTCCATTAAATCAATAAAATAATGATTTGAAGACGCTACAAATATCCATAACAATGATAAAAGTGTAAAATCAAACAAAAAATCATAAAGATTGTACAGGTCACGAAAATAAAAGAGCTTCCACAACAGCCCTGCTCCCACACATATAATAATGAGCCTATGTATCAATTGTATGGTTTTATTATATTGTCGTTGCATATCAAATAGTCCTCAAATGACAAGCGACATCTTTTAATGCGGTGTATATAGCCTGCCACAGCAAGATGCCACGTAAACTGGTTTTATGTTTTCGACAATACCACTCGTTTCTATTAATAGTAATCATAAATAGTTTTATAAAGTGTTTTAGTTTGATTTAGCGGCATATAGTACATTCTACGGTATTATTATAACATTGTTGCATATCAAAGAATCCTCATCATCGTTTATTACAGTGCATACAGCCTGTAACAGAAAGATACCCCGTAAATTGGTTTTATGTTTTCGACAATATGGCTTATTTTTATCATAAGAAACAATAATTGGTCTTATGTCGTGTTTTATTATGTTTAAATACATATAGTAATTCTTAATGATTTATAATTACATATAGTTAATTTTTTAACCACTGAATATCGCCCTTCCCGTCCCTATTTCAAAGGCAGTATAACAGACTTATATCGATTTACAATAAACTAAAAGTTTATTCGTATGCCGTAATTGTTTTAATAGTAGGGACTTCGTTCTTACATCGTTTCGTGGTTAAACATAAGAAGAGACGGGTTTGAAACCCGTCTCTACAAGATATCATGTAGGCATTAAAAAATCGGCGTGAAGCAATTCAAGGACTTTTTCGTTAAAAACAAATACTGTTTGAGCGGAGCGAGTTTATTTGTTTTAGAAAAAGTGCGCAGAAGTGTAGCTGATTTTTTACAGCCTTGACTTTTTTGTTACTTTTTGTGTCAAGACAAAAAGTAA
>CAYRFE010000047.1:0-16852 GCA_964423645.1 uncultured bacterium | reverse complement strand
ACTTTTTGTCTTGACACAAAAAGTAACAAAAAAGTCAAGGCTGTAAAAAATCATCGACAATTCTGCGCATTTTTCCTATAGCGCATAAACTCCCTACGCTCAAACAGTATGTGCTGCTTAACGAAAAAATGCTTGAATTGCTTCACGCTGATTTTTTAATGCCTTTTTTACGATTTCGCTGATTTACTTCCCCTTCACACTGAAGGGGTGGCATCCGAAGGATGACGGGGTAGTTAACGTTAATTGATTTGTCATTTCGACGAAGTCTACCGGGAATGAGAAATCTCAGTTATAGTGTAGAATATGTCATGATCTCGAACAGAGATTTCTTACCTTAAGGTCTGCGCTAAGCACTTCGGCGTAGTCCATTCAGAGCGGAGCTGAAGCACTCAGTATAAACGCCATCGAGGCAGTGGGGGCACAGATCTACAATATGTTAGTTTTGCAAAGACGTTAAATATCTTGTTAGTTTTTTTCTTAAAAAATGTTTGTAGATACTGTGAACCCATGCCGGATATTACTCATAAGAGACCTTTGCAAAATTCATAACCCCTAATATTTTTTTATTTTCTACATAGGGGTATGGGGACGAAGTCCCCATTAGATAACAACTTAAGCCCCTCCCGATTTTCACGGGAGGGGTTTGGGGTGGGCACAAAGTTAAAAAAATGGTAGTTTTGAAAAGCTCTCCATAAAGTGCGTTAGAGGGAAAAATTTTGATAAAAAAGGGCGGTTGTCCGCCCTCAGAAACATGCCGTTATTTTATATACTCAATCAAAAATAACATCCCACTCGGTACCGTTCGGTGTGTCGAGCAGGGCGATCTTCATCGATGCAAGTTCATCACGTATGGCGTCGGATCGAGCAAAGTCTTTGTTTTTACGCGCCTCGGTGCGTTCCGTTATTTTAGTCTGAATCTGTGCTTCAGTAATACCATTTTGTGCGATCACCGAATGCTTCATCGCTGTAAGAAACTCTATTGGTGCTTCGTCAAACAAACGCATAAGTTTTGCCTGTATTCGGAATGCTTTCAAAAACTCTCGTACAGTAAAGGCTTTATCTGCGGGTTTGTTTTTTTTATCGGTGATGAAGTCATTCATTGCCTTGAATGAATCCGACCAAAGAGCAACTACTCGTGCCGTATTAAAATTGTCACACATAGCGTCATTAAAACCGCTGGTAAGCAATGTTATGATATCGCATAGGAGATTTTCGTCTTTTCCCTGTAATCCTGCAATGCTATCCATTTGTGCAAGGGATTTGTAAAAGTAGTGTGTGCGTTTGCGTGCATTCAGAAAAATATCCTCGCTGAAATCAATCGCAGTTGAATAATTATGTGATAATACCACATAGCGTATGACATCAACAGGGAATTTCGCAACGGCGTCTTTGATCGTATAAAAGTTACCGAGACTTTTGCTCATTTTTTGACCGTTTACCATAACCAGCCCGTTGTGAATCCAGTAATTTGCAAAAGGTTTCCCGGTGCATGCCTCGCTCTGTGCGATCTCGTTTTCATGATGCGGGAATACAAGATCATGACCGCCACCGTGGATATCAAACGTTTCTCCGAGATATTTATGAGACATGACCGAACATTCAATATGCCATCCAGGGCGTCCGGTGCCCCATGGAGAATCCCAGAAGGGTTCATTTGGCTTTGCAGGTTTCCATAAACTGAAATCTTGAGGATTCCTTTTGTTCGGTGAGACATCATCGGATACTTGATCATCAAGTTTACGATTTGATAATTTGCCGTAGTCCTTGAACGATTGTACGTCAAATAATACTTCGCCATTACTTACATAGGCATGCCCTTTATCGATCAAGCGCTGTATAAATGCGATGATGTCGGGGATGTGCTCAGTCACTTTCGGTTCGACGGTTGCACCATCGACTTTCAATGAGTGGAGGTCTTTTGAAGACTCAGCTATAAAAAACTCGCTTATTTCGGTTGCCGTTTTCCCTTGTGTGATCGCTTTAGCAATTATTTTATCATCTATGTCGGTAAAGTTACGAACATAGGTGACTGAATAACCTGCGAACTCCAAGAATTTACGAATCACATCGAATACAATCGCTTGTCGGGCATGCCCGATGTGTGAATAGTCTTGCACCGTTATACCGCATGCATACATATCGACATGATTCGGCTTGGTTGATTTGAAAATTTCAAGCGTTCGACTTAATGTATTGTACAGTTTGATTTCCATGATATCCCTTCTTTTCTGTGTCGTCCCGTGGTACCCCGATGAAACAAAGGAGCTGTAAAACAGCCCCGAATATGTGATGCAATACGAAAAAGATTAATTTGCTTTAACCATGATAACAAGGTAAGGGTTTTTCCAAAATGCGGTATTGTCTTTGATCTCGATGATATTACCGGTGATAGTATAACTGTCCGCCGCACGATCGGGCAATATTTTTTCTATGATCGCACCTGCATCGATAGTAGCTAAAGAACGTCGGTCGCCGCTTGTATACATCTGCGGGTCGCTGACAGGTAAAAATGTTTTTCCGCCAAAAATATTTCCGCCGCTTTTGGTAATAACTCCGCGTGTAAGAAGATCATCTTTTGTACCAAAAGTGTAATAAATAGTATTTGTCGCAACAACGAGTTTTACATTTTCCTTCGAAAGTTGTTCGTTTTCCGTTTTGAGCGTTTTTAATGTTTCTTCCATTTCGGCTATTTTCTTGTCTTTGTCGGCAATGACCATTTGGAAGGTCTCTACTTGCTTGCGAAGCGTTTCGGCTTCTTGCTTGAACGGTTTGTAATATGCAATCTGTTTTTGCATATCGGTAATCTTTTTCTTTTGAAGTTCAACAACTTCCTTCAACTTTTCGATTTTCTGTAATATTTCCTTATCAACATCAATAGAATTAGGCTTGCGAGATTCCATCAATTTGTCGATCTGAACTTCAGTTTCTTGAATGCTTTTCAAGCTCTCGTAAAATTTCGTCACATTTTCATGATGGATACGCAGTGCTTGTTCCTGATCCAAAACCTTTTTTTCCAGTTCGGTATTTTTTTGTGATTTGCAACCGGTTAAAGCGATAGTGAGTGCAAGTGCAATAATTATAAAATATTTCATTGTGAAACCTCCTTCATTGATGTGAGCGTATAGCGGGGAAATTCTTTGCCGACCGATCTCAGTGTAATCTTTTTTTCTCCCTTAACGATTGATTTTTTGACGCGACAAGGGGGATTCTCATCAATTTTCAGAACAAGTTCGTTCTCATCGAACGTTATGATTCCTTCAGACATCTCGCGCTTATTCTCAGGTTTATATTCGAGCATGCTGTATACGAGAGTTCTGCCTTTTCCTATCTTGATCGTAAATGTTACAAGCTGTGAACGTGTTCCGTCATAAGAGATATAGCCGTCATAGAAACGAACCAATTCGTATTTGTTGATCGGCTCCGATACCTGACCGGCAAAAATAGGAGCGAGCCATAGCAGGGCTAATGCGATGATCGCTAATAATAATGCTGCCCCATGGAAATTCTTACGAATGTACATCATAAGTGCAACGATGAGTATACTACCAAAAACCACGGATGGATACAGGGGTAGTGCACGTGTATCGTCGTTGAACAGCATGTAACCGATCATTGCTACGAGCAACGTCAAGCCTGTCATTCCGGCATAGACAGTCGCAGTAGTAATGAAGCGCGAGTGGGTTCCCTCGTGTTTTGTGATCGGGAACAATGATACCAGTCTGAAAATTACCAGTGCCAGTGCTGCGGATCCGGCGAGAAGGCCGATGGCGGCACACACATGAGCAAGAGTCATCATACGTTTTTCCTTTCTGTGCAGTGGGTTTTTTCGTCTATATAGTGCACTGCAAGCACATACCCGGTAATTCCAAGTCCCGCTATTTGACCTGTGCATACCGGTGCAATAATCGAAGGGTGCCGAAACGATTCACGTGAATAAATATTAGTAAGATGTACCTCGACGGCAGGTTTTTGCAATGCGTTGATCGTATCGCGAATAGCAATACTTGTCGTTGTATACCCGGCAGGATTAATAACAACCCCGCTGATCCGTGCGCGATTCTCTATTAAAAAATGTATCAGATCTCCCTCACAGTCTGATTGATAAAATAAAAACTCACGACCGGGAAAGGTGGCACGAATATGTGATTCAAGATCATGAAGCGTGCTGGAACCGTATTTCTCGGGTTCACGCTCTCCAAGAAGTGACATGACCGGCCCGTTCACAATTGCAATCATATTCATTCTCCGGTTTTATTATCCGGCAACACCAACGGTATCGAAAATGTTCCGGGCGCAGTTGGCACAACGAGGAAGGTGGCATTTTTATTCTGTGCCATTTCGCGCATCATTTTGATCGCTTCATTTTGTAAATATCCCTGTGTATATGTTGTATTGATGATATTCTGTACATCAGCTTCTTGTTGTGTACGTTTTTTCAAAAGCTCAAATGTTTCCATTTCCTGACGGATCAGCGCTTGCTTGTCGAGTTCCGCACGAACTGATGCAGGCTCAACCAGCGATTCAATGAGTACTTCAGTAATGGTAATTCCTTGCTCAGCTAATTTGATTCGAAGGCCATTCGCAATTTCATCTGCAAGAGATGCATACGTAATGCGATCCTTCCCGAACAGACGGCTAACATCATGCAGACCAATAAGATCATGAAGGGTGCTTTTTACTCGCGGTATAAGATAGTTCATCTCAATATCCTCGGTAGATTTGCCTATGTTTGAATGAATAGAGTGCAAGTCGGCAGGATTCAGACGCCACACGATACTGCAATTAACGGGCAGGGATACTCCGTCTGCGGTCATAACCGTTAACGGTGCGGTCGTAGCATCGAAACGTATACTGCGCAAAGAGGTGTGATAGAGTGATATTTTTGAGAGGGGATAGCGAAAATTAAAACCTTCGCTCATGAGTGCGAATTGTTCTCTTCCGGGATATGACTGTATCCCTACTTGATCTTTTTCTAAAATGAGTATCGATTTATATCCTGCTAATCCGATAAAGAAAAAGATACCGACGATCAATAGCCAGTATGGCACATCGATCTTGCGAGCAAAGAAGAGAAGGATTATCAAAACAAAGGCGGTTACCAGAGCAGCAATAGCAATCATAGTATTTCCTCCTTATGCGATATACACCATAAAATACATTCATTGTGCAGGTATATCTTGTGGGGTGAATATACTCGATTTTTGTAGATTTGCAATATAATTTTATACGATATGCTTCACGTGCCGGTCGGTTTGTAATATTTGAAAAAAAGTTTGATGAAAATATTTATTTTTATATACGTAATATTTGTCAAGTTATGTTTTCTATGGTTGGCGGGATTAACGGTTTTTATCATTGAGATGACGATAGCTATTTGACACGTTTTATCAACTTAAAAATAAAAAGTACATTTCGCATCAATTGAATAAAACTTCCCCTTGTCACCCATTTGAAAAAGCGTATACTTCACTTCGGAGGAAACGACTATGCAGAATAAAATTGAGATCAAAGGTGCACGTGTACACAACTTAAAAAACATCCACTTAAAGATACCGCGCAACAAGCTTGTCGTATTCAGCGGTGTATCGGGATCGGGGAAATCATCACTCGCGTTCGATACCATTTATGCTGAAGGACAGCGCAGGTATGTAGAATCGCTTTCCAGTTACGCGCGTCAGTTTCTCGGCATTATGGATAAGCCGGATGTGGATTTTATCGAAGGACTTTCACCCGCAATCTCAATAGAGCAAAAATCTCGCAGCAATAACCCTCGCTCCACTGTCGGTACCATTACGGAGATACATGATTATCTTCGAATCCTTTTTGCGCGTATCGGTCATATTCACTGTCATACGTGCGGGAAAGAGATCGGCGCACAATCATCGGAAGAGATTGTGAATGACATCCTCACACTGCCGATTGACACCAAATTTATCATATCCGCCCCTATTCTTACTAATCGTAAAGGTGAATATAAAGAACTTTTTGAGAGCTTTTTGAAAAGCGGTTTTGTACGGGTGCGTGTTGACGGTGAAATTATGGAATTACACGAAGGCTTCAAAGTTGATAAACATAAAAAACACGATATTGATATTATCATTGATCGTTTGAGTATGCGAGAAGGAATTCGCAGTCGAGTCGCTGAATCCGTTGAAACCGCACTTAAGCACGGAACCGGTCGTGTAACGGTCGAAACATCCGAAGGGAATAAAAAATTTTACAGTGAGCATTTATACTGCAGTGAATGCGGAATAAGTTACAATGAAGTGACACCGCAGACTTTTTCTTTTAATGCGCCACAGGGAATGTGCGTGGATTGTAACGGACTGGGAGTAAAAAAAGAAGTTGATCCGCGTGCGATCATCCCTAATGACGAAATATCAGTTATGGACGGAGCAGTGCGATTGTGGGGAGTTTTACGTAAAAAACGTGATACGTGGACATATAAAAAGGTCACTGAATTATTCAAAAAGTTTGATGTCGATCCCTCTGTGCCGTTTCGAGATCTTCCTGAGGATTTTAAAAAAATGCTTATCAACGGTAAACGGTCCGAACGAGTCGAGGGGCTTGTTCCGGTTATTCAACGACGGTATCTTGAGACCTCATCACCGGAAGCACGTATTTATTATGAGCAATTCATGATCGACAAATCCTGTCCGGTTTGCGGGGGACATCGTCTGAATAAGGAAGCGACGCATGTGTTGGTCGGAGGGCGATCGATCACCGAACTCAGCGTGATGTCAATTGCAGAAATGAATATGTTTTTTGCCGATCTTACACTTACCGAGATTGAATTGCAGATAGCTCGGGAACTCATTAAAGAGATCAGGAATCGTGTGACATTTCTCCTCGATGTAGGGTTGTACTATTTGTCTCTTGAACGTAAAGCTCCGTCACTTTCCGGTGGCGAATCACAGCGGATACGTCTTGCAAGCCAGATCGGCAGCGGCTTGGTGGGGGTGTTGTACATACTGGATGAACCATCGATAGGTCTGCATCAACGGGATAATACAAGTTTGATCAATTCCCTTAAAAATCTTCGTGATCTTGGCAATACGGTTATCGTCGTCGAACATGACCGCGATACGATCGAAGAAGCGGACTGGGTGGTCGAGTTCGGACCGGGTGCGGGCGTGTGCGGCGGAGCGATCACCTTTGAAGGGTTGCCAACCACTATGCGGGATTCGTCCGATTGCTTAACAGGACAATACTTACGTAATGAAAAAAAGATCAGTGCAAAACCGTCAATACGTCCGTTGGATGATCGATGGATCACACTTTCGGGATGTAAAGAGAATAATTTGAAAACCATCACGGCGTCATTTCCTGTAGGAGTGATGACATTGGTTACCGGAGTATCGGGGTCGGGTAAATCGTCCTTAATAAACGACACGTTATTTCCGGCAGTGAGCAACAGATTGAATAAGACCGCGAAACAAACGGGAGAGTTTGAAGGTCTTACCGGGCTTGAGTACATTGATAAGGTTATCGAGATAAACCAAGATCCGATCGGGCGTACACCGCGTTCCAATCCAGTGACCTATATCGGCGTTTTTGATAATATTCGCGAACTTTTTGCATTGCATCCCGAATCGAAATTGCGAGGGTATACATCAGGTCGATTTAGTTTTAATGTGAAGGGCGGACGATGCGAAGCATGTGGCGGTAACGGTATGAAAAAGATAGAAATGCATTTTTTGCCGGATGTCTACGTCACGTGTGATGTGTGTAAAGGACATCGTTATAATACCGAAACACTTGAAGTTCGTTTCAACGGAAAAAATATCAATGAAGTGCTTGAAATGACCGTGAGCGAAGCGGTGGAGTTTTTTAAAGATATTCCGTCGGTGAAAAAAGGATTGCAAACTCTGTACGATGTCGGTTTGGGATATATCAAACTCGGTCAACAGGCAACGACTCTTTCGGGAGGTGAAGCCCAACGTATAAAATTAGCGAAAGAGTTATCACGACCCGGCACAGGGAAGACATTATATATACTTGATGAACCGACGACGGGCCTTCATTTTGATGACGTCAATAAATTGCTTACGGTTCTCAATCGATTGGTTGATGCAGGCAATACGATGATCATCATCGAGCACAATCTCGATGTCATAAAATATGCAGATTGGATCATAGATCTGGGACCTGAAGGCGGGAAAGACGGAGGATTTGTAGTGTTTGCAGGTAATCCGCATGATTTGGTGAAAAACAAAAAATCGTATACAGGTCAATATTTAAAAAAATATCTGAAAGAAGCGAAGTGACCGGCGAGATCTGAATTTTGACATTATGAAGTATGGATTCGTAGAGACACCATTGTTGTGCATCGAAACGATCATTTCTGTTTATTTTCCGCAGAGTTAATATTTATTTCACATATTTTTCATCTATGTTTGGGAAGAGTGAACACGAAAATAATCATTTGAAGCAGTTCATTCTGATGAAAATACTACTCCACGGTATAGGATCGAACTGTTATTGTTGACATAATTCAATACTATCGTATTATACATGAGGTTGGTGTGTACTGCTCGTTTTATGGAGGAGGTATGCTCAGGTGATAATAGGAAATGCATTTGTAGAAATGGCAATTATTCTGGGATTTGCCACGCTATTTGGTATTGCAGGGCAAAAACTTCGTCAACCTCTTGTGATTATGTTTCTTGCGACGGGTATACTTGCCGGGCCTGCAGGATTCGGCATTATACAAAGCCACGAACAGATCGAACTTCTTGCTCAAATCGGTATCGCATTATTGTTGTTCATTGTCGGGCTCAAACTAGATTTAAAACTGATACGTACAACCGGCCCGGTCGCGCTTGCAACGGGATTAGGGCAAATTCTGTTTACCTCGGTTTTCGGATTTTTGATCGCAATAGCCATGCACATGTCATATCTCAGTGCGGCATATGTCGCCGTCTCACTGACGTTCTCAAGTACGATCATCGTGGTGAAATTATTATCGGATAAAAAAGAGATAGACTCACTTCACGGGCAGATCGCACTCGGGTTTTTGATCGTACAGGATATCGCGGCGATACTTGCTCTCGTTGCGCTCACCTCATTTGGAGCAGCAGCGGCAGAGAGCGGATCATCATTGCTCTTGACGGTATATATTATAGGAAAAGGATTGGGAATCTTATTATTCGTCATGATTATGATGAAATATGTGATCCCTTTACTCACACAACGTCTCGCTCATTCATTGGAACTACTCACGCTGTTTGCCATCGCATGGGCGGTCCTGCTTGGGGCAGGCAGTGAGTTGCTCGGTTTTAGTAAAGAGGTCGGTGCTTTTTTAGCGGGAGTATCGCTTGCGTCCTCAGAATTTAAAGATTCCATAGGAGCGCGTCTGACAAGTTTGAGGGATTTTTTACTTTTGTTCTTTTTCATTGATCTGGGTGCCCGTTTGGATTGGACGACAGTCGGAGCACAATTAGGGAAATCCACGATTTTTTCATTGTTCGTATTGGTCGGAAATCCTTTGATTGTGATCCTGATAATGGGTTTTATGGGCTATCGTCGCAGAACCGGATTTATGGCGGGGTTGACTGTCGCTCAAATAAGCGAATTCTCTCTCATTCTTGCCGCCTTGGGATTAAGCATGGGGCATATCACCAACGAAACGGTCGGTCTTATCACTCTTGTGGGGGTAGTGACCATTTTTCTCTCCACATACATGATCCTATACTCAGCGAAGCTTTATTCATTACTTTCACCAATGCTTCGTGTGTTTGAACGAAAAAATCCCTATCGTGAATCAGCGATAAATACGCTGAAAATGTCTGAGGCACTTGACGTGATCCTTGTAGGGTTGGGTAATTATGGCCAAGGACTAGCAGAATATCTTATCCGGAGAAATAAAACGTTATCAGGTATCGATTTTGATCCGAATGTATTAAAAAAATGGCGCGAAAAAGGGATTCCGGTCATATACGGAGACATGACCGATCCGGAGATATACCCGCAACTTCCATGTGCGACAACACGATGGATAGTGAGTACGGTGCGATCAAAAGAAATGAGTCTTGTGTTTCTCGGTAATTTGAAGGCAAACGGATATACGGGTAAGATCGCTCTGACCGCAACGAATGATGAAGAAGCAAATGAATATATTCAGGCGGGAGCACATCTTGTATTTCGACCGTTTGCTGATGCGACAGAACAAGCGGCAGATGCGTTGACCTATGCGATGGATTTTTTACCTGAAAACATCAATTGGCCGATTTCTTTTCTTGACGTACGGATACGAACCGATTCATCAGCCGCGGGAAAAGTGATACGTGACATACCGTTGCGGACAGCGACAGGGGTTTCCATCTTGGCGATAAGCAGGGCCGGGCATGTGCATTTTGATCCTGAACCTGATTTTAGAGTTTTTCCGGGCGATCGGTTGTTGATAATGGGGCCGGCCGTAGGTTTAAAAGACGCGGAATATGTCATCAATGCACCTGAAATGAGTGAAGACATAAAAACAGGTGACCATTTCGAACATGCAGAAATTGCATTATCTGACAATTCTTCGTTATCAGGTAAAACGATCGCCGATATTCGGGTTCGCCAAATGTTCGGTGTCACGTTGGCCGGTATACGCAGGGGAGATATTCAGATAACTACGATAAATCCGTCGGAAAAACTACTCGCGGGTGATCGATTGATTGTTATAGGTACTGCTGAAGCGGTGAAACGGTTGAAACGTAAAGAACCGTTGTAAAGAACATGTCATTTCTGTGTGCGAGAGATTAGTTTTATTATGCCCTGAAATATGGACAATGATAAGATATTACTTATGATAGAACGATTTTTTCAAACAATGAAATGTTTAAATGTGCATTTGAGGGCACGGGAAATAATGCTGAGAGGCGTTGATATATAAAAAGAAGGAGGAAGTATGAAAAAAATACTTATTTTGCTTGTGATGTTTATTCCGTCATTAAGAGTAACGTGTTTTGCACAAGAACCGATTGCAGTATTTGAAATACTTAGTTATTTTCTTCAGGACCAGGAAGGTAAGCCCGTTAAAATTATAGATAATGATTACTCTATATTATTGAAAGGTCAATCATATCAAGTAAAAGTAACTCTAAAAAATATTAGCGGAAAAAAATACAATGATTCAGTACGACTGGATGTATCAGATTTAGGTGATGTTGAGCGTAGAATTGAAGTATTGGATGAAAAACATATTATTGCTAATAAAAATCAAGTAGTTGACCTCGTTTTTAAATTTAAATATGATGATATAAAAGTTATGAAAGACCCTATTGTTTATACCATGGCGGTCAGATGTAGGAATTATCTCTCTCGTCGCCCTTATATTTCTGCCGAACCATCATTTGTGAATAATCAACCAGTATACAGTGAGCGACGTGTGATTATCGGTGAGGAAAATTTCTCAATATATAAAAAGCAAAGAGAAATAATTAACAGAAAACTTGAAGAATTGGAAAAAAAGCGACTTGAAAAACAAAAAAATGACAAAAGCAGTATTGATATACAACGTCAATGGGACAGTGTCCGGGATATATTTAAAAACCCATCGGATACATTTTGCCACTATCATCAATGGGCTTCTTCGAGACTTGTAAGACACTTTCTCATGCCATGGATATCAGATAGAATGAACAAAACGGTGCGGGTATAATTTTTCCAAAAGTGTGTTATCTGATCTTTGAGCGCAACAATCTCACTTGAAAAGGCGAGTTTCCCCGCCTTTCAATTTTCCTTCTATCCGGTATGCTTATTCAGCAATTGCATGATTGAAATGTGCTGAAATAAACAATTCGTACGCTTTGTTTTGCAACATCTCGGCATGAGTGCCGTGTCCTATCAGAGAACCGTTATCAATATATAACACGGTATCTCCAAACTGGATCGTGGACAGTCGGTGAGATATCGTAAAGCATGTGATATCATTAAAATTTTTATTGATATCGCTCCATAATCGCGCTTCATTTTCTGCGTCAAGACTTGCAGTGATATCATCCAAGAGCAGTAATTCCGGTTTTCGTACCAACGCACGTGCAATCGCAAGTCGTTGTTTTTGTCCTCCGGAAACACTTACCCCTCGTTGGCCGACCCGTGTATCGGCTTTTTGACTGAATGTGTCGATCTCACTTTTCATCTGTGATATCGTGACCGCATCATCAAAATCCGATTCCGTCATCGCATCGTTTCCAAATGCGATGTTTTCCCGTAATGTTCCGCTGAAAAGAATCGGATCCTGCGGGACAAACCCAATTTTTTCACGAAAGGATGATATGTCAATTTTATCAATCGAAATCCCGTTAATTTCTATCGAACCTGAATGAGGAGGTAAAAAGCCTGTCAACAAACCTAATAATGTTGATTTACCCGCACCGACAGGTCCGACCACGACGACTTTTTCGCCCCGTTTTACTTCAAACGTAAGGTCTTCAACGATCGGACTCGTACGACCTTCGTGGTAGAAAGTGACATTGTTGAACCGAATAGATTCAATGGTGTCTATCGAATATTGAGATCCCCGACTCACGACGGGAGACGCGTGATCGATCTCCTCAAGTCGATCGATATTCACAAATGCACGCTTACCGGAAATGAACAATTGCGGAATATCAAGTATCGGGAAGATGAGCATTCCGAGATAATTGTAGAATGCATAGAATACGCCGATCGATATATCATTTTGTATGACCATATACCCGCCGAAGAAAATAACCCCGATCTGTGCGAAATAATCAATATACTGATAAATGAGCATCAGCGTCGTTTCTAATTTGATAACATTCATCTCGGTTGAAAACCGTTTTGAAAGAGCATTATCAAAAAATCGATGATATTTTTTTTCACATGCAAATGCTTTGATTATTCGCACACCTGAAAAACTCATTTCAAGTTGATTATTAATATCGCTAATGGCCTCTTGGTTTTTACGAAAGGTCTCGTAGAT
Organism: uncultured bacterium; assembly: GCA_964423645.1. Taxonomy (GTDB): domain Bacteria; phylum Macinerneyibacteriota; class Macinerneyibacteria; order Macinerneyibacteriales; family CAYRFE01; genus CAYRFE01. Next base: position 3,918 of record CAYRFE010000047.1, on the reverse strand, counting down.
CTTCTCTTCGGTAAAATAGAAAATCAGTATCATAATCGGAAGCGGGATAATTGAAAGCAATGTCAGTTTCGGGTTTATAAAAAACATTGCCGTCAAACAAAACGCAAGCTTACTGATCGACTCTACCGCCCGAAAAATGCCGGAGCATAAGAACCAGGAAACACTCGAAAAATCGGTTATATCACTGGTAAGGCGTGTGACGAGATCACCCGTTTTAAAATTCTGAAAGAACGTATAGTCTTTCCCAAGTATTTTGGCAAAGAATTTCTTGCGGATAAGATATTCAAATACTACATTTGTTGCGCCGCGTATACCGGGGAAAAATGAAGCGATAAATCCGCTCAATCCCACTGCAAGAAGGAGCATTATGATCTTGTTAATCTCAGCATAGGGATTCTCCACAGATGCGGGGTCGCCCAAAATTTTTGATAACAGGTCGATAAGACGCATGAATACATACGGATAAAGCACTGCTACGGCACTTGATAATAACGTTAAAAAGAAGAGGAGAAGCACAAGCCATTTTCGCTCTTTCCATATATGTGCGATCCATCGTATATGTTTCATAAACATAACTCCTTTATTCCATGACCGGTTCGGTCGTATGCATAAATTGCAAGCGAACCAGATTCGCGTAATCATCACTGATTGATAGTAATTCGTCGTGTGTGCCGCGTGCGATGATCTCCCCGTTTTTAAAAAACAATATCATATCGGCATTCATTATCGATGAGAGGCGATGTGCAACGATGACAGCCGTTTTTCCTTGTAAAAGGGTATGCATACTGTCTTGAATTTTTTTCTCGGTGTTGACATCTATCGATGCGGTTGCTTCATCCATAACAATGATCTCAGGCGAGAATGCCAATGCGCGGGCAAAACTCAAAAGTTGTTTTTCGCCCATTGAGATGTTTTGACCGCGTTCGTGTAACTCGGAGTGTAAACCGTCATCAAGCCGTGCTAAAAAGTCTTCAGCATGAACTGTTTTGACTGCTTGTTCAACTGCGTCGTCTGTAATCGTATCGTTGTAGACGCGTATATTCTCAAGAATATTCCCCGGAAAAAGATAAATGTCTTGCAGTACCAAACCAATTTTTTTACGCCATTCATGAAGGTCAAACCGTTGAATCGGTATACCGTCAACGGAGATCGTACCTTCGGTGATCGTGTAAAATCCGGTCAAGAGGCTTATCGTCGTAGTCTTTCCGCTACCTGAAGGTCCTACCAATGCGATCGTTTTACCTTTCGGTATCGAAAATGAGACGTTCTTTAAAACAGGTTCGTTCTCTTTGTATGCAAAGGTAACATTTTCGAATCGGATCTCATGGTCAAAATGAACAGGAAGGGGATTATCCTGTGAGTGTTCCGACGGGATATCCAAGATATCAAATATTCTCTTAAGCGAAACCGATGCCTGTTGCATACTGCGTATATTTTCAGCGATCGCCATAAGCGGTTCAAAGAGTCGTCGGCTGTAATCTAGAAAGACGACCAATGTTCCCAACGTAATCACGCCGCCGATTATACCGGGAGAGAGCATTTTGACAATTACAATGACCAGTACTGTGCCGATAAGGAATTGTAAAAATCCAAAAAAGGAATATTCCAATATCGATGCTTTGACCTCAACACCACGCTTATCGCGAGCTTTTTTATCCAGTAATTCCAACACGTGTTTCGCCCGATTATATAATTGGACGATAAATATTCCTTGCATATATTCAGTGAGTATCCCGGTGATCTCCGCATAAAGCACACGAACTTTCTTATAGAATTTCCGCAAATATCCGAACACCATGAAGATGATGATCATTACAAATGGGACCGGTATGAGCAAATATGATGCAAGCTTGGGGTTCATTGAGTAAAATATCACAAACATACCGACGAAGAAAAACGCATTGTTGAGTATCATCAACACAACGCGTGAAAAGAGTTCTTTTACGCGTTCGGTGTCGCTTTCTACACGTGCCATTAATTCGCCGACCTGATGAGTATCAAAGAATGAGACCGGTAATTCCAAAAGATGCTTGAAAATGTCATTTTTAATACGAATAACAACACGTAATCCGAGCTTTGCGACAATGATCGTTTCATAATAAGTAAAGATTCCCATTGCGATAATGATACCCAAATAAAGAAGTCCGGAATACAACATGCTGTGTATATCTTTTTCTTTCATGCTTACATCAATGATATGACGCAAAATAAGCGGCCCTGCAAGTTGGGAGACAGATACAAGAAGCATGAGAATAAAACCGATGGTAAATTGTGAAATATGATCGTTGATATACGGCCATAAGCGCTTTATATAACGTAATAATGTAAAAAATCGTGCCATAGCATTCTCCTTAAGATGTAATAATTTCGAAAACGTAAAGGTCTGACGCCGACGGATCAAATTGATATGTAGATTATAAGTTGCTCATCTCTTCTTCCTATAGTGGTTAGTCAAATATACCCGAAAAAATTTTTCATGCAAGAGAAAAAATAGGCGCAAATAAAAATATGGCAGAAAAAGTAAAATGGTTTAAAGAAACTTCACTGATTTTGAAAAGTGAGTTAAACATGTGAATGTACCGTACGCAACAGGTTCATTGTCACCTTTCAGAGACTTTTGCGTCTATACATTATGCAATATTAGTGATTGATGTTGCAAACCATAGAAAAGGAGGTATTATGTATATGGAATGTATCCGCGTGACCGAAGAGAACGAAAAACAGACCGTTGCCGAATTGTTTGCTCAGGCCGGGAACCGGGAGAAGGCGTGTATTGTTCTCATGAAAGGCGGCCCTGAAAAGGTCGTTGTAAAAACGATGGACTGCTCCGGTGAAAATGACAGTGGGTGTTATACAATTATCACAAAGGAAGACGGAGAATGTTGCGAAAAAAAGAAATAAAGATCGAGCCTGAGTTATACGATGAATTGCGCGCATTCATTGTTAAGACCGTGCGCAATGAATCCGATGCATCCGACATTCTGCATGATGCGTTGATGGCAGCTCAGGAAAAATCCGATACGCTGAACGATCCGGAGAAATTCAAATCCTGGGTCTATCAGATCGTTCGTAATAAGATCACCGATTTTTACCGTTCTAAGAAGGATACGGTAGAGCTTGATGATCAATGTTCGGAAGGTCAACAGGGTAGAAGGATCGAAATACGAGGAGCGTGTTCACTTCTTTCTTATGTATTAAATCAGCTTCCTCAGATGTATCGCGAAGTATTTGAACTGTCTGAAAAGGGGATTAGCCATAAAGAGATCGCCGATTCTCTCGGTATTTCTGTTGATCTTTCAAAGCAGCGCTTATCTCGCGCAAAAAAAATGCTTGAAGAAGAATTGCAGCATACCAAATGTACGCGAGTACACATAGATCCAAAGGACATGTCCGTAACTGTTTCCGAAGAAAAAATAACATTGGAACAAGCAAAGATCATAGATGAAATGATCAATGAAAGGAAAGATGATTTATGAAATTATGTATATTTATAATGACCGTGTTGTTTGCCGTTACTTGCGCATTTGCTGAAAAAGACGTGATGCTCGGACAAATGAAAAATGTACGATCGGTCAAGCTTGAAAAACCGATGCAACCGCGATTTGTGACCGAAGTGGATGGCAACTTTGCCGCGATCGACCGTAAAACGAATTCAATAATTCTATTTTCGCCGGAGGGAAAGATACTGTGGTCATATGCTAAAGAAGGAAAAGGCCCGGGCGAGTTTTCTCCGGCGATCATGCTCAGCGGTTTTTATAACAACCGCCTTTATGTGGTCGATAATATGCTGAATAAAATATCCTTTTTCAACTATGATGCGAAGAAAAAAAGTTTTGATTTTGTTGATGAATATTTGGTCAATGACGGACGTATCGCTGCGCCGATGTTCATATCGCCAAGCGGCAAATATTTTATTCC
>CAYRFE010000046.1:0-17114 GCA_964423645.1 uncultured bacterium | reverse complement strand
CCCTGAGTTCACCAGTCACTCCGAAGGAATACGGGTGAATATCACGGGGAAATGAAGTTTTCATAACGATTGAACGATTACAAGGGAGCTGAAAGGCTCCCTTTTTTAAATACTAAAAAAATATTTTGATTGTGAATCAAAACCAAATGCGTTAAAATAATTAAAACAAAGGAATTGGTACTATGAAAAAAACTATTATGAGTATTTATTTTGTGATGTTTTTCTGTTTTGCGCTTAATGCCGTAACCCAAACTTTTAATTATGTCAATGAGTGGAAAAAGTATGATTCTTTAAAAATAAACATGAAAAATGTAGATACAGAGTTTAAAATACTTGAAGGAATAATTGAGAGAGCTATAAAAGACAATAATAAAAAAGAATTTCTAAAAGCAATAGACAAAATACAAAATAATAAGTATTATGAAATTAATAAAACTATAACATTGTATGATAGACAAATAAAAAAAGTTAAATCTCCAGAGAAAGAATTGTTTTTTCGGTTAAAAGCTAAAAAATTAATATATTATTCTATGGGAAATAGTACACGAATTTTGGACAAAAAAATCATAAAAAAAGATATTGCTACATGGACTCCTGAATACTTCAAAAAAGAAATCAGCAATTGTTATGAAAAGTCATTGAAAAATCGCGAGTTCGCAAAAGATGTTTTGATAAAAGACATTCCTAAAAGCTTGCTGACGATTGACGAAAATAAGAAGCCAACTATTGTGAGTCTTTACGATTATATGGTATATGACGCGATTGAGTATTATTTAAGCATTTCTTCACACGATCAAGCGAATTTTAATATGGGTATAAGTGAATTTTTAGAGCTACGGTTTAAAAAGCAGACGATGAATGATTTTCATAGGGCATTGTTTTTGCTTCAAGAATTAATGCGCTATTTTAAAAAGAACAATGACCACGAAAATTTCGTATCAACGGAAATCTTTCGACTTAATGTGCTCAAACCGGATAACAGAGTATTGTATCTGGGAGAACTTCTTGAAACAAACACAGAAAATTCGGGGTATGGATTAGCGGTATATGCATTATTTGAAAATTTTCTTAAAAATTATGAAAAGAGTTCTGATAAAGACCAGTTACCGGAAAGTTTAAAAATAAAATTTTTACCTTTATGTGATGATGTGTTAAAAAAATGGCCTGATTCCAAAGGGGCAATTATTTGTAAAAGCATTAGATATTTTTTGGATAGCAGTAAATATTTGCTTGTGCAAATTGAACCTCAACTTGAAGCGAAAAAACCTTTTAGGATATTTGTCACATATCAAGGTATTAATACACTATATTTGAAGGCCATACCTATTACAAATACCCCGTTTTCTAAACTACCTTCATTTCAGGATGTTATGAATGATCAGCCTGTACTGAGCTGGGAATTTCAACTACCTAAACACGATGAGCGAGTGCCGGTCACTACCGAGGTATTTTGCCCCGGGCTTGATTATGGGAAGTATTATCTCGTTGCATCCGACAGCAAAGACTTCGATCAGAATACCTCATTTGTGACTCGTAACACGTGTAATGTATCTAATCTATCAATAGTAACAACGCATTTTGAGGATAAAGTATTAATTACGGTACTCGATTGTTTTTCGGGACAACCAATTGTAAACGCAGACGTATTTGTCGTAGAAAAAGAAAACTCTAAGAAAAACGATATTATTATTCATAAAAAGACGGATTTAGTCGGGCAGGTATTTTTTGATAATGCGTCTAAAATTATTATTGAAGCCGATAAAGATAAATCCGGTTTTTTGTTAAGTGCGAACAATTCTTATTCAAAGCATTTTGATGATGACTATAGAGAGTATATGTATGTTCTAACCGATAAAAAAATCTATCGACCGGGTCAGACAGTCTATTATAAACTGCTGTTTTTCAAGTATAATGATTTCAACCGAAAAGTGATACAAAATGAAGAACAAAGATGCTCTATTGAATCGCAAGACGGTGACTTTCGTCTTCGGATTGAGGGTACTACCAATGAGTATGGATCAATTGCGGGTTCGTTTGTAATACCTTCTACGCTTCAAAACGGGCGTATAACTTTCAATTTTGACCATACGATTATCGTTGAGCAATATAAGAAAAAAGGATTTGATATAAAAATTACCCCTGATACGAAACAGTATAATGTAGGTGAGAATGTCGTAATCAATGGGGCTGTTTCCGCGTATGGTGATTTTCCCATAGATAATGCGAAAGTAAAATATTCTGTGTTTCTACTCAACGATGAAAGTGTAAGAGACTACTATGCTAAAGTGGAATTGGATTTAAAAAAGAGTATTTTTGATGAATCATTCAAAAAAACACTTTTAAAAAATGGTCAAGTTGTCAGTAATCCTGATGGTGTATTTACTTTTTCTTTTATGGCAAAACCCGAAATAGATGAAAATGAGTTTTATCGATCAAATCGGAATTTTTATGTCGTAGTAATAGAAGCGACTGATGTTAATGGTGAGACGAATACTATCGAGCATATTGTTTCGGCATATAATTCTAAAACCTCAAGCTATATTAGTGTAAAACTGGATTTGCCAACGGAAGTATATTTCCCCGGTAAAAGAATACAATTACCTCTTTCGATCAAAGATGGTAATGGAAGGATTACAAATGCAGATGTCACAATAACGATAAAAAAAATTCGAGAAAGTCTCCCGCGACGAGTTTTTAGAAAAAAACTTTGGGAGCAACCTTTAAAAGGAAGGCTATATACGAATACTATTACCAAAGCTGAGTATACAAAATTATTCCCATTTGATTATTATGAAGACGAAAAAAATCAGCATGAGGAAGAGGATATTGAGAATCACCAAATTATTTACAAAAAAAACGTATTCTATCGAGAAAATACAAAAATTTTTATTGATGTACCGAGTTGTCTGCAGGAAGGAAGGTATGTAATAGAAATTAACGCAAAAATCGGAGAAGAGACCGATGAAGTAATACATGAATATCAAATTATTGATGAAAAAAGTAAATTACGAGGAGAACAGTTTTTTGATTTTTATATAAAAGAACAGAATTATAAGCCGGGATCGATCGTAACATTACATTGTTGGAGTGCATTGGAGAGTTCTATTGTTGTCACAACCTCATCTAAGAAAAATATTGAGTCACGAGTGCATTCCATACCGGCCGGATATTCAACGATAAAGATTCCTATCGGGAAAGAGGTCTCAGAATTATTTGGTATAGAAGTATACGGTATACGGCTTAACAACCGGTATGAAAAAACATTTAACTTAAAGGTTAAAGAATCCGGTGCTGAGTATAATAATTTGAATATTTCCTTTTCAACATTCAGAAATAAATTAGTACCGGGTGAATCTGAAAAATGGACTCTTAAAATTAAAAAAACTAATAGTGATGTCGTTGATGCTGAGCTTGCTACAGTCCTGTATGATGCATCCTTGGATAGTATTATTGATAATGTGTGGACATTTCCGAGATTTAACAGCTTCAACAGGTATTCTTTTTCAAGACAGTCATCAAGACAGTCATATTTTCGAGACAAGCCGGAAGTATCGGATATCATAAGTGGATTCTCAAGAGACTATTATGTATATCCTGAAGTAAAAGACACAGACATGTTTCGGTATTCGATGGTTCAGCTTATGAAAAACATTGACAGAATGATCTTGCCTGGTGATACAACAGGGAAAATATTTGGAAGGGTTCTAGAAGAGAGTACAGGCGAACCGATTCCCGGTGCAACTGTTATGATAGAGGGCACTCAATTAGGAGCATCTACAATGGCTAACGGCGAGTATTTTGTACTTGGGGTAGAGCCCGGAGTATATAAAGTTAAATGTTTGGTGGTCGGTTATTCGACAGCTTCGATTCAATCCGTATATGTCGGGACAAATAATAGAACATATGTTGAATTTCATATGGCGACAAAAATTGCCGGAATGGAGCATGTAATTATTGACTCTCAAAATAGACCTATTGACGGTTTCGAAAAACCGATCACAGAAGGAAAAATCATACATGGTAAAACTTTTTTAGCACTACAAAGTGAATTATATGAGATAGCATTACGAAAGAAATTCAGCGATACAGCATTTTTTTATCCACAACTTCGTCCGAATAGTAAAAAAGAAATAGAAATAGATTTTACAATTCCTGAGATGATCACCAGATGGCGTTTTCAAGGCTTTACGCATGACAAGAATATGCATTTTGGATTGGTTCAGAGGACGCTTGTGACTCAAAAAGAACTCATGGTGATCCCTAATCCCCCGCGTTTTTTACGAGAGGGCGATACGATCGACTTTACCGCTAAGGTCACGAATCTTACAGAGAATGTATTGAAGGGGAGAGTCGAATTGTTGTTGCTTGATGCAGAAAGTATGCAGCCGATACATGAAAAATTCTCACTGGCGAATGCACAACAAAGCTTTACTGCTCAAAAAGGAAAGAGTGATCTGATTACTTGGCGTTTGAAAATTCCTGTTGGTATCTCAGCTGTTACATATCGTGTTGTGGCGAAATCAGGCAAATTCAGTGACGGTGAAGAAATGATGCTTCCCATATTAACCAATAAGCAACTTGTCGCCGAGTCGAAGTCTGTGCCGATAGGTGCATATTCTGATACGCATATTGAGTTGCCGAATCTTCTTAATACTGCGTCGGATTCGTTGGTACATCATGCGCTTACATTTGAGCTTTCATCGAATGTAACATGGTATGCCGTAGAATCATTACCATATTTGATTGATTACCCTTACGGATGCTTAGAGCAAACGTTCAGCCAATATTATGCCAATAAAATGGCATTGCATGTGCTCAAATCATCTCCTACTGTAAAATCATATTTCGAGTCGATGAAAAACAACCCGGACAGCTTGTTATTCAAGAAGATACACACCAATACGTCGTTATATACACTCATGCAGGAAGAAATGCCGTGGATATTGAACGGCAGATCGCAAAGGGATTATCGTCATCGTGTCAGTGTGATGTTTCAAGACAATGAACTCGCCAGAGAAATGGAAAAAGCATTTGAAAAGTTTGAAAAATCCCAAAACCCGAATGGTAGCTTATCCTGGTTTCCCGGAGGGCCTGAAGACCGTTTTATTACTCAGCATATTGTAAGCGGATTCGGTCACCTTATCCAATTAGGTATTGTATCGCTGAAAGAAGAAGCGCGTGTGCAGAGTTTTGTAACAAAAGCGGTGCGATATCTTGATTCGGCGATGTTTTCGTCTATACAATCGCAAAAAACAAATGGACATAATCAACATGTTAGTAGCGAAATTCACTATTTCTACATGAGAAGTTTTTTTTCTGATATTCCTTTGGAGCCCCGCTACAAAGATGCTTATACGACACGCCTCAATGCACTTGTGCCTGTTGCACAAAAAGAAAGTGTAATGCTGAGAACCATGCTTGCGCTTGCGCTACATCGTAACGGCAACAGTAATGATGCTCGTGCGTTTTTAAAAGCGCTTCTTGCGGAGTCAGAATGTCACGAATCAACCGGGAGAAAATGGGTGAATGGAGGAAATTATTATTGGTATGATGCTCCTATTGAGACGCACGCGCTTTTGATCGAGGCGTTTAGTGAAATTGAGAAGAATGTTGTCGTTGTTGATGAAATCAAGACATGGCTTATCGTCCAGCGTAAAGATCGCTATTGGCACTCCACGAAAGGAACGGTAGAAGCGTGTTATGCGTTGCTTCTTGGTGGTATACGCGAGCAGAAAAAAGACAAACCTCTTCAAGTCGTAATCGGCGACCGTCAGATGAACACAAGCGCTCTTACCGACAACGGTTTTCTATCAACAAGTTTTCATACTCAAGATATAACGAGTGCAATGGGACGCGTGAGTGTAAAGAACCCTACCGACCAAATGGCGTGGGGTACATTAACATGGCAGTATTTTGAATCATTGGATAAAATACCGCAAAGTTCTTCTGCTCTATCTGTGCGTAAAGAATTGTTTGTCGAGCGAATGAATGGCGCAACTGTCACTTGGGAACCGGTCACTGCGCAAACGCATTTGCAGCCGGGTGATAAGGTGCGTGCAACATTACATATAACTGCAGCAAAGCAAATGCAGTATGTGCATCTTAAGGACATGCGGGCATCATGTTTTGAACCGATGAATGTAGTATCGGAGTATAAATCGAGTGGTAATCTTGGATATTATATGACTACTAAAGATGCATCGACCAATTTCTTTATGTATTGGCTTCCCGAAGGAACACACACAATTGAGTATATGATGTACGTGACCCACACCGGTAATTTCTCAAACGGTATCACGACGATCCAATGTATGTATGCCCCTGAGTTCACCAGTCACTCCGAAGGAATACGGGTGAATATCACGGGGAAATGAAGTTTTCATAACGATTGAACGATTACAAGGGAGCTGAAAGGCTCCCTTGTAATTTAAATACTAAGAGTTCTCAGCGAAATTAAATTATTCTTGGGTTTCATTTCTCTTAAAAGGGGTGTGGGGACGGTGTAGAGACACGGCATGCCGTGTCTGTAACAAAAAATATTGATGAGTTTGGGGTGGGCACAAATTCAAAAAATGTTAGTTTCGCAATTCTTTCAGGAACGAGTAAAGTGCTGTAATTCGACGGAGTCGGATATACTACTGAACTGAGACCTTTGCAAAACACATAATTTCCTATTTTTCTGTTTTTCCAAAATAGGGGTGTGGGGACGAAGTCCCCACTATATAACAATTTTAGCCCCTCTCGATTTTTACGAGAGGGGTTTGGGGAGAGCACAAATTATAATTTTGGTAGTTTTGCAAAAGTCTCGAACTATATATGAAAATTTTTTATAATAAAAAATTCCCCACATGACATTATTTTGTATTGACGAAGCATACAATGTTTTGTAATGTTGTTTCGGAATATGAAAGATTTCCAAAGGGGGGATGTATGAAGTTTAAAGATTTTCCTTACACAAGACCTGATATCGAAAAAATGAAAAATGATTTCACCGCATTCGTGGAAGCTTTTTCAAAAGCGGAGACATTTGAAGAGCAGGATGCTATCATGAAAAAGATATATGCGATACGCGCGGAATTTTCCACGTTGAGCAATATCGCCAGTGTTCGCAATACCATTGACACCACCGACTCGTTTTATGATGCGGAACGGGAGTTTTTCGACGAGAACGGCCCTGTTTTTCAGGGGTTGGTGACCGATTTTTATAAAGCACTCACTCGTTCAAAATTTCGTTCGCAACTTGAGCACACCTATGGCAAACATTTGTTCGATCTTGCCGATGCCGCTCTACAGACATTTAAGCCCGAAATTCTTGAAGATCTCCAAAAAGAAAATCAGCTTACCAGTGAATATGTCAAACTTATGGCATCGATCAAAGTAATATTTGACGGCAAAGAAATGACATTATCGGGTATCGGGCCGTACCGCGAATCAAAAGACCGCGCAGTACGTAAAGCAGCGGCGGAAACACAATTCAATGCGATCGCAGAGCACCGTGAAAAATTGGATTCATTGTATCATGAATTGGTGCAGATCCGTGCATCGATCGCACAAAAACTAGGGTTCAATTCATTTGTCGAACTCGGCTATAAACGTATGTCGCGTACCGATTATGATGCCGCGATGGTAGCCAATTTCCGTTCGCAGGTTCGTGATCATATCGTGCCGATTGCAACAGAACTTCGTAAACGCCAGGCAAAACGCATCGGTGTTGACGTGCTGAAATATTACGATGAGCCGTTCAATTTTACAAGCGGCAACGCACAACCACACGGCGAGCCGGATTGGATCATCAATAACGGTAAAAAAATGTATAAAGAACTTTCACCTGAGACGGATGAGTTTTTTACGTTTATGACCGACAATGAACTCATGGATCTGCTCAACAAAAAAGGTAAAGCGGGCGGCGGGTATTGCACCTATTTCGAGAATTATCAATCACCGTTCATCTTCTCAAATTTTAACGGGACATCGGGTGATGTTGATGTGCTTACTCACGAAGCAGGGCATGCGTTTCAAGTATATATGAGCCGTCATTTCCCGGTATCGGAATATTATTGGGGCACGTATGAGACAAGTGAAATTCATTCTATGAGTATGGAATTTTTCACGTGGCCGTGGATGGACCTTTTCTTTGAGGATGAAGCGGACAAATATCGTTTTTCGCATATGGAAGGTGCGTTGCTTTTCATCCCGTACGGCGTGGCGGTTGATGAATTTCAACATTACGTGTATGAAAATCCCGCAGTCACACCTGAAGAGCGCCGTAAAAAATGGCTTGCGCTAGAAAAAGTGTATTTGCCGTGGCGTGTGTATGAAAATATTGATTACCTCGAGCAGGGCGGATTCTGGCAGCGGCAGGCGCATATTTACGAAGTGCCGTTCTACTATATCGATTACACTTTGGCACAGATCTGCGCATTACAATTCTGGAAACGTTCTCGTGAAGATCGCAACGTGGCGTGGAATGATTATGTGCGGTTGTGTGCATACGGCGGTAGCGCTCCGTTCCAAACACTTGTGCAAAAATCGGGACTTATCTCTCCGTTCGCGGACGGGTGCGTGAAATCGGTTGTAGGCGAAATATCCGCATGGCTCAATTCGATCGACGATTCTAAATTCTAATATTTTACCCGTAGTGCAATTTTTAGGGGAGCCGCAAGCTCCCCATTTTTTAAACAACTCCCGTTTCTCGGATGGCAATAAAGAGACCTTTGCGAAATTCGAAATTTTTCATTTTTCTATTTTTCCTACATAGGGGTGTGGGGACGAAGTCCCCATTATATAACAAGTTAAGCCCCTCCCGATTTTCGCGGGAGGGGTTTGGGGTGGGCACAACTCATAAAAATAGTAATTATGCAAAGCTCTCATAAAGATTGTTACGATGATCTTGCTGTTACTTCATGGCTACAAGGGCATCCGATTGAGGTTTTTTGCACACAGCAAAAACACGTCCCTCGACACCAACCGGACGACTTGGGTCGTTCAGTAAATCTTTTACTACAAAGTTGTTATCTACAATTTCAACAATGATAGCATCTTTCGTGATGCCTGTAACATTGAACTCGCCCTCAGTGCCTTCAAAGCGGTGATTCTTTAAAACGGCGACACATTTTTTAGTATCCTTATCAAATACAAGAACGCCTGTCTGAATCGGATCGAGATAGAATTTTGTGCCTTTGATGTCGGTTTGTGCAGATTGCATCGGAGCATAAATATATTTTTCATCAATTCCCATTGATGATATCATGATAGCGCCGATCGGCTCCATGCGTTGCTCTGCTATAAACCATTTCATAGGTTTGATATCGCCTTTTACATCATAGGTAAATTCTGACTCCTTTACAAGTTCTTCATTGTAAATATCAATTCTATACGGCATATTCATATGACCGAGATAGAATTTCTTTTCAAACGGATCATATTTCACATACACCGCGTCGATGAGTTCATCGTGGACAGGATTGTCTTTTTTGTGGTGCGGAACGAACTTTTCTATTTTACCCGTGTCAAGATTCATTTTCCCGAAATAAATGTTCTGCAGACTGTGGAAATAAAGATAATCACCGACAACTTCTGCAGAAACGATAATGCCTGTTTCATCCGAAAACTCAATACTGTCGATGAATTTTCCGTTAATATCGAATTTATTCAGTCTTTTGAGCTGGAAATCGGCGATATAGATGAAATCGTTGTTTATACGTGTAAACAGCGCATGCATCAATTCTCCGGGGCCTTTACCGCGTGTGATGTCAATTTTTTTTAATTCTTTCCCCGTCGTGTCCTGAAAAAGAACGGTGAATTTGTCAGGGAACGATTGAACGCTGAAAATCTGATCATTGTACACACCTTTGCACATGTTGTTATATGCATTTTTTGATTCGAACATCGTGATGATCTCAAGATTGTCCTTTGTTTTTTTGGAACAACCGCCGAATAGACCGAGAAGAACGATAAGTAGTAGTACAGTCAGTTTCATAGACTCCTCCTTGTTTTATCGATTAGACAAGTAATACTGATAAATTGTTTCATTAGTTTGGTATCCAGGCTAGGTGTGAAATTTTGCTTGGTTTTTTGCAAGGGTGTTAGGAACTTTCCATTGAATATGATTCAGAATAGAAGTTTCTCATTAGAGTGGATGATGAGAGGAGTGTTGATTATGATAAATATACGTTATATTTTAATCTAAATGGGTCAAATTCCCCGAAGCTTGCTTCGGCTTCACTATTATAATTTTGTTATTATTAGGGGTGTGGGGACGAAGTCCCCACAATATTAGAAATTAAGCCCCTCCCAAAAAGAAAAGGGAGGGGTTTGGGGTGGGCGAACAAATATAGTATTTTTTGGGGAGATACCCCGTAGCTTGCTGCGGGGTAGTTCATTTCGGAGGAAAATGCAGTTAATAGTCATATTTTTTATTTTCCTATTTGGATCGTTGTATTTTCTTAATATGACATCACCGGCGTTGCCACCGCGGCGGATGAGCAATCCGTATCAAGGGCATCTTCAGACGCTCTTTTTTTGACTCGGTTACGAAAATTTCTATTTCTCGGAACGTCTTTTATTGCATAAATTCACCCCGCGTAGTATAATAGAGAAAAGGGGGCGGTTTATATGAAAGTAATACTTGCCGGAATGAATATAGACGTCGAACGGCTTCATGAGTTACGTACGGTGATACAAGATGTTTCTGAGCATAATTCTGCCCACTTTGAACGATTAAAAGGGATATTGAGTGCCGATTGTTTTACTCCCGAGACGTTATCGGCAGCATATGCACGCATTAGTCGATCACCATTGTCAGTTGAAAAACTTCGTAAAAAAGCCGCTGAGGATGTACAAAAATCAAGAAAATCAAATGAGTCTATCGTGTTTGATATGGGGCATTCGTCGGTTGCAGAGCATGCGGTTTTTAACATTGATATTATCGGTATTACTCGATTGGCCGCAGAATTTATCCAACAACACCGACTCGCATCATTTACTGAAAAATCTCAGCGTTATGTAAAACTGGATGAGGATTATCTTATTCCTTCCGAACTGGAAGGTGATTCCGGGTTACGCGAGCGATTTATCGAAACGGTTAAGGAATTGAATCGAACATATAACGAATTATACACTCGTATCGCAAAATATCTGACCGGAAAGCATCCGGAATTGACCGACGCAGATATTTCGGGAATGGCAAAAGAAGATGCACGTTATGTGCTTCCTCTTGCAACGACCTCACAGATGGGTATGACGGTGAATGCGAGATCTGCGGAATATATAATAAAAAAACTCAGTGCGGCACCGCTCACTGAAGTGCAAATGTTAAGCAAAAAACTACATGAAATATTGCAACCCGCGACTCCGTCACTGATACGATATACAACCCCGAGTGATTATGATTGCAGGCAATGGCAGACGTCGTATGATATTGGAGAAAGCGTCAATACGTCTATTACCCCGGTTCAAGTAATAGATTATTCTGTGCACGGTGAGAAGAATGTCATTGCGGCGTTGCTCTATCGTAACGGAACCCATTCGTTTGAAGAGTTGAGCCATTTTGTCGAACAGCATGATATAACAAAATTACTTGACGATGAGTGGCGAGGGATCAATTTTTATGACAGTGTTGATCGTGCATTTGAACTTGCTGATGTGACATTTGAGCTGACTGTGTCGGCATCGTGTTATGCGCAATTAAAAAGACATCGTATGGCGTCGATCATTTCCGGCATGTATTCTTCGGAATTAACCCCCGTTATACCCGAAACCGTCAAAGACAGCGGATGTGAGAAAATATATCTGGCGGCGATAGACCAAGCATCTGAATTGTCACGTGAGATCGCGTTTTTTGATGGTCCGGCGTCAATTTATGCCTTAACGAACGCACATCGTCGAAGAGTGATTATGAAAGCAAATGTGCGCGAATGGTATCATTTTGCCCGTTTACGGTCGGATGCGCATGCGCAATGGGAAATTCGCCATCTTTCACACATGATCGAGAGTGAATTGCGTGGGATTTATCCTGCCTTGACCGCTTTGATGATGGGAAAAGATGAATTTATCCAAAAAAATTATCATAAATCCGCTAAAAAAGGACCCCGCTCATGAAATGTATAATCGCTAAAGAAAATCCCATGATGCTGGATCTGATCTTGAAGGAATATGCGGCTTTTTACAGAAAACAGTTCGATGAAGATCTGTCGGATTATATTCACAGTAAATACGGTACGTTTTTGGCGTCGCCGCATACTATTGTCGTCATCAATGAAGGTGAGGATTCATATCCTATAGGGATTGTTCATCTGGGGATTATCAATGATTGGGGAGAGATACGGCTTTTTTATATGCGACCTACATTTTTTTCAAAAGACTCATTTACGTCACTTTGGCTTGCAATTACGGCACATTTTCCTCATAAAGTAAAACGTATTGTGTTCCAATCGCGATTATTGGCAGTACCGCCTTATTCGCAAATTCCTGAATTTGATATCGTCTTTACGAATTATACGCGGTCCGAGTATTCATTGGACGTTGCTTCATATGCATTGAAAGGTGAAAATTCAATATTTGATTTGACACCGGTCGTCCCTACCGATAAGAAATCCCTCGGGTTTTTGTGTTTTCTCACCTTTAAAAATTCGCTTGAGTATGATATTATTCCATATTATCAGAATATTGATTATGCCCAAGCGCTTATTAAAAATATAACCAATAATTCTATGGGTGTTTTTTTGCAAGACATTTCATTTGTTGTCAAAAAAGATGCCATCCCGGTAGGTCTGATTTTAGCTTCAAAGTTGAAAGATAATAAGGTGTTGTTGTTAGTCTTCGGGATGTTTGAATCTTTGAGAGGCAAGGGCTACGGAAAAGCCTTGCTTCATACGTATCTCTTGCGTGTCAAAGAACACAATTATGCCGGCATAACATTGACCGTCACAGAAGAAAATGCAAGCGCAGTCGCATTATATACAGCAGCGGGTTTTACAAAAGGAAGTGCGTTCCCGTTATTTATTCATGAAATTGTGAAACGCCCCGAGCGCTTACCGAAACACACCGTGACGACATTCGAACCTGAGACAATACATACGAAACGAAAGGGGCGCTAACATGAGATTGATTTTTAAAGGTGCGGCGAGAACCGTAACGGGGTCTAAGCATTTACTCGAGACAAGCAAGGGAAATATTCTTGTTGATTGCGGACTATATCAGGGAAAGCGGGAAGAAGCGTTTAAAATGAACAAGTCACTTGATGAAATCGATCCTCGCTCCATTAATGCTATGATCCTCACTCATGCGCATATCGATCATTGCGGTGCGATACCTCTTTTTGTGAAAAAAGGGTTTGAGGGGGATATTTTTTGTACGCATGCAACGCGCGATCTGGCCAATATTTTATTACGAGATTCTGCATATATTCAGGAAAAGGATATCGAATTTGTGAATAAAAAACGAGCACGTAACAACGAATTACCGTTTAATCCCTTATACACAATGGATGACGCAGTCAAATCACTTGACTATTTTGTAAGTTATACCTACAAAAGACCGTTTAAGATTTTCAATGATATTGATGTGCAATTGCTTGATGCCGGACATATTCTCGGTTCATCAATGGCTCTTGTTAAGGTTGAAGGTAAAACAATCCTGTTTTCCGGTGATTACGGTCGTAAAGATATGCCGATTTTACAGGACCCCGAACTTATTACTGAACCGATCGATTATATCATAATGGAGAGCACCTACGGCAACAGAGTTCATGACGAGATAGGACTTATGGAGTCTCATCTGGCGGACGTCGTAAATAAAACTGTTGCGCGTAAAGGTAAGATAATCGTTCCTGCATTTTCTGTGGGGAGAACGCAGGAGTTAGTGTATGCATTCAACAGATTGGTACTTGCGGGGAAGATCCCGAATATTCCTATGTATGTTGATAGCCCGTTAAGCGTGAATGCAACCTCAGTTTTTAGGCTGCATGCCGAATGTTTTGACAGTGAAACGCATAAGTTTCTTATTGAAGAAGGAGATCCGTTCGGATTTGAGCGGTTGAAATATGTCGCTACCGTCCAGGAATCGAAGAATTTGAATACTATCCCGGGTTCGTGTGTCATTATATCCGCGTCGGGAATGTGTGAAGCGGGTCGAGTGTTGCACCATCTGAAAAATTCGATAAGTGACGCGAAAAACACCATTCTTTTCGTTGGATTTCAGGCAGAGAACACCTTAGGTCGTCAAATACTTGAAGGCCAGAAAGAAGTCAAAATATTCGGTGAACTTCATCCTGTAAAAGCGGAAATTATAAAAATTGAAGCGTTTTCAGCACATGGCGATAAAAATGACCTGTTACGTATCTTGCAAAATCTTCCTCAGCCTCCTAAGAAAGCGTTTATTGTTCATGGAGAAGAAGAAGCGGCGTTGTCATTTGCACAAGAAGCAGGAAAATATTGTCTTTCTGTCGAAGTACCACATAAGGATGATGTTTTTGAGTTGTAATTTTAAAATATGTAGACTATACTTAGTCGTGAGCAATAGAGGAGGTATCTATGAAAAGAATACTTTTGATGATTATGGTTATATCGGCGTGTATAGGGTTTGCGTATGCGGATGAATTTGATGATAAGGTAAACACAATATTGAAAGTGTTGAATTATGATCGTTCTATTGGCACGCGTAATTCTCAAGGAGTGAGGATTTCTATCGTGTATAATAACACCAGTTCAAAATCTACACAGGAAGCAGTTGCCATGTCAGGCGCACTTACAAAAGTGAAAGGTGCGACGGTACAAGGACATCCGGTGAACAATTCGATCGACTTATTTGCAACAGATCTACGAGATAAACTATCCGGATATGCCGCGATCTATGTGTGTTCCGATGTGGATATCGGCGAGGTTCTGAAGGTATCGAGTGATAAAAAGATTCTGACTTTCGGGTCGAATGATAAGTATTGGAAAAAAGTGAGTGTGCTTCTTGTAAAAGACGGAACCACTATAAAAATTCATTTGCGTGATCCTCAACTACAAAAAGAAGGCGCAAATATTGCGGCTGAATTGAAATCTATATCTGTAATGGATTAACAGGTATTGACCGGAGGAGGGAATATTCGGCATGATATTACAAAAATCGGTGCAAGCGAAGATAGTTGCGGTCTCAGGATCAATAATTATTGCAATGATGCTCTTTTTGTTTTTTTATATACCGGGTATATTAAAAAAGAATCTTTTGGAGTCTGAAAAAGAAAAACTGGTAGAAGTCACGAGATTGTCCGCGTATGCGGTAATGACAGGGTTGAATTTTAATGATCTGACGTCAGTCGAGACCGCACTCAGCGAATTAGTCAAAAACGAAAAGGTTCTTGCGGTTTCAGTTAAACGAAACTCCGAAGATGAAACGGGGAAAACGCAACTCTCGCTGTTTCATACATTTAAAAGAAATGAGACCGTCACAGTGAATGAAGATATTGTGATCGAACCTCATACCGATATAAAAAATAATATCATTTGGGATGGACTCGAAGTGGTTAAGGATGGTAAAACAATAGGACATATTCAGATCTATTATTCTCTCGATTCTTATCGAATTGCGGTAAAAAAAGTGGTTGTTACGTTATTTATCTCTTTTTTACTCCTACTGGTTTTTGCAATAAGTGCAATTGTTTATATGAGCTCAAAGATCGTGAAACCGTTACGCACCGCCGTCGATCTGCTCAATGATATCGCGGAAGGTGAAGGAGATCTCACGAAACGCCTTACTGTTGCAACCCATGATGAAATAGGGCTCCTTGCTCAGGGTTTTAATAATTTTGCCGATAAGATTCATGAGGTTATCGTTCAAACAAAGCAGTCGGAAAAAAATGCAATGAGTATTGAACATAGTGTAAGTGAAAAAGTAAGTGCATTAGAAACCATTTCCGAGTATCAAAACGATGTCTCAAGCCATATTGCATCTGCAATGGAGGAAATGGTGGCGACGACGTCTGAAATTGTTATGAACATGAAAGAAATTGAAACCAACAGCTCGCAAACTCAGGAATACGGGCAAAATGCGCTGTCTACAATGGCAAAAACTGATGAAAGTATGACCGCAATCGTTGAGTCTGCGGATGGGCTGGAGAAAACAGTCTCTGCATTAACATTGAAAATCGTTGATATTGAAAAATTTGTCGAGATAATTACGGATATCGCCGATCAAACCAATTTACTTGCATTGAATGCCGCTATTGAGGCTGCACGTGCCGGCGAGGCCGGGAAGGGTTTTGCGGTTGTTGCCGATGAAGTGAGGAAACTTGCCGAAAAAACTCAGGGATCTGCTCATCAAATTATTGCGATGATCAAAGATATTAATGTCGAGACAAAGAATACGAATAAATCTATAAAACAATCAAAGGAGATCGTTGCTCAAGGACGGCAATATACGGAAGAAATTACTATTATTCTTCAGTCGCTTATTGAGTTGGTTAATCAAAGCAATATTCGTTTTCGTGAAGTATATTCATCAACGGATCAGGAAAGTAAAGCTATTTCTTCGGTATCTGACCGTGTCGATGAGATGGTATCTAAGCAACAAGAGTCACGTGTTCTTATTGATGAAGTTACCGGATTGACCGGATCTCTTAAAGATAGCATGACCGAACTCGATGCGCTTATTCAGCAATTTAAAGTGAGCGAATCCTCGATTCGCGGTATAACACGGAAGTAGTTTATATTAAGAGGAGAGCTTGTCGCTCTCCTCTCAACTTTTTTTCAAATTTTCTTGATTTTGTTGTTGACACAGAAGACTTTATACGTATAATGACTTTCGCAAGTCAGTAATAAACACATTACTACAATGTGCGCGGGTTACATTCCTGTGTTTTGCTGATTTTTGCGAAGGTCTTTGTCCCCATCGTCTAGAGGCCTAGGACACAGGGTTTTCATCCCTGCAACGGGGGTTCGAAACCCCCTGGGGACGTAGCCGTAAAAGCGGCGAGCTGTAGCACATAGCGATGAGATAGAAAAGACTTACACGAGAGTGTAAGCGAAACTGATCTTTGATATACATAATTAGTTACATAAAAAAGACACTCAATATAATTGAGAGTTTGATCCTGGCTCAGAGCGAACATTGGCGGCGCGTTTAACACATGC
>CAYRFE010000045.1:0-21542 GCA_964423645.1 uncultured bacterium | reverse complement strand
CTTGACACAAAAAGTAACAAAAAAGTCAAGGCTGTAAAAAATTATCTACAATTCTTCGTATTTTTTCTACAGCGCATAAACTCGCTACGCTCAGACAGTATGCGCTGCTTCACGAAAAAATACTTGAATTGCTTCATGCTGATTTTTTAATGCCGTATTCTTTCCCCCTCATTTTTGCAAAGAGGGGGAAACGCGTAACCGCGAGGGGGAGTTAAATTTAAATCAAGTGAATTTAGTAGGGGTAGGGCTTGTCCCTACCCGGTATAAAAACCATGCCTTACTTTTTGGTGTGGCACAAAATTCGTGAATGCCCGTAGAGGCGCAGCATGGTACGTCTCTGTTTATCGTTATTATAAAATAATTTATATATTATACAAAAAATTATATATATTGTGCTATGGGCGTATTTTTTACAATCTGATGTTACAGGTCGTATGATCGCGAAGAAACGTATAACTGCAATAATAACAACAAGAAACAACATCGTTATTGTACCCGCGATTCCCTCCGTCACATTTGGCACAGATAATGCAATCATCATTAGAACACAAAGGAGGGTGTGTATGCCGATGAAATGAGGGGCTTCTGCATGTTGGCGTTTTGTGGTGTAGGTGTATGGAAGATGTAATAAAAAAAGGAGAATCGTATGACGAAAAAGAAAATGTTGATAACCGTTTCTGCAGTACTGCTACTTATCAGTTTGACAACCGCATGTGCTACTATTTTTCAGGGAAGTAATCAAAAAGTCGCTATGAGTTCTGAACCCGGCGGTGCCAAAGTATATGTTAACGGGCAATATATGGGGACAACCCCGTTTGAAATAAAGCTTGAAAGGAAAAAAACGTATAATATCGAATTTCGTAAAGAAGGATTTCAAAATAAGACAGTTGTGTTGACCAATTCTATTGGAGCAGGATGGATAGTGCTTGATATTTTGGGTGGGCTTATTCCTGTAATAATAGATGCCGCTACGGGAAATTGGTACAGCCTTGATCAAGACAATGTTAACGCAGCATTAGAAGTACAGCAGTAACAAAAACTCAAAGAGGGGGGATTCCCCCTCACGTCTTATGTAGAAAGGAGATCGCTATGAAAAATATTGAAAAAAACGAACGCCGTACCGAGATCATTTGCATCATCGACCGTTCGGGGTCTATGGAGTCCGTGCGCTATGAAGCGATCATTGGCTTAAATCAATTTATGGATGAACAACGAAAATTGTCGGAAGCGGCAGATGTGACGATGGTGTTTTTTAATAACCGTACCATGACGCTGTATATGGGAAAGCCGATCGTCGAAGTCCCGTGGGTGACCGTGTCGATGTATGAACCCGACGGGAATACCGCGCTGCTTGATGCGGTAGGTGAGGTCGTTGAAGCTGCCGAGTTGCGCCAAAAAGCGTTGGGGGATCAGTCGCGTATTGTAAAGACGATCGTATGTATTCTTACTGACGGATTGGAAAACGCAAGCACTCGCTATACGCAGAGTGATATCAAAAGGCTGATATCGCGTAAGGAAGAAGACGGATGGGATTTTATTTATTTAGGAGCAGAGCAGAATGCTCGAGAAGAGGGCAGCAAGATCGGTATACAAGAGAAATTTTGTATTCAGTTTGAACGGACATCTCAATCGACGACAGAAGTATTTTATGAAATGAGTGAAATAGTGTGTGAATGTCGCGCAGTAGAGGAGCCGAATGACTTTCGATTATTACCGGATGAGGATGATATTCCATGACATATGGAGTAGTTTTGAAAAATTGGGATGATTTACGAAGCCATGTATTCGGATACATACGAAAGGAATGTATATGAATGAGTTGGAAAACGGACACAAAAAATCGTATATGATACAAGGGGTATTCGGATTATTTGCATTGTGTGTTGTTGCGATAGTGATAGTAGCGGTAGACGCACATAAATTGGGTAAGAAACTTGAATCAGCGGAGAGAAAGATCATGCTTTTGGAGATCGCTGAAAACTCAAAAGGATTTATTGATTTGACATCAAAAAATTTTCAAACTATTAATGACGATCTGAGTGTGACGATCAATGATGTTGAGCAATATCTCAATGGAATAAAAGTAAGCGGACGCATATTGAATCAGACATCAACTCGTCTGAGCACGTGTGAATTTACGATCACGGTGAACGGGCAAACGCAGCATTTTCAGGTAAACGCAATTCCGTCGGCACATGCGAGTAGATTTTCGGTGGTAGTGTCTGATGTGCCTGCGGATAAAGCACGGTGGGCAAAGATATCGTATGTAAACGGACAAGTAACTTATTATTTTTATTAAAGGGGAAACGTCGCAGATCGCAGAAACGCGGTACGGGCATTTACACGAAAGCAGGTGGCTATGAGAAGAATGCTATGCACACTACTGATCGTTGCATGTGTCACGTCTGCTGTGCAGGCAGGGTGGCTTAATTCATGGGTGATCGATCAATTTATTGATTATAACATAAACTATTCCGCACCTATGGTTGACTCGCAGGGAAAAACATATATTCAGGCGAATTTTACTACAAAATATAAAAATACCTTTTGGGTAATAGTATATCCCGATACAGACTGTGTATTTTTTTCGCAACGCACAACAAGTTATTCGCTTTTTGTGGATAATGCCGTGTACGTCGCATCGCGTTTTGGCGCGGATGATATGGTGCGACTTGCAGTGGCGGCATTAGGGAGCAGCGGACAATATTCCGATGATGGGATCTTGCATGCCTACTTTGATTATTACGATTACACGTATTATACAAACTTTTTGTCGACAAACGGCTGGATCAACCTGCTTATCAAGCCGTAAGTGCTGTGTGCTTTATCTCTTTACAAACTACTCAGCTCTGCTATTGTAAGAGAGAAGAATGAGAATCTGAAAGGAGCACAAAGAATGAGAGTGGTGATAACCTTCGGCTGTGAAAAACCTTTCTCCCTCAAAGCAGGGTATAATGAGATCATACAGGGATTTATTTATCGTCATCTGCCGCATGAAACGAGCACCTATGTACATGATCGCGGCTACGGTGACGGTGTGCGAAAATTTAAGTTTTTTACATTTTCACGTATACAATCCGACACGCTACGGTATGAAAAAGATAGATTTACATTCGGAAGAAAGTTTTCATTGGTAGTAAGCTCAATGGACAGCGGATTTATGGAGCAGCTTCTAAACGGTATGGAAAAAGATGCGGAGCTTTCAATACAGGGCTTCCCCTTACATATTTTACGCACCGATTGGTATCAACATGCGCCGAAAGGTAATGAGTTGAAGATCGAGATGCTCTCGCCTATGACATTGTATAGTACGCTGATGACATCAAGCGGATCAAAAAAAGCATACTATTATTCGCCGTTTGAACGTGAATTTTCGGAACAGGTGCATAGTAATCTTTCCCGTAAATATACTGCGATACACTCAAAACCGTGGGTAGGCGATGCGTGTAATATGACCGCACTTGATGTCGATGTGCATCGCAATCATCATGTAATTATCTTCAAGGGAGGGCCGGTAAACGCGTGGGATGGTAGCTATACGCTGAGCGGACCGGACGAATTGCTCGAGATAGCGTATTTTTCGGGACTCGGGTCGAAAAACAGTCAAGGCTTCGGCTGTTGGACAACTGCAAAGGAAGAACGTATGAACTAAAGAACGCCGGTATGCCGTATACCCTGTGATCCCGCATACGCGGGCAGGAGGCATACAATGGGCAAGACACTTTACTTGTTTTCACAAGGTAAGCTTAGCCGCAAAGCAAATACCTTGTATTATGAAAGTGATGCAGGAAAGCAATATGTGCCGGTTGAGGCGGTGGATGAGATCTATGTATTTGGTGACGTGGAAATGAACCGTGGGCTTATGGGTCTGGTGGCAGAACATCGGCTTACCGTGCATGTGTTCGGGTTTTATGATAATTATGTGGGGAGCTTTTGTCCGGAATGCAGTATGGCATCGGGAGCATTGCTTGTGGAAGAAGTGAAGTGCTATATCGAGATGCAGCGACGTATACGAATTGCACGAGCGTTCACGTGGGGAGCGGCTATGAATATCCTGAAGATACTGCATTATTATCATCGCAGAGGTCATGCGTGTAATGAAAGCGGTACTATGATAGCACAAGAGACTAAAAAAATTACATCTGCACAGGCGATAGCTTATCTCATGGGTATTGAAGCGACAATACGCAAAACATACTATGCGACATTCGATGCGATAGTGAATGATACGGATTTTGCTTTTGAAAAAAGGTCAAAACGACCGCCCGAAAATCCTATGAATGCGCTCATCAGCTTTGGTAATACGGTGCTGTACTCAAAAGTGCTCTCAGCGATTCGCGCAACACATCTTGACCCGCGCATAGGATTTTTGCATGAAAGTAACGATCGTTCGCATACGCTCAACCTGGATATAGCCGAGATCTTTAAGCCGGTGATCACCGACCGTACGATTTTTTCATTGATAAACAAAAAGATGCTTACTAAAAACGATTTTCGTCCGTATAAAGGCGGCGTGTATCTTACCGATACCGGAAAAAAGAAATTTATACAGGTATTTGAAGAAAAGCTCAATTCGTCGGTGACACTCAAAGGTATGCATCGTCCGATGAAGTATAAAGAAATCATACACGCGGAATGTCTGAAGCTTGAGAATCATATCATGACCGGTGAAAAATATGAGCCTTTTGTGGCGGAGTGGTGATCGCTGTGTATGTGTTGCTTACCTATGATATTGCGGAGAAAAGAGTGGCACGGGTGCTGAAAGTGTGTCGGAAGTATTTGACACGAGTGCAGAACTCCGTGTTTGAAGGTGAGATAACTGATGCAACGCTCATAAAGCTTCATAAGGAGCTTGAGAAAATAGTAGATGACAGTGAAGATCAAGTGTTGTATTATAAACTTAGGGCTGAGCGATACATGGAAAAAGAAATTCAGGGATTAGAAGAAAGAGACTTTGATATACTTCTGTTGTGATCGGGAATATGCGAAAGCGTGGGGTCGACAGCACTGTAACATGAACAATATGTATACGTTATGGATTCGCAGAACGAAGCGTTTGTGCCCATGGCATGTGTCGAAAGCTGTTCGACAGGTATCTATCTGTTGACAGTGATGAAAGATAGCGGTATACTCGCCTTATGCGCATGATACCGGGTATGTAGTAAATTGTTGATATATAAGGAGTTTAACAGTATGATTTTGCCTATAAGGAATTAAGACCCTTTTCTTTAGTTACGCGAAACTTGATCTCATAGATGTATGATTTTGCCTATAAGGAATTAAGACATTCTTGCGGAATAAACCGCAATTGTTTCTTCTGAGTATGATTTTGCCTATAAGGAATTAAGACGCTTGTCGGCGACCTTCTTAACGTTCTCAATAGAGGTATGATTTTGCCTATAAGGAATTAAGACTCAAATCACCGTCAATTTGCAGATAATCCACCACACGTATGATTTTGCCTATAAGGAATTAAGACCTAATACTTTCATGTTTACTTTTTTCGTCATAATACGTATGATTTTGCCTATAAGGAATTAAGACCCACATGCACCGAACATCTCGGTTAGCTTTTTGAGTATGATTTTGCCTATAAGGAATTAAGACAGAATACGGTTCCCTAATTGAGAGACTCTTGCCTCGTATGATTTTGCCTATAAGGAATTAAGACAAGTATGCCACGCGCTCCGGTATACCTCCGTCAGGGTATGATTTTGCCTATAAGGAATTAAGACGCGAATCTTTCAACTCGTCTCAATGCTTCTTTGAAATGTATGATTTTGCCTATAAGGAATTAAGACCACCGTCATCCAATACTTTGCGTTTGGGAACTCTATTGTATGATTTTGCCTATAAGGAATTAAGACCATACTATCTCACCTCCACTTCCACACCGATAGCATCGTATGATTTTGCCTATAAGGAATTAAGACTTCCTTTATGCCGCCCTTGACGGTAAAGAAATTTCTTGTATGATTTTGCCTATAAGGAATTAAGACAAGCAGCTTTACAAGGTTGCAAAAAAAGCTAAAGTGGTATGATTTTGCCTATAAGGAATTAAGACCCGTAACGCTCTAATCTTTTGCAACAATTCTTCATCAGTATGATTTTGCCTATAAGGAATTAAGACGTTTATGATTGTTATCGTAACATTCCTCAGCTATAAGTATGATTTTGCCTATAAGGAATTAAGACATGCGTCATTTGAAGCATTGTCGAAGAAGTTAAATGGTATGATTTTGCCTATAAGGAATTAAGACAAAGTATTGTTTGAACGTGTTCGAGCTTCTGATCGTGGTATGATTTTGCCTATAAGGAATTAAGACGACCATAACACAGTCAACCGCATCATATAACGAATAGTATGATTTTGCCTATAAGGAATTAAGACCTGCCGCGAAGAATGTGCAGAACGGTGACCTTGAAAAGTATGATTTTGCCTATAAGGAATTAAGACAAAAGTTATTTTCACGATTCATATACCGGAACATATGTATGATTTTGCCTATAAGGAATTAAGACAATTCAGACGCAAGCAACGCGTATGCTTTTAATTCGTATGATTTTGCCTATAAGGAATTAAGACTGCCTGCGCTATCAGTAGCGAAACACGGAGATTTGTATGATTTTGCCTATAAGGAATTAAGACTGAGTTTACAATACGCTGCCACTGCGATAAATAGGTAGTATGATTTTGCCTATAAGGAATTAAGACTCGTATGTCATGCCGAAGTCCGCGACAAGCCATACAGTATGATTTTGCCTATAAGGAATTAAGACGTTCCTACTAAGTCTTTTACCTTTGCCATGATAGTATGATTTTGCCTATAAGGAATTAAGACTAAAATTGTTCAAACATACCCTTGACGATTCTCATTGTATGATTTTGCCTATAAGGAATTAAGACTCCTGTCGTCTATGATTCTACAGGCTACGATTCTGAGTATGATTTTGCCTATAAGGAATTAAGACCAGGTATGAACAGGTTTCGCAAAGATTATAAAAAAGCTAGAGGTCAAGTACCAAAGAAAAAGGATGCGGATATGGCACAAGGTGCTGACATACAATCTTGCCGATATCATAGCGTATAGTCAAGATATGCAGTGTATGACCGATGGAGATACATATGTATGCAAGGAGTATGGCGTGACCATACGGTTTTTTGGCTCGGAGGAGGAGGGTGTCACAAAAGCTATATGTGGCATGGTGGTATATAAGGGTAAGTGGGCGCAAAGTCTGAAAGAGAGGGATGTATGAGTATCATATGTGGTATCGTAGGTCTTATCATAGGGTTTTTTGTCGGTATAAGCATTGAGGTAGGGAAAGACATAAAAGTCAAAGGGTTTAGGAGGTGAGTATGCGCATCAAAATTTTATAAGTATATCTGCTTGTCGGTGGGGGGTGTATATCTGCTGATGCTCCTCCAATATGGGGAGTGGTTTTGGGGTATATAGAGTTGCTACGCTTAGCATATCTGGCAGACAAGGACACACGTATAGCACAAGAAACGGATGCAAAAATAGAACAAGTGAGAAAAGAAGCGAGAAAAGATAAAAAAGATGCTATGATACGCAAAATTCGCAGGTTGGAGAAGGAAAACTTTGAGTTAAGACTGGGGTTGAAAAAAGATGCTAAAGAAGTATGAGCTTTTGGAGGCTTTAGGGCGTGGTAGGGTAGTCACTACTATCTCCGAGCTTGCCAAAAAGATGGGTACTGGCAAAAGCAAGATAAGTATGTGGCTACATGAGTTGGAAGACGAAGGGCGGATTTTTTTAGATACTACAGGACGCAAGACTACTATACTTGTATACGATGTGGCGGTAGCAGTAGCAGTTGTAGAAGCAGTGGCGCGTATGATTTTGCCTATAAGGAATTAAGACTCGAGAATATCGACTTGCTATAAACGAAAGGAGACGTTATGAAAGACAAAGTGGTCATGGTTACACAGGGGAGAAACAATCACTACATACCTGCGACCGTTTCGTCTGACGAGGTATTGTGCAGTGAGTATTGCGGATTTAAAAGCGGATTAGAAATGGGTAACGATGAGTGTAAAGCATTCGGGAAAATTAAAAACGGACAGCGCATACAGGAGTGCATCGACAATCAAGATAAATTCGCTTCTCTGTTTGCGGCTATGTCAGAGGAAGAAAAAAGACATGCATTAGATGCGCACGGCCATGCCACAGCGCGGCTTCATAGGAGGGAAGAGCAAAATGCCGTTCAAGATAAAATACAATAATGAGGTTCATAGTATTAACTCCGGTAAAAAAAGTTGTGGTTGGTGTCAGTTTATTAAACGAACCGATTACAAATCACGCTGTGGAATATTTGGCTTGTATTTAAACGTGGCAGAAGAACGGTTGTCTATTTGTCGAGAAAGCGAAGTTAAGAATGAAGATTAATTGCAGGACATGTAAGTGTGGAAAGTACCCTGGAAACTCATGCAAGCAAAACGTTGCAATCAAAGATCGCGTCCGGTCCGGTAAAGAATACGCATGTTCAAAACATGAATATGCAACACATGATGTTATTCGGAGCAACCAGTATTTAAGTGCATTGACGATGTGTCGGAAAAGATATTTGCTGATCTTGCAAAGGTATGATTTTGCCTATAAGGAATTAAGACCAGTAAATGCGTTTCTGTTTATAGTCAGTTATGCAAGTATGATTTTGCCTATAAGGAATTAAGACAATTCTTCAGTGAGCATAGCGTATGCTTTTAGTTGTATGATTTTGCCTATAAGGAATTAAGACCTCTCCCAATCATACTCACAGCCGTCAAACTCGGTTGTATGATTTTGCCTATAAGGAATTAAGACACGGAGACGGGTTGTAAACCCGTCTCTACGAGAAATGCAAAATAATGAATATGATTTGTATGTCTTTTATGACAGTTTGTGTGTGGATGGGCTGTGACGCAGCGTCTCATTTAATGTGATAGATATAAGTTTGCGCAGCGATTGTAAGAATGGGAGGTACGTATGGAATTCGTAAGCATTGGGGAAGCGGTGAACCAAATACTTGGGACATATATAAAAGGTATCACTTTTGCGATACAGGATAATAAGGCAATCCTCACGCATGCTACAAAAGATGAAGGAAGCGTTGAATATCTGCTTCATGAAGGAAAAACAACCGATGAGATCAATGCGTTTGCGCTCGGAATGCTTAAAGGTTTGGCGGTGTTCATTGAGATCAAAAATAGCAAGTAACCCGTGTTGACGGTTGAAAGTAGTATGCTATTGAGGTATAGATCCCAACATTTTTATGTCTTCACATATCAGACCATGACCGCGCCGATATAAAAATTATTATCGTGATATAAAAATTTTTATATATTGTGCGTGTGAATACTTTTTACAAATGCCGAAAATGCCCTTTTGAGGGGTTTTTCGGCATTTTTTTTTGTGTTACATTTCGGCACACAGTATGCTTATTGTTCAGTGTGGAAGCTAAGAATTTATACAGCGAAGGATAGACTGCGAAGTATCTGCACACCGGCACACGTATTCATTACGGCGGTACCGATTGTGTGCCACAGCGATTGATGCGTGCGCGGCACGATGTCTTCGATCGCATGTGTATGCCGTATCTCGTGTGCTTGTGTGCAAACATACGAAAGGATAATAAGAAAGCTTTGAAAAATTACTATTTTTATGAGTTATTCCCACACTTGCGGAGAGGCATAAAGCCTCTCCCTGCGGTGAAAATCGGGAGGCGTGCAGAAAGATTTTCTGCTCCTACGGTCCTCACACACTATTTTTGGGAAGAACGGAAAAATGAAAAACTTCGAATTTTGCAGGGGGCTCAATAAGTGAATAACGTTCAATTAAGATGCAAAAAAGATGATTATAGCCTATGGGAATGTGTGTGTGAAAAGAACATTATGCATACTGCAAAAAAGCAGCTTTTTATCTTGCATTACGGGTTATGTACGAGTATAGTTGGTATTGCTAGGTGGCACAGGTCACGTGGAAAGAGACGATGAAAGGATTCTGCAACATCAGATAACGGATGAAGATCATATTATCTTAAAAGGAGAGTAATGACGCGGAAAGTACTTATATCAGCTATCGGCACAGGGCGAAAAAAACGAGAGAGCAATGAGTTTTCGCGCGAGTATGATACCGCAACCTACAGATTTGATGATAAAGAATATACGACTTCGTTTGTTACTCGTGTGATCCAGGAGCATCTTTCCATCGCGACGGTATTTTATATCGGCACGGTCAGATCAATGTGGGAAGAAGTGTATCGGCAATACGCAGAATCATCCGGGGAATTTGACGAACACACATGGATACACATTGCTGATGCGGTGAATACATGCACGTGGCAGTCACCTCTCGATGCAGTGGATTTTTCGCCTATTGAAAAGGTGCTTGGGAACGGCGGTAAGATCATCCCCGTACGTTATGGTATTACACCTGAAGAAAATAGCGAGAATTTTAATAATATTATGCGTATCGCGGAATATCTGCAAGATGGTGATCGTATTTATATTGATATTACCCATTCATTTCGTTCTTTGGCGTTTAATGTACTCTCAGTCGTAATGTATGCGCGTGATGTGCTTCAAAAAGATATCACCGTGAGCGGTATTTATTACGGTATGCTTGATGTGGCGGCTGAGCTGGGTTTTGCGCCGATCGTAGAATTGGATCATACCGTCGCCATGTTTGATTGGTCGAAGGCGGCGTACGCGTTTAGCGAATACGGCAATGCATATGAGATTACGAGATTGATAAACGAGCAGAATAGTGTGCTTGCCGGAAAGTTGGAGCGTTTTTCTGACGCCATGAACATGAATAATACAGCCGCTGTACGAGATCATATACGACAGTTGAATAAATGCAAAAAGGAAGGCATGTTTGACGCACTTATCGGGCCTGCCGCTTATATTGTGCCGAAGACTGTATATGCGTTTCTTGATCGTTTTTCTGATGCCGATACTCCTGCGCTATTTCAACTGAAACTTGCACAATGGCATATCGATCATAAGCACTACGGTATCGCGTACATACTTATGCTTGAATCGGTAATTACCTATTTATGCGAACAACAGGGGGTTGCTCAGGATGATAAAGATGCGCGTGAACAAATGCGTGCATGGTTGTATAAAAATCAATATAAAGAGGAAGAGTTGTTTGAAATATACAAAACGATCAATGATGTGCGAATAACAATTGCTCACGCGACCGAAAAACGTAAGGATTCTTGTATAAGTGATATACAAAACCTGCAAAAACGTTTGGATAAATTGCAGAAACGCTATCTGCAAGGATAAGGAGGGGTAGGGGTGGATTTTTACATTGCAAAGTATAAGGGGATTGAAGAGCGGGAATTTGAATGTGAAATTGTTACGCCGATGTTTCTTCATGGAGCAGATCCGCAGAGGGCTGAATTGCGAGTGCCTTCGATCAAAGGTGCTTTGCGCTTTTGGTGGCGAGCTATTTATGGGAGCTGTAATATTCAAAAAATGTATGAAGAAGAGTCGGGTCTCTTTGGTAATACTAGCACCAAATCTTGTGTAAAAATCTGTATTATAGAAAATAATTTATCGTCTCCTTCACAAGATAAAATATCAAAAACAACTTTTAATATTTATGAATATCTTGCTTATGGATATAGAGTAAAAGATACAATAAAGCAACATATAGACAAGGGAAGTTTCAAAATTAGAGTGTCATACCCCAAAAGTCAAGAGGGCGAAATTAGTAACGCATTACAATGTTTGTTCTCATACTCCGGGTTGGGTTCAAAATCGCGTAATGGGTTTGGTTCTATTCAATGTAAAGACCAAAATATGACGGTGCTTAATTTTAACGATTTACCATTTACAAAAGAACTCAAACCTTTTACTGCATTTTCTGAGAATGCCAGGTTATTTATATCAAATAAAAAGCATACAACGTGGCAAAACGCACTTTCTGAAATAGGTGAGGCATATAAGAACGCAAAATTCGAGCTTAAACAAAGTAATAAAGATCGTAGCCTTATTGGAAAACCTTTTAAAACAGATACATCTCGACATTCAAAGCCGTATTTTATGCACATACATCGAACCGGAGATACTACATATTCGGGCTCAATTTTGTATCTTCCGTATGATTACCATATTGAAAATAAAAGGAATGATTATCATGCTGCTTGCGATATAATGAATAGATGTATTAAGAGTTCTTTAGGAGGGAATTTATGACTTGGAAAAAGCCAGACGCTAGATATTGGGAAAATAAGTTTATTGCGTATATGCACGATCCGTTCGAAAAGGTGTTTAGTATAAGGGGGCATGAAAGACGTGCTGAAGAATTACTGAGTATTTATGGATTAGACAAGCCTAATAATGAATATTGGAAAAAAGCAGATGGAATCGCCGCAGGATTTGAACGCGGGGATGTCCTTTCATATTCTTCTGATGAAAATAAAAGTGGCGCAGTCGATTTTGGAGTCATCACGCACCCGATATCAAAAACCTCTCACTTGAAAATTGATATGAGTGGTATTGATGCCGATACGATATTTGATGAGCTGAAAAAGTTTCTCGGTAATGAAATTGGTGTTCGCTCTGAGTCGAACGGACTCAGCTCTCGCTTAGGCGCAAAATTCAATAACCGTACTGATGAAGCGTATAACAAATTTTGCGTTGCTCGCGTTCTGTATACTCACTTGGCACTCCGGCACCATTTATCGGAGAAAAATGTCGGTGGCATTGGCGCATTATGGCATCGCTTGCCTGCTGACACACGCTTTCCTGATCACTCCATTTGGCAACACAATGCATTGGTTGCAGCATTATCTTCATCAATGGAGTTGAGTGATGAAAATGGAACAGGACTTTGTGTATTCAGCATAACACCGGTTCAATCATTTATATCGAATGCAAGGAAGCTCCGAGATTTTTGGACAGGCTCTGTTATGCTTTCATGGCTTGCATTTGAAGGAATCAGATGGATCATGGAGAATCTTGGTCCTGATCATGTTATTTATCCTTCATTGATAGATCAGCCGTTAATTACCGAGTATTTAAAAAAATGGGAAATAAACAACATAACAACTCTTTCAAGTGATGCAAGTATAGCGTCTTTTCCAAATAAATTTCTTTTTGTAATTCCGTTGAAGCATGTTGATGATATTACCGCAGAAATTAGTAAGCATATTCAAGCTGAGTGGATGAAAATCGGAGATATGTGTAAAAAAAGAATTGTATCTGAAATGAAACTTGCCCAAGAGCAGCAGGAAGTAGTAAAAGAATTATTTGAACGGCAATTTTCCGACTATTGGGATTTTCAGTGGGCGGCTACACCTATGTTGGACAAAGGGAGTGAAGAATATTATAAAAAACTATTAAAAGAAGATGTTTACAAAATGAATGACGATGTGATCAAAGAGTTTGAAAAACTGTATACAAACGATAGAATCGGCGCTCTTTATTCCGTTACACACTCTTTGGCACAATCCCTTCTGGCAGCTACAAAATCACAGCGTTGTGTAAAAAGAAAACCGGAAAATGGCGAAAAGTGCCATCTGTGCGGAGAATTTGAAGTTCTGCATGATTGTTCCGATGTCACAAAAGGTGCTGCGAACTATAATAATGGGATCAAACACTTTTGGAATGTTTTTACTTCATCATGGAATATACAGAGCGATGTGCGAGAAGGAGAAAAATTATGCAGCATATGCCTTTCAAAACGTATTCTTTATCGCGTTTTGAAAGATACTAAAGGGCACATACTTAATGCAACATTTGCAAAAGCTGATACCTTTCCTACTACAACAGAGATGGCTCTGCATAATTACTATCAAAAGAAAAATATACTCGATAAAGCAAAACAGAAGAATATCGCGGATGAACTGTATTCATCAGAAAATGACCACATTAAAGATATTGATGAAAGAGATAAATATTATGCAATACTCTTTATGGATGGCGATAAAATGGGAGATTTGATCAACGGGAAAACATTTACCACCACATGGGAAGATATAATGCCTGATGATCTTGTGAAGCGTATGAAAAGAGACTCATATGATAAAGATTATAAAAATGCGTGGGCTACTATCTTTCCTATGAAGCGTATGGTTACGCCTGCTATTCACGCAGCTATTTCAGAATCGCTGGGAGATTTTTCTTTGTATCATGTTGCTCCAATCATTGAAAAATACAATGGGCGATTGATTTATGCCGGTGGTGATGACGTGTGTGCCGTGTTACCGATCGATACAGCATTATTGGCTGCTGATGAAATTCGGCGAGCCTATATTAACTCTTTTGTATTTATTGATAAAGATAGAAAATCGTCACTTATTAGTAATTCTGTCTGGAAACCCGAAATAGGGAAACTCTCGATTAACATGGGAAGCGCTTCCGAAGGGATATCAATTTCAGCGGGTATTTTGTTGTGTCATCATAAAGAAAACCTTGGCAACATGATGCAACGTGCGCACATCTTGCTTAGTGAGCATGCGAAAGAAAAAAAAGGTCGTAATGCATGTGCTATAGAGATGAAAAAACGGTCAGGTGGCTCACGATATGCAGAAGGAAAATGGACAGATGAAAAATACTGGAATGCATTTGAAAAAATCGGTGAATGTGTCAATGGTAATTCAGAGAACGATAACCGATTATCAACTTCTCTTGTCTATCGTATGGAGCAATTTAGAGATGGCATACAACCGCTTATTGATGCCGATGATAGCGAAAGACTTAAGAGACTTAAGCAATTTATTGCAAAGCAGATAGAGCGATCATATGAAAAAAAGATTTCGAAAGAAAAAGTTGATGAAATGGCTGATGCCGTGTATACATTAACAATAACAGAAGACCCCGAAGATAAAGTCACTAAGTTTTTACCTGAACCGCTCATTGTTGCCGGTTTTATTTATGAAAGGGGAAAATAATGGAGTGGTATTATTTTAAACCATCAGACACGTTATATTTCAAAGGTGCAGAGCCTATGGCAATCGGAGTTGATCATGAAGCGAGTTCGGTATTCCCACCTTCATTACAAACCCTTACCGGATCGCTGAGAACAGCAATTCTAATGCAAAACGAATTATCGGTGCAAGATTATTACAATGGTAAAATCGATGATAAATTTCTTGCAATCTTAGGACCATCTGATGGTGTCGCCGGATTTCAAGTCAGCGGTCCTTTATTGAACGACGGTAAACAAAAATATATACCCGCGCCCTACAACTGGTATTATGATAAAGATAGCGGAGATTCAATTATTGTTGCAGAGAATATAACGGGTACTTATCCGTTTAAAACATCGGGTAAAAACATATTGTGGGCAAAAAAAGGAGAGCCTCTCGGAGGGAAGTGGATACCTGTGTCAGTTTTATCCTCTTTAAGAGTAAAAAAAGAAGATATTAAATCGTTAGATTGTTTTTTTGAATATGAATCACGCACAGGGATTGCGCTTGATTACAGCAAATCAAAAAGGGTTAAAAACGGTCATATTTATACTGCTGACCATATTCGCTTAAAAACAGATTGTCAGTTATGTTGGGCGGTTGATGTTTCGCTTCCCATTGATTCAAAAGGAATTCTTTTCTTAGGCGGGGAGAAGCGACTTGGAGCGTATGAAAGAAAGAATGAAGAAGCATTATCGGTTTCCAAAAATCATTCCGGATTGTACATGACACTTTCTCCTGTTGAGGGTAATGAACGAATAAACAATGTAGTATATGCAACAGGGAAATTGCAGTATTTTGGTGGATGGGATATGAAAAAAAGATTTCACAAACCGATGATAGGCTACTATCCGGCAGGTACGGTTTTTTCGGAAAAAATTGATACAGCCTGTGTGGCGTTATAATAAGGAGGAGAATTAGTATGTTTAAAAAAGAAAAAATGGCATTACTTAGTTTGTATGCAGTATCACCTATTCATGCAGGAAGCGGTAGTTCACTCTCTGCTATCGATCTTCCCATACAGCGTGAGCGTCACACACAGTGGCCTCATATTCAAGCTTCAGCAGTGAAGGGGGCTATACGAGCTCATTATCGTGATTATAAAGAAGATTCTCATGCTATGATAAATCAAATATTTGGCTCAGATACTCAAGACGGCGGTAAAGATACAGATATGCTCCCCGCTTCGGTATCATTTTCAGATGCGAAGTTATTCGCATTCCCTGTTCGTTCTAATAAAAGCCCCTTTGTATGGGTAACGTCACCAATGGTTTTAAAAAGATTGCATTCAGATTTATTGATGATGGGTGAAAAAGCGGATGATTTATTACTTCAGAGTGATTCGAAAAATATTGGATTTGGCACGATTGAAGCGGGAAAAACATTGCTTGAAGACTATGTAATCGATGTTCACGAAGTAAAAAGTGAACTCCCAAAGACAATTCAAAAATATTTTCCTGATGTAACCGTATTGTTGCTCGTTTCTAATGACGTATATACACACTGTGTCACTAACTATACCGAAGTACAGACTCAAATAAAAATTTGCTCAAAAACAGGTACAGCGCAAGACGGTGCTTTGCGGTATCAAGAATTACTTCCTACCGATTCGGTGTTGTATGTCGCAAGTTGTTTCAGCAAAGCATTGGATGCTGATATTAATGCTGATATTGTTAAACAGGAAATTCAGAATACTGTACATGGCTTCTTACAGGTTGGTGGAGATGAAACATTAGGCAGAGGTATCTGTAAAGTTGCTTGGAGTGATATAGTATGAAGCAAAAGACTTTATCGCAACAAAGAGCAGAGTATGCTCTACAAAAAGTGAATGAAAATGGTAAGGCAGATGGATTTAAGAACTTTTCTGCAGGTGCGCCTTCAATGATATTACAAAACGGGTTTGGGCAAAGCCTTGCCTTCTGGGCAGCTAAGGGAAAAGGCAATAACAATGAAAAGCATACTGTAGTATTGAATATTGTTCTTGAATGGCTCAAAAAAGAAAAGTTGATTCAAAGCAGTGAAGCTAATAGTTTCTTTAGTGAACTAAATAATCTTTCCCAAGAGGTGTATTTTGCAGCTCAAACTGAGAGCATAGCTGTGCTAGAGTGGGTTAAACGCTATGCCAATGCTTTTTGTAAAGATTAGTTGTAATGGAGGTAAGCATGCCATATTATCCTTTACATAAAGATTTACTCGATCAAGTTACGAGTGATAAATATAAAGGGAATTTTGCACTTTGGTTTAATAAGTGTGTGCCATTACTTTCAGCAAATGAACGAAGTGATGATAAAAAACTGAAAGTAACAAATGAAAAAGGCGAAGAAAATAAAGCTCACGAGTATTATAAATTGGTGTATGATAAAATTAAAACAAGTACAAATTTGACTACATTATTAGAAAAAAGGCATGTATCACAAATGAACTATTGCGAGACAATGCGTAGAGTTGGATGCAAGGTTTTGGTATTTTGTGCTGAATTAACTTCTCCATTGATAACAGGCATCGGGCAGCCGCATCCTTCTGAGGTTGGTATGGTTTTTGATCATACGCTCGGAATACCCTATATACCGGCTTCTTCAGTAAAAGGTATATCACGTTTTGCGAGAAATATTGAGTTGTTAAATAGTCCTAACCTTCAAGCCAACTTAGAACACGACAAAGATGGAGAGTATTATTTCGATGATGAAGAGGAGTGGACTCAAAATACGATGATTTTTGGCTCACAAAATAAAAGAGGGGAAGTCGTATTTCTCGATGCATATCCTTTGAATGTTCCTGATATGCATGTGGATATTATGAACCCGCATTATGTGAAGTATTATCAAGAGGGCGCAAGCGAAGCACCTGCTGATAATGCAGAACCAAAACCGATCAAGTTTTTAACGGTAAAATTCGGCACTAAGTTTGTTTTTAGAGTAATAATCTCAA
Source organism: uncultured bacterium (assembly GCA_964423645.1). Classification (GTDB taxonomy): domain Bacteria; phylum Macinerneyibacteriota; class Macinerneyibacteria; order Macinerneyibacteriales; family CAYRFE01; genus CAYRFE01. The sequence continues at coordinate 3,692 of CAYRFE010000045.1, read as the reverse complement.
AAAAATCTTCCGTGAATGAAACTGACGTTAAAAACATGTTCATTAATGCCCTTACTCGTGAAGGTGTAGGTGCAAAGACTGCGGTGGGGTATGGTTTATTTAATAAAGATATCATTATGAAAGAACCTGATGAATTGGATAAAGTAGTGGCGAAAATGCAAGAAGATCATTTGAAAAAAAAAGAAGAGAAAATTAAAAGAGACAACGAAGAAAAACTTGCCACAATGTCTGAGATTGATAAAGAGTGCTATCGGGTAAGTATTACAAAAAACCCTCAAGATATTGATCTTGCTTATGCTAAGATTGATACGTTTCAAGGTGAAGATAAGGTGAAACTTGCAAGGGCAATTAAGTCTGCTTATAAAAGTATTCCCGGAAAGTGGGGAAAAAATAAGGATTTGTCGCCAAAGCAAAAAGATAAAAAACTTACCATAAACTCGATTTTGGGGGAAGATGACTAATATTAAATTATTTTTGTTGTTTTCTCACTCATTAACCCCCGAACAACGCTCCGAGGCATCGGAGCGTTTCGGTATTACCGAATGTATTGCTATGCCTCAGGAATTGCAGGCAGCATTTTCTTCAGTAACTCCTGATGGAGAACTTGATACAACGCTACTTGAAAATCTAACAAAGTGGCTCTCGGATAATGCGGTGTGTGGAGATTACGCACTTATTCAGGGAGAATATGGTGTAACATACTATCTGATTGAGTATTGCTTTAGCCATGATATTATACCCATCTACGCAACGACACGCCGCGAATGCGAAGAACATCGTCATGAAAACGGTGTGATACAAAAAATTCAGCATTTTAAACATGTTACGTTTAGGTTATACCCGAAATATATCAAGGGGGGCAAACGATGAAGTATTTAGTATCGTTGGTGAGCGATCAAACTATTCCGAATTTACTTTTTATCCTCGAAAAAAAAAGCGAAGCCGACGGTTTTATTTTCATATCAACCGAAGGTATGGAAAAAAAGAATAAAACGGATGCTATAATAAAAGTTGCTCAAATATTCGATAAAGTCAAGAAAACTATTATTGTGCAAGAAGATAAGTTTACCTCAATACTGGAAATACTTGAAAGAGAAATTGTTATTAATGATACAGACCAATTTATCGTGAATGTCACCGGAGGTACAAAATTGATGTCGCTTGCAGCATATATGTTTTTTCAGCAGTACGCCGCTTCAATTTTTTATATCGCGACCAATAATGTGTATCAGAGGATATTTCCTAAATCAAAAACAATGTATGATTCTCTGACGCAAAACTTAACAGTTCGAGATTACATTGCCGCATGTGGTGTTGAACTTCAGTCAGAGCCTTCTCTGCCAACTGTAGATCGAGAGAGCGGATTTACTATTGAGCACGTGCAAGCATTTTATTCAATGTATAAGGAATATCACTATCCTCCTGAGATCAGAGAAAAACTTCAAAAGTTCAGACAAGAGCATTTGTTTAGAAGATCTCTCCAAAAAAAGGGATATGTGGAGTGCGATGAAGAGGTGATTCATGCCTTTTTAGCAAAGGTCGGCTTTGTTACTGATGGGAAAAAAATAACAAAAAGTCACATTGAGTTCTGCACGGGAGGATGGTTTGAGGATTACATATATTACAAAATAAAGAAATCACTGAATCTTGATCGGCATTCGATATTACTGAATGTAAATCTTCGTTTCCCTGATGCAGAACACAAAGATGCTATAAATGAGGTTGATATATTTTTTATTTATAACAACCGCCTATTTATTGTGGAATGTAAAACATCATTATCAAAAGGTGATGATAAAGCGGATCTGTTTAATGACACGGTATATAAACTCGATGCATTGAGACATTTATTCGGATTGACCACGAAAACTATTTTATGTACCTTATATGATAAGATGCGTGATGAAAAAGGTATAAAAGAGAAGTATACAAGCCGTGCTCGGCAAATGAGAATTGAGCTTATGGATTCAATTATTATTGATGATGATGTTTTATTTGCTGAAGAATTGAAAAAGATAATCGGCAAAAGATAGGAGTATGGGAAGATTATGAAAAATATAGTTCTTTTGGTATTGATATGCAGTATTTTTTTTGCATGTAATCTCTTCCCTCTCACCATCGGCGCACAATTCGGCTATAAGCATATTCCCGACGATGCCATTGAGTATCAAATGAGTACTGCGTTTTTTGCGATAAAAGGAAAAAGCGGTCTGCGGGTATTTTTTCGCACCAATCGGGTTTACACTGAAAGCGACGATATGCTGAAGTTTGCTGAAGCAGTAGATGCCGGTTTTCCCATTATGGAATACTATACGAATGCACGGGTTGCAGGCGCGGATTATCTCTTTCGTGTGTCGGGAGAAGGCACGGTCGGGTGGTATCTTACATTCGGCGGCGGTGTGGAATGGCGAACATGCATGGCGAGATTTAATATCAACGGGTATTCGAAAAATATTCAAAAAGAGAGTGAAACGGATTTTATGGGGACTGCAGGGATTATGCGTTCCAACAAATCCTATAACTGGGGCATCGCGTACGATACTGCGCCGCAGGGTATCATGGCGTATGTGGGGTTTGCGGTTGAGTGGTGAGCATTGAAAGAAAAGGAAGACGAATAATGGATAATCAGGTAGAAATTTTCCAAAGTGCTGACCAACAGATTCAGGTTCAAGTCTATATTGAAAACGAAACGGTATGGCTTAATCGTCAGCAAATGGGTGTGCTTTTTGACAGGGATATTAAAACAATTGGAAAACATATTGCCAATATTTTCGCGGAAGGTGAACTTGAATCAAAATCAGTTGTCGCAATTTTTGCGACAACTGCCACGGATGGTAAAACCTATCAAGTTGAGCATTACAATCTCGATGTCATTATATCTGTCGGTTATCGGGTGAAATCAAAACGAGGCACTCAGTTCCGTCAATGGGCTACCAAACGCCTTAAAGATTATCTTGTTGAGGGCTATGCTATAAACCAAAAACGTCTTGAAGAGCGTAATATGGAGCTACAACACTTGAAACGAGGCATTTCCATCCTTCACCGTGCGATTGCGCATCAAGCTCATACATTAGAAGAAGCGAAAGACCTTTCTGCGTTACTCGAAAAGTTTTCACGCGGCCTTCTCCTGCTTGATGATTATGACCACGAAACCTTGGATGAAAAAGGTAAAACCGAACATGCATGCATCCCCATTGCCAAAGAGAACTACTTTAGTCTCATAGAGGCCATGCGCACCGAGTTTTCTTCCGATGTTTTCGGTCAACCCAAGGACGACAGTTTCGATAGTTCAATAAATCAGATTTACCAAAGCTTTGGCGACAAGGAGTTATATCCTACAATCGAAGAAAAAGCAGCGATGCTTTTGTATTTGATAGTAAAGAATCATTCTTTTATTGACGGCAACAAACGAATAGCTGCTGCCTGCTTTATCTATTTTCTTGAGCAAAACGGGCTATTACATGATTCATCGGGAACGGCAATAATCAGCAATGATACACTCGCATCTGTTACCTTGTTTATCGCCGTCAGCAAGCCGGAGGAAATGGATACTGTCCTCAGGGTAGTTATTAGTATTTTGAATCGAAAGTCAGTGTCCTAATATTCATCGGAAATCATGCCTTACTTTTTGTCTTGCCACAAAAAGTAACAAAAAAGTCAAGGCTGTAAAAAATCAGCTACAATTCTGCATA
>CAYRFE010000044.1:0-22809 GCA_964423645.1 uncultured bacterium | reverse complement strand
TTGACTTTTTTGTTACTTTTTGTGGCAAGACAAAAAGTAAGACATGATTTTATAAATTGTGCCATCCCCAAACCCCTTCCGTTGAATTCGGAAGGGGTTTCATGATTATTAATAGCGGGGACTTCGTCCCCACACCCCTTAAAACCTGTGATCAACTGAAAATCTCTTAAACAACATAAAAAAAATCAATAAAAAGAAAATAATTTAGCTCCCCCTCGCGGTTACGCGTTTCCCCCTCTTTGCAAAAAAGAGGGGGGAAAATAAATCGGCCTTAAAAAATCAGCGTGTAGCAATTCAAGGACTTTTTCGTTAAAAAACAAATACTGTCTGAGCGCAGCGAGTTTATTTGTTTTAGAAAAAGTGCGCAAAAAAGTAGCTGATTTTTTACAGCCTTGACTTTTTTGTTACTTTTTGTAGCAAGACAAAAAGTAAGGCGGGTTTTTATGAACGTTCAAAAAACTATACTATCCCTGCCTGAAACTGATGACTGTCACTTTCACATCCGGAACACGCTGTACAATCGCTTCTAATAATTCTTTTCGCCGCAAAACCATCTCCTGCGCTACCGACGATGACGAGCAGTGAACGGTAAGTCGTCCTTTCACCAGATATGCAGGTACTGTTTCTTTTGAAAATATATCGCCGACTATTTCACTCCATTTCATTTGAATTTTCTCAATGGGTAAATGTTTCGGAGGTAAAATACGCTGTAATATATCATGAAGCGAATCCATAACTATTCTCTTTCAATAGTGCCATTTTGGCATACAAATTCGGCATCATGTTTTTTTCGATTTCCATACGGGTGAATTCCTGTTATAAATAACTGCAGATTCATTGATGTGTACAATTCAAACACTCGTTCTTTCCGTACAGTATCAAGTTCTTCAAAGACGTCATCAAGTAAGACTATTTTTCGTTTTTCATGATCGGGAAGCATATGCATGATTACTGCAGCCACCAATGCCATTATTGAACTCTTCGCTTGACCTTGCGAAGCAGTCGAAACGCTTTTATGATCGTTACATGACAATTCATAGCGATCACGATGCGGTCCCATTCCGGTTGTGCCGCGAATCGTATCTTCCTCTCGTATTCCTTCGAAAACAGTGCTCTCAAAAGACGATCTGTACACAACTTTTGCGTCATACCCATTAAATATCGCAGAAAATAATACCGAGAAATACGTATTCAATCGTTCAATGAATTGATGCCGGTACGTCGTAATTTTTTGGGCATACTCAATGTAAAAAACGTCCCACACATCAAGATCAGCAAATGATACCGGCCGTGAACGTAAAACAGCGTTACGTTCCTCGAGAATTTTTTTAAATTTCCCCAATGTGAACGCATAGTCAGGTTCCACGGCAACAATAAGGCGATCAAAAAATGCTCGTGTATCAGCAGGTGAATAATACATAAGATTGAACATTTCCCGTGTGATTGCAAAAAAAATATTTTTCGATATCACTTCTTTTGCTGAGGTTTTCTTCCCGTTGCTACCGCAACTCACGCCTTGTTCATGATCAAAATAGATAAAAACTTTTTCATCATCGCAAAATTCGGTTTCCAAACGAAAATAATCCGTACCGAACCCGAGCATATCCGAAAAAGATGCTTTTCGAAAACTGCGCATTGTGCCGGAACAATACAATGCTTCCATAATGTTCGTTTTTCCCGCACCGTTTTCTCCGCGAATATAATTAACCGAAGGCGAAAAATATATTTCCGCCTCGTTTAAATTTCTAAATTGGTGAATAGACAACGACCGTACGGTCATGAGCGACAATTAGTCTAACGTCACAAGCGGCATGATTACCCAAAGGTATTGCTCCGCTTCACCCATTGTTACAACGACTGCGCTTTGCGAATCATACATATTCAAATTACAAGTTTCTTCTGTTGCCGCTGAAAGAATTTCCCGCATGTAACGAATGTTAAAATCAATTTTCACCGGCTCTGCCGCATACTGCACTGCGATCAAATCTTCAGCGACACCGATCTCACTCATGCGCGCAGTAACTTTCAACTTATCTGTATCAAATGACAACGTCACGCGTCCCGATTCTTTATTCACAAACACGCCGACACGTTTAAAAGAATTGAGCAGATCAGCTTTCGGAACCTTCGCAATTTTATTATTGATGGAAGGAATGACTTTTTGATATTCCGGAAATTTCGCATCTATCAGACGTGATACAAAAACGACCTGGTCCATATCAAAACGAATATTCTGTTTATTAAAGTGGACCGTTATCAAACCGTCATGGTCACAATTGAGTAGTTCATCAAGGACCTTACGCGGAACAACTACTTTCAGATCATCCTGCACATTGACCGAATCTAATGTCCCGGTTGAGCGAGCCAGCACATGCGAGTCGGTGGCAACAAGATTAAGTTGATTCCCGTTTACTTCAAAAAGTACGCCGCGAAACACAAAGCGTGCAGTATCGGTAGCAGTCGCAAAGATCGTACGCTTGATCATTTCCTTCAGAGTATGAAACGGCATCGTAAACGAACTTCCGTCATTCCATTCGGGAAAAACCGGATAATCTTCGGCGTCACGTAATAACAATTCAAATTTTGCACTGCCTGATGCAACATACATGCGATTATTGTCGATGAGTACATTTATATGTTCATCGGCCGCATCGGCAATGATACGCACAAATTTATCCGCAGGAACGGTTATTTTACCGGACTCTTCCGCATCCTCAAGCATAACGGTATAGCGAACACCTACCTCAAGGTCAGAGCCTTCAAGAATTAATTGCTTATCCGATATGGTAAAAAGCATATTCTGCAATAATTCATTCACTGCTTTGGGATTAATGATATTTCTGACACTATTTGCAGGTTTTAATATCGATTCACGGTTGAGTACAAATTTCATATTACGATCCTCCGTTGTTTAAGAAGGCAATAATTTTATCCATCTCATTTTTAAAGGCCATATCTTCTGATAACCGTTCTTCAATTTTTGAGCATGCGTTGATCACGCCGGCATGATCTCGACCGCCAAATGCATCTCCAATGGACTGCAATGTTTCTTTCGTATATTTCCTTGCAAGGTACATCGCGATAAAACGTGGCATGACGATCTCTTTATTGCGACGTTTTCCCTCAAGCATTTTTATCGTGATATGAAAATATTGCGCAACACTTTTTTTAATAGACTCAACCGTAATATCACGTAATGAATTATCAAAAAAATCGACTAATAACGATTGAATATCATTTTTATTCAAGTTGGAAATCTTACCGGACAACCGCTGATAAAATTCAAGGCGTTTCAAACACCCTTCAAGTTTTCGAACATTACTGGTCACATTATCGGCAATAAAAAAAAGATGATCCGAAGGTACGGTCATACCCATAGCTTCAGCTTTCTTTTTCAAGATGGCAATTCGTGTCTCAAGTTCAGGTTTTTTTATATCCGTCACAAGACCCCACTCAAAACGAGTGATAAGTCTTTTTTCAAGATTTATCTCTGCAGGAGGACGATCACTGGTGATAACTATTTGTTTTTTTAATTTGTATAAATCATTAAAGGTATGAAAAAACTCTTCCTGAACGGATTCCGATTTTTCAATTACATGAATATCGTCTATTAATAACACATCAACCATTCGGTAATGATCACGAAATTTCTCGGTCGTACGATTCTTAATCGCATCTATAAGTTGATTCCGAAACATGTCGGCAGTCACATACATACATTTTACACGTTTATTCCCGACACAGATCTTATTACCGATCGCCTGCATTAAGTGCGTTTTACCAAGCCCGGAATCACCGTAAATAAAAAAAGGATTATACATTGATTTCCCGTAGCTTTGGGCAACCGCCATTGCCGCAGAATATGCCATTTCATTGCTGCGACCTATAACAAAATTGTCAAGTTGAAAGTGGGTGTCCAGATTATGCTCTGATTGAATCGGTTCAACCGTATTGTGATCTTGAACGGAATGCAACAGCGTATCACTGCTGACAACATATTTAACAATACACCCTTCATCAATCTTTTCACGTAAGACAAAAGACAAATCGTGTCCGAATAACACTTTTATACGTTCCAAAAAGACACTGTCGTTTGAGCGAAAATATATAGTGTTGCCGTCTTGTTGAACGGCAATATCTTTAAACAACGCACGAACATTCGTGCTGTCCATTTTTTGTGATAATTTCTCAATAATGGTGTCTCTTAATTCCACACACAACCCCTGTTAATTTGGATTTTTTTCCACTGCCTACAAATCATCTTACATGTTTCACCACACTTCGCAAGTGAAATTTTTTAAAAAAACTAACTTGCTAAATATCAACAAGTTATACTACTGTTTTCAAAAGTTATTAACAATCATTTTTTCACATTCTGTCTATTTTAAAAAACCTAACCTATAGCTCTGTTTGTAGTTACGTCGTGTTTTTCACATTTATTCATATACTTCTGAACACTAACACACACGATATTCACAATCTTAAATTCACTGACAAATGTGTTGTATCGGTGCATTTTATGTGTGTTCGTGTGCATAATGTGGTCCTTTTCATTACACAAGACAGTTATTCACTATCATCGCACACATGCAACACGACTTTCGACACATTTTATCTTTCTTTATCTGTTGATTTATACGGTAAATAGATGTGTTCTTCACATACACACGCACACTACTGCTACTACGTTTTATATATTATATAAATATAATAACAGTAAGAATTATAAGAAATCTGATGATTTGAGTTTTTCAAGATCATTATTTATAGCCCTTTGCAAAATTCAACATTTCTAAATTATCTTTATTTTCTAAAAAGGGGTGTGGTGACGAAGTTACCATTATATTAGAAATTAAACCCTCCCAAAGTCAAAGGGAGAGGTTTAGGGTAGGCAAACAAATATAGTGTTTTTTGGGGAGATACCCCGTGGCTTGCTGCGGGGTAGTTTTGTTAGGAAATACATATCGCACATTTGAATATATTCATACCCATTGTGAGTCAAAAGGTGGTTATCAAAACATTGCAAATACTATGAAAGTATCGGATGTCGTATGGATAAAGATATTGAGATTACGAATGATAAAACAGGTGTATTGTTTGTTGATAATGGATAATCGACATAAAAAACATGAACTATATCTTTTTTGTAACAAAACTCTTGACAAAAGACTTTGGTTTTGATACGGTTGTGGGCGCTGGAGGAGTGGCAGAGTGGTTGATCGCGGCGGTCTTGAAAACCGTTTACGGGTAACCGTACGTGGGTTCGAATCCTACCTCCTCCGTCCGGTTCATGGAGGGATGGCCGAGTTGGCTGAAGGCGCATGATTGCTAATCATGTGTAGTGCTTAAAGGCGCTACCGTGGGTTCGAATCCCACTTCCTCCGTTAATTTTTCTTTGGAGAGGTGACCGAGTGGCTTATGGTACACGCTTGGAAAGCGTGCGTACGGGAAACCGTACCGTGGGTTCAAATCCCACCTTCTCCGTCTGAATATTCATGAAAATACTTTTTATAGATGCATTTCACGGTTTTGGCGGTGCGCAGGTTTTTAATGCATCGTTACTGCGTGAATTTCAAAATTTCGGTCATACAACCGTTCTTATTTGTCGAAAAAAAAGCAGACTGTTAACAATGTATTCCGGTAAATATTTTACGTTACCGTTTTTGGGTGATCTTGATATATTTTCTTTTATCGGAATAGTGGTAATTTTAGTACGAGAAAAACCTGATATTGTGCATACTCATTCTCATCACGATCATTGGCTTGGGGCATTGGCCGCACGATTATGTCATATTCCTGTTGTTCATACACGTCATGTTGCATTTTCGATAAAACTGACATTAATAGCACGTGTCATGTTTGATAAATGTGCTGACAGAATTATTACCGTAAGTAATTATACAAAGACAAAATTACTGGAAACTTTTTCACACCTGTCCTCGTTTGATGTCTCAAAAGTGGTCACCGTACCGTGTATACAGGTTACAAAAAGGACTCCGGTGATCGGAAAATTTCGAAAAGACATAGAATGTGGTGAAAAAAAGATCATTAATTATATTGCACGTATGGTACCCGGAAAAGGGCACTGTTATTTTATCGATGCTCTTGAATGTGTCTGTCACACTCATACGGATATTGTTGCTGTTTTTGTCGGAGATGGTCCGATGTATGAAGAAATTCAGCACATGGTACATGACAAAAAATTAACGAATTATATACGTTTTGCCGGATTTCGTAATGACATGGAAAATATATATGCTGATTCATATCTTTCGGTTATTGCGAGCGAGAATGAAAGTTTATCATTTACGGCAATGGATTCTTTGTACCATGGAATACCGGTTATCGCAAGTGATGTGGGTGGAATTCCTGAAGTGGTGACTTCTCATGAGAATGGAATTTTATTTCCGGTAGGGGATAGTAAAAAATTAGCACAGATTATAGACACTTTACTTACGCAGGAATCATTCTACCTTGAATTAAAAGAAAAATGTAATAGGTATAGGGAAAAAATCGATTCCGAACCTCATTCTGCTCAAAAATTTATTATTGAATATGAAAAAATTATAGGGAGAAAAAAATGAAAATATCTGTCATAATTCTCACACGTAATGAATCATCCCATATTGCATCATGCATACAATCGGTTCTTTTTGCAGATGAAATTCTTGTGATCGATTCAGAATCAACTGATGATACACAATCAATTGCGAAAAACGAAGGTGCAACCGTACTCGTCAATAAATGGCCCGGATTTGCTCATCAACGACAATTCGGCATAGAACATGCACACGGTGACTGGATTTTATTTCTTGATGCCGATGAAAGGGTTACGAGTGAGTTACAAAAACGTATTCTCATGATTTGTAATGACGAAAATCATTCTATTGACGGTTATGAAATTCCAAGAAGAAATTATGTGTGCGGTAAAGAAATGCATCATATGTGGCCAGCCAGAAGTTTACGCTTATTTAAACGAATGAAAGGGCGAATGACCCTTGACCGAGAAGTACATGAAAAGGTCATTATTGATGGGTTGACCTCACGGCTGAAAGAACCGATGCTTCACTATACATATGATACAATGGAGCAATATTTAACAAAAATGAATGCATATACCTCTTTATTAGCCCGACAGTCATATGAAAAAGATAAAAATAGTACATATACATATTTATTTATCAAGGCATTTATTCGATATCATCATTATTTTATTGATCAATATATTTCACGCGGCGCGTTCCGTGACGGTATATACGGTTTTTATTTATCATTGCTTCATGCGATTTCAGGAATGACGGTGTTATTTAAAATTGCTGATTTAAAAAGGAAATACCATGCGAAAAGTGAAAAAATTACTTAAGATCAGTGCGGTCTCATTTGTTCTGCTTTGTATTCTTACCGTACTTTTTAGCATTTATGCGATCAATAAACCGGGAATAATCATACTCATGTATCATAAGATCGGTGTACCGAAACCGCATGCACGGATCAAAGGACTGTATGTCGAACCGAAAACATTTGAAAAACATATTAAATTATTAAAAAAACTCGGATATTCGTTTATTACATATCATGACTATATTAATCATGCACACAATACTGCTTATTTTAAAAAGAAAATCATGATTACGCTTGATGACGGATATGAAGATAATTATACGAATTTGTTTCCGATTCTTAAAAAACATAAGGTCCCGGCGCATATTTTTATGATCACCGGCGCAATAGGTAAGAAAAATTTTACCGAAGGAGGATGGGATCGCGAAAAAGTTGAAGAAGATATGCTGACCGAAACACAGATTATTGAAATGAATAAAAGCGGATTGGTCTTTTTTGGTTCACATTGCGTCGATCATAAACCAATTACCGTATTTACCGATGAAGAACGACTCATTCAATTGGTGGAATCAAAAGAACGATTAGAGACATTATTATCCACACCCATTGATATGTTTGCTTTTCCGATAGGAGTTTTTAACAATAAAGCCTTGGAAGATGTCAAAAAAAGCGGATATAGTATATCATTTACGACCGATGAGGGAAGGAATTATCCTGAAACCGACAGATATCAGTTGAAACGAATTGGTATTGCAGGGTGGTTTTCCCAACTCGATGTCGTTAAAAAAATTGTGGTAAGTGCGTTCTGATGCCTATAATGAAAATATACTTGAAATAAAAGGTGTATCGTATATAATGGCTTTCAAAAAAGGGAGTAATGGTATGAGCAGCACACGAAATCAACTTCTGAGAAAAAAGATTGAGACAAAAGAGGCCATTGTCGGTGTGGTCGGACTCGGTTATGTCGGATTACCTTTGGCAGTCGAAGTTGCAAAAGCAGGTTATACGGTTATTGGATTTGATATACTTCAACGTCGTGCCGATCAAGTCAATTCCGGAGATAATTATATTGCCGATATAATTGATCAAGATCTGAAAGATATGGTTGTATCAAAAAAACTTGTTGCGACAACCGATTATTCACGAATTAGAGAATGTGATTTTATATGTATTGCTGTACCGACCCCGCTTGATAAATATCATCAACCTGACATCAGTTATGTGGTCAATTCATCCGAATCAGTTGCGAAATATTTAAAAAAAGATACTGTTGTCGTATTGGAGAGCACGACGTATCCGGGAACTACCGAGGAAGTGGTGATGCCGATACTTGAAAAGACCGGTATGAAGGTTGGAAAAGAGATTTATTTGGCATTTTCACCGGAGCGTGTAGATCCGGGTAATAAAGTATATAAAACACATAATACACCGAAAGTGGTCGGTGGCGTGACAAAAGAATGTACCGAATTGTCGGTTATGTTTTATAAAAAAGTGATTCAAGCGGAAATATTTGAAGTAAGCAGCCCGAAAGTTGCAGAGCTTGAAAAAATTCTTGAAAACAGTTTTCGTAATATCAATATCGGATTTATTAATGAAATGGCGATCATGTGCCATCGTATGGGTATTGATATTTGGGAAGTTATTGATGCCGCAAAGACAAAACCGTATGGTTTTATGCCGTTTTATCCCGGTCCGGGAATCGGAGGACATTGTATTCCGTTGGATCCTTTCTATCTGACTTGGAAAGCTCGTGAGTATGATTATCATACTCGCTTGATCGAACTTAGCGGTGAGATCAACATTTATATGCCTGAATACACTGTTGAGCGTGTCATGAAAATGCTTAATTCAAAAAAGAAAGCATTAAACGGTGCAAAAGTGTTCATTGTGGGTGTCGCGTATAAAAAAGATATTGATGATCTTCGCGAGAGCCCGGCATTGAAAGTCATTGAACATTTACTGAAGAATGGTGCAGATATTTCGTATAATGATCCGTTTATACCACAATTTGAACACGAAGGTCATTCATTTGTATCACAAGATTTGACAGAGAAAAATTTAAAGAAATATGATATTGCCATACTCATTACGGATCATACCTGTTATGATCTGTCATTTGTTGCAAAACACGTTGATATGTTGTTTGACACACGTAATGCGACCAAAGGAATAGTGGCATCATCTGTTGAGCGATTGTAGTTTCACCCGGAGAGATGGCTGAGTGGTCGAAAGCGGCAGACTCGAAATCTGTTGTACCGTTTATTCGGTACCGTGGGTTCGAATCCCACTCTCTCCGTTTTTTTAATTATGAATACCACACCGATAGCAATTTTTGATTCAGGAATGGGTGGCGTTACCGTAATGTGCGAAGCGTTACGCCGGTTGCCTGATGAATCATTTTTATATTATGCCGATACAGCTCATGTTCCGTACGGGACAAAAGAAAAGAAAGATGTAGAACAGTATGTATGCGATGCCGCGCAGTTTCTTTTTTCCAAAGACATAAAAGCATTGGTCATTGCATGTAATACGGCGACAAGTATAGCGGTTACGACGATACGTGCACAATTTCCTACAAAAATAGTAATCGGAATGGAACCGGCAGTCAAACCCGCGATCGAACGTCGAGCGCATCGTGATAAACGTGTATTGGTGTGCGCTACCCCGCTGACATTGCATGAAGAAAAGTTTAATGATTTAGTGACTCGTATTGATACCGATCATATTGTTGATTCTTTGGCATTACCCGATCTTGTGCCTTTTGCTGAAAAGGCTGAATTCCGTCCTGAGGTTGTTGATATGTATTTGCGTGAAGTTTTTTCTCAGGTTGATATGAAAAATTATGAGACAATTGTCCTGGGGTGCACTCACTATCCTTTTTTTTATCCCCATTTTAAACGTGTCATTCCGCGCGATATTCGTATTATTGACGGAAATTACGGGACCGTTCGTCATTTAAAGAATGTCTTGACACAGAATGCGTGTCTCGCGGAAAATAACGTATCAACTATAACATTTCTTTCATCAGGGATATATGACGAAGATAAAAAAAGATTTGATATATTGACTATGTATTATACTGCGTTACTGTCAGAAATGAATCATTAATATGTATATTCAGGTAGTATTTCCGAGTATTGATTCGTATTTTACCTATGAGACGCCGGCGACAGATGATGTGTATGAACCCGGGATACAAGTATTGGTGCCTTTTGGCAGAAAAGAAAAGATCGGTTATTGTGCTGCAATTGATGTTGAGAAGCCAATATTCCCGGTAAAAAGGATTAAAAAAGTTTTTTATCCCGCAATACCGCGAACGGTATATACGATTTGTGAATGGATCTCCGATTATTATCGAGCACCGCGGGGTTCAGCATTCCAGGCCGCATATCCTCCGTTTATGCGAGTCAAAATTGCGCAAATGGTGCAAAAGGGAAAGTATTTTCATACCGCGCCATCCGAAATATATGATAATTGGAAGAAAGATGCATATACGATACCCGAGGTTCAGACGCGATTTTCATTAACACCCGATGATATAATTCAATTCTGTCAAAAAGAAATTCTTCAACAATCTTTTCTCAGTACACAAAAACAATCCCAACGCACACAAGAAAGAGTCAGATTATGTGTTACCGAAGATGTGATCGATATTTTACCGAAGAACGCATTGATCCAGCGGGAATGTCTATCTCGACTGTGTGCATTACAGGGAGATGCGCCGGCAAGTGAATTCCTGCGCGAACGGTCTGCGTTGAAAAGTTTAGAAAAAAAAGGGTATATCGAGTTCTATATGTATGCTATTCAGAATGAGGATATCGTCACACCACATAATCTTCATACGATGATATTGTCCGTTGAACAACAAAATGTATATAATCAAATATCCATGATGAATCCGTCTGATTTTTCAGTTCACTATGTTTACGGAATTACCGGAAGCGGTAAAACGCACGTATATTTTCATCTTATTCGCGATATTATTGAAGCCGGTAAACAAGCGTTATATCTTGTTCCTGAAGTTGCGCTCACACATCACTTAGTAGAACGATTTACTCATGTTTTTGGTGATACCGTACAAATAATGCACAGTTATATGAGTGATCGTGAGCGTGCGCGTGCGTGGAATGCGATTTACAGTGGGGAACGGCGTGTTATTTTGGGTACTCGATCTGCCGTATTCGCTCCCGCATTGACCCTTGGGATCATCATTGTTGATGAGGAACATGAAACCTCATTCAAACAAGACGAAACACCGCGCTACAACGGCAGAGATACCGCGATCATGAGAGCAAAATTAGAAAAAATACCCATAATTCTCGGAAGTGCAACTCCTTCTGCCGAAAGTTTTGCGCATGTACAGTCCGGAAAATATCATGGCTATACCTTACACGAACGATACGGGAGTGCTCTTTTACCGACGTGCAGTATTGTTGATATGCGAGATTCACGCATTAATCGATTTGAGACATATCCTTTATCAACAACACTTGTTCAGGCTATCAAAGCGTGCCTTGAGAAAAAGGAACAGGTAATATTATTTCTCAACCGAAAAGGTTTTCATACCATGTTGTCATGTACTCGTTGTGATGCACCACTCGTATGTTCGCATTGTGAGGTACCGCTTACCTATTATAAAAAAGCTCATGCATATAAATGCCATGTGTGCGGAATGTTGTATGCTCCGGATGAGACAAAATGCGCTACGTGCGCTCATACTTCTTTTAAAGCGACCGGTATGGGTACCGAGCGATTATTGGAAAAAACCTGTCAAATATTTCCCGAATCGACAGTTGTTCAGATCGATACCTCAATAATCAGACGGCATAGTGCACTTGATGAGATCATGAAGCGATTTGAAAAAAAAGAAATTGATATCCTTATCGGCACACAAATGATCGCAAAGGGTCTTGATTTTGAAAATGTTACGTTGGTAGGTATCATACGAGCTGATGGTATGCTTAATATACCCGATTTTCGCGCCAACGAACGAGCGTTTCAGCTCATCAGTCAGGTGGCAGGCCGTGCTGGTCGCGGCGAGAAACAGGGGGCGGTAATTATACAAACATATATCCCTGATCACTATGTGATCAACGCGGCACTGACCCATGATTATGATACTTTTTATGCTCGAGAAATATTATTCCGTCACACGTGTCAATATCCTCCGTTTTTACATTTGATACGATGTCGTTTTGAGCATGTGCGTTTAGATATACTTGTCCGCGAAATGTCGCAATTGCAAAAAGCACTTGCCCCTTATAAAAAAACGGTAACTATTCTCGGCCCTGAAGAAGATATTGTTCCGAAAAAAAATAATAAATATCAATACGCAATGCTTATGAAGGGCAGTCGCAATCAATTGCAGGCACTTACCGATACGTTGGTGAAAGGAATATTTAAAAAAATGTCGACATCAGTGATTATTGATGTGGATCCGTATTCAATGTTTTAGCGCGAAAATCCGCATATTTATTTCGAAACAGTTTAAAGATTTTATCCAAAAGATTCGAATGCGTATCAGAATATTCAACCTTACTTGTAGGTGATGAAAAAATAACAAGACAAGTACAATCGAATGTGTGCAATTTATATACCAGATCATAATGAATATCTTCGTTTTTTTCTTTAAAATAATTCCAATTCACCATAATTGAAGGTCCTTGTGTAAGCTCTTCTACCTTTTCTTTATCATATAATATCGAAGTCGTATTATCTGATTCAACAAAACAGTGCGGTGCTTCAAAACGATAATAAAAATAATGTGCGGGAACACAGGCCGACAACTGAGTAATCGTTTCCTGAATCAAATGTTCAAGAGATGTTGGTTCTACATCGATCAATTCAAAAATACTTCGTATGATATGTTCTGAACGAGCAAGATCGGTGCTGAGTATCTCCGAGAGGACGTCTTTTGTTTGTTTCATGCCGGAAATTTCGGGATTCCAAAATACTACTTGGTTTCTTCCGTGTGATTTTGCGTGATACAGTGCACTGTCTGCCTTGTTTATCAAAATATTGACCCATTCCGCATCGTCAGGAAATAATGCACAACCGATGCTTACGGTAATTTTTCTATCGGGGAGAATGGAAGTGTTTTGAATAACTCTTCGAATTTCCTCCGCTTTTTTTTCCGCTTCTTTTTTTGAAATATTCATAAGTGCAATAATAAATTCCTCTCCACCGTACCGACCGGCAAGGTCATTTCTCCTGACATTGCGTTTTATTATGCTTGCAATCCGAGTCAAAACCTCATCGCCTTTTTGATGACCGTATGTGTCGTTGACTTTTTTAAAATGATCAATATCGAGAATCATAAATGCGATTGTTTGTTTTTTTTCTTTAATCGATACAAGTTTATTTTTAAGGTTTTTCAAAAAATGGGTACGGGTAAAAAGTGAGGTAAGTTTGTCCAATACCAATTCGTAGTTAATGAGATTGTAGGTAAGGAGTGAGCTGTACCATTCGATATAGATTTTCAGCATATCGACTGCTTCAGTGTTAATATTGGCGATCGGATATTTTGAATCGATATATATATACCCAAGATAGTAATCGGATATACTGACACTCTTTAATCGTTTATCTTTGTTGTAATATGAGTTTTTGTTATACGGATTCACGATCGGAATGACCAGTGTTGAGAGAGAACTTCCGAAATTATAGGTATTTTCAATCAAATAATCACCGCTATGATATGCATTTTGAATTAAAACAGGATCAACATGCGATTTGTCTCGGTATAAGCCTTCATTACAGACAATTATTTTCGCGTCTTCGGTCACGGTATCACTGGTGGCAATAATGACTCGATCTGCACATAAATATTCTTTAAGAAAATCGGCAAATTTTTTCGGATAGTGATTCGGATGTGTTTTCCAAATATCCTTATTGAATGATTTCATAATCTTCAAATTATTTTTTTTAATTGAAGAATGAACCGTATGCGTAAAACGAGCAAAAATTGAAGAGAAATCTTCATCCAACACAGAGTTCTGTGTGTTTTTACCATAGACAAGTGTATTTAATAACGGTAAAAAAGTAACGATTTTTGGTTTATTCAACCAATGCTGACGAAATTGCTCGGGTGTATTGGTATAAAACTTCACCACCGAGATATAGAGAAGAAGCACAATGTTTTTATATAAGAGCGAATCGGGCGGAAGTAATCGTAAATACTCGCCGATGACCTTTTCAACGATCATAAAATCTTTTGCATGTATGGTATATTCGATCGCAGATTCAAAGAAGTGAGTTTTTTCTTCATTGTTGTCGGTGAGGAGTGCACGAATGTAAAACCAATTCACATAATAATATTTGACTTGAAGATTATCATATCCGGTGTTATATTCGCCTATCTTTTCCCAACATTGTGCCATCATCGTTTTGTTACCGATCGCATGATATTGCTCAAGAAGTGCCGCATACTGTGTTACAATTTCAGCACTTTCAACGGTATATTTCCCGGAATCAATCCCTTCTCTCAGCAGATCGATATGATTCGTAAGCCAATGAATGCCTTTTTCCATTTGGTTCTTTTGAAAATAGTAATGTGCTTTTACTTCAAAATAATTGAGGAGCATGGAGCTTTTATTGAATCCGTCAAGGCGTTCAATATTCTTTCGTGCAAGCGAGAGCATGTTGTGCGCTTTATAAAAATCACCTAAAATAGAGAATAGGCGGGCACCGACAAACATAAACTGAACATAGTCATGCACGATGGTCTTTTTACTGGGTACCGCGATCTCACGCAACGCTGCAGTAAAGTAGTCAAGAGCTTTTTGCAACTCCCCTGAATCAATGGAACGATTTATCAAGGAGTAATAGGTGTCGGATAGTTGTATTTCACGGCCGTATTGACGAGCGATCTCAATGATCTTTTCCTGTTCTTCGCGAATTTCATCGGGATTCTGTTGAATTTTCTTTTTAATGTCATTTTTCCGCGCAAGAATGGTCAGTATATCATCAATACTTTGAATTTCTTTGGCAAGGACGTATGCTTCTTCAAGGTAGTGAAGTGCTTCATCGTTTCGTTCCAATAATTCCGCCGCATATGTATTACGTAAAAAAACATAAATACGCGAGAGTTTATTGTGATATGTGTCTTTCAATAATGCCTTAATTAATTCATTTCCGGCATTTATTGCATCCTCATAGCGCCCAAGGTTGGTCAGCTGAAATGAAAAATTTGACGCAAAGTTAAGAAGTTCGGGGCTCATACCGTATTTTTTAACATAGTGGAAAACAAGGAAATAATACCGATAGGCGATCTCTCTTTTACCGATATTACTGTAAATAAGACCGGCAACGTTTAAAAAATAATACCGATAATGAATATTATTGAGTTTTTTTGCAATTATTTTCCCTTTTTGACATAAAGAAAGGGCAAGATCTGCTTTGCCGAAAAATGAAGCATTTTTTGAAAAAGAAAGATAATATTTCAACTGAAGTTCGGGATAAAAACAATTGACATCAATCGATGCAAACGTATCAAATGCAACACTGTCTTCTCTGTTGAAATAATGAAATATAGCCAGATGCATTAATGCATTATTATAATGAGTACGATGAGGGATTGTTTTAATGATATCTCGTAATATTTCGGCCGATCTGATAACTTCCTTACGATCGACATTTCGGTCATATTTATCAAGGAGTAAAATGATATATTTTATTGTCACATATTGAAGATTCAATGATGAGTGATATAATTTTTGTATTAAAAAGGAAATATTCTCGATCGAGGGATTTGAGTCGACCGAATAGACGGACAACAGTAATGCTCTTCGTAGATACTGTGACGGACTTGTAATATTGTTTTGAATAAAGCGAGTGAAGATATCGCCGTTGATATGGTAGGTGTGTACATTTGAAAACGAACTTTTTAACAGAATGTTTCGTTTGACCAGATTTTCTACTATCGCTGGCAATGAAGAAAGATCACATAAAATAAATTTTAGTTCATTTGCAGAGACAGTACGATCAAAAAAAGCAACTATCGAAACGATAGCCGTTTCTTCAGGGGTTAAATTATCAATTATTTTTTTCCATCGCTCTTCAAAAGAGAAAGAGAACGGATATGCCAATATGTCTTCAATGTTGTATACATAATGCCCATCTTTGAACGTAATAATTTTCTTAGAGATAAGTTCTTGAAGCATTGCCACAACAAGATACGACTTCGCATTGGTTTTTTCAAAAAGAGCTTTATAAAGCGATGAATAACTTTTTTTGCGACGCTCGGGTATCAACAGGCAATGCGCGACCATCTCGTCAACCTCATATTGGGTCAAGAAGTCATATAAGAATATTTTGGTATCGTAAAAATCTTCAGGAATACTTTTTCGTAATGAGAGGTCTTGTGTCTCATTATATAATACGACTGTGAGATTGCTTAATCCTTGAGCCTTCAGTAAGAACATGATAAATGAGTGGAATGATTCATTTTTCAGTGCATAATTCGGTATCGCGATCGCCAAATTTTTATTCTGAGTAAATTTTTGAAGAATCGAAACAACACGTGCGTAAAGTGCATACATACGTTCATTCGCAATATGCGATGCCGACCGATCAATTATCGCTGATACTTCAGGTATTGCAGGATCGACAAAACGTTTCTCAAGATCATATTTCATCAACGATGTAATCAGTAAATGAAGAACGTCAAGAATATTGTCGGTATCAAGGGTAATAACAACATTATTAACATAACGTAAATATCCTAAGGTGAAAAAGTAATGCGTACGTGCTGAACTGTAGAGATCGCCGATCAGGAAAAGCACCTTGTTTTTGAACGTTTCTTTATCGATAAAATCTTGTATGGGTGTGAATTGATGTACAAGTCCTATGTTAAAGGGTGTATACTCCCATCCGGGGTGTTTTAAAAAAGTCGGTAATATCGCGTTTTCAGGAAATGAACGTGAAAATAATGCAAGAACTTCTTCCTCATAAAGAAGCGTACGCGCATTAGCCAATACGAGTGCATCCGAAATGAACGATTGAATTATCGGAAATTTTTTATTCGAAAGTGCACGTTGTAACAGTTCAAAGAATGTTTTCCATTCATTTGCACAACGGACGGCATTGATCTGCGCAGTACTGTTGAGCGGTTCGGCAAGACTGAAATCGATTATCGTAATTAAACCATCAGGAGATATGAGAATGTTATTACTACGAAGATCATTATGAATAAATCCCTGATAATGAAGGAAATGTATCGTTTCAAGTATTTCTCCTATGATTTCTATTGCACGTTTTTCGTCTGTACAGTTTTTAAAAAACGTGGTCAGGTCTGTCCCTTCAATGTAATCCATACTGAACATGTAATATTGAGCAGGAACAACTCTCCCGTCAACAGCCCATATCTCTGAAAAATTGTGTACATGCACAATTCTCGGATGACGAATCGCGTTTAAAATGAAATATTCTTGCTTGAATGAGTCAAGCGACGGGCTGTCAGGAGCATCGAGATTAATAATTTTAATAATAACGTTACGTTTCGTGTCGGTATCAAACGCTTTGTAGACCACACCCATTGAGCCTGATCCGACTTTATCTCCTAGTTCATAACGTCCGTTTATCTGATTCATATCTGGTATGATATACTGGTTACGAAGAAAATGCAAGCTGTTTTGTCAGGAGAGAATGGAAAATGATTCAATTCACTTGCTCATATGAAGAAAATTGGTATACTCGGATGAATGGAGGTTTGCAGATGAATACTATAGATCCTCATGACAGAGCGGTGTGTATGAGTGAAGGTGACGACATGATTGCATTTCACGGAGCGGTTGCGCCACCTCTTTTTCAAAATTCTTTATTCAGTTTTCCAACTATTCAAGCGTTGCATTCTGCATTGGATGATGAAAAAAATAATATCATTTATACACGGGGAAATAATCCGACCACAATGCTTGCCGAGAAAAAATTAGCGGCTTTGGAACGTGCCGAATCTTCAAAAGTATTTGCTTCCGGTATGGCAGCAATAAGTTCGGTACTTTTTACGTTATGTAATTCAGGATCTCATGTGTTATGTTTAAATTCAATTTACGGACCGACGGTGAAGTATCTCACTTATTTAAAAAAGTTTGGTATTGAATTCTCAATGATAACCGATGTCAATTACGAAAGTATCATCAGTTCAATACGTCCCAATACATCAGTGATTTACTGTGAAAGTCCCGGAACCATGACGTTTCGCGTGCTTGATCTTGAAATGATCTCATCCATTGCCCGACAACGCGGGATTTTGACCGTCATAGACAATACATGGGCAACGCCGTTATTTCAAAAGCCGTTACTACACGGTTTTGATATTGTAGTGCATTCATGTACCAAATACATCGGGGGACACAGTGATATAGTTGCGGGAGTCGTCGCCGGAAAGAAACAAATAATAGAACGAGTGTTCGACGATGCATTCATGCAACATGGTGCGGTTCTCGGCCCCTTTGAATCTCTTTTACTCTTGCGCGGACTACGTTCGCTTCCCGAAAGAATGTTGCGTCACCAGTTCAATGCGCTCGCTATTGTCGAATATCTTCATTCACATCCGAAAGTCAACAGAGTATTTTATCCCGGGTCTCTCGATGATCCTGACCATCGTATCAGCAAAAAGTATTTGACAGGCTACAGCGGACTTTTGAGTTTCGACATAATAACGAAATCGTATGAAGTGCTTGCCGCGGCAGTTAATTCGTGTCGACATTTTAAGATCGGCGTCAGTTGGGGCGGTTATGAGAGCCTTATATTTTTGCCCTATAACGACCGAAACGGTGATCAGTTGCGCGCAAAAGGAATTCCGTACGGACTTGTGCGAATTTCTATCGGGCTTGAGGATTCAGCCGTGCTTATTGATGATTTGGAGAGAATGTTATCATTGATCTAAAATACCCTTACAGGCATAGTATGCACCATAAAGGTATGCCGATTCTTTCAACGATGAATGAGAAAAATCGATCGAGTGAATGGATTCTGAAAAAAGGTGTGATTGAATTTTGTTGAGTAGTATATCGTGATTTGCTGTAACAAAACTGCTTAACCCGCCGTAATATCGAACATGTGAGGGATGAAACACATTTATAAGACCGGCAACACTTGCAGCAAACGCATTCAGGGCTTGTTCAATACTTTCCGGAGCGAATTGATGCAGATAATTGAGCGCATTTTCTGCATTCTCAACGGATATCCCTGTGAGAAGGCGATGTTCTTCACAGAATGCTTTTGCACTGAAATATGCTTCTGCACAGCCTTTTTTGCCGCAACTGCATACTCGTGCATCATCCTGAAAGTTGATTACGATATGCCCTGCTTCGCTTCCGTATCCGTGATTACCGTGCAACAGTTCTTTATGTATAATAATACCGCTTCCAATTCCGGTGCCTAATGTAAGTATGATAAACGGATCATCGAGATGTGGTGTTGTTTCACCGTATTCACCTAACGCAATCAGGTCTGCGTCATTATACAATGCAAAGACTCGAGACGGAAATCGAGATGCAAGATAGTTACTTAACGAAAAATTCGGTTCGAGCGGAATATTGGGAGCCCTGTCTATTGTCCCGTCTTTTCGATTAACTGTGCCCGGAATACCCAACACAATATATGATTCGTGCGGAAAAGCGTTGATTGTTTTGATGAGTGAGTCAAGAAACTCCCCGCAGTCACGAGGAGTTGCATATACGTTTTCCGTACTAATGATTTTATCATCTGAAATGATACCGTATCGGACATTGGTTCCTCCGATATCAAGTGCGAGCATGAAAACCAGACCGTTTCGGATGTGTTACAAGAGAATCGTATGCCGTATAGTTTTTTGCAAAAATATTATGTGCGATAGAATACACTCCAAATGCAATGAATGGGGCTGCATACACATCAATAGTATAATGTATTTTCATAAGGATAACGGTCGTCGCTTCGGTGAGCGTAGAAAACAAAAAGAAATACTTTAAGTATTTGGTGTCTTTACGAGTGATGAGATACAAGAGAAACGGAAATGCAGTATGCCCGGAAAAAAACAGGTCATTGTAAATCGTATCCCATGTTTCGTGAATTGCACCTTCGGGAAACGTCAATGCGGTAGTTGGAAGAATAATAAATTTTGCAAAGTAAAGCAAAAAGGTTGTCTTCAAAATGAATGGGATTTTTTCCGGTATCTTGACAATACAATAGATCATAAAAACACTTCCGAATACATAAATATAGTTTGTCGCAAAAAAATCGAGAATGTGATAAAACGATTGGCTGAAATCAGGGATCGCTTCGAGCAAACGATCCGGCACCGGGTTCTCGGGAAGCGCAGCAAGATATTCACGCAACACTGTTTTGAAATAGTATCCGCCCAACCATGCAAATGCAACGCATGATACGATCAAATCGAGCGTATATTTGGGGTATGCCAAAAGGCAATACATGCGGGATGCCCATCGTTTCATGTCTATACCTCAATTTGGAATATTTCTGTCAGACGAGTGAGATCATCTTGAGAAAAATACTTGATAGTAATAGTGCCTCCTTCTCCAAGAGGGTTGAGCACCACTTTTGTACCAAGTTTTTCTTGTAATTTTTCCTCGATCAACGAGTGGATATATTCTCTGACCGCCACTTTTTTCCCTTTTATTTGAACCACCTTGGCATGTGGACGGGCATGGTTTTCTACTTCTCGCACACTTAAACCTTTATCAAGAATAGCATAAAACAACTTCATACGTTCACCGGGTTCTTCAATGGTAAGAAGCGCTTTACCGTGTCCGGCCGTTATGGCATTCGATTTGAGTGCATCAAGTATAGGCTCTTCGAGCTTGAGAAGACGTAACATATTTGTGATATACACCCGACTCTTCCCCATGACGGTAGCGGTTTCATCTTGAGTGATACTGTATTGTTCGATAAGTTGCTTAAAACCCAGCGCTTCTTCGACCGGGTTCAGATTCTGTCGTTGGAGATTTTCAATCATTGCCATGATGAGCATTTGCTTTTCAGTCTCAACGTCTTTTATTAATACCGGTATTTTGTCATACCCCAAGTGTCGCATTGCACGAAAACGACGTTCGCCTGATACGATCTCAAATTTTCCATCATTAATTTTACGTACTGTAACCGGCTGTATTAATCCGTTTTCTTTGATGGATTGTGCCAATTCAAGGATTTCTTCTTCGGTAAAGGTATATCGGGGTTGATAGCGATTTGGAATTATCAACGAAATAGCGATCTCGCGATAACGATCTTCTTGGCCCTGTATTTGCCCGAGCGGTACCGACGTATCCGGTATGAGTGCGCTAAGTCCTTTACCCAA
The DNA here is from genome assembly GCA_964423645.1 of uncultured bacterium. Taxonomy (GTDB): domain Bacteria; phylum Macinerneyibacteriota; class Macinerneyibacteria; order Macinerneyibacteriales; family CAYRFE01; genus CAYRFE01. The sequence goes on along the minus strand of CAYRFE010000044.1, from coordinate 1,172 downwards.
TGCGTTCTTTTTCACGTGCAATAACCTCCTCTACAAACTCCATATATGATGTTGCTCCGGGTGATTTTATATCATAAAAAATAATCGGTAATCCGAACGAAGGCGCTTCACTCAAGCGCACATTACGCGGGATAACCGTATTGTATACTTTTCCTTTAAAATATTCACGAATATCATCAACGACCTGTTGTGCAAGATTAATACGCTTATCAAACATGGTAAGAAGCACGCCGTCGATCTCCAGATTCGGATTGAGATGTTGCTTGACCAAGTTAAATGTTTGCATAAGTTGTGCAACACCTTCAAGTGCATAATATTCACATTGGATCGGTATAATAAGCGCGTCAGAGGCAACCAATGCATTGATAGTAAGAAGACCTAATGATGGCGGGCAATCAATGACAATATAATCATATTGGTCTCTGATGGCGGCAAGCCCGTTTTTCAGTTTGGCTTCGCGTGCGATCATATTGACCAATTCTACTTGTGCGCCACTCAAATCGGCGTGTGAGGGCAGAATGTCAAGATTTTTAATGCCGGTTTTTTGAATGATATTGACCGCGGGCTCGTCTCTTACAAGAATGTTATAGACCGATACTTCTACCAAGTCTTTGCGAACACCCAAGCCGCTTGCTGCGTTTGCTTGAGGATCAATATCGACCAGAAGAACTTTTTTATTGAATACCGCAAGACACGCGGCCATATTGACCGACGTTGTGGTCTTTCCGACACCGCCTTTTTGATTGACGACAGAAATAATTCTACCCATTGTGTTCTCCCTCCGGAATGTTTCACGTGGAACATAGTCTTAAGCCCGCTATCCGCAATGGCGCGGTGTGTGTGATGATAGCATCAAATTCTTTCAATGCAAATGAAAAGTTTGAATGTAGTGCAGGGAAAGTGAAAAAATCAACGCTTTATCACGTAAAATACAACTCGTATTGGTTTTGAATGATATGGTGGTGTTCAAAATGTGTGGGTGGAGAAATCATACCTTACTTTTGGTCTTGCCACAAAAAGTAACAAAAAGGTCAAGGCTGTAAAAAATTATCTACAATCCTGCGCATTTTTTCTACACCGCATAAACTCGCTACGCTCACACAGTATGCGCTGTTTTACGAAAAAATGCTTGAATTGCTTCACGATAATTTTTTAAGGCCGATTGTTGGTTT
>CAYRFE010000043.1:0-23178 GCA_964423645.1 uncultured bacterium | reverse complement strand
AGTAACGTTTTACACAACTCCCCCGTGATTACACTTCCCCCTCTTAACTTAAGAGGGGGTTAGGGGGAGTTAAATTCTCCCTCTCACTCATACAACAATCGTTCAAGCATTTGAGCGATCTCGACGATCCGTGTTGAGGGGTATAATTTGTAATCAGGGTCAGCTTCTTTTATTGCATTATCTCGTACTGCTCGTACTGCCGTGTATTTTTTCCAATCACCCTTCACTGCGTCTTCACCCCGGGCTCTCACATCGTCTTGAAGAAACTCGACAATCACATCAGGATTCATCCGCACCACTGACTCTATCGACACTTTAGGATACGGCACATCACCGCCATACACATTCTCCGCATTCATGAGTATCAAAAGTTCGGAAAGGAAATCTCCTCCCCCTGCGATATACATATTTTGCAGACTACCCTTGTCACGTCCTATCACCAACATGACCTTTTTCCGTTTTGAATATGCAGGATGGCGTACCGCAATCGCGGCAAGTTGTGTTTGCATATCCGACACCACTGATTCACCTTTTTTTTGTGCATTCAACGATGTCGATATTACATCAATTGCCGTATAAATATCGTTGATATTCCGATGTGCGACTGCGACATACGGGATATTCCGGTGTATCAAAAAGTCAATGACCCGTGTGTTTTCATCATACACAAACGCTATCGTCGGTTTTAACGTAATAATACGTTCATAATTGGCATCAAGGAATCCGCCGATCTTTGTCACGTCAGAAAAACGATCAGGCACATCGCAATAATTGGTCACACCCACTAATTCGTCGCCTTTATCCAGCGCAACAATAATGTCCGTGAGTGCCGGAGCAAGACTGATAATGCGTTCTTTCGCAGTAATTGGTGCAATGATGGCAATGCACAGCATTACTACCACGTATAGTATTTTTTGTAGTTTGATTCCTTTGCGAAATACGATATTTTCCATTTTTTTGTTTTTACTGAACAGGGGTGTGGGGACGAAATCCCCACTATATAACAAATTAAACTCCTCCCGATTTTTCACGGAAGGGATTTGGGTTGAGCACAAATCATAAATATAGTAATTTTGCAAAGCTCTCAGTTTCGATACATTCATCCGTGTCTCCTATTCACTATACGATCTATTCACAACTCCCCCGTGATTTCACTTCCCACCCTTAGCGTAAGAGGGGGTTAGGGGAAGTTCGCTTACACGCTTCTCAGGCCCAAAAGTTACTTCGTTACAAAAGCAACATTCTACACAACTCCCCCGTGATTACACTCCCCCCTCTTAGCTTAAGAGGGGGTTAGGGGGAGTTCGCTTACACGCTTCTCATGCCCAAAAGTTACTTCGTTACAAAAGCAACATTCTACACAACTCCCCCGTGAGTATACTTCTCCCCTCTTAGATTAAGAGGGAGTCGGGGGGAGCTAAATCCATAATTCGTGATGCTTCATCGTAATTGTTGTTGGAGCTCAATGCCACGCATCACTTTTTCAAGGCGTTAATTTTTCTTTTATAATATGCGACAATCGTGTCGCTTCTTTCAATACTTTCTCCGCATCGATCGTATGATACGTACCCCGCTCATACAAACATTTCCCTTCTACATATACTTCTGCGACTTCTGCACCTGTTGATGCATACACAACATGCGATACCGGATTATATAACGGCGTCAGAGAGACCGCACGTGTATCTGATATAATAAAATCAGCACTTTTTCCCACCTCAAGACTTCCGGTGATGCTGTCAATTCCAAGTGATCGCGCACCGTTGATAGTTGCCATTTCAATGGTTTCATACGCGGTTACCGCAAGAGGATCAAGATTGACACCTTTATGCACAAGAGCTGCTAAACGCATTTCCGCAAACATGTTCAACATATTGTTGCTTGCCGCACCGTCCGTACCAAGCGAAACGGTGATACCCGATTCACGATATCGCTGAATATCGGCAATACCACTCCCCAATTTACAATTACTTGAGATATTATGTGAAACTTTCACCCCACGCTCCTGCATGATAGCAATATCCGTTTCATCAAGCCACACGGCATGTGCCGCAAGCACGCGTTTATTAAGAAAACCATGCTGTTCCATCCATTGCACAGGGGACAGTTTTTTTGTGTTAGACGCGATGAGCGTACTCTCAATTTTCGTCTCCGCGATATGGATCATGTGTGCAGTATCGTAGAGCTCGGCGAGTTCTTCAGTCTTTGCGAACAGTGACGATGAACATGTATACGGTGCATGGGTGCAGACAACCGGTTTAATACGCGAATGGTCTTTCCATTGACGCAACAACTCTTCAGTGATCGTTATCCCTTCTTCATGATGCGATGCCTCCGGAGTCGGGAAGTCAATATTACTGTACCCGAGTGCGGCTCTCATACCCGCTTTATCGGTTTCTTCTGCAATTCGTTGTTCAAAAAAATACATATCGGCAAAACAGGTCGTCCCGGTACGAAGCATTTCCATCATTCCTAAAAGCGCGCCATACCGTACAAATTCTTCATTGACCATAGCGCCTTCCATCGGCCAAATATAATGCTCAAGCCACTGTTTCAATGGCAGATCATCCGCTAAACCGCGAAACAATACCATCGGTATATGGGTATGTGTATTAATAAGGCCCGGCATAATGATCGCACCTTCAAGATTACGGGCATCCTTTCGGAGTGCCTCCGGAAGTGTATTCATCGGTCCGACAGCAACAATTGTACCTTTTTCGACATCAATATACCCGTCATCAAATACTCGTTTTTCAGAATCCATGGTAATTATCCGAGCGTGAATGTAGCGCATGGCACACTCCTTTTTGTTCACCGTCATCATAGCACGAAGGTGCGATTTGGTCTACAGAAAACGCTTTCGCTTACATAATAAGAAGGTCGTTATACATCCTTTTTCATCTACTTGGGTTTAATTCTCCGAAGCTTGCATCGGTTTTACAGATGAGAGGGGTATACTCCTTTTAGAGAATAAAGAAAATTTGAAAATTTTTGAATTTTGCAAAGTTCCCAACAAACGAGTTTAAAGATCATTGCGAAGCAATTCGAGTATTTTTTTGTAAAATACATCTCAAGATGTCATTATCAGGCTTGCCCCGATGATCCGGAGGTAATTTTCAGTTCATCAAGATTTCTTCATTCCTATGAATGAAACATACTCCATCAAAGAAGTCTCTACATTGAAACTTAAATTTGAAATGTTGGTTCACTAATTCGTAAACTATTCAACAATACTTGCTACGTAGATACAATTCGTTCCTTCAAAAAGAATGTCGTCCTGATATTCAGGACGTGAAAAGAAAAAGAATTTCCCATTGAAAACTTTCATCCCATACAACGCATTTGTTTTTAAAAATGGTGCCTGAATACGAAAGGCGTGCTTTCCGTTTGTCTTTTCAAACACATCGATAAAGCCGTGTTGTAATCCGGGAATAGTTGTTATCACCGGTTTATCTTCTTCGTTATAAGTGGTATATCCACCAACACCTCGCAATACATATATATAACGATCATCGGTATCGATCCCGCGAGATGCTGCTGCACGTGACGGTTGTACCGAACCGTTGCGAAGCTGAACCGTTTTTGTTGACAACACATCTTTATACTCATCCGTAATCGTATTAACCCATACAAGAGTTAAGGATGAATCAAACTTTCGTAATTCATAAGTGTTTTCTTTCCCTGAAAAAGCGACATAAACATATCCATCGTCATCCGCCTTCATGTAACCTGCATTTAAGCCGAAATATTTCAAAAACTCATTTTTGTCTGCGGGTTTGAAATCCTGTGCTGTTTTCTCTTGAATCATCCCTTTTGCGTCAATACGTACTATCTGATTTGGCACAGCAGGACATATCATAAAAGTATCTCCATGCTTTACTATTGAAGATGGCGCAAAATACAATCTCGCGCCTTCCCGTAGCGAGATCGAGTCTTTATACCGCAAATCAGCATCAAACAATTCTATAGTGCTTTTTTGTAACTCTAAAAAACCGAACATCGAATCAGTGCTAAATATTGCGATTATCTTGTTCCACTCGCCCGGACCTTTTCCGTATACAAGCATTTTTTCTTTTATAACATGTAACTCCGGATCGCGTAACTGTACAAAGAACTCATCATCACGATACACAAGATGAGTGATTATAGCTTTTTTTCTATCAATATCTGCAAGTATCGACAACTCTTCATTGGTAAAATCTATTCTGTTCTCGACTTTAAGCACTTTTACTAACGGGTTCTTCACAGAATTTTGAATACGTGCATAAGTCTCTTGCTCGCTATAATAATAAGTTGATTTACGACATGAGATCAACGGCATAAACAAACATATAACAATTGAAAGTACAACTTTCATCACTTTTAATCTCCTATTTTTTACACATATCGGCGTATCTTTCAATACCACACAATTTTGCCCTGCGCATCAATATATACCCATTTTTCATACGTGATACTATTCCCTTCGCGGTAGAACCAGAATTTTTCCAGCGCCACCCGCGCCAATCCGTATGTAAATGTCTCGGCATGTGCAAATTTCGGCTGTATTCCCCACTGCCCGTCAGGTCTGATATAACCCCACTTATCTTCCGTTTGCACACAGGCAAGCCCGTTCGAAAACTCCCATGCGTTCTCATATTGCGGAGTAATCTCAAATCGTCCCGAAGTATTTATATAGCCCCATTTCCCTTGAATTTTGACGGCAGCGAGTCCTTCGGTAAAAAGCCACACTTCTTCAAATTGCGGATTAACGATAAATGCCCCTTTTCGATTGACATATCCCCACATATATCCCGAGCGAACTGCTGCCATGCCATTGTCAAAACGATAGGCCTCATCGAACATTCCGGGTAACGCGGGATGACCGTCAGGAGTGATATAGCGCCATTTCGACCCGTCGAACACGACAGCCGCGCCTTCATGGAATGATCCGGCGGCGACAAAGTGCGGTGATACCGTGTATTTTCCTGTTATATCGATAAAACCCCATTTGTCCAGTAAGCGAACCCGAGCGTGTCCTTCGGAAAAATCTGCCGCATCATGAAACACTATCGGTGTGATATCATTTCCTTGAACGGTAATATATTTCCATGCTCCTCCTGTTTTCACGGCACAAAGACCTTGGGAGAATTTTCTGACCGCATCAAAACACGGCGCAATAACAATACACCCGGTCGAATCGATAAATCCCCACAACGAACCTTGGCGAACAGCAGCGAATCCGTCGGCGAAAGGCTCTGCCGTTTCAAACTGAGGTTGAATAACGACCTCACCTGAAGATGTAATATAACCGTATTTGCCGTTTTCTTTTATAAGGAACAAATGTTTCTCTTGAGAATGATTTTTTAAAATTTTATGAACGATCTCGTTGATATCCATGTGTGGATCAATCAATCTTAATTTTTGATAACACGAAAAATAATACGACAAAAAACAATGATACGATCGAATATACCAATGCGGCTGACTCCCCCGACATATACACCGCTAAAAATGCAGTTTGTCCGGTAATTATGGTAAGAAAATACGTCACAAAAAGAATTGCCATTATGGGAAATCCTGCGGCTTTCAGTCGAAATGCAAAATGATCTTTGCTTCCCATAAAGGGATTTTTTTTCTTTTTTAATCGTAATATCGTCACTAAAATCGTTTCATAAATCGGAAGCCATAAAATTAACAACGGTGCAAAAAGCCCCAGTCGGTTATTACTTGTATAACTTCCCAAAATAGCATACGCGGAGAAAACGAATCCTATGGTCAAACTCCCGGCATCTCCCATAAATATGGAGGCAGGCGGAAAATTATATATAAGAAACGCAAGTATGGACAATGCAACAAATAACAAAAAGTGATATTCGGAATTCGCACTGAAAAACAAGAAAAACCCGGCGATCATTGCCACTCCCCCGCATAGCCCGTCCATAATATCAATTAAATTAAAAGCATTGGACATCCCGACTATCCAAAGTAAAGACAACGCATAATTCACATAATCGGGAAAATACATGATCTCAAGGCGTATTCCTGCCGCGATCAATACTACCGCAAATATACATTGAAAAATGAATTTGGTAAGGGGCTTGATCCGTCTAATATCATCGATGATACCCAATAGCAACATGCCGAGTGATAAGCCGAGGATCCAATATTCTTTAGGATTCACCGGTTCTTTACTGATAAGACTAAAAAGAAAATAGATGATATAGGCATTCACCATGAATCCGACACCGCCTAGATACGGGGTCACTTTCTCATGAATTTTGATCAAATTATCAGGTTTATCGACAATTGCAAAACGCAACGCGGTTTTTTTGGCAAGCCAAACCCAAAAAAGACCTGACATTACCGTTATCAAAACAAATAATGCCAAATAAATCATGCGGATCTCTCTTCGAAATATGCGCTACACCGATACATGACTGTCTTTCCCGTTTATTTTATATTCATTTTTATCGTCTCAAAGAGAAAATCAGTGATCGTTTTCACACTGTCTTTATTGGTTGAATTACACGGTACGACCAATACATCATTACTCAATTCGAGATACTTATGAACCGCATCAAAACTCATCAACGGCTCTTTTCCGGTCAAAATATCACCGACGATGATATACGGTAATTGATTCTCCGATACAATCGTCTCATGGATCTTCTTCGCATAGTCGATGGTCGCTTGCTGTGTCATATCAATATAAACGATGATTCCCATCAACTCATTACCGAGAATTGCATACAGTGAAGTAAGATCCTTATCAGGCGTATATGAGAAAAAATCGATGATCAGGTCTTCGCGTACATACAATCGTCCGAACGTGGCATCAATACGATCATTCGTGGTCCCATGGGTCACAAATTCTTCATTGGGTGTATACGACACGGAGAATATCTTCATTCCGGTGAGGGTCTCTATAAAGACACCCTTCTGCGCACCGTCTGCGCCCAGTATCGCGATTCGTACTATTTTCATGATAATTCCTCAAGATACCGTTTGATATCGTTAATATCATCGAGCGTGAGATTTTTGGATATTCCGTATCTTTCGATCGATTCGGCAGGCTCAATAATTGAAAGATTAAGTAAGACATAGGCTATCTTTGCGACAAAAAAAGTATCCACCTTGGTTTCGTGTGCGATCTGCTCGAGTGTTTTTTCACCGGTCATATTCATCAACACCTTCCATTCATTGAATGTCAGATTGATGTCGATGTTATTGTGTTGCATTTTTTTTGCGATAATATAGCGACGCGAGATACCGCCGATGGTCTGTTTGATTTTGTTGTATTCGTCAATTCTGCGTACGGCTTCCATCAGTATACTTGCCGCGCTTTTATCAATAAAAATATCCTCAGCAGAAGGCAGTTCTTCAACTTTGAATTGAAAACTTCCCATCGACTCGGTCAGAATTTTATTGATCGTCTCTTCAATTTGATAGGTGACCGCTTTCACGACAATATCCTGTGAAAGATACCCGTTCTCGACCAAAACATCACCTAATCGTTTGTCACTGTTTTTTTTATCCTGTATCGTGCTCAATGCTTCGTCAAGTCGTTTGGGAGTAATAAGCCCTTTACGCACCAAAATTTCACCCAGTTTTTCAATATACTCACCCAGTGATTTGGCGAAAATGATACGTCCGTTTTTAAAAAATACCTTCGCGGCATAGCGAGCACCTTTAAAATAAAGCACCCCCGTCCGATTGCCCAATGAAAGCATTTCGATAATATCGACTAGCGGGATCTCACGAATATCACCCTCTAGAGGCATACACTTCCTTTCCCTACACTATCTGCAGAGCTTCCGATACTGCGATCATTAATCTGCCGATAATACTTTTATCGGCTATAAAATCTTTTTTCAGTATATCAAATTTGAGAATTAAAATCAATACCAATTCCACAAAAAGCAATGCCTTCGCTGTACCCCACACCACTCCCATTGTGCGATCCACCGCTTTCACGTGCGTATCGGTAGTTATCAGTTTTCGAATCAGTGCAAATGTTAAAAGAACAATAATAAATACACCCATAAAAACCGACGAATGTGATAAAAACAACTTGACCGTCTCGGGTTGCACATTTTTAAAGATCGTTCTGTATGGTAGTACATAGAGCAGTTTCGAGGCAAAATATGCAGCAAGAAGACTGAATATTTGAAATACTTCCATAAAAAAACCCTTTTTAAACGAAAAGAGTATGAACAAAACAATTATGACCGCTATTATTGCATCTATCATGATTTATTCCTTTTTACCCTTCGGCATGTGTTTCAAATAACGCGTTAAGATACATTTCCGCGTCAAATGGTTGGAGATCATCGTGCCCTTCACCTAATCCGATCAATTTTACCGGAATTGAAAAACGTTCCTCCAAAGAAAATATAAGACCGCCTTTCGCGGTTCCGTCCATTTTTGTCAATGCGAATGCGGTTAACCCCGCAGTTCTATGGAATTCTTCTGCCTGTCGAATCACATTTTGACCGCTTGTCGCATCACACACCAATATTGTCTCATCAGCTTCTCTCCCGAGTTTTTTTATAAGCGTTCGACGCACTTTTTCAAGCTCATTCATAAGGTTTTCTTTGGTATGCAACCTTCCTGCAGTATCAATAAGTACAACATCGTACTCTTGCGCCATACCTGCGTCGATCACGTCATAGACCACTGCCGCCGCATCTCCGCCTCGTTCATGACCTATCACTCGTACGCCAAGGCGTTCACCCCATAATTTCATTTGATCTATTCCGGCCGCACGATACGTATCACCGGCTCCTATCAATACTTTTTTACCGTTGTTCTTTAACATATAGGCCAATTTCGCAATGGTCGTGGTTTTACCGACGCCGTTCACACCTACAAAAAGATAGACGGCCGGTTTTTCTTTTTCTGCCAACGCGCGATTTTTTTCACCGAGAATGGCCTTAAGTTCTTTTTTGAATAACGCTTCAATATCCTTTTTCCCGTCGTTTTCTTTTCGTACGGCATTCATGACCGAAGTGACCACGGTATACCCGACGTCTGCACCGATCAAGATCGATTCGACATCTTCAACAAGCTCTGCGTCAAGCGTATGACGCCCTGTAATGGTCGACAAAAAGGAATTAAAAAAATTCTTTTTTGTCTTCTGTACGCCTTGTCGGTATTTTTCAAAAACATTCATACGACAGCCTCTTTAAATTGCACTGACACCACTTTACTGATACCGGCCTCAGGCATGGTCACACCGTATAACACGTCAGCCTTTTCCATTGTGGCCTTGGAGTGCGTCATGATGAGAAATTGTGTCTTCTCGGTAAAATCCGTCAACATATCAACAAATCGTCCGATATTGGCGTCATCAAGCGGAGCATCGATCTCATCCAATACACAAAACGGTGCAGGTTTGACTTTAAAGATTGAAAATAACAGTGCAATTGCCGCAAGAGCTTTTTCTCCTCCCGAAAGCAGATTGATGTTTTGCAAACGTTTTCCCGGTGGTTTTACGTTGACATCGATACCTGCATTCAAAATATCTCCGTCCTCTTCCATTATAAGCTCCATCTCAGCTTTTCCACCGTTGAATAACATTGGGCAAATAATAACAAAATTTTCTTTGATTTTATAAAACGTGTCAAGAAATTGTTCTTTACTTAATTCATCGATATGATCGATCGCCTGTGTCAATTGATTTTTGGCATCATCAAGATCCCGTTTTTGATCAACGAGGAAGTCATACCGTTCTTTTAATTCGGTGAATTCTTCAAGGGCGGTCAGGTTGACCGATCCCAGTGAACGAATTGTCGCGACGAGTGCATCGATCTCATCTTTTTCATCTTCAGGTTTATAGCCATCGGGTATTTCCGGAGTGACGGCAGCAAGCTGCACATCATATTTTGTGGCAATATACTCGCTGTTTTGACTAATGATCCCGTTACAATGATTGAATGCGATCTCGGAATCGGTAATAGCTGATTGCAGCACACGATATTCGTCATCATAGCGTCGTAACGAAGTCGATCTTTCATTGATCGTGCCTTTCAACGTTGCGATCTCCTCGGCACATTGCACATTATTGGATTCCGAAAATGCGATCTCATGCAGATACGTGGTGACCGATTCACGCGCGGCAAGTTGTGACGTGCGGGATTCTTCGATTTTCGCACGATGAGTAATAATTGTTTTTTCATTGTGAGAAATACGCAATGAGTTTTCCTGTATAACGGATTGCACGCGTTTACAATCATTTTGTTTTGATTGTAACTCTGCTCGGTTACGGGCAAGATCAGATTTCATTAGCGCAATTTCAGCGAGTTCTTTATCAAGTTCGTCTCTCAGGTGTTGTATATTCTTTTGGAACGCCAATTTTTCATTTTCTTCCGTAATAGTTTTTACTTTAATTTCGTTCAGTGTTGAGTCATGAAGTCCCAATGATTGTTGTATAAATGCGATCTCTTTTTCATATAATGAAATTTGTTTATCATTTGCCGATGTCTCCAGTTGAAACCGTTCGATATCCTTTTGTAAAAATTCCATTTTTTTCTCGATATCGGCGATCAATTGTTCTGCACCTTGTATATCAGCAGCTACCGCCTCGGCATGACGAAGGTGCTCATCCATGATCTTTTTGTTTTCGTTCAGCGCTGATTCTGCATCAATAATACTTTTTTTAACCTTTTCAATATCACTTTGCACGCTCTTTTTTGTATTTTTCCGTTCAATGATACCCATGCCTTGATGTGCAATGTCGGCATATGTGATCGTGCCGTGAGGTGTATGAACCGAACCGTCGGCAGTGACGATCGTATATCCTTTTTTTAACAGTGCAGTATCAACGCTGTCAATATAGATCACTTTTCCGAGCAACGCCTCAAACAGTGTGTTCAATGCAGTATCTTTTACGGTACATTTGTGTAAGATCGATTGCGCATGAACCTCACTTTGCGTGTATGTTGTTCCTCCGTAATACATTACATGCTCACCGTTTTGACGAGCGTTAATAAAATCTTTTACTGACATCGACACTGCATGAGTGCCCACGATAATCTCAACAGCGTCTCCTAATATAAAATCCACTAAACGTTCAAACCCTTTTTCGACATTCAAGTAATCTCCGACGATACCCTTAAGTGAAAACTCATCTTTTTTATCCAATACATGTTTCACGCCGCTTTTTAAGCCTTCCATCCGCTTATCAAGCATATCAAGACCTTCATAACGTGCCGAAAATCTCGTGAGATCATCCCGAAGGGATTGCAATTCTTTTTCTTGTCTCGCGATCGTCTCATAAAATTCTACTTTTTTACCGAGAATAGTGCTGTGAGCAGTGCTCAGTTCATTTCTGCGTGAATAAAGATTTGATGCATCGTTTTGTAACGTTGCAAATTCTTTTTCTGCGTGTGCGCGGGCAGCACTGTGTGATTCGTTTTGAATCGTGAGCGAATGTGCGTTTTTTGTATAATGCTCAAGATCATTGGCGGATTTTTGTGCAGCGGTGCGAGCATTGGATTCATCTTTCATAAGCTCGAGAAGCGAATTGATCTTTTTTTGGTATTTTTGTTCTTCTTCGTTGATCGTTGCACGCATAGATTCGGACTTCTTCACTCGTGTTTCAAGTGATCGTTCGTGTTCTTGAATACGTTCGGTCATTTTCTGAACGTCTTTTTGCCACATCGCAACTTCCAATTGCATATTCTCGACAAGAATATCCAATTCTTCATTTTGCTCGGAGAGCGTCCGAATATCGTTCTCATAGTAGACGCAGTCCTTGTCAAAACTTTGTATTTGTGCTTCACATTTATTCATTTCAAGTTTTTTTTCATATAATTGTGATTCTTTTTGGCGATACTCTTGTTCTTTTTCGGTTGCCTGAAGTTGCAAGGTCTCCACATCCGCATTCAATTTGTTGATCGTGACCAACAGCTCGGTTCCTTTTTGTTTATGTTCTTTAAGTTTTTTTTCTAATATACCACGTTCGTTTATAAATGAGGCAAGCGTGACATGATAATACCGAAGTTCTTTCTCCTTCATGACGGTGAATTTTTCTTTATAGACCGCCGCCTTTTCAACTTGCCGTTCGAGGCTTTTCATCTGTCGTTCAACCTCATAAATGATATCCTTCAATCGATTAAGGTTTTCATCGGTACTTACCAATTTGCTCAGTGTTTCTTTTTTCCGAGAACGATACTTCATTACGCCTGCCGCTTCTTCAAATATCGCGCGTCGTTCCTCCGGTCGTGTCGAAAGGATCTGAGAGATCATGCCTTGTTCGATAAAAGAATAGGCACTCATACCGATACCGGTATCGGTTATCAGATCCTGTACATCTTTCAACCTGCATCGTTTTTTATTGATATAATATTCGGAATCTCCATCGCGAAAAACACGACGTGTGATTTCCACTTCATTGTATTCGATCGGTAATAATTTGCTTTGATTATCCAATACGACATTGACTTCAGCCATCTGAAGAGGTTTTCGCTCTGTCGTACCACCGAAAATTACGTCCTGCATCATTCCGCCGCGCAACTTTTTTGCGCTTTGTTCACCGAAAGCCCAACGTAACGCATCGGAAATATTACTTTTACCGCATCCGTTAGGGCCGACCACACAAATCATTCCCTTGGTGAATTTAACATTAATTTTATCGGCAAACGATTTAAAGCCGAATATCGTCATTTCTTTAAGAAACATATCATCCCCATCTGCCGTTTTTTATATGCATTTCTAATTCAGCCTTGATCATCTGTACCATTTCAATACTTGATTTATATATTCGTGAATACATATCCGCACACGCTTCATCGGCATGTTCTTTGATACCGTCATTGGCAATGTCAATAACTTTATTCAAAGTATCCGCCATTTCGATGAGAAGTTCATTTCCATAAAGCGATTTTTCGATCAGATCCTTATCTTTCCCTATAACTGACGCAAACGTGCCCGTTGCCATACACTTAGGACATATTTCGGGTACTTCTTCAAGCCAGTGAACATACATGCACTGTGAACATTTAAACATATCACGCCTCCCTCAATCTGTTAGCTTTCATTCTTTTGCGGGAAATATTCTCCCATTGAAATAGCAAGCGATTTACCCCAGTATAAAAACGGAGTATTTACAATACCTATAAGCATTTTCATAATAAATGTCGTCAATATGATCTGCAAAAGTCGGGATGTATCGATACGCATACCGAACGCACCAACGCAAAAAATAACCGAATCAATCGCATACGCGGTCATGAGAGAAAAATTTGATCGTAACCACAGATCTTTATCATTCATTTTTTTCTTCATGAGCATACGAAACCATACTTCATAAAATTGACTCACCAACATAGCCACGACGGATGCTGCCGCAACGCGATGCATAAAGGTAAAGATCGACACGATCGGTACATGCATCGTATCAAATTTCGAAGGTTTGAATAACATTGTCACATCCATCGCGACCACCATGATAAGAAGAGTAAAGACCGATAATGCGATCGCTTTCTTTGCCTCTTTCGGACCATAAATCTCCGCAAGCATACCTGTTACCCAAAAGATATTGGCAAACATGACATTGCCAAGCGTCGCCGTCATTCCGAAAATCGGTATTAATTTCATAACTTGTATATTACTGAGAATAACATTGATCACGATCAATGCATATAATCCTTCTTTACGAAAGAGTTTATACATAAAAAGACCGATCCCGTAAAAACCGACAACCCACGCAAACCATAACACATCGTTTGAGAACATGCAGTTATACCTCTTCAGTACTGTTGGCGACAGTCTGACTATCTTTCATTTCAGCCATATATTCGGAATGCATCCATCGTATCGTACCGGTTCGTGACCGCATCACAACCGACTCGACGGAAAACCCTTTTTTCAACGAACGTACGCCCTGCAATAATTCCCCGTCGGTGACCCCGCTCGCTGCGAATAATGAGTGCCCCGACGCGAGTTCTTCCACCGAATACACTTTGTCCCATTCGGTGATACCCATTTCTGCACATCGTATTTTTAACGCAGGAATATCCAAAATACCCCCGGTAATATCAAATGCAAGTTTCGCTTGCATATCACCGCCTACGCATTTGACCGCTGCAGCCGTGATAACCCCTTCCGGTGCTCCGCCTATACCCATATAGACATCAACCGGTGAACGATCCAAAAGCGCATAGAGTGACGCACTGACATCACCGTCCGAAATAAGCGTAACCTTGCACCCGAGACGACGTGCATCATCAATGATATAATGATTTCTTTCACGCTCCATCGTGATCACATTCAGATCGCTTATATCCTTTTTTTTCGCACGAGCAATTCGCAAAAAGTTGTCTGCAGGCGTGTCATTAATATTTATCGTTCCCTTTGCATCTTCTCCCACGACAATTTTATACATATACATATCCGGTGCACGTAAGAATTTTCCATCGGTCATCGCGATACACGTAATCGCGTTCGGTTTATTTTTTGCACATAATGCAGTGCCTTCAAGCGGATCAACAGCAATTTCTACAGCGGGATCATTTTGTCCCCAACGTCCTACCTTTTCACCGTTATATAACATGGGAGCTTCATCCAATTCACCCTCACCGATAACAACTGTCCCTGAAATATACACTTTCGACAACACCGCTCTCATTGCTTCGGTCGCACCGTGGTCTGCGGAATTCTTATCCCCTTTACCGATCCACGGGAAACTGGCAAGCGCCGCCGCCTCAGTCACGCGGGCTATCTCCAGTGCAAGATTACGTGCAGTCGTAAGTTGCGCTAATGTCAAAATATCATCCATTATTTTCCTCCGTGCGTAAAATTGTTTTTTGTGTATCAATGTTCGGTTTCATAATCGCTTCATAATCCTCAACCTGCTTACGCAAAAAATCATTCTCACTTTCCAGTCGAGTCATATCTGTTTGTAAGAAGACCGAATAATCTTTTATCAGACTTATGGCCTCATCCATCTTGCGTTCTTGTAAATGAGAAAGAGTGATTTTCTTTCCGGCAACAAGATTTTGAAGCAGATTGATCACTTTTGTTATCTCAAAAAGCATACTTGTACGTGAGGATTCCACTACTTTATGTTGTTTGAGATTATCGATTATGACTTCAAGTCGTTTGATTTTATTCTCATAAAATTTTTGTTGCGTCCTGAGCATACCAATCAACTGAGTAAGTTGTTTTACCCGATCAACCTGTGACCAATCCACCGTGACCTTGATGCGTTCTTTTTCATCGATCTCATCTTTCAGTTTGGTTTCAAGTTGGGATTTTTCTTCAAGCGTGGTCATCATATCGGTGATATCTTTAAAATATTCAATTACCACTTCAATCGAATCATTTACCGTAATTGGGATCATATTGAGTATGAATATCCTCTTAGCCCCGCGTATTTCACATTCGATCGTGCGGCTCAATTGTTTTTGATCCTCTTTTACAAGGGACAAAAAACAAAACGGGCATGGAGCATCAAAACCGAGTAATTGATAACAGTGCATTTGCTTTTTTATGACGTCAACAGGTTCGATAGCTTGGAGTTGAGCGCCACTCATATTGACACTTTCAATCGAATAATCATGTTTTAATGTTAATATGGGGTCGTCCAATGCATCGTATATTTTAACAAGCTTTTTTCGTCCTTCACTGATACGTTGCAATAATGATTCCATGTCACTATGCTCTTTTTTGAGCATTTCATGAGCGGTATGAAGTGCCGTAAGTAATTTTTCTTTTTCCTGCATCATTGATGTGCTTTCATGCAATTTCGCATACAAAGAATCATTCGAATTTTTCAAAGAAAGATTTTCTTCTTTGGTCAGTTGAACAATAGCACTCATAGAGGTATTCTCTTGCACGATTTGCTCATATTTTGACGACAGATCTTTAAGTCTTTTTTCAAGTTGTTCGGCATGCACATACGCCGAACGGTCAGCTGTGACAGCGGTTCGTGACACTGATTCATCTTTTTCTTTTTTTAATGTTTGTATGACCTGGTATTGTTCCTGCATTTGTGTCTGAACGGATACATACAATATTTTGTACATGATAAATTCGATCGCGGCAAACATTCGCTCCGGTTGGGGTGACTCGCCTTGAATATTCTTTAAAAGAACTATTCGAGATAAACTGTAATAGATAAATACGTGAATATTATTGCTGTTTTCTTGTATAACATCAAACTCTTTTTTTTGTAATACCCTATCGGTAAGCGCATTTTGTAATACCTGACTCTCCCAAGGAGCAATGGTAACCCCTGAGGCATTAAAATCCGCGATGACAACATCTTCTGCGTTATAACGCTCTTTTAGATATGAATTAATGCTTTTTAACACTCGCTCAGTATACAGGAAAATCAAAACTTGTAAAGGCGAAGATGTGTGAAAGCTTACAGAATTGTCATTTGAACACGTTCTTTAAAATCCTTGATATAACTTCGGCTTACACGGATACGCGTCTGCGCTTTATTTGCGATTATCACGATCATACCGGTAGGAAATGCTTTTTGAATTGTCTGAATCTTCTCTAACGAAATGATACAACTTTTATGAACTCGACAAAATTGTTGACCTGTAAGTTGTTCCTCCAGATCTTTGAGTGTGCTGTTATAATAATAACTGGTATCATATGTATGTAAAAATACATATTTTTCGTCTGCTGAAAAGAGGTAGATATCTGATTCCGAAATTATGCGGATATCGTGGCCGTCCTTCACCGAAAAAAATGCTTTTTGACTTTTATGGGCAATGATCTTATCTACTATTTCATAGATTGAATCTGAGGATTTGGGGAGAAATACACGTATCTTTTCAACAGCTTTTGCGATACGTGATTCGGTAATCGGTTTAAGAACGTAATCAATGCTGTTTTCTTCAAAGGCGGCAAGTGAATATGTGTCAAATGCGGTTACAAACACAACAAATGGTTTATGATGTATTTGTTTTAATACTTCGAACCCGTTCAAACCGGGCAATTGAATGTCCAAAAAAATCACATCGGGCGCTTTTGTATCAATCTCATGCACTGCCTCATTACCGTTACATGCGGACCCGATAATTTCAATATCATGATATTGCGCCAACAGTGCATTCATTCGTGTGCGTGCGATGTCTTCGTCTTCAATGATCAATGCGGTTATTTTCATAAGGTATCTCCAATGCTACATGTGTTCCTTCACCGGGTTGAGTAGAAATACGACACTGTGCCCGAGAACCGAATAATAACGCCAATCGTTCTTTTACACTGCGTATACCGAACCCGTTGCGTGCCGACTCTGTATAAAACCCGACACCTGTATCCGCAATTGTAATGATCAGTTTATTATTATCTTTGTTGACGAGAATACTGACCCTCCCGCCATCATTTTTCAGCGATATGCCATGAATTATAGCATTCTCTACCATAGCCTCGACCATAAGCGGGACAACCATACAATTTTTCGCTTCTTTCGGACAGTCAATCGTATATAAAAGACGATGCCCCAGCCGCATTTTTTCAATTTCTAGATATTTCTCAACAATATTCAGCTCCATACCTAATTCGATCAGTTGATTATCATGAATATTGATTATATAACGATAAATCTCTGAAAGATTCTCAACTATTATTTCAAGTTTTGTCAAATCAGTTTTTGCAAGCTCAAGAATCGTATTTAATGTATTGAACAAAAAATGCGGATTCATTTTTGATTGCAATGCCGCAAATTTGGATTCAGCCCGCAGTCGGTTCAATATTTCAATTTCTTTGTTCTTTTTTGAATAATGTTTTCTGAACATATATACCGCCATATAACATATATAAATAATACTAATGATAATAAAATTATCGCGTATTCTCCACACAACCTGGTCATGATTAAATTCATACCAAAAAACATATTTAATTATTTCCACCGCACAAAGCGTCCCGACATATGCCGAACTGAGTAAAAGAACAAGATGGAGTAATAAAACCGTGTAGTATTTTTTCAAATATTTCGAAAGAAGGAACCGAAAAAAACACAACGACGGGAAAAATATCATCGCGATACTATTCATATATAAATAAAAACGAAAATCGCTGAACCACCCGGACACCAATTGGCTTGTGGAATATTTCCCATGATAATACACAAATGTCAAAAATACTGCTATGAGTTGAACGGAAAACAACACCATAAGTATTTGTTTGATTCCGCCGCAGATTTTTGTCTTCATTCTCGCTCTTTCAACCAACTGTACGCACGAATACCGAATGCCATATCAATTCCGAGAGAAGAACACTTTTCCATATACGCCTGTGCTGTTTTTTGGTCTTCGCGCCGGGCATACGCATCTCCGGCAAAATAGTACACAATTTGCATTAAAAATATTCGTATTCGTACATCATCAGGATTTTGAGGATGATATTGGTTAAAACTGTCCCAAATTTTAAATTCCCGCATCAATTCATCATTTGACACAGACTCGATCAACTGAATTAATACCGGTATATCTTTAAAGGCCTCTTCACTTCTTTTTAAAAATATCGGCAGATACATGTTATCTTTATAGCGCTCAAGTCTGATAAATATATTGCGAGGCTCAGTCACAACTGCTTCATCCTGAAGTTTCATTCCGATTTTTGCGTATTTTATCTTTTTCCAAGGGTTATATATATTGGCTGCTTTTGCAAGATAAAGGCGACCTAAAAACACTTTAATTCGCGGTTCGTTGTTATGTGCAGTGAGGGCTTTTTCAAGATATACAATTGCCTCATCATCACTTCCGCTTGATTGAAGGTGTTTGGCTTCAGCGAGTGTTTCAGATAATGAGAATGCGTGTGCTACCGTTGAAAACATAATAAATAAAAACAGGGGAATCCATCTCATGTATTTATACCTCTGTTCAACTAATACTTAGTATGTGCTATTTTATGTTTATACGCAAGTATTTTTTCTTACGGCTTGTTACTTTCACTAACAATCAATCTCTTGTATTGATTCGCATAAGCTCCTGCCTGTTTTAATAGTTCATCATGCGTGCCATGAAGAACTATTTGTCCTTCTTCTATCCAATAAATAGTATCAAGATCTGTTAAAGCTTCAAGTTTATGTGCAATGACGATTATTATCATATTTTTTGATAATTCTTTTAATATCGAAAGTATTTTCTTTTCTGTTAAATTGTCGATATTCGCGGTACTCTCATCAACCACTAATATATAGGGATCGGCAAGTAATGCACGTGCTATCGCGATCCTTTGTTTTTGACCTACTGAGAACATGCTTCCGTTTTCGCCAACATAGGTATTCATCCCATCTGGTAATTCCATTATAAAGCTATCTGCTTGTGCTTTTTTCAATACCTGCAACAAATCAGAATCTGTTGCATCGACTTTTCCCAAGAGAAGATTCTCTCGCACTGTTCCAGAAAATAATTGAGTTTCTTGATCAATTACAATAGCAATTTTCTGCATAAATGGTTGGAATTTCATTGCATTAACTTTTTGAAGATTTACTCGAACACTATATCTTGCAGGATATAAACCTGCAATAATTTTGCCCAATGTTGATTTACCACTACCCGATGGACCTGCAAAACCGATACATTCCCCCTTTTTGAGAGTGATGTCAACTGATTTGATTACTTTTCTGTTTCCATATGAAAAATCAATACTCTCAAATGATATTACGTGAGGATGAAGTTCATTTATAGACTCTTCAAAGGTCTCATCCTGATGCAACGATAATATTTCTCCAACGCGTTTTAACCCGACTACGACCTTTTGCAACTCAATGTTAAATCCTATGACTGCTGATGCAGGACCAACAATAATGCCTGAAACCCCCATAAATGTAACAAATTTCCCAACCGTCATTTTCATATAAATTATATAATATCCGCATAAGATCATAAGAATAATAGGTATTATACCAGATATGCTCATCAATACACTGCCGCTCATATTTTCTAGTGATTCTAATCTAATAAAGGAACGAAATGTGTCAAACGATGATTTTATATACCGTCGTACCGGAAAAACTCGCCGCCGATATTGCGCTGATAATTCAATAATATCAATATTTTCCTGTAAACTTTTAACTGTTTTAGCGTTTTTCTCTGAAACAATGCTCATGATATTACGAATCTTAACACCATAATATCTCATAACAAATAATAAAACTATCAACAGTGCGGCTGTAATAGCTGTCAATACTGCGTCAATATACAATAACATACTGATACCGACGCAAATGGTGAGTATATTTGTCACCATTATCACAATGGTGTCGCCAAATAACAATGCCAATCGTGGCGGATCATCTTGTATTCGTGACATAAAATATCCTGTATTTAATTGGTGGATATCCTTAAATGACATGTGAGTAATTTTGTTAAACATTTTTGCTCGGATAAGTAATATAATTTTACTATTAACGATAAAAAACAACATGCCTGTTGAGTATTGAAATATTCCTCGTAACAGTAATGATATTAACATAAAAATTCCGGCATAGAGAACTAATAAGATTTCTTTTTTGGGAATTGCAATATCAAGAATATAACCTGTTACAAAAGGCGTTGGAAATGCTAATATCGCCGAGATAAAAATCAGTATACATCCGATTATAATAGAATTTTTATTTGATACAATTGCATTACCTATCACATCAAGTGCAGTTACGATATCGTTATCATCAAGGTGATGCTTGAAAATGAAACCGAGCACTATACGTATAGTGCTCGGTTTTTTCTTTAATATCATACATTACTGCACATTTTTTGAAATATTTCAGAAATATAACGCTGATCGATCGCATTTTTTTTAAACTCATTATGCAATCGCTTGGATATTTCCATACGGTATTTTGTTAGACAATCTACGCTGAGCGCACAGATTGAACATTCCGGGCAAACAGGAAATTTCATATATTGAAATATCAATTTGGGATTTCTCAAATCATGTAAAACCTCATCTACAACCTCACTATCATACTTTTCAAGAAGTAATACTTTACGGATGTCTATTTCCGATGAATTTTCTTTTTTAAGTTGAAGATATTTATGCACAATTCTGTTGTATAGGATACGATTATCCTCTTTTTTCATAAATTGATCAAAAAAGAATTCGGCTTTTTCAATATCTCCAAGGTAATACCATAACAAGGTTAACAAAAAACCGGTAGTAATCCCTTTATACGGTGATTCTTCAGTTAATTCAGTACGAAAGGCGTCTTCAATTTTCATATCAGGGCTAAACCGCGATAATACTTTCGCGACATCGGCAATTTCATCATCTGAGAGTGATGCAAATCTAAAATACGTCATAAGAATTCGATCATGTTCAGTTATGTTAAAATCTGAATCTTTTTCATTTAATGGCATATTTTTTTTACCTTTTACTGATATTTCCGGCACATATACCCACACAGTAGGAAATCCTAAGAACGAAGCATCTCTGATATACACAGTCCGTCCATTCGCTTTAAACCAAGAGATTAACCGTAAAACATCCTCTTCGTATGTTGCACACGTTGTAAATGTTTTCGAATCTACTTGATAACTTGGATTTTCACCAAACAAGGTAGACGGGAACGCTCCGCTATTGTCTTTACTGAATAATGCATACTGTCGTTCGCGCTTCTCCTGAGCAATGTATGAATCATCCAGAAATATTTGATCAAGAACCTTTGGTACTGTCAACATTGATGCTTTAAATTGATCTGAATCAGCAATGCCTTGATGAATCTCGGAAATGCACCTACTCAATGCTATTTGAAAAGATGTGTCTGAGCCAATATTCAATCGATATTTTTCTTTTTTTGTATCATATATAATTATTCCAACAACCGGAATGTTTTTTCCTGCAGAAAAATCTTTTATTTCCACTAAATAATCCCCATTTTTTTCAATTTCTTCGATTGCGTGGAATTCTTCATTGTATTCTTGTAAGATATCTCTTGAAATAGTAGGCGGAGTTAATAATCCATGAAATATTTCAGCACCGGCCCAACGTTCGGTTATCTCACAAATGCCTTGGAATATTGCTTCAATGATTGTATTTCCTGCTGCCATGCCATTTGATCCGATTCCCAACAATAACAAGTTCAGAGGTATATACTGTAATGAGTCATGTGTAACATCATAAAATGGCACCGACACAACACCGGATTGCCCATTTTCTTCCAATCGGTGAAAATATGCGTCAAGATACGCTTTTCTCCCCTCACCAGAATGTGGAACAATATCATCAAGTACAGCCTCAGAAAGTGCTAAAACTTCTTTTTTGCTGATTATTTTTTCATCAGGAAAGTAATAAAAACCAACTTCATGGGCAATTTTATTTTGGATAACACGTGAATATTGTGCATAAAAACCGTTTTGAATTCGTTCTATAAATTCAGCAATCGCACTCGCATGGGAATAATTATATGTTGAACCTTTTCCATGTGCTTGAAAACCTCCTCGTGCATCATCAAGCTTAACGCTCATTGAGTATACACCAGGATATGGATTACCTGAAAATACAATATTCGGTAAAATTCCGTTCCTTTCAAGAATGTCAGATATTCTCTGAATTGTTGATAAAGGATTTTGTAATTTATATGGTCGCTTAAGTGCAGGAAACATATTACCTCCCCAAAAATAAGTGAGGAGAGTGTTTGCACTCTCCCGTATAGACTGATTAAAGTACCGGTCTTCCGATATTATCGGAATTGCCTGTAGGCATACACGCTTCAATACAATACTGACAAAGATCCCATTGACAACAACAAAGAGGAATCCATTTATATTTAAGAGTAGGATTCGCTTTTGCCGCAACAACAGTATTAACATACTTCATACACATCACCCCCTTCCGTATTCAGTATACGCATTAATATTCGCTTACCAAATCAAACCGGATAAGGTGACACGTATTTCAGATAAACGACCATAAGTTAGGAATAACTTACATTGTGAAAGATAGTATAAATAAAAAATCCGCTACTACACGGGGAATGAACTGTAGCAAACTGCGTGGTATTCCAAAAATGTTACTAAATTCGAGTATCTACCCCAAAAACCTCATTTTTCTTTTGTGTGAGTAATTTTACAAGGGTTTAATTCTTTTTTAAGACCCTACAATTACCACGCCCCTTCCAACGTTCAAACTATCATAGCAACTCCAAAGTAAGTTTCGAGAAATTTGCACCGTTGCGAAATGAACTACCCCGCAGCAAGCTACGGGGTATCTCCCCAAAAAATACTATAT
>CAYRFE010000042.1:0-23699 GCA_964423645.1 uncultured bacterium | reverse complement strand
CCCCCTCTTTTTTGCAAAGAGGGGGAAACGCGTAACCGCGAGGGGGAGCTAAATTGTTTGCATTGTCGGTTTGACATTTTTTGTCTTTTTTTACTGATGTTTTAATGTCTTTTATGAGATTTCCCGGTGTATGAAGTTTTTTTAGGGGTGCGGGGACGTAAGTCCCCGCTAATAAAATCCTAAAGCCCCTTCCGAATTCAACGGAAGGGGTTTGGGGATGGCACAACTTCAAAACTCCAGTCTTGCTTATTGTCTTGCCACAAAAATTTTGTATTCTGTGGCATTCCCGTCCCCGTTTCCACGAGGATAAATTCCAACGGGAATCCATATGTATTTCGCTGGATTATCGGGTCAAGCCCGATAATGACACCTAAATATTTTCCGTAGAGACGTAGCATGCTACGTCTTTACAAATGTATTATTTTACGCTGATTTTTTAAGGCCGATTTATTTTCCCCCTCTTTTTTGCAAAGAGGGGGAAACGCGTAATCGCGAGGGGGAGCTAAATTATTTGTATTGTCATTTCGACGAACATACTAGTGAGGAGAAATCATGCCTTTTTTTGTCGATTCGTGTAGAGACGTGTTTCAAACACGTCTTTTCTCTACAGGCATATCTCACGTTGTTGTAAAGGCGAGGTCGCCTCGCCCCAACCGAATTAATTCCCCTTCACACTGAAGGGGTGGCATCCGAAGGATGACGGGGTAGTGAACGTTGAACAGCTCGCTTTGACCATAAGGCTGGGACTTATTGTATCCGACGCAACCACCCCTCCGGATGAGAGGTGATAAGAAATCGTTCGGATCTTTCGCGGTCTATTTCAAACTCCTTGTGTGATTTTACAAACTCTCGAATCGCCGGCAACGGACCCGGGCGAAACGATTTTAATAATGACAGGGTGTCGACTATACCGTCTTGCACAAGGCAGTAACTTCCTGCGGTTACAAGCGGAGTGAAGCATTCAAGCTCACGCAGGACATGCTCTCGCGAGTGATCGCTGTCAAGTATTACCATTACGGGACCTGAGCATGCGGCAACTCTTTTTTGTACTTCCGCAACGATCTCATCGGAGGTCGAATTGCCGATCAAATAGGTCACACGAGGGTGGGAAATATCATGAAGATTTTTTATATCAATGGTTATGACCTCACCATGGTTCATCAGGTCGAATAAATGTGCATAAAAAAGTGATGAGCCGCCTCGGTTTGTACCGCATTCGATCAAAAGACTTGGGCGAAGCTCGGTAATAGTTTCCTGTATCGTCCACAAGTCCAGGACGTTCTGGAGAATGGGCGTGCCAAGCCATTTGGTAGTGCTGAAGTTATTCGTTTTCGTCAACAACCGACGCAAAAAGTGAGATTGCACCACAGGGAAGACGAACGTGAAGTAGGGCCACCGCAGTATCGCTTTTGCGATTTTGAGGATCATAGATTACCGCCTTCTGTTGATGAAAAGTAGTGCACGAGTGGTTTCATAATTGCACACTATCAACTGTAATGACTCTTTGTGTCGTTGCATTGATCGTGACGATTATACCATGCTTACGGCTTGTCACATAATAGTTTTTGCCGATTTTTTCAATGCTTGAATCAACATCGGTGAGTATTGCACGGATGAGCGATTCAATGTCTTTGCGGGACATTGCCGAGCCGAGTTTTTTATTGATCCTGTCATACACCAATTCGGTGTAGCAGAGATTGTGCAGAATGGTGTGTTGTATGGTCATAGTCGTAATTCTTTCTACTCCTTATCATTTGAATCGTGTGGAATATATGTGGTGCGGGAAATCTCCCAGGGCATAGGAATATGGTGCATCTGATGGTGCGACGGAATTATCTGCATATGCTTCCACTACTTTCCCGACAATAAGTATTTTATCACCGGTGATTATCTCCTGTGTGACGGTGCACTCCATATGTGCGATACATTCTGCGATGATCGGTGTACGGACACTGCGTGCCGGTTCGGCGGTAAGCCCTGTTTTTTTAAACTTATCAACATCACGACCCGAATTGAAACCGCAAAAGCAGATCGCATTATGTAAATCCTGCGAAGGAACATTGACAATGAATTCGCGAGTCTCGGTGAGAAGTTGATACGACAGGGTGTGTGGTCCGACAGCACACGCAATGAGGGGAGGTTCTTTTGATACCGGCATGCAGAAGCTCACTGCGATTATATTCGTTTTGTGTGCGATATCACCTGTCGTGATCAGAAAATGTCGCATCGGCCACATAAAACGAAGATATTCGACATCAACTTTCATACCGTATTCCTTGTGGATCGTTTATATAACACAAGCGTAGGATGCAGTAATTCGTACACGACTTTTTTAACGGTGGTATCGATTTTTGCTCTCCCTGTTTTTGCCATGGCGTACCCGACTATCTGCGATTGAGTACCTCGGTCGCGTAACCGTGTTCTGCCACTCGGTGAACCGAGTCGGTATTTCTTCGCTATTTACATTCATACCGATGTCTTGTCGTGTTGTTCGGGATTTTGTAAGCCGAAATTTTTGACATTCGTATTCCATAGCCATTTACCGAACCAAATCCCGCCTAACGGGAAGATGATCATTGCTATGATTGGTCGAATATACCACGTATCTTGCGGTTGTAAAAAATGCATAATAATTGACCACAGTATACCTGTGGGGATGCCCCAAAAAAGAACTCCATATCGCACGATATACTGCGATTTTCCGAGTTGTTGATCTTTTTGCCAGCGCTCTTGGGCTTTTTGCGACATAAGGCCTCCTTGTGAATACAGTGAACTCCATGCATTTCCCAAACGTTTTGCTATTGTAAGACCGTAATAAAAGTATATCTGAAAAACGAAAATATTCAATATCATAGTTTCGTGTGAAGGGAGAGACGCCGGCGTAATGCTACATTGAAACGAGAGAAAATGAGTTCTACCGTATCACAGGCGGCAAATATATTCCGACGGTATACTATTTTTTTGGTATAAAAAATAGTATCATGAAACTTTTGCAAAATTCAAACTTTCCACGACTTCTTTTTTCTAAAAAGGGGTGTGGGGACGTGTCGCAGGGTTCATCCCTGCCTGAAGGGGGGGGGCAATTAAAAAAAAGTTGTTTTGCAAAGATCTCATCGTTTACAAAAACATCGTTTCTTTCAAATTCACCACACCTTTTCCTGCCGTGCAATCGGCGAAAAATGAACGAAACGCTTCTGAATTTTCACGCGGTACGTGCGTGATGCAGTATACGTGATCGGTGAATGAACGTTCGGTGATCGTTGCGTTTAAAGCGGCAAGACCGTTTTCAAACGGATTCATTGCACTGTAGGAAATAGTGCATTCGAAGATACATGTCTCGATCAATTCGCCGGGTTCCGATAATTCCAACACTGATTTTGCGGCATCGGAATATGCACGTACAAGGCCTCCTGTGCCGAGTTTGACACCGCCGAACCAACGCGTAACGACGATGAGTGTATTGGTGATGTCTTTTTTTACGAGCACATCGAGTATCGGCGGACCTGCCGTACCATGCGGTTCACCGTCGTCACTGTAGCGGGTATGCTCACCTTTCATACCGATACGATATGCCCAGCAATGATGATTCGCATCAGGTGTAGCGGCCCGTAATCGCTCGAGTATCGGTTTTACTTCTTGCGGGTCGGCACAGATAAAACTCTCACCGCGAAAAAGAGATCGCGAAATAGTGATATCAACGTGTGCTTCTTTTTTGATGACAATAACGTTTGACATGGCTGATTGTAGCGTGTGTATTTTGTTCGGTAAATAGAAAACCCTCAAATAAAAAAATTACTTGAATCATTTCCAAAACTGCCATCTTTTGACTTCGTCCCCACTATATTAGAAATTAAACCCCGCCCAAAAGAAAAGGGCGGGGTTTGGGGTGGCGCATAACTATAGAATTGAGACGTTTGCGAAATTCGAAATTTTTCACGTTTCTATTTTCACTAAATAGGGGTGTGGGGACAAAGTTCCCACTATATAACAATTTAAGCCCCTCCCGATTTTTCACGGGAGGGGTTTGGGGTGGGCACAAATCAAAAAAATAGTAATTTTAGACCTTTGTATAATTCAAAAATTACAAATTTTCTTTATTCGCTAAAAAAGGGGTGTGGGGACGAAGTCCCCACTATATAACAAGTTTAGCCCCTACCGACGGTCATCGAGTGATTGCGTAAGCAATCGTACCGAGATGCGGGAGGGGTTTGGGGTGGGTACAAATCAAAAAAATAGTTATTTTGCATAACTCTCAAATTATGGTTTCGATACCCCGTAACTTGCTGCGGGCTAGTTCATCCCTATGCAATTAAAATCATTGGTCGCCTTTCCCGTTGATTGCTCAAACCGCTTCTGCTATACTTACCAGAAAGGGAGACGATTAGCTATGAAAACACGCCTCACCAATCTGATGGTTGTCAATCCGCATTGCGAACCGAAACTCGGGGATATTCTTCTTGAAAATGATTCGATCATTGCGTGCGATGACATCGCAGAGAGTGATGCCGATCGTGTGATCGATATGCATGGTTTATACGCGTTTCCCGGGATAATCGATCTTCATGCACATCTTCGTGATCCGGGAAAGACCGATGCGGAGGATATTGCAAGCGGAACAAAAGCAGCGGTGTGCGGCGGAATAACCGCATTGGTGGCAATGCCGAATACTCAGCCGGTATGTGATTCTGCAGAACGCTGGCAGGCAGTGAACGATCGAATACGAGCGCATGCGATGTGCGAGGTGTTTCAAGCCGTTGCCGGAGCGACAGGTTTGGCGGGGCATGCGAAGTCTCCGTTTCTTGATATCGATGGCGTGTATGCCGTAAGTGATGACGGGAAAAGTGAGGATGATGCCAATGTGCTTCTGGATATATTTCGCGATTGCAAACAAAAGAATGTCGTGTATTTATCTCACGCCGAAGATGATTCACTCCGTGCAGGCGGTGTGATAAACGCAGGTCATAAAGCTGATGCATTGCATCTTAAACCTATTTATAACGCCGTTGAAGATACGCGTACCTATCGCGATTGTCTGTTGGCGCAGATCGCTGGTTCTCGTGTGCATATGTGTCATGTATCCACCGAAGAAAGTATAAAAATTGTGGTACGCTACAAAAAGGCCGGTGTAGGCGTCACCTGTGAAGTGACACCGCATCATTTTACCTTGTGTGATGATGATATTCCGGGTAACGATGGAATGTATAAAATGAATCCCCCGTTACGCAGCAAGCATGATAAAAAAGCATTGATAGAAGCGATAAAACTCGGGGCGGTCGATGCGATCGCTACCGATCATGCGCCGCACCTCATGGACGAAAAAACGAAGGGGTTTGAGTCGGCGCCGTTCGGTATTATCGGATTTGAGACGCTGGTGCCGTTATCGCTGGAATTATACCGCATACATGGAGTATGTTTGGGTTCGCTTGCGGCGATGTGGTCGTCGGCACCGGCGGCGATCCTCAAGTTATCGGGTTATGGCAGAATTCAAAAAGGACATCATGCATCACTCAGTATTATCGACATCAATAAAGAGTGGGCGCTCACCAAAGAAAGTATACATTCAAAAACATATAATACGCCGTTTTTAGGTAAGACAATGACGGGAAAGGCTCGATTTACCGTTGTGAACGGGAAGATCTTTGATTGCGAAAAGGAGCAGTGGGTATGAAACAAAAATGTGTGCCGATAGTTGAAAATACACGAATTGCATATTCGATCTATCGTTTGGTTGTACGTGATGCCGAACTGGCGGAACTTACACAACCGGGTCAGTTTTATGAGTTGAAGGTAAGTGATACCTTTGATCCGATACTGCGTCGCCCGATAAGTATCGGTGATGTTGTCGGCGACACATTGGTGTTTTATTATAAAGTGGTCGGACGCGGGACGGAATTATTGTCACGTTTTGAAACAGGTCATGAGCTTGATATATTGGGTCCGTTAGGGAACACATTCCCCGTGCCCGAAGGGATGACCGCACTTGTCGGCGGTGGGATCGGGATCGCACCGCTTGTGTATCTTGCACGGCAATTGCAACAGGAAGGCAAGCCGTTTGTGTTTTTTGCGGGGCTTCGTACTGCGGATGAAGATTATCTGGACGATCTTCGCAGCATGATCGGCGAGCATAACGTGCGTTTATTTACCGATGACGGGACCAAAGGCACGAAAGGGTTTGCCGCACACGGGTTATTCGATGCATTGGCGCAATTTGACACGGTAATGACGTGCGGCCCGTCGATCATGATGAAGTGTATCACGGAGCGTGTGGTTACCGAAAAGAAAAAAATATATGTGTCGTTAGAAGAAAATATGGGATGCGGTGTGGGCGTGTGTCTCGGATGCGTCGTTCGTACACAATCGGGATATCAATTGGTATGTAAAGACGGACCGGTTTTTTTGGGGAGTGATATTGTATGGCAGATTTGACGATAACCATCGCAGGTGTTACATTTAAAAATCCTGTGATGACCGCATCAGGAACGTACGGATACGGTGATGAATACAGTGATCTGTATGATCCTGCAAAACTCGGCGCCGTATCAAGTAAGGGTTTAACTCTAGATCCGCGCGAAGGCAACCCCCCGCCGAGAATTTGGGAGACCCCTGCAGGCTTATTGAACAGTATCGGTTTGAATAATATGGGGATGAAGCATTTTATAACCAATAAATGTCCTGAGCTTGAAGCAAAAGGGATCTCGGTGCTTGCCAATATTGCCGGAAAAACGATCGAAGAATTCGGTGAAATGGCGGCTTTATGCAACACGTCATCAGCGATCAAAGCGGTTGAGGTTAATGTGTCGTGCCCTAATGTGCACGAGGGCGGAATGGCGTTCGGATTAAAATGCGAGAATATTCACACGGTCACTTGTACCGTGAAACGGTTTACCGCAAAACCGGTCATTGTGAAACTTTCACCGAATGTGACAGATATTACCGAGATGGCAGGTGCCGCGATCGAAGGCGGCGCTGACGGTCTGACACTGATCAATACATTACTCGGTATGGCAATTGATATTCACACATGGAAACCGATTTTTCACAATACCGTCGCGGGACTTTCCGGTCCTGCTATCAAACCGGTCGCGCTTCGAATGGTCTATCAGGTGAAAAAGAAATATCCGCATATACCGATCATCGGTGTGGGCGGTATTGCGACACTCACAGATGCGATCGAGTTCTTTTTGGCCGGTGCTTCGGCGATTCAGGTAGGCACCGCGCTTTTTAATGATCCGATGTTGCCGATGCGATTAATAGATGAGATCAACGCATATTGTGATGCTCGCGGCGTAGTTTCACTCCAGGATCTGATAGGGAAGGCGATTCGCTGATATGTATGTAACGAACCGTCTGCAATAAAAAGGAGGCGTGTATGGAGCGTTATTTCAAATTCAGTGCAATTCATTATCTGTTGTTGCTTGCGGTAAGTTTTGTGTTGTTCGGTATGCATACGGTGAATATCATTTCACTGTGTATCGTTGCGATCGGAATATTCGCATGGTATTTATCACACTCATACGGCAATTTAAAGATCCCCCTTCGCATAACCGGCATCACCCTTGTGTCATTGGTCAATATTTTCGGGGTATTGCTGTATGTGTTGATACTGCTTAATAGTCCCAAAGCAAAACCTTTTGAACCGACCATTACATTTACTCCTCATACGACAGAGTCTGAAGCGTTGTATATGGAGTTGGTAGATTATTCGGAAAAAGAGGACGGATTAACCGCACTTCCCAAAGATATTGCACAAGCACTTAATGATCGAAATTATGATGACAACACTATTGCGAATGTATACAACGAAACGATAGGCTCGCGAAAACAGCTTGAAGAGATTCTCATGCGCGCTCCTGCTTCTATTCCCTACAACCAATTGAAATGGGATGGCAAAATACCTCGATATACCAAACTTCTCAATTGGATCAAACTTGAATTGTGGGCGGTCAATCGTATGGTTGTGAACGGTAAGATCCGTGATGCGCGAACACGTTATGATGAATTGTGGAGTATAATGCGTGCATTGTATAACGGTAATCATACGTTGATCGGTGCCTCAGTTACTCGAGCAATGACCATGTTGATGGTGGAATTTCCGTACACGTTTACGCGCGGATCGCACATTGTTGATGTCCCGACTTTTTCTCAGCACCTTCTCTATATTGAACAACACATCGATTCAATGTTTTCCGGAGCGGTTGCGGCAGAATACACGACGTTTGAGCAATCGGTAGAGCAGATGACTGTCGGTGCTATTTTTCCGAATGCGTCCGTGAATACACGTTATCATGAAAAATTGATATACGGATATATTGTCAGATGGCCGTTTTTTGACAAACATGAGCTTTACCGCAAGGTTCACAAGACCTTTTCGGATTATAGTAATTCGTATACGGTCCCGTATTATCAACTGAAAAGCGAGAATGACTCAGAACCTGAATTTGATGCACAACGTCCGCCATTTTACAAAAACATGTTGGGGAATATCTTTTATGCGACCGCGATGCCGTCATATAACAGAATTCATTTGAGTAAAGAAAAAGCGAAATCACAAATTATCTGTCTTCGTGCATATCTTGAAGGCGGGGTCAAATTGGTTGAAAAAACTATCGATCCGTTAACCGGTACTGCATTCATCGTGAAAAAAGAAGGTAGAGCAACGGTGATCGCAACGAAATTTGAAGAAAAAGGGAAACCGGCCTGGACAATGGACATTCGCTGATAAAGGGCTTGATACACGACACACCATTTTGCGCAGGAGTACGCGAGTGATATGTGATTACTCCAAACGTACGGCAGGAATGTGCTTGTCAAGATAGGTGCACGACGACTATTTTTTTCAAATCATGTTCTCACCATACGAAAAAAATTGTTTTATGGCGTGATGCGATCTCTCGATGATCATCTCAAGGAGAGTAATACGATTTTCCGTTGCTACAAAATATTTTATATAACGCATCGCATCGAGGTAGTCCCTACCGTTCGCTTATTTATCCACGACACTGTTTTGACAATAACGAGCATGAAGATGCTTTGAATTTCGTAAAGGCGTCCGATCAGGCGAGTAGCGGCATGGCATCTGCCCGTCAGTTATACGCGGCGGGCATGCTTGTGTATGAAAAAATTGAAATAACCTTTGCAAAATTCAAAGTTTTTAAATTATCTTTTTTCCTAAAAAGGGGTGTGGGGTGGGCACAAATTCAAAAAATGATCGTTTTGCAAAGGACTTAAATTATTGAAAGCGTCATGTCGTTTTCAAACGATACATGCGATAACTACACAAGAGACACGATAAATCGTGTCTCTTGGCAGATCGTCACAAAACTATGAGTGATTAATTATCGGTAGGAGCAGCTTCATCATCGCTCGGAGTCGAGGATGTGTCGTATTTGTTGAGCTCGATACGTGCGAGATCAGAAAAAAGCGTGCTGCTGCCGTCTGAAAGCTCTGTGAGCATTTTTTTGGCATTCTCTTGATCTTTTGCAAGTATCGAAAGGGCTTTTTCAAATTTCTTGGCATCTTTTACTAAATTGACATCAGTGCTGATACCTGAATTGACCCATTGCTGGGTGACCCATTTTTTTTGTCCGTTAATCATAATCTCACCGATATATATTTTTTTCCATCCGTTTTCCATTTCTTCAATGATAAATCCTAATTTCCCTTTCGGAATTTTACAGTATTCATCACTGTCAAGGGTCGGACGAACGAAACATTGTGCATTGTCATCAACAAATACAACGGCTTTTTGTGCAAACAGCTCTTTTTTGCCATATACTTCTAAGCCGTCGGCAAGTTTTACTCGCACAACAACAGAAGTGACTTCTTTATTGTTTACGGTTTTGATGACCTCTTCTTCACCCAAAAGTTCAACAGATTCAGCCTTTGAAATGGTCGCGGCATACGTTTTGAGTTCTTTGTCTTTGTAGACGCCGTCAGCCCATTTCGCATACACGATCTTTGAGTCCGGTTCCTTTATCTTTGTCGACGAATCTCCGGTTCCCTTTGAACATCCGATCAGTGCCAACAGACATGCCACGGTAATTACGAGCGCAGTTTTCATGATAACCTCCTTCAATTACGGTTAATGTTTCCCGCAGTATAGACCAAAAAATGTTATTTATCAAGGCATTAATTACAATAATATCAGTCATAAAGACCATTGCAATATTCATTCGCAGCATACAATAGTACCTCTTATGACAAACGTGCCGGGGCGAAGTCTGGTACACACCCTACACGTGAGATTTTGGTTATCTGTAGGCAATGAAGGTCTTTCTGCCATCCTCCTGAAGGACATCGAGTGAGCGTGTCGTATAATCACACGAAATTCAATGAAGAGAGGGTATTTGTCTTTTCGAGCCATTTTTAAAAATTCTTGATTTTGAATTTGTACCTCCATGCCTTTCGAAAACAACGCAAAACGAGCAAATTTGATTTTTTAGATCTTTGCAAAATTAAAAATTTCTCAATTATCTTTATTTTCTAAAAAGGGATGTGGGGACGAAGTCGGGTGCATGATATGCGCCCGCTCCAGTAAGAATTTTTGTAGGGGCAGAAGATCTTTCTGCCCGCCTCCCGATTTTCACGGGAGGGGTTTGCGGTGGGCACACATTCAAAAAACGGTAGTTTCGCAAGGGTCTGATTTTACCAAGCTCTCTTTATAGGGGGTGCCGAATACGGTTGATCGTATTGCCGCGTTCTCTCATGAATAGCAGAATGTCGTGATTTCGATTTGAGTCATCTATGACAGGATGACGTATGTGTGTCAGAGGTGTGTGGTGCCAGACCATGCAATCTGTAAAGATTTCTTGCGTATGTGTGGTGTTTCTTATCTGCCTGCAACAGTGATATTCACTGTTTTTGACACAGTGTATTGATTTGATATCGTGGCACATCACATGCTTGTTTGTCATGCAGGGAGGTTCATATGACGGAAAAGAAAACAACCCTTATCAATACCGGGGCGTTACTTGTATGCATGATGTTGTTTATCATCCCACTCTTGTTTTCATCACACACTGTACAATACATGCTCTTTTTTTGTGTACTGGCAGTGAACGGGGCTATCGTATGGTTTTCAGTAAAGAAATTACGCGCAGGGTATGCGCAGCAATACCGTATTGAAGAAAAAGAAATATTGCTTCGCATTGAGCATATGATTGCGTCTATGACAACATTTTTAAAAAAGAGCACTATTTTAGTGCCTGTTTTAACCGGACAATTAGGAGAAGTTATCAACCAGACCGAAACTGCCGCATTAGAGATCGGCTCACATTTTATGGATATCGTCGAGAGGGCGGAATCACAAGCGAAAAAGGCTAAAGAAGCAGTGGAATGTTTTACCGCACAGGATGGTGCCAATACAGGAGCACTTGAGCTTGGCAAACGTACTATTCACGATGCGATGCAAAATATGCAGAAAGTGATGGATGAAATAAAAGGGTCTGTCGATAATATTCAGGTTATTGTGCATGATATGGCCGATATTCAAGACCTTGTCAAGGAAGTGGCGTATATCGCCGATCAAACAAGATTGTTATCGTTCAATGCAGCCATAGAGGCCGCACGTGCAGGAGAGAACGGGAAAGGTTTTGCGGTTGTAGCCGGTGAAGTGGGTAAATTATCCGAGCGATCCAATACGACGGCACGAACCATTCGTACGAAAATGCAGAAGATCGAATCTGATATTGGTCGAGTCTATTCCGAGACGACCGAAAGTGTCTCGAGAAGTTCGGACCTTGCACGAGATGTGCAGGAAAAAAGTTCAAAAACAATGGAAGAAATAAACGGAGCGATCAGCACGGTCAATATTTCCTTGACCGATCTGACTCATGAAGCGGCTCAATTGGCATCAGATATCGGCAGTATCATTATGAACATGCAATTTCAAGATATTACCCGTCAACGTATCGAACACGTGGTAGAGCCACTGTTGAAATTAAAAGAAGATACAGAGACCGCACTTGAGAAGTTTATCAAATTTGATGAAGCGCTCAGTGAGTCGCAAAAAGGTGTCGATGCGCAATGGCTTGAAAAATTATATACGATGGAATCCGAGCGAGACGTGCTCAGATCAATGCTGAAAGCGGATTCTTCCGCTGAACAGTAAGGAGGTACTATGGGAAAATGTGTAATGATCGTGGATGATTCTGCTTCAATGCGTCAAATGGTGTCGTTTACGCTGAAAAAAGCGGGCTACGATGTGATCGAAGCGACGAACGGAAAAGACGGGTGTGATAAAATCAAGACCGGTAAAGTCGATATGATCGTTACCGATTTGAATATGCCTGAAATGAACGGTATAGACTTTATTCGTGAGGTACGTAAGAATCCGAGTTATAAATTTACGCCGGTTCTGATGCTTACCACTGAATCTCAAAAAGACAAGATCGACGAAGGCAAAAAGGTCGGATGCAGCGGGTGGATCGTGAAACCGTTTTCGCCTGAGCATTTATTGGCAACCATTCAAAAAATGCTCTGAAGGAGGTCATTATGGCCAAAGTGACGGCAAAGAGATCTGACGGGAAAACGATCATCACTATTACCGGCGATGCCGGGATTGAATCTGTGCAAGAAACCTATGATTCCCTTGTAAAAGAATATAAAAAAGCAACATATCTTGAGGTTCATTGTCATGAGGTTGAAAAGGCAGATGTAAGTTTTGTTCAACTTTTGATATCTCTCATTAAAACCGCACAAACGGATAAAAAAACATGTGTACTGTCATCAATGTCAGATACGTTACATGAATTGATCCGTTCAACCGGGTATGAACGTGTATGTAAAGAATACGGTATCGGCGGCATTTGATACCCCAAGGAAGGGAGTTCTATGAGCCAGATGGATCAATTTATTCAAGCATTTAAACAGGAAGCATATGAATTGCTGACTGAGCTTGAGTCAAAGTTATTGGAACTTGAAGAAAGGCCGGACGATTCTGACGTTGTCAATGCCATTTTTCGAGCCCTTCATACGATAAAAGGCTCAGGTGGGATGTTCGGATTTGATGATATTTCTCATTTTACTCACCATTTGGAAAATGCGTATGATCTGATTCGCAGTAATAAGCTTATCGTCACGAAAGAAATTATTGATGTCACATTGAAATCGGTCGATCAGATACGCGTCATGCTCGCCGCAGAACCCGGTGATAAGGCATATATGTCACGTAATAACGGGATAGTTTCAACAGTTGAGGCCATTATCGAAGGGAAAAATACGATTGTACAGGAAAGTGCACCGATCGAAGAAGAAGAAGTTGTGATCCCGGAAGTTCTTCAAGAACCATCTTTTACCATAGATCAAACTCCTGTATCGGATGAGTCGAAAACATTTCGTATTCGCTTTAAACCGTCATGTGATATTTTTCTGACAGGGAATAATCCGGTACGTATCCTCAATGAATTACGTGACCTGGGAGATTGTAAGATTTTTGCATACGGAGATTCAATTCCCACTCTCAACGAATTAAATCCCGAACATTCATATACATCTTGGGATATTATCATTACCACTCCCTCACCTCTGGAAACGGTAAAGGACGTGTTCATTTTTGTCGAGGGGGACAGCTTGCTTCAGTTTGAAGAATTGAAACCTGAATTCGCAGAAGATAATAAAAAATTGGGTGATATACTTATTGAACGCGGTGATATGAGACCTGAAGATGTCGCAAAAATACGAGATCTTCAGAAGAAATTCGGAGAGGTTGCTGTGGCAGCAGGGGTGGTAAGTGCTGAAAAAATTCAATCCGCACTTATTGAACAACAACATGTGCGCGATATCGCAGAAACGCAGAAAAAAGAAGAAGTTGCCACTATTCGTGTGCAATCTGATAAATTGGACCAACTCGTGGATCTTGTCGGCGAATTGGTGACGCTTCAAGCTCGCCTCAATCAGTTGAGTTTGAAAACAAACGATAGCGAATTGCTGTCCATAGCGGAAGAATCGGAACGTCTCACATCAAGTTTACGGGATAGCACCATGAGTATTCGTATGGTGCAGATAGGATCGACCTTCAGTAAATTCAAACGATTGGTGCGTGATCTGTCATCCGAATTGGGTAAAGAAATTGAACTTGAGACAACCGGAGGAGAGACTGAGCTTGATAAAACAGTGATCGAAAAATTAAATGATCCTCTTGTGCATATTATTCGCAACTGTATCGATCATGGTATTGAACGTCCCGACGAACGTCTTTCAAAGAACAAAAATCGCAAAGGCATTATTCATTTGTCTGCGATGCATTCGGGAGCGAGTGTGCAGATCAAGGTCACTGATGACGGTCACGGGTTGAATAAAGAGGCAATTTTTAAAAAGGCGGTCGAACGCGGTGTCATCACCGACGATTCGCGTTTATCAGATAAAGAGATTTTCGAGCTTATTTTCATGCCCGGTTTTTCAACTGCAGCAAAAATTACCAATGTATCCGGTCGCGGTGTCGGACTTGATGTGGTGAAAAGTGCGATAGAATCACTTCGCGGGAGTATTGATATTACATCACAACCGGGTATCGGCACGACCATGATTTTGAGCCTGCCTCTTACACTTGTTATTATTGACGGATTACTCGTGCGGATCGCCGACGACCATTATGTTATTCCGCTTTCAAATGTTGAAGAGTGTGTTGCGCTGAGCGCACAAGATCGCGTGGAAGGACATGAAAAACGAGTTATCAACATACGTGGCGAAATTGTCCCGTATATACGTTTACGCGAACGTTTCAGGGTCACCAGCGAACTGCCGGATATTGAACAGATCGTGATCGTGCGTATCGAAGGAAAGCGAATCGGTTTTGTGGTCGACCACGTGATTGGCGAAAACGAGACCGTTATAAAGTCATTGGGCGGATTGTATAAACATGTTTCCGAATTGTCAGGTGCCACAATTCTCGGGAACGGTCGCGTTGCGTTGATATTGGATGTGTATAAATTATCAGATGGCGCAGAGGCAGATTATTCGCATTCATTCGCAGAGTTGGAAGGATAGGTATGGCATTTACATTTTTTTTCCGTGATCCGCAGGTTTTGGACAGAGCGGTCACTGCAGTATTGCCGATCATAAGCGGATCAAGCAAGCCGTTGGTATGGGATGCGGGATGTGCGATGGGACCGGAACCGTATACATTGGCGATTATGTTGGCGGAGCGTATGGGAAAATTCGGGTTTCGTAATCTGCAGATTTATGCAACCGACATAGATGAAAGCGGTCAATTCGGAGATATTATCAAAAAAGGTGAATATCCTGAAGAACCGCTTACGCGTATACCCCCTGAAATATTCAGTGCGTATTTTACGCAGTCTCGTCCCGGGTTTTATATTATCAGCGATTCTATTCGCACCAGTGTACAGTATCATAAACACGATCTGTTGTCATTAAAACCTATTCGCGAAGGATTCAGTATGGTCGTTTGCAAAAACGTGCTTTTACACTTTACGCAAGAACAGCGTGTTGAAGTGATTAAAATGTTTCATCGCGTATTGCTTCCGGGCGGGATATTGGCAATCGAGCAGACACAAAAAATGCCTGACGATATTGCGCATTTGTTTGATAAAGCAGCTTCTGATGCACAAGTATTTCGTAAAAAATAGAGGATATTTCATGAAAGAAAAAAGACACAGTATAAAAAGCATAACAACCGTCTGTATGTGCCCACCCCTAACCCCTCCCGGTGAGATCGGGAGGGGCATATTTAATTATTATGTGGGGACTTCGTCCCCACACCCCTATGAGAAATCATCTGTAACATTCTGTATGTGCCCACCCCCTTCGGGCAGGGATGAACCCTGCCCCTACATGTCCCCACACCCCTGTGAGGAATCATCTGTAACATTCTGTATGTGCCCACCCACTTCGGGCAGGGATGAACCCTGCCCCTACATGTCCCCACACCCCTATAAGAAATCATCTGTAACATTCTATATGTGCCCACTCCCTTCGGGCAGGGATGAATCCTGTGCCGACAAATCTGCGAGGTATGCATGAAAGTTATTCCGTTACAAAAAAATCCAAAACAATATACGTGTAACGCCTATCTTGTTCTTGGCGATTGGAATAAGATCGATGATGTCAATACGTTGATCGATATCGGTATGGATGATTATATTCTCGAAGAGATACGAACGATCAATACCGGTGTCGGCAAAAAGCCGATCGATCAGATCATACTTACGCATAATCATTTTGATCATTCCGGCGGGCTTAAGACATTGATTCAGAAATATAATCCCAAGATCTATTCATATGATGTGTTTCAAGATGGAGTCATGAAATTAAAACACGGTGATGTGATACGTGCGGGTGACCGTTATCTTGATGTGTTTCATACCGATCAACATTCAAGTGATTCGGTATGTCTTATTTGTAAGCACGAGGGTATCGTTTTTACCGGAGATACGCCTGTGCAGGTCAATTCAACTCAGGGGAATTATTCCCGGTCATTTGGTGATTTGATAAAAGTAATGCTTCATATGCACATCAATACTATTTATCCGGGACACGGACCGCCGATCGAAGGGGATATCCGTACGTTATTGCACCAAACGTTATCGAATATACGGAGTCATGCGGTAGGAGTAGAAAAGGGAGGCAGGACATGAGCAACGGTTCACTCACTATCAACGGGAAAGAAGAACCAGTGCACACTCATAAAGGAGGGGGTATGTTTAGGAATATGAAAATCGGTGCCCGTCTCGGATTCGGATTTGGTATAGTTGTGTTGATATTGGTTGTTTTGGGAGTTTTTTCGATGTTACAGTTGCGTTCAATAGGGAATGAAATTGATGTTGTGGTGAATGACCGATTACCGAAAATGGTATCTGCGAATGCAGCGATCGATAATATCAATTTAGTTGCCAGGGCATTACGTAATCAGGTTCTGCTCAGTGATAAGGGTGAAATCGCTGAGCAAAAGAAACGACGTATTAAAGCATCGGCGGATACAGTGGCGATTTATGAAGAATTATCAAAAAGCATTCGCTCAGAAAAGGGTAAAGCAATATTAGCGAAGATTAATGATATTCGTCCAACATATGTTAAACATGTAGAAGCGATTGAGCGTTACGTCGAACAGGGTAATCCGAAAGCTGCTACGGAATTAGTTTTTGGTGAATTGCGTGCGGCACAGGAAATTTATTTTGCTGCAGTTGAAGAGCTAGTAACATTTCAAACCGAGATCGCTCGGGAAGACGGAGATCATGCCGTTAAAGGTGCGCATAAGGCAATAACTATGGTGATTATCGCGATGTTAATAGCGTTACTTATAAGTGTTATTGCCGGCATATGGATTACCAAGACCATTACCAAGCCTATCGGAGAATGTATCGCTGCAGCAGAAAGTCTTTCCGTGGGTAATACCAATGTAAATCTGAATGCAACCAGTAAAGATGAAACAGGTTTACTGATGCAATCCATGAAAACTATGGCACAGGCTATTAAAGTACTGATTGACGATGCGAAGATGCTTTCTCAAGCTGCGATTGATGGAAAACTCTCAACTCGCGCAGATGCGGCTAAGCATCAGGGTGATTATCGTGCAATAGTTGAGGGCGTAAACGGTACACTTGATGCCGTTGTCGGACCTCTCAACGTTGCCGCTGAATATGTTGATCGTATCTCAAAAGGAGATATACCTCCGAAGATCACCGACAATTACAACGGAGATTTCAATGAGATCAAGAATAATTTGAACGGATGTATCGAAGCGGTTGACCTTTTGGTGAATGACGCAAATGCACTCGCTATGGCGGCGGTGGACGGTAAACTTTCAACACGTGCGGATGCCAGCACGCATCAAGGCGACTTCCGTATGATCGTCGAAGGTGTCAACAATACGCTCGATGCCGTTATCGGACCTCTCAACGTTGCCGCTGAATATGTTGACCGTATCTCAAAAGGAGATATACCTCCGAAGATCACCGACAATTACAACGGTGATTTTAATGAGATCAAAAACAATCTTAATGTGCTTATTGATGCAAATAATCAGATTACCGAGTCTGCGAAAAATATTTCCGAAGGTAACTTGCTTATCGAGATCAAGCCTCGTTCCGATAGTGATGAACTCATGAAATCATTGTCCGCAATGCTTGCAAAACTTACCGAGGTCGTTGCAGATGTGAAATCGGCAGCTGATAATGTTGCCGCGGGTAGTGTTCAGTTGAGTGCAAGTGCACAAGATCTTTCACAGGGTGCGACCGAACAAGCCGCTTCGGCAGAAGAAGTATCATCATCCATAGAAGAGATGAGCTCGAATATTCAACAGAATGCCGATAATGCACAACAGACTGAAAAAATAGCGATTCGATCCTCCGGAGATGCAAAAGAGGGTGGAAAAGCAGTGAATGAGACCGTGCTTGCAATGAAAGAGATCGCAGGAAAGATCAATATCATTGAAGAGATCGCCCGACAAACAAATCTCTTGGCCCTTAACGCGGCAATTGAAGCGGCGCGTGCGGGGGAACACGGAAAAGGATTTGCTGTTGTTGCGTCCGAAGTGCGTAAGCTTGCAGAACGCAGTCAGACGGCAGCAGGGGAGATCACCAAACTTGCGACCTCAAGCGTTGAAATAGCCGAAAAAGCCGGTGCAATGTTGAATCAAATATTGCCGGATATTCAAAAAACCGCAGAGCTTGTGCAAGAGATCAGTACTGCAAGTAATGAACAGAACAGCGGTGCGGATCAGATCAACAGTGCGATCCAACAGCTTGATCAGGTAATCCAACGAACTGCTTCGGCATCTGAAGAAATGGCAGCCACTTCCGAAGAATTATCCTCACAGGCTGAGCAATTACAATCATCAATATCGTTCTTTAGAATCGGGGAATCTTCTCAGCCGGTACTACGTAAACCGGTGGTCGTCGATAAGAAGCCTCGTTTGCTTCAACAAAAAGAAGCTGATATGGTCATGAAACGTGAAAAATCAAACCCCAAAAAAGATATGAAAAAGGGTGTTGATCTGAACTTAGGTAAAGCAGATTCCGATGACGACGAGTTTGAGCGTTATTGAGCGTACTGAAGCCGGAAGGAAGTGATAAGTATGGCAGCAGAACGAGTAGCCGCAAATCAATATCTGACGTTTAAACTCGCAGAAGAGGTATACGGAATCGATATTTCTCAAATACGCGAAGTCCTTGAGTATACTGCGATCACTGCAGTACCGCGAACTCCCGATTTTATGCGCGGGGTTATTAACTTGCGCGGGGGTGTTGTGCCGGTCGTGGATATGCGTATGAAATTCGGTTTGGACAAAGCCGAGATGACGATCAATACGTGCATTGTCATTGTGGAGATTCTCTTTGAAGAAGAGATGGCGCTTATCGGTGCATTGGTGGATTCGGTGCAGGAAGTCCTTGAGCTTGACCCAAGCAACATAGAACCGCCGCCAAAGATTGGAACAGGGCTCAAAACCGAGTTTATCAAAGGAATGGGGAAACATGATGAGCATTTCATCATCATACTCGATGTTGATAAAATATTTTCAGCACACGAATTAGATATGATCCAGACGAAGACGGCAGATAAGGAATAGTTCTCGATGCGGAGAAGGTGATCATGCGATTGCCTTCTCCGAATGATACGGTGACACTGACCAT
Source organism: uncultured bacterium (assembly GCA_964423645.1). Classification (GTDB taxonomy): domain Bacteria; phylum Macinerneyibacteriota; class Macinerneyibacteria; order Macinerneyibacteriales; family CAYRFE01; genus CAYRFE01. The sequence goes on along the minus strand of CAYRFE010000042.1, from coordinate 4,110 downwards.
GGATGAAAATGACGATCGGGAGGATAATACGTTATGACCGAGAATGATGCTGTTGGCGGACAAAAGACATTTTTATTATCGGATGACGATTTTTCCGCACTCAGTTCATATATTCATACGAGATATGGGATAAAGATATCTCATGCAAAAAAAATTCTCCTTGAGACTCGTCTTCGCAAGCGCTTAATGATTTTACAAATGGCCTCATATTCCGAATACCGTGAGTTTGTGATGGGGCCGCAAGGTACCGATGAGATCATTCAAATGATCGATGCCGTTTCAACCAATAAAACCGAATTTTTCCGAGAACCGCATCATTTCGATTATTTGGTTAAAAATGCATTGCCTGAACTTGCCCTTAATTACGGAAGCGGTATCCAACACCATCTTATGATGTGGAGTGCGGGGTGTTCCAGCGGTGAAGAACCCTATTCGCTCGCAATGACGTTGGCGGAATTTAGTGAACATTACCCGGGATTTACGTATGATTATGTTGTTCTTGCAACAGATATTTCAACAAAGGTGCTTGATATCGCCACGACCGCTGTTTATCCGGAAGAGCGTATCAGCCACATCCCCCTTGATCTGAAAAAGAAGTATTTATTGAAAAGCAAAGATCCGGCGAAAAAAAGTGTCAAGATTGTACCTGAATTACGTAATCGTGTTCGTTTTCGTCGCTTGAATCTGATGGATTCAGATTTTGGATTTCGAGAACCCATGGATATTATTTTTTGCAGAAATGTTATTATTTATTTTGACGCGGAGACGCAAGAGGAACTGATGAATAAATTTTATCGATTATTACGACCGGGCGGATATTTATTTCTCGGACATTCAGAAACGATACAACACTTAGACGTACCGTTTGAAACGGTTGCGCCGACCGTGTATAGAAAGAAATAACGTTGAGTATGAATTCGTTTCTTTTACACATGGAGGGGCGATAATGAGCGATGTTTTCAAGACCTTGATCAGTAATGCCGCGATGCTTCTTGCACTCGGGGTGTTGTATGACATGATCTTATCAAAACTATTTAAGAAAAAAAGCCTTCGCGACGTTACGGTAGGACTTATTCTCGCAATTATCGGTATCGCACTTATGAACAATCCGTGGGAATTCTCACCGGGTCTTTTTTTTGATACACGATCAATTCTTTTAAGCGTATCGGGTTTATTTCTCGGTACGATAGTAACAGTCATTGCAACGATCGGCGTGATCATATATCGATTGACAGCAGGAAGTGCGGGCGCGTTGACCGGAGTGACTGTGGCAAGCGTATCGGCGATCGTGGGTATTCTTTTTCGGTATTACAGGAAAAAACATCCGTTTGAGTTAAAATGGTACCATTTATATGGTATGGGAATTGTTGTTCATATAGCGATGCTTGTCGCAATGTTTACGCTACCCGTCGCCCGAGCCCAGGCAGTGTTACATGCAATATCATTACCGGTCATGATCATTTATCCTATTGCAACCGTGCTTCTTGGAGGACTACTGCATTCCCAATACACACGGAGTAAAACACACGAGCAAATAATTCAAGACGCACAATTTTTGGATACATTGATGAACACAACGCCTACACCGATTTATTATAAAAACGTTGAAGGGCGTTATATCGGATGCAATACGGCATTTGCCCGGTACCTCAATATGAAAAAAGAAGATATTATCGGTAAGACGGTATTTGAGATGCATCAGCCTGAAAATGCCGATAAATATTATACAATGGATAAGGAATTGATGGATAACCCCGGCACACAGAATTATGAAGGTGTTATCAAACGCGATGGTGCAATCCGAGAAGTGATTTTTAATAAAGCGACGTTTTTTAATGCATCCGGTGATGTCGCCGGAATTATCGGTGTGATTTCAGATATCACTGAGTTGAAAACTGCCACTCACGCCTTGCGTATGAGCGAAGAACGATTTCGTCTGGCGGTTGATGCCGCCACTGACGGTATTTGGGATTGGGATTTTGTAACGGGTATTGTGTATTGGAGTCCGCGAGCATATACTATGCTCGGCTATGAGCCTGATGAATTTGCAGTCACCTTTGATGATTGGAAAAGTTTATTACACCCTGATGATGTCAAGAAAACGACAGATTCGGTTCTCAAACAGATAGACCGAGTCGGTTCTTTTACCGCGGAATTTCGATTAAAAAACAAAGAGGGAGGATGGCAGTGGGTCATTGGTCGCGGCAAACCGTTTCAATTAGACGAAAACGGACGACCGACCCGTATGTTGGGTACCCATGTTGATATAACTGAAAGAAAAAATGCCGAGCAAAAATTACGCGATATCAGTGAGCGATTGCGTCTGGCAACAGAGGTTGGCGGAATCGGGATCTGGGATTGGAATATTGTCGATAATGTTCAAACATGGGATGATTCAATGTATTTGTTATATGGCGTGACGCGCACCGATACGATACGTACCTATGAAATGTGGAAAAAATGCCTGTATCCGGATGATAGTGCAAAAGCTGAAGACGAGACACAACTGGCATTAAAAAACGGGCAAGAATATGATATTGAATATCGTATTGTGCTTCCCGATAAAAGCATACGGTGGCTGAAAGCCCGTGCGGCGGTGACACGTGATGCCGAAGGAAATCCTGTTCGAATGTTGGGTGTGAATTGGGATATTACCGCTTTGAAAGAAGCCCAGCATGTTATTACGCAAATGAACCGAGATCTTGAAAAACGAGTCGAGGAACGTACCGCACAATATGCGGCATCGATAAAAGAATTGGAAGCATTTGCGTATTCGATCTCGCATGATCTTCGTGCACCATTACGTATCATTGACGGATATTCGCAGATACTCGCGGACGAACATTCGACAGTTCTAAATGAGGAGGCACATAAGTTATTGCAGGTCATTCGAAGTTATGCACAGAAAATGGATTATTTGATCACTGACATACTCACGATCTCACGATTATCAAGAGCGGATATGAATTTTACACGAATAACGATGACCTCACTTGTGGAAAGAGTATACCGAGACACGATTATGGACGATATTCGAGATACATTTGAATGTGTCATACAGCCCTTGCATGAAATTGACGGTGATTTGATCATGCTGAAGCAAGTCTGGACCAATCTTTTATCGAATGCGGTCAAATACTCTATGAAAAGCGATGTGAAATATATTGAGGTAGGGAGTATTGAAGAACGTGATGAAATCGTCTATCATATCAAAGACAAGGGTGTAGGGTTTAATGCACGGTATAAGAACAAACTTTTCGGCGTCTTTCAGCGGCTTCATCGTGCTGAGGAGTATGAAGGAAATGGTGTGGGGCTTGCAATAGTGAAACGAATTATTGAACGGCATGGTGGTCGGGTATGGGCGGAAGTTAACGAGCCTCACGGGGCTGTGTTTTCTTTTTCAATTCCTAAAAGGGGATGACGATGAGTAATTGTGATGTAATTGTGGTTGATGATAACGAAAATGATGTTGAATTAGCACTTCGTGCGTTCAAAAAAAATGGATTGACACAAAATATAATGGTATTTATCAATGGCGACGACGTGATAGATTATTTGTTCGCCCGAGGGAAATTTTCCGATCGAAAGATCCAGGATATTCCCAAGCTTATATTATTGGACATAAAAATGCCGCTTGCGAACGGATTTGAAGTCCTGCGAATTATCAAAACGAATCCCGTTACGAAGATCATTCCGGTGGTCATGTTGACATCATCGAACCAGGAAAAAGATATTGCACAATGTTATACTCTTGGAGCGAACAGTTTTATTGTCAAGACCGTTGATTATCATGAATTTTCCGAACAAATTCATCATATAGGGCTTTACTGGCTCACACAGAATATGTTGCCGAAATTGTAAAAATGATTGCGTTTGAGGGGACTCACTTTTTGCTTCGCCACAAAATGTATTGAATTTCTGTAGAGACGTATCATGCTGCGTCTTTAGAAATGAATTGCTACATGCTGATTTTTTAAGGCCGTTTATGGGATTGCCCGTTGCTTGCGGGGTATTTTAGGGGTGCGGGGACGTAAGTCCCCGTTATTAAAAAATCTTGAAGCCCCTTCCGAATCCAACGGAAGGGGTTTGGGGATGGCACAACTTCAAAAC
>CAYRFE010000041.1:0-23952 GCA_964423645.1 uncultured bacterium | reverse complement strand
ACAGTATTTGTTTTTAACGAAAAAGTCCTTGAATTGCTACACGCTGATTTTTTAATGTCGATTGTGAAATTCTTTTAGGGGTGCGGGGACGAAGTCCCCGCTGTACAAAACCGTAAGCCCCTTCCGAATTCAACGGAAGGGGTTTGGGGATGGCACAACTAATAAAATCATATCTTGCTTTTTGTCTTGCCACAAAAAGTAACAAAAAGGTCAAGGCTGTAAAAAATCAGCTACAATTCTGCGCACTTTTTCTAAAACAAATAAACTCGCTGCGCTCAGACAGTATTTGTTTTTTAACGAAAAAGTCCTTGAATTGCTTCACGCTGATTTTTTAAGGCCGATTTATTTCCCCCTCATTTTTGCAAAGAGGGGGAAACGCGTAACCGCGAGGGGGAGCTAAATTATTTCATTGTGCTTTATTACTGATTACTTAATGTTGTTTAGGGGATTTATTATTACTTACAGTTTTTAAGGGGTGCGGGGACGAAGTCCCCGCTGTACAAAACCGTAAGCCCCTTCCGATTTCAGCGGAAGGGGTTTGGGGATGGCACAACTAATAAAATCATGTCTTACTTTTGGTTGTGACACAAAAGGTGAAGTATGTGTCATTCCCATGAAAATGGGAATCCATAAGGATTTTGAAATCATCAGGATTATCTGGTCAAGCCCGATAATGACACTCTATAGAAAAGAAACGCTGATTTTTTAAGGTCGCTATTTGAAATCGTAGAATTCATTCCCCTTCACACTGAAGGGGTGGCGCGTAGTGACGGGGTGGTAAAATTATCTTATGTATGATGTAAGGGCGAGGTCGCCTCGCCCCATAGAACTCTCGGTCATCAAGTGATTACGTAGCAATTGTACCGGGATGTGATGTCATTTATTGTGAAGTAGAGACAAGGCATTGCCTTGTCTCTGTATTTGTATCGCGATTTCGTATTCATTTTTTCCCGAATGAATCCACTACCGAACGCATCGTGTTCAGATATTCATTCAATTTTTCCAATCCGAAAGGTGTTATTTTCAACACAGTTCGCGGTATTTTATCGACGAACATTTTTTCCATGCCGATATAGCCTCCCTCTTCAAGCTTTTTCAGATGAGACGAGAGATTGCCGTCGCTCATGCCGGTTTGGCGTTTAAGAAATACGAAATCAGCGCTTTCAACGGTAGACAATATACCGATGATCATCAATCGTGCCGGTTCATGGATCAGTTTATCAACGGACGTTATTTCGGACAATCCACCCGTATCGTTTATATTAGTTTCTTGTTCCATATTTATTGTTCCTTGATTTTCGGATTATGTTTGATAAACAGCGCCATTACGATAAACCCGATTATCATAAAAAGAAGTCCGAAAATGATACTGAAGATCATGGTGGCGTCTTTTGTTTTTGCAAACGGTGTAAAAGCAAGCACTATCCCGGAGAGTAAAGGAAGTATTGCGGGAATACGGTATATCGGCATATTTGCACGTTTTGCTGCATATAAATATGCCACACACAATGAAATACCTACGGAAACAGGGGTGAAGCGATAAAGAATTGCCAGTATATCGGGGTAAGAGACGATTTTTGTGAAGAAAATAAAACACAGCGCAGGTATTATGAGGGGAAAAATAATCGCAAGTAAAATTACTACAGGTGTGTCGTTTTTGATGGTCACATACCCCACACGCGGTTGTGTTATCAGCTTCCTACCAAAAATAAGAATTAACGGTAAATACACCACACCCATACTGAAAAACGGGTGAAAACTTACTCGATCAAATATCGAAGAGAACCAAAATAAGATAATGCCGAATCCGATTTCGGTGAACCCGTCGCGATGATAGGCATCGCGGTAGGTTTTCGCCTTGATCTCGTTCATGTTAATAGTGGTCATTTGTATTCCTCCTTTTTGAAATTGATGTTTTGTTGTAACGGATTATTCCGTATAAATACGATCAGTTTACTAATTCCTGTGAGAAGCATTATAATTCCGATTATTAGCAGCATCAAATGTGTTGCGGTGTATGTTTTCGCGAGAGCGGTACTGCTAAAAATGATACCGATAAGCATCATGGCTATACCTGAAACTCGATAGAAGCGCAACTGAGTTTCCCGTGCGATGCTTAGAAAATTAAACCCGATCAGCAATGCGATCAGTATCGGTGAAACTCGGAGAAGTATACCTGATAAAGTTGAACTGAGAGAAAACTTATCAACAATTAATATAAGACCTCCCAAAAAAAGCGCTCCCAACGTACTCATAAGGACACATACAAAAGTAATAATGTTTGAGTGTATAAGTTTTTTTTCAGGAATGACCGCGTAGCCGATTCGAGGGACGGTGATATGTGACTTATAAGGAATCATGAGAGCGGGCATAAGGCACAAGGCGAGAATGGAAAGCGTTGAAATGTCACTTCTTGTCATGAGTGAAAAGTAAATAAAAGAAGTGCACAAGAAAATGATACCGTACTGCAATTCGATAAACCCGTCGCTGAAATGTAACTCTCGATACGTATTTTCCGTGATCTCTTTCATGTTTAAGCTTGTCATATAGCCTCCTTTGGCTTATTGATAACTTTGTAACGCAAAGTTCTCTGTGAAGAGTATAGTGGCGTTTGAAAGATTGTCAAGGGGTTTCGGGGAAAATATTTTTTTTAAATCGCATTTCACAATTTGCGGTGTTCTTGTTTTAGATTCTATTTTTGAAACTTTTTTCATTTTTACTTGTCAAATCTACATGATGGCAGAAAAAGTAATCACAAAAAAGGTGGGGGATATGAATTCAACAAAACTTCATAATAACGAATCAACGCATAAAGGGACAATAAATACATCAGGATTGATGATGAGCGTCAATGATCTTTCAAAAAAGTATAGGAACGGGAAATATGGTATTAAAAATTATTCTTTAAGCATTAGCAATGGTATCCTTGGTCTTCTCGGTCCGAATGGCGCAGGCAAAACAACTTTGATGAAGATCATCGCCACAATATCAAAACCAACCGCAGGAAACGTACTCCTGAACGGCATCGATATCACCAAAGAGCCCAACTCCATGCGGTCGGTGCTGGGGTATTTACCGCAGGATTTCGGTGTTTATCCGAATCTCAATGCGATTGAATTTCTCACGTATATTGCCGCCATGAAAGGCATCGGTGGTAGTAAACTTCGCGAACGTATCGAACAGCTGCTTGAATATGTAAATCTGATTGATGTGGCAAAAAATCGTATTGGCACGTATTCAGGTGGCATGAAACAGCGTATCGGCATTGCCCAGGCACTTCTGAATGACCCCAAGGTGCTTATTTTCGATGAACCGACGGTTGGGCTTGATCCGGAGGAGCGCGTACGGTTTCGTCATCTTATCACTGATCTTGCCACAAACTGTATTATAATGCTTTCATCACATATTGTGTCCGATATTGAGACTATTGCTGATGAAGTAGCTGTTATGAAGGATGGTGTTCTTGTAACACATGGTTTTCAATCAGACATTATTGAAGTTGTTCAAGGAAAAGTCTTTGAAACGGAAATGGCATACTCAGCTCTTGCCGATTTCAAGTCGAATCATCTTGTGGTCAACACCCTGCGGCGAAAAGATATGGTTATCGTTCGCTTTATAACAGACACCGACAGCATCAACGCAGCTGCCATGCCGGCCACACTTGAAGATGCCTATTTGTATCTGGTGAAAGAGCGGTGAGTGTCATGAATCTTTTTTACCAATTAGTTAAAGCAGATTATCTGCAACGCACACGCAGTTATGGTTTTTTGGTAACGATGGCATTGAGCCTGCTTGCAGCATATTATTTTGTGCCGTCTCCGGACGCCGGTTATTCGACGCTCAGGATCGGAGCATACATGGGCGACTATAATACCGCATGGATAGGCCATGTGATGGCGATGATGTCATGTGTATTTCTATCCATACTCGGTTTTTATCTTATCAACAACAGCATTCGACGGGATATAAATACCGGCGTGGGTGTGATTACCGCGGCGACACACATCTCCAATTTTAAATATCTCATGTCCAAAGTCATAAGCAACTTTTGTGTATTATTATCGATCATCGGTATGGTTATTATCATGGCATTGATACTGATTGCCGTACGGGGAACAAATTATCCGGTTGATATCGTGCAATTGATTCTTCCGTTTTTTTTAGTGCCGCTTCCGGTAATGTTTATGATAGCAACACTCGCTGTAGCTGCAGAGGTCATCTTCCGTAAAAATCAGATTTTGCAAAACATCGGATATTTCATTCTTTTTTGCATTATCATGTCACCATCTCCACAAGCAGATACATTTGATTATTTTGGCGACAAATATGTCATGAATGAGATGATTTCGATAGTGCATAATACAATTGATCCGACTGCGGAAGGATATAGTATCGGTTTTAATATACAATCGAATTATAAAAAAACAACGTTTCTTTTTGAAGGGATTCACTGGTCAACGGATTTTATTATAAGCCGGCTTTATATAGTGGTCGGAAGTTTTACGCTCATATTTTTGCTGTCATTCGTATTCCACCGATTTAATGTGCGTGAAAGATCCCGTTTCAAAAAAACCGCAGACCCTTTGCTAGCGATTCAATCTTCGGAATCAGTCACTACACCGAACATCTCAATGTTGCCGGAAATTGCGAAAAACTATTCGATTATCCCGTTGATCAGGACAGAAATTCAAATGCTTCTGCAAAAAGGACCGCGCTGGATTTGGCTTGTTAATCTGGGTTTATTCATATCCTTGTTTTTTGCCGAGATCACGACAACGCACATGATATTACTCCCGCTACTGTGGCTGCTACAGATAAACCGTTGGTCGGATATTTTCATAAAAGATGAAATTTGCATGGTACATTATTTTTCTTTTTCATCATATCAGCCGGTGAAAAGACTTTTAACAGCACAAATTATCGCGGCATTTGTAACTGCCATGATATTTGCCATGCCTTTGATATTGCGATATATTTTCATGGGTAATTATTTGGCGTTGATCGGAATATTCCTGGGAGCGATGATACTTATCACCACGTCACTATTTTTTGGAATTCTCACTGGCGGGAGCAAACTCTTCGAAGTTGTTCTTCTGTTTTTTACCTATGCGCTTTTTAATAAGGTTCCCTTTGCGGACTACCTTGGAGCAATAGATCAAGGCGTTATGACGCGATTATGGCTTTTCGCAATGGTCTGCGGTATGCTTTTTGTCGGATACTATTTACGTGACTATAAGATCAGGCATGTTTAAAAGGTTGTCAAGGGGTACGGAGAAATTTTTAATATAAATTAAATGAGAGGTATGGATGCTTGTGTTTTTTTGCAACCCATAACTTGTATGTCTCCGTAAAGACATAGGTGACTATGTCTTCATTATAGCATTGCTCTACATTGTTTTTATAAGATCGGTTAAGGATAGCCCGTCTCTTCCTGTCGGATAGTACGCTTTGCTCGACACATTTTTGTTACGGAAGATGTAGAGACAAGCCATTTCGTTCTCCAAGGAGTAGAGTTAAGCAATATTATTCGGCACTCTCAGCATTCTTATAGCTTCTTTTGATAGTATTTATTTTCATTACGTATGAAATATCATATGGATAGGGTCATCTTTTTTTGTATGAGGATATCAAGGTCATTAGAAAGATACCGTAAGGCTATCGGTAAATTCGACTAACAACGCATCAGTGATCATGCTATAAAATGAAGTGGTCTTCGTTTAACGATTTAATGTTATATGCACAACAGCATTTCTTTATCTAATGCCTTTTCAGGTTCATTATGAGCCATTCATCACAACGAAATGGTCCGGTTCTATCTGTTAGGTTTATATGTCGGATAATTCTCATAGTCCCGATAAAATTCTTCAGTATTAATTAATGAATTAAAAGGTTTGCCATTCGCATACGGATTTTTATATTTCCGAAGAATTTTCAACCATTCGCCTGATCTTTTCATTTTTCTGAGCTCTATATCCAATGCTTTGACAAGACCCTTTTGAACCCACGGTGATTTTCGTGATACCTGAAAGGTCATATGAAATCGTGTTCCGGGTGCCACAATATCGATCTCCTTTAGATGCCCCTCAAGTTTCAATTTGTGGAGAAACCAATTTACGGATGTAGAAGAATTGATCGTCAGATCGCCTCTATTCGCAACCAATTTTCTTACGATCTGTTCCATCAGGGGGGATCTATCAACCTTATATCCGTCTGATTCTTTCAAATATGTAATGGACCAACCATTTCCTATAAAATCTAAGACGAGATACGGTTTCAAATCTTTGAGTTTTTGAAAGTATTTTGCTTTTTCAAGCAGGTTCACATTATTTTTGTTGATAAAAATATTCCAGTAATTTGGTGTTGTCATTTCTTTCCCGAAAACGGCATATGCAAATCTTGCCTTCGTCGGCATCGTCATCATCAAGTCTGCTTCTCCGTTCTCTATCATGTGCTGTGCTCTTGCCCATGGCAAGAATAGGTATTGTGCTTTGATTCCTAATTTAGAGAGAACATATTGTGTGATCTCAGGCTGTAAGCCCATCGGTTGACCATTTTCTTCCCAGCACAGCGGCTCTAAGCCTTCCATGAATACGACCTTGATCTCGGGTTGTGTTTCTGCAAAACAATTTTGAGAAAAGAAAACTATTGAAGATAGTAATATAGCGAAAATATAGTGGAGGGTGAGAAAACTCATTATTTTTTTGATCATTTAGGTTCCTCCATAATTCAAATGGGTTCATTTTCATTACTACAAAATATTATGTGATATGCTGATTTTTTTGTCAAGTTATTTATTCCAATTCATTACAATTCGTGTCAAGTCTTGGTTTTTTTTGTAATCCGGAATGAGGGTAGTGATTGTGCAGGATAAAGACGATAGATCAGTTGTTTCTATTTTGCATACCGCATGACACGAGCAGTGACATAAACATGAATGTTGTTTTTTAAAACATAAATATCTCCTTAACTATACCTGGTAGTGTGAGGTTATCAGCTTTGTCGCATGATATTACTTGGTACGAGTTTTTTTGTCTATACAAATCATCGCTTTTATGGTATTTCCCCTTGACAACCCCCGCGTTTTGCACGATACTCAGCACGGCATTTGAGGACTTTGGCACCTGAATGCGCAAGGGGGGGAGCGGTGAGCGTGCGCATGAACGCTTTTCTGCGAAAAACAGCAAAAAATTGATGCTGATGTGAAAAATCTCTTGACATCAAATTCGAAGTGCTGTATAAATCTTCTCGTTGTCAGCACAAAGGTGCTAGCATAGCTCAATTGGTAGAGCAGCTGATTTGTAATCAGCAGGTTATGGGTTCAAGTCCCTTTGCTAGCTTTGGAGGGTTGCCCGAGTGGTTAAAGGGGGCAGACTGTAAATCTGTTGCCGAATGGCTACGGTGGTTCAAATCCACCACCCTCCATAAAAACATATGAATACTTGCGGGAATAGCTCAATTGGCTAGAGCATTAGCCTTCCAAGCTAATGGTTGCGGGTTCGAGTCCCGTTTCCCGCTTATTGTACATATGACGCCCGCGTAGCTCAGTTGGTAGAGCGCATCCTTGGTAAGGATGAGGTTCACCGGTTCAATCCCGGTCACGGGCTTTTGGATGAAAACGGATGAGGACGTTTTTAAGGAGGTAACGCAGTATGGCAAAAGAAAAGTTTTTAAGGACGAAACCGCACGTAAACGTAGGAACAATCGGACACGTTGACCACGGCAAGACAACCTTGACCAGTGCGATCACGAAAGTATTGTCAACTCGTGGACTTGCAGCGATCATGGCATATGACCAAATAGATAAAGCACCGGAAGAACGCGAGCGTGGTATCACGATAGCGACCGCGCATGTTGAGTATCAATCAGAGAAACGTCACTATGCACATGTTGACTGTCCGGGCCATGCCGATTATATCAAAAACATGATCACCGGTGCCGCTCAGATGGACGGAGCGATCGTCGTGGTAAGTGCTGCAGACGGTCCGATGCCTCAGACACGTGAGCATATCTTGCTTGCCCGTCAGGTCGGTGTGCCGTATATTGTTGTATTCATGAACAAAGTTGACCAAGTCGATGACGAAGAGTTGCTCGAATTGGTTGAGATGGAAGTAAGAGACCTGTTGAGTTCATATGAATTCCCGGGTGATGATATTCCTGTTATTCGCGGAAGTGCATTGAAAGCTATGGAGTGCGGATGCGGTAAAGACGGATGTGCGGCATGCAAGCCGATATTTGACTTGATCGAAGCACTTGATACCTATATACCTGAACCGGTACGTGAGATCGACAAACCGTTTTTGATGCCGGTTGAGGATGTATTCACGATCACGGGACGCGGAACGGTTGTTACCGGTCGTGTGGAACGCGGCAAGGTAAAGACCGGAGAAGAAATTGCATTGGTCGGTATCCGTGAGGAGACCAAGAAATCAGTAGTGACCGGTGTTGAAATGTTTCGTAAGATCCTTGATGAAGGCGTAGCGGGCGATAACGTAGGTTTATTGCTACGCGGTGTTGCGAAAGAAGAAGTTGAGCGCGGCATGGTAATAGCCAAACCGGGTTCGATCACACCGCATAAGAAATTTAAAGGTGAAGTATACGTATTGAAGAAAGAAGAAGGCGGACGTCACACACCGTTCTTTACGGGGTATCGTCCACAATTTTATTTCCGTACGACGGACATCACGGGAAACTTGGATTTGCCTGCAGGCGTAGAAATGTGTATGCCCGGGGATAACATCACGGTAACCGTAGAATTGATCCACCCGGTAGCATTGGAACAGGGTCTTCGTTTTGCAATCCGTGAGGGCGGCAGAACTGTTGGCGCCGGCGTTGTTGCTGAAATCATCGAATAATCGTAAAGGGGTTTTTTATGGCAAAGAAAAAGGGTTTAGCTCGCGAAGTTATCTTGCTTGAGTGCACTGAATGCAAAAGCAGAAATTATGCGACCTCGAAGAATAAAAAGAATAGTAAAGACAAATTGGAGCTGCAAAAATATTGCAGTAACGATAGAAAGCATACATTGCACAAAGAGGTTAAGTAATCTCTTTGTGTTCTGCTTGTTAGGCCAGTAGCTCTAATTGGTAGAGCACCTGACTCCAAATTAGGTGGTTGGGGGTTCGAGCCCCTCCTGGCCTGTATTGTGATAGGAGGATTACATGAAAATGATTAAGAAGTTCATCGATGAAGTAATCAGTGAGATGAAAAAGGTCGTATGGCCGAAGAGAAGTATTGTATGGATTTCCACTATGCTTGTTATTGTCATATCCATATTTTTCGGTGTAGTGCTCGGTTTATTTGATTATGGCATCGCATATGTTCTAGGCAAATTGCTGAGCCTTGCATAATTTGGTGACTGTATGAAATGGTATGTGCTCAACACAATGGTCGGCAGCGAAGAAAAGGTCAAGAAGCTTATTGAATTGGCTGTCGAACGTTCCGGTATGACGGATATGTTCGGAGAAATATTTATTCCGTCAGAACGATTGATGAGCGTAAAAGACGGTAAAAAGAAAGAAATGAAAAAGAAGGTCTTCCCGGGCTATATTATCATTGAGATGGAACTTACCAATGAAACCCAAAACTTGATACGGGGAGTGAAGGGTGTAGGGCCGTTTGTGGGGGCAAAAAACAAGCCTGTACCATTGGGAGACGATGATATTAAAAAATTGAAAGAAGAGAGTGAAGATCGCAAGACGGCGATGAAACCAAAAATTACTTTTTCTATGGGTGAAAAAGTCAGAATTATTGATGGTCCGTTTGCGTCATTTACCGGTATGATCGATAATGTTATGGCTGAAAAGTCAAAGCTTCGTGTAATGGTGTCTATTTTCGGACGCCAAACACCGGTAGAACTAGATTATTTCCAAGTGGAAAAAGTAACGAATTAGCGTACGAAGGAGAAGGTGAGAACTATGGCGAAAAAGGTTAAAGCATACGTTAAGTTGCAATTACCGGCAGGTAAGGCCAATCCGGCACCCCCGGTAGGACCTGCTCTCGGTCAGCATGGCGTAAACATTATGGAGTTTTGTAAGGCTTTCAATGCTCAGACACAAGACAAGGGCGATTTGATCATTCCGGTCGTGCTTACTGTTTTTGAGGATAGAAGCTTCACCTTCATCATGAAAACACCGCCTGCGGCAGTATTGCTTCTGAGAGCTGCAAAGCTTCAAAAAGGTTCTGCAGAATCGAACAAGACAAAAGTCGGATCGGTCACTAAAAAGCAAGTACGTGAAATTGCGGAATTGAAAATGCCTGATCTCAATGCAAATGATGTTGAGGCCGGTATGCGCATGATCGCAGGTACAGCGCGTAGTATGGGTATCGAAATTAAGGATTAAGTTGTACGCGGGAGGCTTAGGCCGCTTGTACCGCAGGAGGGTATTGTATGAAAAAAATGACAAAAAGAATGACCGAGTCTCTCAAACTTGTCGACAAGACAAAGCTTTATGCATTAAATGATGCAGTGGATACAATCAAAACATTTCCGGTTGCAAAATTCGATGAATCGTTGGAATTACACGTACGTCTTGGCGTTGATCCTCGTCATGCCGATCAAATGATACGCGGAACTGTCATATTACCGCACGGAACAGGTAAAAATATTCGTGTAGCGGTCTTTACCAAAGCGGAAAAAGAAAAAGAAGCGTTGGATGCAGGAGCTGAATTTGTAGGTGCTGACGAATTAGTTCAGAAAGTTATGGGCGGCTGGGCTGATTTTGATGTTGCGATCGCGACACCGGATATGATGAAGGATGTCGGTAAGCTTGGTAAAGTATTGGGTCCCCGCGGTTTGATGCCAAACCCAAAGGTCGGTACTGTTACCAACGATCTTACAAAAGCGATTCAAGAAGCAAAAGCCGGTCGTGTGGAATATAAAGTTGATAAAGCAGGTATCGTTCATTTAAGTTTTGGTAAGAAAGCTTTTACCGCTGAACAATTGAAAGACAATCTTCGTATGTTACTGAATGCATTGCTTAAGGCGAAGCCTGCTGCCGCAAAGGGTACATATATGAAGAGTGTATATATTGCTACTACGATGGGACCGTCGGTTCGTATTGATCCGACAACCATTCAAACAGAAAAAAAATAAGTTTCCTGTCAAAGATAGCGGGCGCTTCGGCTTAATGTATGCCTGCTGAGACAGAGGTCGAACAATGCTGTGCCCGACCTTTGTCGGGTGTTACAACCTTCGGAAAACGGCACAAGATCCACGATGAAAGGAGGATTGTATGGCATTTAAAATCAGACCTGAAAAAGCGGAAATGGTCACTGAGATCAAAGAAAAGCTTCATTCCGCAAAATCAATCGTTGTTACCGATTATATGGGGCTCAATGTAGCTCAAATAACCGAACTTCGACGCAAACTTCGTGAGAGCAAAGTCGAGTACAAGGTATATAAAAATACATTGGCTCAGATTGCACTCAAAGAGCTCGACATCAACGGTCTTGAGGATTATCTCAAAGGACCTACTGCACTTGCTTTTAGTTATGAAGATGCCGTTGCTCCTGCTAAGGTGCTCGTTGAATATCAAAAGAAAAACGAGAAACTGAAAGTACGGGCAGGTATGGTTGAGGGTAAAGTGTACGACAATGTGCAGCTTGTTGCATTGTCGAAACTACCGTCACGTAATGAGCTCTTGTCTCAACTGTTACGGACAATGCAAGGGCCGATTACCGGTATCGTTACGGTAATGTCCGGCAATATGAGAAATATGGTGTGTGTACTTAACGCAATAAAAGAACAAAAAGAAAAAAAGTAATAAGGAGGAATTCATATGACAAGAGAAGACATGATCAAAGCGATTGAAAGCATGAGCGTACTTGAACTTTCTGAACTGGTAAAAGCATTGGAAGAAAAATTTGGTGTCAGTGCTGCTGCTCCGGTGGCTGTTGCGGCTATGCCTGCTGCGGGTGCTGCTGCAGTTGAAGAAAAAACCGAGTTTGATGTTGTTGTAACCGCTGCCGGTGCTAACCGTCTTCAGGTTATCAAAGTTGTGAAGGATGTCGGTGGTCTTGGACTTCCGGAAGCGAAAGCATTTGTTGACGGTTTGCCGAAAGCATTAAAAGAAGGTTTACCGAAAGCAGAAGCTGAGGAAATGAAGAAAAAGCTTGAAGAATCCGGCGCTAGCGTCGAAATTAAGTAGCACTGATCCGACCAAGAGTCGGGGCTTACATTGTGATACGTTGTCTGGGGCGAGGTATGCCTACGCCCCGGATTTTTTGCATTTATACGGATACGATATGCGGTTGAGAAACTGGTGAACACCGACAAAGGGGGTTTCGCTGATGGCCCGATCAACGGAAAAAGCAAACCGAACGCTTAATAATAAATTTAGTACCGGAAACAGCCGGTATTCGTTTGGTAAAATACATGAAAAAATTACGGTTCCTTATCTGCTCGATATGCAAAAATTATCTTATATTGAATTTTTGCAACTTTTACATAATCCGCTCGAACGTGAGCGTTCCGGGTTGCAGGAAATATTTTTACGCACATTTCCTATTACCAATCATGAATTAAAAAGTAAAGAACCGGATGTTGAGAATAGTAAATATATTCTTGAATTTGTGAAATATGAAATAGATGAACCGATGTTTTCTCCGCAAGAATGCCGTGAACGCGGCTTGTCGTACGGGGGGAATCTGAGGGTAACGTTACGCTTGACCAAAAAAATTGAAAATCCTCGTACGGGAGAAAAAGAGATTGATGTCAGTGAAGAACAGGAAGTGTTTTTCGGTGATATTCCGCTTATGTTGGATAACGGTTCCTTTATAATCAATGGCGCTGAACGTGTCGTTGTATCACAATTACATCGTTCTCCCGGACTTTTCATTGGCGGTGAGACCGAGATAATCGGGAAAGAGTCATTCTCAGGTCGGTTGATTCCATATGAAGGATCATGGATCGAATTAAGTATCGATCATCGTGATACCATGTTTGTCAGTATTGACAGAAAAAAGAAATTATTTATTACGACATTTTTACGTGCGTTGAATTATGAAACCAATGAGGATATATTCGATCTGTTTTGTGAGAAATATTCGGTCAATACCGCACGATTTTCAGATGATTTTTATTATGAAATGATCATTGCTCAAGATATACGCGATGAAGAAAATAAGATCGTGCTTGCGCAAGGTGATATGATTACCAAAGATAATTGGGAATTTATCAAATCAAAATATGAAGCGATTGAAATTTATGTTGAAAAACGTACTGTATCCGTTGATATCGGTAAGGAAGAGAATCTTCGTAAATATATCCGTAATACGATATTTGCGGCCGATGCCTACACTCATCTTGATCAAAAAGCAGCCGAAGCCGGCCAGCAATTTGCCATGGATGTATTTAATGTATTTAAAGCAGAAGGTGCACGCGATACTCTTACCTTACTTGTCGTAAAAGAAGGTAATCAGGAGATCATTTCCAATACGTTCAAAAAAGAATTCTTTTATATAAAAGAAGACGACAAACTTCGTCGCGGACACTATTATGACCCGTTTTACTACGAATTACTCGCATCTGAAGGCAAAGCAAAAGTCGATCGTGATGCACGTCAGAATGCATTGACCACGATCTACAGTATTCTTCGTCCGGGCTCACCGGCAACGATTGAATTGGCGGAATCATTATTGTATGATTTGTTTTTTAATAAATTGACCTATGATCTCGGGGAAGTTGGACGTTATAAGTTAAATACGATTTTGAAACGAAATATTCCTCTTGATGAACGCACACTTACGAATGAGGATATTATTGAAAGCATGAAGTATTTGCTCAAACTGAGATGGGACCTGCTCGAAGCAGGCGATATCGACCATCTTGGAAATCGGCGTGTTCGTGCTGTCGGCGAATTATTAAAAAATCACCTTTATACCGGATTTTTCCGTATGAAGCGTGTCATTCAAGAACGTATGAATATCAGTGAAGCCGATAAAGTGAATCCCCAGAATCTTGTCAATTCACGTCCCGTTACGGCAGTTTTGAATGAATTTTTCGGAAGTCATCAATTGTCGCAGTTTATGGACCAAACCAATCCTCTTTCCGAGATTACCAATAAACGCCGCTTATCGGCACTCGGTCCCGGCGGATTGTCTCGTGATCGAGCGGGTTTTGAAGCACGCGATGTTCATTACACACATTACGGGCGTATATGCCCGATCGAAACACCCGAAGGCCAGAACATCGGCCTTATTGCATCATTGTCTACCTATGCAATGATCGATAAATACGGATTCTTACGTACCCCGTATATGGTGGTAAAAAATAAAAAAGTATCCGATACCATCGTGTATCTTTCAGCGGATGAAGAAGAAGGAAAGATTATTGCACAGGCGAATGCAGCTATTGACGAGAAGGGGCTTTTTACCGCAGATAAAATATTATCACGTAAGTCCGGTGAGTTTTTGCTTGTCAATCCTGAGGAAATTGATTACATGGATGTTTCACCGAAACAATTGGTGTCGATCTCAGCTGCTTTGATTCCGTTTCTTGAACATGATGATGCGAACCGTGCATTGATGGGCTCGAACATGCAACGCCAGGGAGTACCTCTTATTTATCCGACCGCACCGATAGTCGGCACCGGTATCGAAGCAAAAATCGCAGAAGATTCAGGGTATGTACAGGTTGCACGTCGCGGTGGATTTGTTGAAAAAGTTACCGCAAATCTCATAGTTATCAAGGTAGATGAAGATGAGAAGAAGCCATCAGATGTTGCATCGCTTTTTGCCCGTGATATGGGACGCGATGTGTATATGCTTGAGAAATTCCGTCGTTCAAATAAAGATACATGTATCAATACACGTCCGATCGTCAGCATCGGCCAGCGGATCGAAAAAGGTCAAGCGCTCACAGAAGGCTTTGGCACACAAGGCGGAGAATTGGCATTAGGACAAAATATGCTTGTTGCATTCCTTTCTTGGCGCGGATATAACTTCGAGGATGCCATCGTATTGAGTGAACGCGTCGTTAAAGATAACTTTTTTGATTCAATTCATGTGGAAGAATTGATCATAGAGGCCCGTGAAACAAAATTAGGTAAAGAAGAAATTACCCGTGATATCCCGCAAGTCATTGATGAAATGGTCAAAAATCTTGATGAACATGGTATAATCCGTATCGGTACCTACGTAAAATCGGGAGATATTCTTGTGGGTAAGGTTACGCCGAAAGGAAAATCAGAACTTACACCTGAAGAAAAGTTGCTGAGGGCAATTTTCGGTAAGATCGCCGAAGATGTGAAAGATGCATCATTACGTGTTCCGCCGGGTGTTGAGGGAAAAGTAATGGATATCAAGGTCTTTACTCGCAAAGCGACTGAGGACATGGAATCAATTATCAAAAAAGAGCGTAAAGATGATGTTGATCAAATTGAACGCGAACAATCATTACGGTTTGATCTCATTAATAAACGTAAAATTGAAATTTTGAAACAACTGCTTATCGGCAAACAGATCGTGAAAGATATCAGCATGATCGGACCGAAAGGAACCGTACTTGAAGCCGAAATGTTGGAAGTGAAAAATATCGAACGTGTATTCATCGACAAAAACGCACTTCCCGTTGAATTGCTGAAACAGGTTCAAGATCTCATGGATATCGTTGAGGATAAACGGCGTGAGGTCATGAAATGGCATGAAGATCAGCATAAAAAACTTTTACGCGGCGACGAGTTGCCTCCGGGCGTTATCAAACTGGTGAAAGTGTATATTGCCAACAGGAAAAATATTTCCGTGGGTGATAAAATGGCGGGACGTCACGGAAACAAAGGTGTCGTGTCAATAATATTGCCGGTTGAAGATATGCCGTATTTGGAAGATGGTACTCCCGTTGACGTGGTATTGAACCCGCATGGTGTGCCTTCTCGAATGAATGTCGGTCAGATACTTGAAACGCATCTCGGATGGGCGGCCACACAAAAGGGAATTAAAATTTCAACACCGGTATTTGACGGTGCGACAGAAGAAGAGATCCGTGCGTTACTGAAAGATGCCGGGTTACCTGAAAGCGGTAAAACAAAATTGTTTGACGGATATACCGGCGAAAAATTTAATGACGAAGTTACTGTCGGTGTGGCGTATTTAATGAAATTGCATCATCTTGTTGATGACAAACTTCATGCACGTGCAACAGGACCGTATTCGCTCGTTTCTCAGCAACCGCTCGGCGGTAAGGCGCAGTTCGGCGGACAGCGTTTCGGAGAAATGGAAGTGTGGGCACTTGAAGCATACGGTGCTGCGTATACTCTGCGTGAGATGCTCACCGTGAAATCTGATGACGTCAATGGGCGTACTAAAATGTATGAAGCGATCATTCGTGGTAATACTCCGGCAGAACCGGGTATACCTGAATCATTTAATGTATTGGTCAATGAGTTGAAAGGCTTGTGCCTCAATATTGATTATTTAAAAGAGGATAATAAGGAGGATAAATGAAACCCATAACTCCGAAATCCACAAGCGATTTTGATGCTATCAAGATTACGCTTGCATCACCGGAGCATATACGGAAATGGTCATTCGGTGAAGTAAAAGAGCCGGAAACAATCAATTACCGTACTCTCAAGCCGGAAAAAGAAGGATTGTTTTGCGAGCGTATTTTTGGTCCCGTTAAGGATTTTGAATGTGCGTGCGGCAAATACAAAAAGAAAAAGAATAAAGGTATTATTTGCGATCGATGCGGTGTAGAAGTAACCGAATCGCGTGTTCGGCGTGAGCGTATGGGGCATATTCAATTGGTTACGCCGGTCGCACATATTTGGTTTTTCAAAAACCTGCCCAATCGCATCAGCTTGCTTCTTGACGACAGCGATGAGGATTATTCAGATGGTACGAAGAAACGTCTGAAAGTTCAAGGAGTAAAAAGCAAAGACGTTGAAGCGGTTATCTATTATGATAAGTATTATGTAATTGATCCGGGTGATATCCCTGAACTTGTAACCTATGAAGTTTCATTGGAAGACGGGCGTCGTCGGCCAATCAACATCAAGACCATTCTTGACGAAGATGAGTATGAGAGTTTGGTAAGTCGTTACGGCGAGGAAAGTTTTGTCGCCGAAATGGGTGCCGGAGCCTTACGGAAAGCCCTTGAAAAGATTGATCTTGCACTTGAAGAAGCTCGTTTGAAGGTTAAGCTGGAGAAGAATAAATCAGCGCAAACAAAGAAAAAATTGTTTAAACGTTTAAAACTTATCTCACAAATGCTTGAGGCCAAATTACGCCCTGAGTACATGATACTTGAGGTCTTGCCGGTCATTCCTGCTGATCTTCGTCCGTTGGTGCCTCTTGACGGGGGTAAATTTGCGACATCGGATCTTAACGATCTCTATCGACGCGTGATTCACCGTAACAACCGTCTTAAACGCCTCATGGAGCTCAACGCACCTGAAATCATATTGCGTAATGAAAAGCGTATGCTTCAAGAAGCAGTTGATGCGTTATTTGATAATGGCAGACGTAATCGCCCTGTTACCGGTACGGGTAATCGTCCGTTGAAATCATTGTCGGATATGCTGAAGGGGAAGACCGGTCGTTTTCGTCAAAATCTACTCGGAAAACGTGTCGATTACTCGGGACGTTCGGTTATTGTTGTTGATCCAAAGCTTCGACTTGATCAGTGCGGTATCCCTAAGCAGATGGCAATTGAGTTATTCAAACCGTTCCTTTTGAATCGAATTGAAGATAATATATCGCAAACGCTGAAAGGTGCACGTAAGGTATTGGAAGATCAACGCCCCGAAGTATGGGCATATCTTGATGATATTATTAAAGATCATCCCGTCATGCTTAACCGCGCACCGACGTTGCACCGTTTGTCCATACAAGCGTTCATTCCGCAATTGGTCGAAGGAAAAGCTATAAAAATTCACCCGTTGGTCTGTGCGGCATTCAATGCGGACTTCGACGGCGATCAGATGGGCGTACATTTACCGCTTTCAGTTGAAGCGCAAATAGAAGCTCGGATGTTGATGTTGTCAAAATACAATATTTTATCTCCGGCAAGCGGTAAACCTGTGGCTACCCCGTCAAAAGACATGGTTCTCGGATTGTATTATCTTACTAAAGAACGTCGCGGACAAATTGGAGAAGGTAAGATTTTCGGTTCAGCCGAAGAGGTTATGATTGCATATGAGAATAAACGCATCGCTTTGCATGCAAAAATTAAACTTGTTGGGCTGAATAAAATTCGTGAACTGGAAAAGTGGACATATGAAGATATCAAAAATGTTTCGAAATGGCGCGATTATACAACGGTAGGACGTGTTATTTTCAATGAGAGAGTTTTACCGACCGGATTTCGTTTCTTAAATATCACACTCGGAAGCCGTGATAAAAGTATAGAAAAAACCATTTCGGAAGTAATGAAAAAATTCGGAAATGAAGCGGCTGTTGAAACGTTGGACAATATGAAGGATGTCGGTTTTGAGTTTGCAACACGCTCGGGGTTAACATTTGCTATTTGTGATCTGTTGACTCCGTCAACGAAAAAGGAAAAAATAGAGCAAACTCAAAAAAAAGTAGATAAACTGTGGGAGCAATACCGAAACGGTGTTATTACCGAATCAGAGCGTTATAATATGATCATCGATGCATGGACGCAGACGAACGAAGAAATAACCGATGAGTTACTTGCACAAATGAAAACCGATCAAGACGGGTTTAATCCCATATATATGATGCAAGATTCCGGAGCACGCGGCTCGCGTTCTCAAATTAGTCAGCTTGCAGGCATGAAGGGTTTGTTGCAAAAACCTCAAAAGAAATTAAGCGGAGGTATCGGTGAAATCATCGAGCAACCTGTTACGGCAAACTTTCGCGAGGGGCTCAATGTGCTTCAGTACTTCATTTCAACACACGGTGCGCGTAAAGGTCTTGCAGATACAGCATTGAAAACGGCTGATGCAGGATATCTGACACGTAAACTGGTTGATGTTGCACAAGAAGTTATTATTCGCGAGGATGATTGCGGTACCGCGCGCGGAATTGAGATCGGCCATTTGAAAGGCGGCGATGAAATTCTTGTTCATATCGCCGATCGTATTAAAGGACGAACCGCATTGCATGATGTTATCGACCCCGATGATGTTTCGCAAAATCTCGTATCTGCCGGAGAGATAATTACGGATGAGATCGCACAAGCTATTGAGGATAAAGGCATAGAATCCATATATGTTCGTTCTGTTTTGACGTGCGAGGCCAAACGCGGGATATGTGCGAAATGTTACGGTATCAACCTTGGAACCGGAAGAATGGCTGAAATGGGTGATGCAGTGGGTATCATTGCAGCGCAATCCATCGGAGAACCGGGTACTCAGTTGACACTCAGAACATTCCATATCGGAGGAACCGCATCCCGTATTTTGGAACAGTCTGAGGTGAAAACAAAATTCAGCGGTTATGCACGCTTACATGATGTGCGCTGGGTTGTCAACCGTCACGGCGAAAAGGTCGTAGTAAATCGTTCGGGAAAAATATTTCTTCATGATGAGCAAGATAAAGAACGTTCACGTTTTGACGTACCGTACGGCGCGATTTTAAAAGTTGAAGACGGTGAATCTCTTGCGGTCGGAAAGGTAATTTTTGAATGGGATCCGTTCATACGCCCGATTATTGCGGAAAAGGACGGTAAAATCAGTTTTGAAGATATTGTTGAAGGTAAAACAATTGAAGAAGAACTCGATTCATCAACAGCAACGATACAGCGCGTTATTATCGATGATAAAACGAAGAAATTACATCCGCGTCTGTTGATCACCGGTGAAAATGAAAATGAAGACGATAATGCGGCGGATAAAAAACGCACTTTGTATTATTTGCCAACGGGAGCGTATCTTATTGTTGCGAAAAAGGATGAAGTTCGCGCGGGCGACCTGCTTGCGAAAATGCCGCGTCAGCTTGGAAAAACACGCGATATAACCGGAGGGTTGCCTCGAATATCCGAGTTGTTTGAAGCTCGTAAGCCTGAAGATGCTGCTGTTATTTCTGATATTGACGGTATTGTTGAATACGGTAAGATCGTGCGAGGTGTTCGCACCTTGTTGGTTCGTAATGAATTTGGTGAGGAGAAGCGCTATGCAGTTCCTCTCAGCAAGCAAATTCTTGTGAATCCCGAGGACTTGGTCGAAGCAGGAGAAGCATTGACATCAGGTAATGTGAATCCGCATGATATACTGACCGTTAAGGGCGTTGAAGAAGTTCAAAACTACCTTGTAAATGAGATTCAAGAAGTGTATCGTATACAAGGTGTTGAGATTAACGACAAGCATATTGAAATAATTGTTCGTCAAATGACGAAAAAAGTGCGCGTGGTTAATCCCGGTGATTCAATGTTCCCGTCGCAGGAGTTAGTGGATAACTTTAAGTTCATGGAAGAAAACGAAAAGATCATTGCTGAAGAAAAAGAGCCTGCAATTGCAAAACCGGAGCTTTTGGGTATTACGAAAGCATCGCTCAATACCGATTCATTCCTTTCAGCCGCATCATTCCAGGAAACGAACCGTGTCTTAACAGAAGCGGCGCTCGAGGGTAAAGTTGACTCTCTTGAAGGACTTAAAGAAAATATCATCATCGGACATCTTATACCTGCGGGTACGGCTGCAAAGGCATATCGTGATATTGATGTCATGGTTATTGATGAAGAGTATAGCACACCCCGTCCGAAACGTGTTATTCAAACCGATGAAGATGAAAAAATCATTGATGAAATAACTGATTTTGATAAAGCAGAGCCTGAGGAGGATGTTCAACCTCAGGAAATTGATACAGATGTTGAGATAAAAGTTAAAACATCTGATGATGAGTAACACATGCATGGCCCGGCAGGACGATTTCTTGCCGGGATGCAAAAAATAATGCTTGACAGTGCAAGGGGAAGTTGTTAATATCTGCGCACGCGATAAAAGGGAGGAGTATCAGGTATGCCTACGATTAATCAGTTGGTACGTAAAGGACGGCAAAAGGTCGTTCGAAAAAGTAAAGCACCTGCTTTAACAGGAAATCCGCAGAAACGCGGGGTTTGCACACGTGTTACTACAATGACACCAAAAAAACCTAACTCAGCGTTACGTAAAATTGCGAGAGTAAAAATGAGTAACGGTATAGAAATTACCGCATACATACCGGGAGAAGGCCATTCACTGCAAGAGCATTCGATTGTACTTGTTCGTGGCGGAAGAGTAAAGGATTTACCGGGTGTGCGTTATCACCTTGTTCGTGGAGCACTTGACTCAACCGGTGTTGACGGAAGAAAACGAAGCCGTTCAAAATACGGTACGAAACGTCCGAAAAAAGATACAAAGAAGTAATGGAAGGGAGTTGTCATGTCGCGTAAGGGAATAAAAAAAAGAATCAGAGTGAAGTACGAGAGTTATGAAGATATGATTGTTGAAAAAACGATCAATAAAATCATGCTTGCAGGGAAGAAGAATATTGCACGTAATATTTTTCTTGGAGCGATCAGCGAGATAAATGCAAAGACCGGCGAAGACGGACTTACCGTGTTTAAAAAAGCTATTGAAAATCTCAAACCTGAGCTTGAAGTCAAATCTCGTCGTGTCGGCGGAGCAAACTATCAGGTGCCTTTGCCTGTGCGTCAAGACAGAAAGATATCGCTTGCAATTCGTTGGTTGATCAATTATGCGCGTTCTCGTAAAGATGAGTATGAGATGCATAAAAGACTCGCAAAAGAAATAATGGATGCTGCAACGAATCAAGGAAGCGCGTTTAAGAAAAAAGAAGATACGCATAAGATGGCGGAAGCAAATAAAGCATTTGCTCATTTCCGTTTCTAAATGCATGTGAGGGGGAAAAAAAAGTGCCTCGTGAATTTGAATTGCTAAAACAGCGTAATATTGGCATTATGGCTCATATTGATGCCGGAAAGACTACGACTACAGAGCGAATTCTCTTTTATACGGGAATTACGCACAAGATCGGTGAGGTTCATGAAGGGACCGCCGAGATGGATTGGATGGAACAAGAGCGTGAGCGTGGTATTACAATTACCTCTGCGGCGACGACATGTTTTTGGAAAGATCACAGGTTCAGTATAATAGATACGCCAGGGCATGTTGACTTTACGATTGAGGTTGAACGTTCATTGCGCGTGCTTGACGGTGCGGTTGCGGTATTTTGTGCTGTGTCCGGCGTTCAACCGCAGTCAGAGACTGTGTGGCGTCAAGCTGAGAAATACAGTGTGCCGAGAATCGCATTTATCAATAAGATGGATCGTGTGGGAGCTAATTTCTTCAATGTTGTCAAAGAAATGAAAGATAAGCTTGGTGCAAAGCCGCTGGTTATTCAATATCCCATCGGTGTCGAAGATACCTTTAAGGGAATGGTAGATTTGTTTACCATGAAAGCTGTTATTTGGGATGGAGAAGAACTTGGGGCGACCTTTCATGAAGAAGAAATTCCTGCAAATATTAAAGCTGATGTTGAAGCGGCGCATGTTGCCTTGGTTGAACAAATCGTTGAACATGATGAAGATGCGATGCATAAGTATCTTGACGGCGAGGAAGTTCCTGTGGCTGATCTTAAGAGAGTGCTTCGTAAGGCAACTATTGCAGGTGAATTGATTCCGGTTGTGTGCGGGACTGCATTTAAAAATAAAGGTGTACAACCTTTACTGGACTCTGTTGTTGAATTTTTACCGTCACCGCTGGATATACCACCGGTTGAAGGTAAAATACCCGGCACTGAGGATTGGCTTATTCGTAAACCGGAAGACGATGAACCGTTTGCAGCTCTTGCGTTCAAAATAATGGTCGATCCGTTTGTCGGAAAACTTGTGTTTGCACGAGTGTATTCGGGGAAATTGACAAAGGGTTCATATGTCTTGAATGTGAATAAAAGTAAGCGCGAACGTGTCGGTCGTATTCTTCAGATGCATGCGAATAAGCGTACGGAAAAAAATGAAGTATACGCCGGTGATATCGTTGCATTTGTCGGTATTAAAGAAATTAATACCGGTGATTCTTTGACCGATGTTGATAATCCCGTGCTTTTGGAAGCGATTGAATTTCCTGAGCCTGTTATTTCGGTCGCTATTGAACCGAAAAGTAAAGCAGATCAGGATAAATTATCTAATGCGATCCAAAAGTTGTCAGAAGAAGATCCGAGTTTCCGCGCATTTGTTAATCCGGAGACCTCTCAGACGATTATCGCAGGTATGGGAGAATTACATCTCGAGATTGTCGTTGATCGTATGAAGCGCGAGTATAATGTCGAGGCAACGGTTGGTCGTCCGCAGGTTTCGTATCGTGAGACCATTCGTAAAAAAGTTACTTCGGAAGGGCGTTATGTGCGCCAGTCGGGCGGTCGTGGTCAATACGGTCATTGTTGGCTCGAGATCGAACCGTTACCGAGCGGTATGGGTTTTGAATTTGTCGACAAAATTGTAGGTGGAACGATTCCGAAAGAATATATTCCTGCAATTCATAAAGGTGTCAAAGAAGCAACCAATACCGGTGTTTTGGGAAGTTATCCGATGGTAGATGTCAAGGTTACCGTATTCGACGGTTCGTATCATGATGTCGATTCTTCTGAAATGGCATTTGCTATTGCGGGATCGATGGGTTTTAAGGAAGGTGTACGTAAAGCGTCACCGGTTTTATTGGAACCGATCATGGAGGTTGAAGTTGCTACGCCTGAAGATTATATGGGAAATATTATTGGTGATCTCAATAGTCGTCGTGGCGCTATCAAAGGAATGGAAGCTAAAGGGAATACCCAAGTGATTACTGCAGAAGTGCCGCTTTCCGAGATGTTCGGATATGCGACCACAATGCGTTCATTATCGCAAGGGCGCGCAAGCTATACTATGCAGTTTGCGTATTATGATGAAGTACCGGCAAGCATTGCCGAAAAATTGCTTGAGAAATAAGGAGGTAACGTACTATGGCAAAAGAAAAGTTTTTAAGGACGAAACCGCACGTAAACGTAGGAACAATC
>CAYRFE010000040.1:0-24159 GCA_964423645.1 uncultured bacterium | reverse complement strand
ATGATCCTATACTTTTCGTCAACCCCTTCAACCTCGCGTTGTTAAGGGGTTTTTTTGTTATAGGCGTATAGCAAAGGTTATTGTATCTGGTGAACACAATGGAGTTGTTACTAGAGGAATTTTATAATTTCACCTTCTGTAAAAAAATAATAGTATGAAATACTATGATCGTGTTTGTATATTTTTGCATCTAAAATTATCGAAAGAGGTATAGTTTTTAAAAACCGTATGGGGAAAGAGGTCTCATGTTTATCCCTTGTAATTAAAAAGATACATTTCTTTCAGATAATTGGTAAAAAATATTTTACAATATTCTCCTTCTGTGATATAGTCTCGTTCGAACGCAGACATGAATAAGGGAGGTTATGCTATGTCAGGTCATAATAAGTGGAGTACGATTAAGCATAAAAAAGGGAAAGCCGATGCGGCTCGTGGTAAAATATTTACCAAGATTATTAAAGAGATGGCGATCGCTGCGCGTTTAGGTGGCGGGGACATCAACAGTAATCCGCGGTTACGCCTTGCAGTTGATAAGGCTAAAGCTGCTAATATGCCTAAAGATAACATTGAGCGGGCTATTAAAAAGGGAACCGGAGAACTTGAAGGTGTGAATTATGAGGAAGTAACCTATGAGGGTTACGGTCCTGCAGGAGTTGCCGTTATAATAGAGGTAACGACAGATAATAAGAATCGTGTTGTTGCTGAAATTCGTCATATTATGCAAAAATGTAATGGAAATCTTGGAGAAAACGGATGTGTTTCTTTTATGTTCGATCGTAAAGGAGTTATGTATATTTCAAAAGAGACTGTAACTGAAGAAAAACTTACCGAGGATGCATTGTCATTACCGGTAACCGATATTCAAGATGATGGCGACGAATTTGCTGTGTATTGTGAATCGGCCGATCTCTATACGGTCTCAAACGGACTCAGGGAAATGGGTTATGATCCGAAAGACTCCGGAATGACGATGATACCGAAAAATTATGTTGAATTAGATGAAGAAGGTGCACGCAGAATGATGAAACTTCAAGATCTTCTTGATGATAATGATGACGTGCAGGATATATATACGAACGCAGATATTTCAGATGAGATTGCCGCCAAAATCGCGGAAGAATAATGAAGGTCATTGGGATCGACCCCGGATTCAACAAAACCGGTTTTGGGATCGTTGAGCAAGTAGGTTCCAAATTATCCGTGTGTGAATTCGGTGTCATCCGACCTGAGATAGAGTGTTCGTTAGAAGAAAAATTGTCATTTGTTTTTAAAGAAGTTCAACGGTTATGTGAGGTACACAAACCGGAGATGGCTTCTGTTGAAGAATTGTTTTTTGTCAATAATGTTCGTTCCGGGATAAAGGTTGGGGAAATGCGTGGTGTGCTTGTGTTAGCGTGTACCCTTGCAGATATTCCTGTGTATCATTACACCCCGAAGCAGATCAAACAGGCACTTACAGGGACTGGCGCGGCAGAAAAAGAACAAGTGGCTCGTATGGTTCAGATACTGACCGGTGCTGAAAAAAGAAAGATCCCACTCGATGCATACGACGCATTAGCTGCTGCAGTGTGTCATATTCACAGTTGGCGAATGGTGAGCTTATGATTGCGTATTTGAATGGATATCTGGCATACAAAGATGATGAGCGTATAATTGTCGACGTGAACGGTATCGGATACGAAGCCGGTGTTTCATCAAAAGCTACAGGGATGCTTCCCGATGTCGGTGCAGAAGTTAAGGTTTTCATCTATCATCATTTTCGCGAAGACGGGCAGGCATTGTTCGGATTTGTAACGCCTGAAGAAAAGACTTTTTTCAGCATTCTTGTATCAATGTCAGGAATGGGACCAAAAACCGCGTTGAAAGTAATGGGGCAGATAGAGCCCGGAGTATTCGCTCATGCGGTCCAAAGTGGCGACCTTGCATACCTATCCTCAATTTCCGGAATAGGCAAAAAGACCGCCGAACGTATAATTGTTGAATTGAAAGATAAGTTTGAAGATTTTCGTATCACGCATACGGCAGATATATCAACGTCACAAACGGATGCGATAGAGGCTTTGATAAGTCTTGGGTTCTCACCTCCGTTGGTTCGTGATGTTGTAGGCAAGATTGTGCAGTCAGATCGATCGATGCCGGCTGAAGAAATAATAAAATACGCATTGCAAATGGTGGGGTCGTAATATGACTGATGATCGTTTTATGGATCCTGCAGTTCATACAGAAGATATTGATGTAGAAACTAGTCTTCGCCCGAAACGCCTTGATGATTTTGTGGGACAGCAGGAATTACGTGCAAAGCTAAGTATTTATATAGAAGCGGCTCGAATGCGTCGTGAGCCTTTTGATCATACGCTTCTTTATGGCCCTCCCGGCTTGGGAAAAACAACACTTGCGTTTATCATCGCCCATGAAATGGGAGTTAACATTAAGATCACATCGGGGCCGATTATCACAAAGCCGGGTGATTTGGCATCAATTCTTACAAATTTAGAATCCCATGATGTATTGTTTATTGATGAAATTCATCGCATGAATCGTAGTGTTGAAGAAGTTCTATATTCTGCAATGGAAGATTTTGAACTTGATTTAATAATCGGGAAAGGACCTGCCGCGAAAAATATTCGCATTCCTCTTCAGCCGTTCACATTGGTCGGTGCGACCACGCGTGCGGGATTATTAACCTCACCGTTGAGAGATCGTTTCGGTATTATAGAACGATTAGAATTTTATACCCATGATGAATTGGCGCATATCATTTCTCGTTCGGCACGGATTTTATCGGTAGTCATAAATGATGAATCTGCATCTGCGATTGCACGAAGAGCTCGATTTACACCGCGAGTGGCAAACCGTATTTTAAAACGGGTCCGTGATTTTGCACAGGTAAAAAATAACGGGATAATTGATGTTCCGCTTTTAAATATGACCTTTGACCTGTTACATATTGATGCTGATGGTTTAGACAGAATGGACCAACGGATTCTTTCGGCCCTTATAGAACGATTCAACGGCGGTCCTGTCGGTTTGGAAACGCTTGCAATGGTGCTTGGTGAAGAACGAGACACGATCGAAGATGTGTATGAGCCGTTTTTAGTACGCTTGGGATACGTAGAGCGAAGTTCGCGAGGAAGAAAAGCAACACCGATGGCATATAAGTATTTAAACAAGAAACCCGATACCGATACGACAGGACATACGTTAGATCTATGAACGAGCAATCGGTCTTACTGCATGTATGTTGTGCGCCGTGTTCGTTATATTGTATACACGTATTGCAGGAAATGATGGCAGATATTCATTTGTTTTGGTACAATCCGAACATTCATCCCTATATCGAATACACAAAACGATATGATGAAGTAAAAAAGCATGCAGAACGCGTACTTCTTCCCTTGATTGCGCATGATGATTATGCATTGGAAGAATTTTTGCGTACGGTTGTGTACCACGAGGACGAACGTTGTGAGGCTTGCTATGTGATGCGACTTGAAGAAACTGCACGTACGGCAAAACAATTGCACATAGCGTCGTTTACGACGACGCTTTTATACAGTAGATATCAAAAACATGAACGTATCCGCTCAGTTGGCGAAGATGCGGCACGCAGACATGGAGTTCGTTTTTTGTATCATGATTTTCGTGAAGGCTGGCGTTATGGCGTCGATACGTCAAAAGAAATGGGAATGTACCGGCAGCAATATTGCGGCTGTATCTATAGTGAAAAGGATCGTTATTTGCCTAAAAGGGTGACATAATGCGGTTTCCTGCCGTTATTCCCGTATTGGAAACAAAGCGGATCCGAATACGACCTATGCAAATATCTGATGCACCGGCGATGTTCTCGTACATGTCTGATCCTGCGGTCAGTCAGTATCTTACATGGTATCCTCATAGATCTCTTGATGATACTGTCAGATATACGGCAATGGCAACATTCACTGCACAAAACGGAGGTGTGGTCGAATGGGTTTTTGAAAATAAAAACACGAAAACTGTTATCGGAAACGGCGGATTCACCTCATTTGATACGCGACACGTAAATGCCGAGCTCTCTTTTCTTCTTTCACGAGATTTTTGGAATAAGGGAATCATGACCGAAGTGTTGAATGCATTACTCGCATACGGATTTCATAATGGCTTGCATCGAATAGAAGCGCAGTGTATTCCTGAAAACAAGGTCTCGCAAGCTCTTTTACATAAGGTCGGTTTTCATAAAGAGGGTGTATTGCGTCAAAAAATGTTTATTAAGAGACGTTTTCGTGATATCATAGTCTATGGAATGTTAAAGGATGATTTTTGTAAACATAAGGAGGATAATGATGAAGGAGATTATTAGCACCGATCTGGCTCCTAAGGCGATTGGACCGTATAGTCAAGCGATCAAAGCAAATGGTTTTGTTTTTACTTCGGGGCAACTTCCGATCGACCCCACAACCGGTGTTTTTGTTGAGGGTGGTATTGCAGAGCAAACAACACAGGTATTGAAAAATGTGCAAGCAGTATTGAAGGCTGCAGGGTCTGATATGAATCACGCGGTCAAAGCAACGGTATTTTTGAGTGACATCGCCAATTTCAAGGCTTTTAATGAGGTGTATGCCTCGTTTTTTCCGGAAAACCCTCCCGCACGCAGTGCTTTTCAGGTTGCCGCGTTGCCTCTTAATGCTCTTGTTGAAATAGAAATGATCGCAGTACTCATATAAGATTACGTGAAAGGTAGGTTGATATGCGAATAATGTTGTTGCTTTTACTGATAGGGTGTATTCATTTCACTATTGGCTCTCAAGAGATTGTTACCGAACATTTAAACGGTACGATTGGCAACTCCCCGGTGACATTTGATATCATTTCTAACGCAATGACAATGAAAGGCACCTACTATTATACAAAATTGGGAACAACGTTGACGATAACGGGAGAAAAGAATCCAGATGGTACATATACCGTGCACGAGTCCGTTGATGATAAAAACACCGGCATGATGACACTGAAATACACAGATGATGGTTTTTTCGGTGAATGGGTAAGCCATGATGGAAAAAAGCGAGCGCCGGTCAAAGCTGAATTTGATAAAAGCGCCGTTCAGTTTGCGGTGCGTACTATTGAAATGAATCAACATTTGTTTAACGATACGACCAAACCGGCTTGTAGTATCATTCTCAACTATTTAGAACCGGCAGATACATTGACCGGGAAAATACCGGATGAGCTCAACAGATCTCTTATGAAAGCTTTTTTTGGTGAATTTGCCCTTGATACAGTGAGAGAAAGCAGTATCGCGATTACAAAAGAGTTTCAAACCGGGTTCCTTGCACTTGAAAAAGAGTATGCGGAACTTGTCAAAGACGGGTATCCGTTTCAATGGACGTACGAGCAGAACATGTCAATTGTTTTCAACGATTTTGGAATATTGACACTGGAAACGACCGTGTATTCTTTTGCAGGAGGGGCGCATCCCAATGGGAGTATTTTCTATACAGTGATCGATCGGAAAACAGGAAAGATCATCGCTTTTGATGATATTTTTATATCAGGGAGTCAAAAAAAATTAAGCACAATGATTACTGCCGAAATTCTTTCAACTATGAAAAAACATGATCCGTCAATTAAGAAACTTTCCGATGCCGGTTTTTTTGAAGACACCGTTCAACCGAATGCGAATATTGTAGTGACAAAAGCCGGGATAAAATTTGTGTACAACGCGTATGAAATTGCCCCGTATGTTGTCGGTTTACAGGAAGTGTTATTGCCGTATTTTAAAATACGAGAACTTATAAAAAAAGACTGTCTGATTCGCGAATTGTTTTAATCTCAATGGGTCAAATTCCCCGAAGCTTGCTTCGGCTTTAATTGTGTATTTTTAGGGGTGCGGGGACAACGTCCCCGCATATTAAAAAATTAAAAGCCCCGCCCAAAGATAAAAGGGCGGGGTTTGGGGTGGGCACAAATCATAAAAATTGTGATTTTGCAAAGCTCTCATTTCATGTTATTAAGCGAGATGAAGTTTTATCTTATTATTATTAGGATATATCGTGAAAATAAGCGCGCTGTCGCAAATTAACCAAAAATTTATCCTTCACTACTTGCGTGTCGTATACTTCTGGTATATAATAAGCGCACGGAATACCGAGGATTTAGAGTGTCCGGCGGTTCAACTAAGGGGGGAATGGTATGGCTTTACTGACAACATCTTATATGGGACTTACGTTGCGTAATCCGGTTGTTGTATCTAGTTGTGGTCTTACGGGAAAAATTGAAAGCATTAAAAAAGCTGCCCAGGCAGGTGCCGGAGCTATTGTGCTCAAGTCGCTTTTTGAAGAGCAAATACTTAACGAGACCCATACTGTCGGAAAAGATTATTGGGAATCATGGCATACCGAAGCATATGAATATATAGGTCAAATGGAGAAAGACTTCGGAATTCGTAATTATTTATCGCTGATCGAGAAAGTTAAATCTTCTATTACAATACCTGTGATCGCGAGCATCAACTGTGTGTCAACCAAGATGTGGGCTGAATTTGCCCGTCAAATTGAGGCAGCGGGAGCGGATGGGATAGAGCTTAATGTCGCAGTCATGCGTCCGGGAGAGAATACCGATCCCTCTCAAATTGAAAAAACATATTTTGAGATTGCCTCTGAGATAAAAAAACACTGTAAAATTCCTGTTGCAATGAAAATAGGACCCTATTTTACGTCACTTTCAAAAATGACCCATGAGTTGAGTAATCGCGGTATTGACGGACTTGTATTATTCAATCGATTTTATCAATTTGATCTTGATATCGAAAAACGTTCAATATTTGGCGCATACCAATTCAGTCACCCTGCAGAGATGGCTATGCCGTTGCGTTGGACATCGTTATTAGCAGGACAGATTGATTGTGATATCGCGGCATCAACGGGAATACATGACGGGAAAAGTGTAATAAAATTGATCATGGCAGGTGCGAATGTTGCACAAGTGTGTTCTATTCTTTACACAAAGGGAATTGATAAGGTAGCGGATATTGTGAACGAAATAGATTCATGGTGTGATAACCACGGGATCAAAGATATTAATGAGATTCGTGGCATTCTCAGTAAAAAGAACAGTGCATATCCGGAACATTATGAACGCTATCAGTATATCAAGTCGTTGGTTGATGTTGACGATTGATGTGAGTTGATAATGATAGACAATACAAAGTTGCGATTCGTGTGGGTTGACTCTGATAGGTCAGAACACGTTGCAATCGCACAAATTACGCAAAACATTGATTGGTGCGACACCGTGGTATTGGATAGTTTTATTGCGGTTCAGAAATTTATACGGACAGAACATGTCGACGGTATCATTGCTTCGCGTACTCTCAGTGATGCGTGTGCAGATGAAATAATCGCCAATGCACAGAGGATCCCGGTTCTCATCGTATACCGACCGGAAGAAATGGCCGAGGTATACAAAAGCGTTGAAGTCGGTGCGTATGCTGTTATCTCTCATGACAATGGTCCCTATATTCGTACGGCATGTATGATGATGCGGCAGGCTGCAAAAACCCAAAAACAACTCCATCGTTTCGAATTGCTTGCCGATACAATGAATCGAATCGCCGAAGCCGTATGTATTACCGAAAACGATATGACCGTTGTATTTGTGAACCGTGAGTTTTGCAGTTTGTTTGAATGTAACGAGTCGGATATAATCGGCAAGAAAAGTCATTTACTCAATGACGGTATTGCACGTATAGAAGAGTCGAACGCCATTTACGCAGGGTATCATACTCGAAGCAACGGAAACGGGTTTTATTTTTCATTGTCAGGGTCATTATATCGTCGTGCGGGCAGAGCACATGATCTGCAGGTTTGGGTTATACGCGACGTAACGTCCGAGAAAGATAAAGAAAGCACTATTCGAACTCTCAACGCAGAAGTTGAAAGAAGTGTTACGGTCGATTCAGTGACAGGTGTGTATAATCGTCGATATTTTATGGAACAACTTACTCGAGAGCTTGTGCGTGCGAATCGATATGCTACACCAATGTCGCTACTCATTGTTGATATTGATTCTTTTGGACGAATTAATGATGAATACGGACATATTGTCGGGGATCATGTATTGACCATGGTGTCAGATACCGTCGCCGAGTCGATTCGAGTCGCGGATATCGTAGGACGTTTGGGGAGTAATTCTTTCGGTATCATTCTTCCGCAAACGGCACTTTGCGACGCATCGAAAATAGCAGAAGACGTACGAATGGAAATAATGGAAGATGTACATTTTGGAATCGACATGAATGTTTTTAATGTCACATGCAGCGTCGGTGCAGTCGAATTGCATCCGTCAATGGAGCGAACCACCGATCTTATGAGCGCAGCCGATAAAGCCTTGAAAGAGGCTAAAATCCGTGGAAAAAACTGTGTTGTTGCAATCGCATATACTGTTGGTGCCGAATGTGCCTTTACGTCAGTGACGGATGACTGTGATCGATAAATCAATTCAGTGTTGACAACCGCCCCCT
Source organism: uncultured bacterium (assembly GCA_964423645.1). Taxonomy (GTDB): domain Bacteria; phylum Macinerneyibacteriota; class Macinerneyibacteria; order Macinerneyibacteriales; family CAYRFE01; genus CAYRFE01. The sequence goes on along the minus strand of CAYRFE010000040.1, from coordinate 15,659 downwards.
TCATCGACAATAGTGTTCCCAATTGTATTTTCTATCTTTAAATATAATAACGTCATATTTGCATTTGTCATTTGTTTTGTCAAAATATATCTTGACTTATATATTTAAAACGCTACTCTGAGTGGGACGAGGTGTATGCCGATCGATCACGAAGGTCTCGGTCATTCAATAATAGGCAGGTTGTTTTAATACATTGAAAGGAGCGTAATTATGAAGACACAGGACTATATCAATCTTGATACTACCTATGGCGCCCATAATTATCACCCGCTACCGGTTGTTATCGCTGAGGCTCAAGGAGTAAAGGTAAAAGATCCCGAAGGTAAAGAATATTTTGATTTTTTGTCGGCATATTCTGCAGTGAATCAAGGGCATCGTCATCCCAAAATAATCAATGCCTTGATTGAACAGACCAAACGATGCACACTTACTTCTCGTGCATTCCATAACGATGTTATGGGAATATTTCTAAAAAAATTGTGTGAGTTTACCGGATTTGACATGGCATTGCCCATGAATACCGGTGCGGAAGCAGTTGAAACTGCGCTGAAACTTGCTCGCAGATGGGGTGCGGAGAAAAAGGGTATTCCGAACGGTAAGCAGGAGATCATTGTCGCAGAAGAGAATTTCCATGGACGTACGATTTCGATCGTTTCTTTTTCTACTGATGAATCTGCACGAATCAATTATGGCCCCTATACTCCCGGATTTAAGATTGTTCCGTATAACGATGCACAGGCCATTGCAAATGCGATCACCGAAAATACATGCGCGGTTTTATTGGAACCAATACAGGGTGAGGCGGGCGTTTTTGTGCCGGATCACGGCTACTTAAAAGCAGTGTCGGATATCTGTAAGAAAAACAATGTTTTGTTTATAGCTGATGAAATTCAAACCGGATTTTGTCGTACCGGCAAAAAGTTCGCGGTTGATCATGAAGGTGTGAAACCTGATGTGATGACACTTGGTAAAGCATTGGGCGGTGGCGTGATTCCTGTGTCAGCTGTTGTAGCCAATAAAGAGATTATGAGTGTGTTTACACCCGGTTCTCACGGCTCAACATTCGGAGGTTATCCGTTGGCTATGGCCGTGGGTATCGCTGCAATGGAAGTGCTTGAAGATGAAAAATTAGCTGAGAATGCCGAGAAAATGGGTCAATACTTCCGTGATGAATTGAAAAAGATTGCATGCAAGCGCATTGTTGAAATACGCGGAAAAGGTCTCTTGAATGCGGTCGTATTTGAAAAAGGTTTTGAAGCATGGAATGTGTGTCTTGCGCTTAAGGACGCCGGCTTGCTTGCAAAACAGACGCATGGCAATATCATCAGATTCGCTCCTCCTTTGGTGATCACCAAAAAAGAAGTTGAACAGGGTATCGCAATCATCAAATCAGTGTTTGAAAAAATTCAATAAATTTTTATGGGCCCGGAAACGGGCCTTTTTAAAAAATCTACGATTACTTTTTTGTTCGAAATGATTTTATCCGCAGGTTAACGCAGATTTTAATTCCCCTTCACACGGAAGGGGTGGCATCCGATGGATGACGAGGTAGTAAGTGTTATAACGGCTTGTTACTTCGATGAATGTTTTTCCTGTGTGTCATTATCGGGCTTGACCCGATAATCCAGAAGGATTCAATGTCTTACTTTTTGTCTTGACACAAAAAGTAACAAAAAGGTCAAGGCTGTAAAAAAATACATGTTCATAGGAAAAGGGCGGATATTGAATCCGCCCCTACAAATTGCTTCGCGCTGATTTTTTAATACCGTTTTATTTTTCCCCTCATTTTCGCAAAGAGGGGGAAAGGCGTAACCGCGAGGGGAAGCTACATTATGCTTTTGAGTATTAAGTGATTGCGTAGCAATCGTACTGAGATGAATGTGTTTCCATAACGTAAAAGATATCTTGACATGTATGAAAAACACGGTAGAGTTTTCAAGAAAGAGAATAAAATATTAGGAGCGGTGGGTGAAAAGAACGAATGTGATAAAATTACAGAAATATGTTTTTTTACTTACCGTTATTCTTTTACTTCTTGCTAACAAACACGTTTATTCATGGACTTCGGATACAGGATATGTGCAAATCGAACGGTATACTGATGAAGTAATAGTTGATGAAAATAATAACGAAATCACTACTAAGAGTCCTTTAGGTAAGAAAGTTCTTGTAATGGAACCCGGGAAAAACTATTATTATAAGGTGTCGTTGATAAATAATGCTGAAGGATATTGGGTTTACAAAAAAAAGTATACAGGGAAAATACGTTTTAAATTGGGATCTTCCGATGGTTCTGAAAATGTTGAAATACAATCCTTTGATACAACTTTTAATGAGTATCAGACAAGGGAATACAACCTAGTTCTATCAGATAAATATAATAAGGATTTCAAATCCGGGGTGTTTTATATAGATATTGAGTATTATGATAATGTTATCAATATGTGGATGCCTGTTACGTGGTATAAAAATAAATTTGGCACAAAATTATATGAAATATATTTTAGCAAACAGAAGTTTATAGAAAAGTATCAAAATTATGATCCGATAAAAAAACAATTCAATTGATCGGACTAAAAAAAGTGCAATTGTGGGCAAAAGAGAAAAATTTATATCAGAAGCGAAATCTTAAAGGGGTGTGGGGACGAAGTCCCCACTATTAAAATCGTGAAGCCCCTTCCGAATCCAACGGAAGGGGTTTGGGGATGGCACAAATTATAAAATCATATCTTACTTTTTGTCATGACACAAAAAGTAACAAAAAGGTCAAGGCTGTAAAAAAATACATGTTCATAGGAAAAGGGCGGATATTGAATCCGCTACAAATTGCTTCACGCTGATTTTTTAATGCCGTTTTTGGATTTCACAGAATTAAGCGAAAAACATACTTTGCGGTTTTCAAATTTCATGGTATTATTGGCTGTCATTAAACAGGTGGGAGAATATGGTGGTGTTGGGGATTGGAATTAATTTCTCAACGTTAAAAGGGAGATAGTATGAGTAGTGTATTTAGAACTTTATTTTTGTTGTTTCTTATGAGTTCATTTATTTCTTGTAGCTCCGTAAAAAATGAAGAAAAAAGCAATATTGATAAGGGCGAAGCTGTAACTATTAAAACTGAAGAAACGACAGATGAAGATGTGATGAAGCAGATATTTAAGTCGGTTGATGATAATCAAAAGCGAGAGGAATATGAAAAGAAAATTCGTAATGCTCCTGAAGGATCACCTGATGCGCGATATCACGAAATTAAAAGAATACATATATCAGGTCATGAAAATGCATATGAACTAAATAATCTACACAAGTTTACAGAATTGGAAGAAATTGTATTATATGCTTTCAACGACTTGCATTTGCCTGATGACATTACAAAATTAAAGAAATTAAAGAAGTTAAATTTACGTTCGGTAACTTTTGCATCACCAAACGAGTTTCACAAAATCGGGAAACTAAATACATTAGAAGAGTTAGAGATGTCACAAGTTAAAAACATTGATTTTTTATTTACTATGAGTGATATGATAGGGCTTAAAAAAATTAAAATTTCAGATATAAATTTAAATATTTTTCCAGAGGAAGTAACTGAAATAGCAAATTTAGAAGAGTTAAGAATAGGTTGGACAAAAATAAACAGAATAAGTAAAAATATTTATAAACTGAAAAAACTTCGAGTAATCAATTTTAGTAATAATTATTTAAAAGAATTACCAGATACAATAGTAATGCTACCAAACTTAGAGATTCTTAGCTTAACACATAATGAATTTGAATTTATTCCTTCAATCGTAGGAAGTTTAGTATCTCTTGTTGAACTAAATTGCAGTGAAAATAAAAAATTGTCTGAGTTAAAATTTTCATTTGATAAACTTAAAAAATTAAAATTCTTATATATCTCTCATTCGAATATATCTGTAATACCTGAAAGTATCGGTTATGCTGAAAATTTAAGAAAAATTGATCTAAAGGCCAATAAAATTGAAAAAATACCATACAGCATGCGACTTTTAATTAACCTTGAATATTTGGATTTGTCTTATAATTTGATTGGAAATAACGATATTTCAATGTTGGGAAGTTTAAAGAATTTAGAAGTATTAGCCCTTGGTCGTAGTAATATTCCTTCTGAGAATTATAAAAACTTAAAAAGTAAATTGCCGAAGCTAAAGAATAAATAAAGGGGTTATATATAGAAAAATTTAGAATAGTACGTGATAATTTTGGTGAAATATTATATTTAGAGAGTTTAGTCTCAGGAGAAAGAATTTATGGTGTGAAAGATTCTGATATAGTGAATGGAGTGCATAGAAGACCGTCTGAAGATAATTCGAATGAGGCTCGAGCCGTTAATGTTTCTTCAAAGGGTGGTCAGAACCAGGGTATTGTTGTCGGAAATGGAATACAAGAATTTTAATAGGGCTTAATGATTTTGTCTTTAGATGAAAAAGAATTAATTTAACGAATTAAAGCAATTTTGATGAATTTGCAGAGATTCAAAAAACTCAGAAAAAAAGTTTGCTTTATTCAAGTATGCAATCTTCGCGCCAATTCAGTCAATTTGATTTTGTATTCATTCATGTCAATGATCTCTCTCGCGACTCCGTCATTGATCGCCGCTTGTGCGACAGCCGCCGATTCTTCGATCAGCACACGGTGGTCAAACGGCTTCGGAATGATATAATCACGCCCGAAAGTTAAATTCGCCCCGTAAATGTCTTTAACATACGCCGGTACAGGTTCTTTCGCAAGTCTTGCCAAAGCATGTGACGCGGCGATCTTCATATTCTCGGTAATAGCTGATGCCGATACATCAAGAGCCCCGCGGAATAAAAACGGAAATCCGAGCACATTATTGATCTGATTCGGATAGTCGCTGCGTCCTGTTGCCATGATAATGTCCGAGCGGCACGCACACGCTTCATCGTACCCGATTTCAGGATTGGGATTTGCGAGTGCGAACACGACGGGATCTGTTCGCATAGACTTCACCATCGCAGTGGTGACAAGTCCTCCGACTGATACACCGATGAAGACATCGGCATCGGTCATCGCCTGTGCGAGGGATGAGTAGGTGTTATGTGCAAAACGAGCTTGTTCAGGGGTGAGCGAGGTTGCACGTTGTGCGGTTAACGGCCCTTCCTTGTCAAACATGAAGATATTGCGTTGTTGTACGCCCAATTGGGTGAGAAATGTTGCACATGAGGTGCCCGCCGCACCTGCACCTGAAAATACCACGTTAATAGAGGCGATATCTTTACCGTTCAGCTCCAGTGCATTCAAAAGACCTGCGCCGACTATTATCGCAGTGCCGTGTTGATCATCATGAAAAACCGGGATATTCATTTCCTTTTTAAGCGTTTGTTCTATATGAAAACACTCCGGTGCTTTTATATCTTCAAGATTGATGCCGCCGAATGTCGGTTCGAGTGATCGTACGATGGCGATCAGTTTCTCGGGGTCGTTCTCATTGATTTCAATATCATACACGTCAATGCCTGCAAAGCGCTTAAACAGCACGCCTTTGCCTTCCATGACAGGTTTGCTTGCTGCAGCACCGATGTCGCCAAGCCCGAGCACTGCAGTGCCGTTGGAAATGACCGCGACCAGATTTTTTTTGTTGGTATAACGATATGCATCGTGCGGATTGGCGGCTATCTCAAGACAGGGATACGCCACTCCGGGAGTATAGGCAAGCGATAATTCTTCTTTGGTAGAGCATGGTTTCAAAGACGATACGGTAAGTTTACCGGGTACCGGCATTTCATGATAGCGAAGTGCGTCGTGTTTTAATTGTTCGTTATTCACTGTCGATCCTTTCAAGAGCGGTCACTGTCTCGATATGGTGGGTTTGCGGGAACATATCCACCATTGCGATGTTTTTAACTGTATATTCGTCTGATAATCGTTGGATATCACGAGCTAATGTCGCCGTATTGCATGATATCATAATGATCTTTTTGGGTAACACCGTGCGAAGCGTTGTAATGACGGCATCGGAAACACCCTTACGCGGCGGATCGAGAATGACCACATCGGGTTTTTCAAGTTGTGAGAGGTCGAAATGCTGAAGATCGCCTTCAAAAATGCTCACATTGTCCGCCATATTTTTGCGTTTATTCATTTCCGCCATGCGAACAGACTCAGGTTCCTGTTCGACAAGATAGATGCGTTTGAATTCCGAGGCGATAAAAAACGATATTGCACCGACACCTGCGTAGAGATCCCACACCACACCCCATCGTTCAAACGGTAAAAACTCGATCACCTTTTGAAATAATTTTTCCGCCTGATCTGAGTTGACTTGGAAGAATGTCTGCGGGGCTACTTTATAGATCGCTTTTCCCAGATACATGTCGAGGTATTCCGCGCCGCTCAGGAGAATATTGGTATCACCTAAAAGACGGTTTGTTTTCGCAGGATTGACATTAAGATAGACCGACTTGATGTTTTCAAAACGAAAATCTGCGCGCTGAATGATCGGCTCAAGCGGAGCAGGATCATTTACCGTTGTTACGAAAATGAGCATAATGTGTTTGGTGCGACGTTCAAGCCGATATCCTATCGCTCGTAAATAGCCGGTATGGGTCATTTCGTCGTAGGGCGCAATGCCGGCCTTTTTGATCTCTTCGATAAGATAGTTGATGAGCTCCTTACAGCGGATATCCTCGATTTTACACGAAGGGATTTCAACGATGTCGTGTGTGCCTTCGCTGAAGAATCCGCAGCACAACTCGTTTTTTTCATTTTTCCCGACAGGTTGCAGGACTTTATTGCGATAATAAAGTTGATTATGTGCAGGGATCGTTTCAATAGACTGTATTGGAAACGTCAGTTTACCGATTTTGGTGAGATTATTGTGGAGCATTTTTCGTTTCAGTTCGAGTGCATTGTCGTATTTGATATGCATAAAATCGCATCCGCCACAGGCTGTGTAGTGCGGGCAAGGCGGTTCGGTACGATAATACACATTATCGATTATTTTGGTCAGTCGGGCTTCGGCAAATTTCTTTTTACATTGCGTAATTTGAACTTCGACTGTTTCATCGGGTAGTGCGCCGGGGACAAATACCACAATTTCCCCGTAACGACCGATACCTTTTCCGTCGTGAGAAAGGTCGGTGATCTTGAGTGAAATTATGTCATTTTTTGTAATTTCCATGGATTGATAGTAGCGTGGAGCGCTATAAAGTCAAGAGAAAGAGTGAGAAAAGAAGGGTAACCTAATTTGCTGTGTTGAATTTACAAACTCCCCGCCTGTCAAGGAGGGGTGCACAAAGCGACGGGGTGGTGAAACGCTGCCTTACTTTTTGTCTTGACACAAAAAGTAACAAAAAAGTCAAGGCTGTAAAAATACTATACTCAAAGGGCGGATATTGAATCCGCCCCTACTAAACTGCTTCACGCCGATTTTTTAAAGGCCTGTCTTTGAATTTCCGGATTTAATGCCCCTTCACACTGAAGGGGTGGCATCCGCAGGATGACGGAGTAGTAAGCGTTACAATTGCTTGTTATTTCGCTGATTGTAATCATGAGGAGTGTTTTTGGTATTAGATTTTGCATTTTACCCCCTCTTAAGCAAAGAGGGGGCAGAATGTAATCATTCGGGGGAGTTGGGTATATACTGACTACTACACATAAAGTTACTTTTGGGTGATATAATAATGATGTAGAACTTCCCCTAACCCCCTCTTTAACAAAGAGGGGGGATTTTTAGAATTGTCATTTCGATGAATGTACTCATGAAGAGAAATCCTGTCCTACTTTTTGTCTTGACGTGAAAAGTATTCTTATGTGTCATTCCCGTGAAAACGGGAATCCAGTTGCATTATCAAGACCTCTGGATTATCGGGTCAAGCCCGATAATGACACATTTTTAATGTTTTAACGAAAAAGTCCTTGAAATATTTCACGATAATTTTTTAATGCTGTTTTATTTCCCCATCTTTTTTGCAAAGAGGGGGAAGCGCGTAACCGCGAGGGGGAGCTAAATTAAATGATTTTGCCATTGAGTGATTCTGTAGCGACTATGCCGAGATGTGACAGATGTCGATAGTTAGGGTTACCTTTACTCGAATTGGTAATCAATCGGTGAAACTTTCCCTTTTCTTTTTTGTCATATATGATGAACGACGGTATAATAATTAATATTTGGTTAATTATATAACCGACGGTCATTTTGTTCTTGACGACCGTAAAAAGTTTGCTACAATGTGACTCGCGGTCAGTAGCTGGCTAAAGGTTAGGGCAGGAAAGGAGTGTGTATGGGAATACAGGAACGAAAACAGCGAGAGAAAGAAGAGCGCAAGGAAAAGATTTTGGAGTGTGCCGAAAAAATATTTTTGAAAAAGGGATTGGGTGGCGCGACGATGAATGATGTTGCCGATGCGTGTGAATTAAGCAAAGCGACATTGTATCTTTATTATAAAAACAAAGAAGAGTTGTATCTTACGGTATTACATCGAGCAATGGTGAAACTGGCCGAGATCATGGAAGTGTTCAGTGAGAAAGGCTCTGATGCGTTGGAACGTTTTTTGCTTGTAGGGGTCGCCTATATCGAATTTTTCAAACGGTATCCTGCGCATTTTTCGATTCTTCTTACACACACAAGCGATGAGGGTTTGTTTCAGCCTGAGCTGGCGGAGATCGGAATGAGGATCATGGAAGCGAATCAGCGAGTATGGAAAGTGGGCGTTGAAAATTTACAACGAGGAATGGAAGACGGGATTTTCAAAAAAGACATCAATCCTCATGAGGTCGAACTTATGTATTGGACGACATCAAACGGTGTGTTGGGTTTACAATTACATATGCAGAACTCTTCCCACGAAATGCTTCATAACGATGAAGGACACGAGGCTGAATTCATGAAAATTGATTTAATGGTTACGTTACGGAAAATTTGGAATATGATAAGTCACACGGTCGTGGTAAAAAATTATACTGATGATGAGATGAATGCCTTTTACGTTAACTTGGCAAAAGATGCGGTAAATTGGTCTGATAGCAGGAATTAGTTTTTAAGGAGGACGTTATGAAGATCATTGAGATCAGCGGGTTAAAAAAGAACTATGCGCTCGGTAACACCACGGTGCATGCGCTTCGCGGTATCGATTTTTCAGTCAATGAAGGTGATTTCATGTCAGTGATAGGACCATCGGGAAGCGGTAAGACCACATTGCTGAATATCATCGGTTGTATCGACAATGCTACCGAAGGTTCGGTAAAAGTCAACGGGCAGGAGATCACCTTACTGAGTGATCGCGACATCACCAATATTCGCTTGAATAAAATCGGGTTCATATTTCAGACATTCAACCTGATACCGGTGCTTGATGTAGTGGAAAATGTTGAGTTTCCGTTACTTTTAATGAAAACGCATACAAAAGCGGAAGCACGAAAACGCGCAGAAAAACTGATCGACGAAGTGGGCTTAAGTGAGCACATTCGCCATCGTCCCGCAGAATTATCGGGAGGTCAGCGTCAGCGTGTGGCAATCGCACGTGCATTAATTACCAACCCCGATATCGTGCTTGCCGATGAACCGACCGCAAACCTGGATTCCGTGACCGGCTCACAAATACTTGAGCTCATGAAAAAGATGAACGAGATCGAAAAGACAACCTTTATTTTCTCGTCTCATGACGCCAATGTATTGAAATATGCGCGTGAAATAGTGAAGATCAAAGACGGACTCATCGAGAAAGAATAATGAGGATCGATATGGAGCTCATATTAAAAATTGCATGGCGCAATATTCTGCGTCATAAAACAAAAAGTTTTGTTATCGGTATAATCTTGTTTTTAGGGGCATTGATCATGACGCTGGGAAACGGTGTGATCGCAGGCATGGATGTCGGGTTGCGTGATAATATCGTCAACGGATTTCTCGGTGACGTCATAATCGTGTCGGAGAAGCAAAAAAGCGACAATCTTCTTTTTGAAATGTACGGTCGCCCCGTTGAACCGATACATAATTTTAAAGACATAAAAAAGGTCTTGGAAAACGATCCCGATATCGAAATGTTTTTACCTGCGGGGAAAAACATGGCAATGGTACTCAATGATGACGAGGACGGTACACCCGATTTCAAATATCTTTTGGGTGTTGATTTTGTGGAGTATCAGAAAATGTTCCCCGGCAATATTGAGATTGTGGAGGGGAAATTATTGGAGAATCATGAGCGTGCAATTTTGATGCCGTCATGGTCTCGTAAGGAATATTATGATGCCGCAAACTATTGGGTGATCCCCGAAAACGAGACGATCAACTATAAAAATCTTACTAAAGAAGCAGAAAAGGACAAAGATACTCTTGTTACTAAAGATGAAATGGTGTTCATGGGATACAACGATGATAATACCGCAAGCGATATTCGTGTGCCGATTCGCGGCATCATAAAGTTCAAGGCATTGAATACCTTTTGGGGGCATTTCATCATCACTGATATCGAATCGTATCGCGAATGTATGGGATATTTCAATGCATCAGAATTGCTTTCCGAAGTGCCGGAGGATAAAAAGAAGATTTTCGAGTCGGACGATCTTGATGATATGTTCAGTTCTGATTCAATGATGGTAGCGGATACAGGAAAATTCGATGCGTCACCGATGATCATACAAAAAAAGGATAGCACTCCTATCGACACCGAAGCGGGAACGTATAACATGGTAATGATACGATTCAAAAAGGGTGTCGTGCAGAAAGAAGCAATGCAACGCTTAGAAGATCTATTGAACGACAATGCTCTCAATGCACGCGTGGTGAGCTGGCAAAAGGCGTCGGGAGTGTTGGGCAGCATGGCAGTGCTCATTAAGGCGGTGTTGTTCGGGTTTACCATGTTTTTATTTTTCGTGGCGATCATAATTATTGTCAATACGCTTAGTATGGCAGCATTAGAACGGACATCGGAGATCGGTATGATGCGTGCAGTGGGTGCACAAAAAAGCTTTATACGCAGTATGTTTATCGGAGAGACTGCGCTGTTATCGGCGGTATTCGGCGGCTTGGGTATAATCGTCGGTATTGTTGCCGTTTGGATCATACCCGGTATGAATATCACAACACAAAATGATTTTTTACAATTGATGTACGGCGGGGATACGTTACGACCGATGCTTTCGATCGTTGATATCATCGTGACGGTTTTCCAATTGTTTTTGGTCACGGTTATCGCGGTGGTGTACCCGGTGAAAGTGGCACAGTCGATCACACCGCTTGATGCGATATCGCGTGATTGAGGAGGATGGGTATGAAATTGTTGATTATGCTTAGTTTGAGAAATTTGTTTCGTCAGAAACGGCGTAATATTCTGCTGGGTACGGCGATCGCTTTCGGTATGATGATCCTTGTGATCGCGTATTCGTTTTCAGCAGGTATTTCTGATATTATGTTCAATAAAATAGTTCGTTATGTTGCAGGTCATGTGCGCGTCAGCTTCAATGAAAAAGGCGGTACGCAGCGTCAAATATTCAGGGACAAAGAGCGTATCATGACGTTGATAAAAGACAGCGCAACGATCAATAATAATGAATTCGGTGTGCTTGAATATGATGAATCGATCGGAGTGTTTTGTCGTGCCATCGGTAACGGCAAGACCGATAATGTCGTCATGGTCGGTATTGATACGAAGCAAGAAATGAGCGAACAAACGAGAAAAGAAGTGGAAGAATCATTTAAAATGGTTGAAGGAGTGTTTGAATCGCTGGATGATCCGAATATTGAAAACCCGGTGATCATTTCGACCGAAAAAGCAGAATACCTGAATGTCAAGCTGAATGACGTGATCCGTGTTCGTTTTAAAACAGTACTCGGACAGGAACAGGCTGCGCGCTTGACGGTGGTCGGCATCATGAAAAATGACAACGTGTTCATGAACGGTGTCGTGTTTTTGGGACTTCAACATTTACGTCACCTTATGGCATACAATGAGTGGGAAACAGGAACAATACAATTGAACATTAAAGTTCCTCAAAAGAATGCCGTGAAGGTGGCAGATGCGATATACAACGCGTTGACGCCTGACTTAGCATATATTCAGGGGACTGTTACCAACACACGTCGCGGGCTTAAGCGGGACGCAATAGTGTACGGGTATAAATATGACAAAGAAGAGCATAAACAACTCTTTGATTCTTTTCGAATTCTTATGGGGAAACCTGAAGATATCGGTAGTAAAAAAACGGTCATGGTCGGTGAAAAACTCGCAAAACTTGCAGATATTCGTCCTAATGACCGTATTACGGTGGTGTATGACAGTAAATTCAGCGGAAAAATAACCGCGAACTTTGACGTTACCCACGTCGTATCATTCGGTAGCGATGTGTATGATTTTTCGGTACTTGCAGTGGAACATGAATTCTATAATGTCTATTATGACCATCTTCCTGTAGCGTTTGATGCAGAAGATCTCAAACGATTACCGACGAAAGATGATCCGATGTATGACTCATTGGCTACAGAATGGATACTTCTTCCGCGGACAAAAACCAGTGAGGAGTATACACAGAAGTATCGTGATCTTGGGAAAAAGAAGTGGAAAGCAACGGTTATCGATGTATCAACCATGTATGAAACGGCGAGTGATGTATTGAAACTTGAAAATGCGCTCAATATAATCACGCTTGTTGCGGTTATGATTCTTTTCTTCATAATTCTGATCGGTGTGGTAAATACATTGCGTATGACCATTCGCGAGCGAACACGAGAGATCGGTACCGTGCGGGCGATCGGTATGCAGAAAAGTGATGTGAGGAACACATTTATTCTCGAAACATTTTTTCTGACATTTTTTGCATGTGTTACGGGGATCATCCTTGCATTGCTTGTTATGGCGGGATTGTCTGCGCTGACCATTCCCTCGGGTGCAGATAATCCGCTCGGTATGTTGTTGGTAAACGGACATCTGCGTTTTTTGCCAACCGTAGGAGGAATTGTCGGCAATTTGATATTGATTCTTTGTATCGGCGTCGGAACGGCATTTTTCCCTGCTCATCATGCGGCGAAGCTTTCGGCAGCTGAGGCATTACGGCATTTCGAATAAACGTGAAAAATGGAGGATATATATGAAAAAGTTACTAATAGCAGTGGTGGTAAGCATGATTGCGGTGTGCGCCGTTCATGCACAAAAAATTGATACGATATTGCGTACATTGGATGAGATTATGGAAATGAAAACCGATATTCGTGCAAATGTACTTGTCACACAACAGAAAGCAGATCAGGGCACGAAACGTATTGAAATGATGTATTACCGAAGAGATTCCGACGATTCTTTTCTTATCGTTATGCGTGCACCGGAATCCGATAAGGGAAACGGCTACTTACGTGTCGGCGATAACTTTTGGATGTATCGCAGAAATACTCGTACGTTTCAGCATATAAACCGAGATGAGAGTATCGGCGGAACCGATGCAAAAGGTGATGATTTTGAAAATCGCAAGATGGTTGACATGTATGAAGCGACAAAAGATGCGTCGGGAAAAGAGATTATTACTGAAGAAATGCTTGGGAAAATACCTGTGTATAAATTTGAAATCAAAGCAAAGGTAAACGATGTCGATTATCCGAAAAAAGTTATGTGGGTACGAAAAGATAATTACCTTCCGTTGAAAGAACAGGCATATTCGGCATCCGGCACTCTTATGCAGACGGCATTTTACCCGAAATATACCACAGTTGACGGTCGTTATGTGGCAGTGCAGCATATTTATGTGGACGAGTTTGAAAAAGGAAATAAAACGGTGGTTGAAATTTCGGGTATATCAACTGCGAAGTTAGGAAATGAAATTTTTACCAAACCATATTTGGAGAATTTGAGTAAATAAAATACTATGAGACCTTTGCAAAACTATCATTTTTTAACTTTGTGCCCACCCCAAACCCCTCCCGTGAAGATCGGGAGGGGCTTAAATTGTTATATAGTGGGGACTTCGTCCCCACCCCCCTTTTTAGTAAATAAAGACAATTTGATAACCTTGTATTTTGCAAAGCTCTCAATATAATGATGCAGTGACAAACCTGTGTGTTGCTTCTGCAGCAAATTATGAAAAACGGAGGTCTGTATGAAATGGATGATGATGCTGTGGCTCGGAATCACGCTTACCGCGTTTGTGTATGCAGTTGATGAAGACGAATTATTCGGCGATACCGAGACGATCACGGACAGCAAAAAAATAGTAAATAACGAAGCAATGAATGAAGGCGAGAAAAAGTCATTGGGTATTTCCGGCTCGATAACAAGCGTCAATACGTACACGCTTACTCGTGAATGGTGGCATACCGGTGATGACAATGAGAATTCGTTGCATTCGTATATGTCGGGAAATCTTTTACTTGATGCGCGGTTGAAGCGCGGGATCAAGGGATTTGCCAATCTTGAAGTGGAGTACACGCCTGATACAGGTAAGACTCAGTATTGGCTGCGGGAGTTGTTCCTTGATTTCAATTATAAAAATATAGTGTATTTTCGTACCGGCAAGCAGGTTTTGCAGTGGGGCAGATGTTATTTTTTTAACCCGACCGATCTGGTCAATGTCGAAAAAAAGAGTTTTATTGAAAAAGTCGGATCGCGCGAAGGTGCATACGGCGTGAAAATACATGTACCCTTCGGTACCAAGGCGAATATGTACGGGTTTATTGATACAGGGAAGGCGGATAATGCGGATACGCTTGCCGGTGCGTATAAATTCGAATGGCTTATGGGCGAGACGGAGATGGCGCTTGCCGTGTGGGCAAAAAAAGGATTTCATCCGGTATACGGCTATGATATTTCGACGCGTATTTTTAAAATTGATGTTACCGGCGAGATCGGCGTGAGTTACGGCGACAATTACCCGTTCATGACAGAACACAACGGTGTGTTATATCGCGAGAAAAAAACGGATGAATGGGTGCCGAAAGTTGCGCTGGGATTGTCAAAATCGTTTGATGTCGGTGACGTGAAGGATAAAGTGTCAGTCGTTCTTGAAGGGTATTATAATCACCGCGGGTATGATGAAAATGTATTGGAGGATAGCAGCCTCTATTTCTATGACGAACCGATCACGATTGACGGAGTCGTGGTGCCTGCAGGGACGAAAGCCGCCTACTTTTATGGGCACGACTTGTATGAACCCAATAATTACGGAAAATATTATCTGGCGATGTTTACTACCGTCAGTAAGTTCATCACGAGTGATATTTCATTGAATATCAACGGTATTGCAAACATGAGCGATCATTCGGCCATTCTATCCACAGGATTGAGCTATATCGATATCAACGACCTTTCGGCGTCTCTTACCGTGAGCGGTTATCTCGGAGAGGATGATCGTGAGTTCACCTTCATGGGTAATGCGATGGATATACGACTTACGGTGGGTATTTTGTTTTGATTGACGATAATTGTTGCAATGTGTAGTGTGAACGCAGGGGAAGGGCTTGTTTCTTCCCGATTTTTTAATAAGTTCATGCTTGTTTTTTGTCTTGTTCTGTAGAGACGTGTTTCAAACACGTCTTTTCTATATGTAGTGTCGCTCAAGATTTTGTAAGGGCGAGGTCGCCTCGCCCCAACATAAACCACCGGGCATCATGTAGGGTGTTGTGTCCGATAAGATAACGAAAAGTCTGCCTTACTTTTTGTCTTGACACAAAAAGTAACAAAAAGGTCAAGGCTGTAAAA
>CAYRFE010000039.1:0-24531 GCA_964423645.1 uncultured bacterium | reverse complement strand
GCGCAGAATTGTAGCTGATTTTTTACAGCCTTGACCTTTTTGTTACTTTTTGTGTTAAGACAAAAAGTAAGAAAGGATTTCATAAGTTGTGCCATTCCCACCGTGACATGGTGAAGAGTTGTCTATGTCATTTCGAACCTTTAGGTGAGAAATCTCAGTTCGAGTTCATGCTCTATATGGTACTATTTAACTGAGATTTCTCCTCACCTGTAGGGTTCGTCGAAATGACAACATACGGGATTTAGCTCCCCCTCGCGGTTACGCGTTTCCCCCTCTTTGCAAGAATGAGGGGGGAAGGAAAAACGGTCTTAAAAAATCAGCGTGTAACAATTCATATACTATCGTAAAAAATTTTACACTACACCATTATCAGATTTTATTCCCCCGAATAAAGGCAGTAAGATACATGACAATCCCTAATGCCGCGACTATTATTCCGGATACATGATTGATCAAGTTAACCGTTTTTTCGGAAATCATTTTTTTGACATTCTGCGCAATGAGCGAGAACGATAACCACCACAACGCAGTAGTAAAAAAAAAGGAAACAATAAACAGAACACCGTTTGCTCGTGTAAACGATGTGCCGAAACCTCCCAATACACTTACAATAAAAATAATGCCTGCCATGGTCATGGGATTCGAGATGCCAAGCACGAAAAGATGAATGAATTCTTTTCCGATACGCATATCTGCAGTATCATAGTGCGGTGTCGTTTTGTGAGTAATGTACATATGTATACCCGATATCACCAGCACAGTACCCGCAATTATACGAAGCATGACTGAGTGCTCCATCAAATAACCATACACAAACGATAAACTCATCACCGCAAAGGCACAATAGAAAGTATCCGATATAGCCGCTCCCATTCCCGCGATGAAACCGTGTAGCCATGATTTTTTAAGGGTACATTGCAAGCTTAAAAGTAAGACCGGCCCGAATGACGCAGAAATCACAAATCCGGTAATAGCACCTTTTAAAATGACAGATGCTTCATGCATAAATGGGTTTAACCTCCATGTGTTTCAATTCTGTAGATTTATTTTGCATACAAACTTACTTTCTCGCTGTGCGTATCATCAAATAATGTCTGCAAAATATTTTCCCAATCAAACCGCTCCGCTACCATCCGTTGAGCATTATTCCTCATCTTTTCGTGCATAGGATTTTCTGTCGCTTTCCATGAAAGTATTTTTTCAATAGCAGCATGCCACTTAGTTACCGAAGTACTGTCGAGTACAAATCCTGTACGGGAATCCGATACAATTTCTTTCGGCCCTCCTACATTCGTTACCAACGCAGGACATCCGCATGCCTGTGCTTCCAAGACCGACATTCCGAACGTATCGGTAACGCTGGGAAATAAAAACACATCCGCTGCAGAATACAAATACGGTAAGGTATCCTGAGTTACTTTTCCGACAAAATGAATTGATTGCACATCACGAAAATCATGCCGAAGATCTGAAAGATACGGGCCTTTTCCTGCCAACACCAACTGGGCATCAGGATGAGAGGTCTTTACCATGGTGAATACTTCCATCAAAAAATCCAAATTCTTATCCTTTGATATTCGCCCTGTGTACAACAATATCGGCGAACTTGCATCAATACCGAATTGTGACTGAACAAATATTTTTCCAGTTTCTCTATAATAATACTGTGTGCGGTCAATACCTCGTTTGAACATCTCGATTTTATCCGAAGGGTAGCCGCGTTCTTCTAAAATTTCTCCGTATTCGCATGTTGGCACCAAAATCTCATCCCCTTGTGAGTAAAACCAACGAAGATATGACTCTCCAAGGGCAAGGATCGAATCGGAACCCATGATCTCTCTCAGCTCTGCGGTAAAATCGGTATGAAAAATTATTTTACATTTTACATGCATAAGTTTTGCAGCAAGAAGACCCAATAACCCCACCGCACCGGGAGTTGAAATGATTATTTCCGAAGGATTTTTATCATATATCAATTTTAGTGAACGTAACAGAGAAGGAATTTTTAGTGTATATGACGTATACATCGGCGGATTGAACTGATATATTATCGGAAGATTGATAAAATTCGGCGGCAATTCATCTGAAAGTTCTTCCTGTGCCAACGAGCCTACGAGGTTTAATTGTTTATTTTTACGAAACGAAAGCCATCCTATTTTTTTCAACGTTACCGACACTCCGTTGAGGTCATTGGTTGTGTCTGAAAACCACAAAATACTTTTTTCCCGATGTTTTTCTTCAGGCACATAGGATTTTTCCAGCTTTTTTAATATTTTCCTGTCATGAAACAGATGATTCAGCGTCGTCATAAACGGTGCAGCCATACCGATGCCAAACAGAGACGCCGATATTTTCTGTACCATACTCAAAAGATCGCCCTTACTGAGATTATCGGAAAACGAGTGTAAACAATCGGCAAAATACTCATCCGAAATTGCCGCGATATCGTCGTACATGGCAGATAGTTTTTCATCAATATGCTTTGAACTGTTGTTGACCGCGTTTTCTATCAAATCGATAAAAAGACTTTTTATCTTATCATTGCGTGCTTTCCCGTCAATTTTCAAAGTAGTGAGCGTCAGTTTATCCACGAATGAAAACGGCTTATTCTCAAAAAGCGTATCATTTGCTGCGGTGAAGAATGAATTGGCGAGTTTGTTGTTTTTTGATTTGTACATGTCATACCCGATTTTGTACAAAGTAAACGCAAGCATATGAAAATCGTTGTGCCTGCCCCCTGCTACGCATTCACCGTCCCGCAAACCACGTAAAAAAGTTTTCACATCATGCGCATCAACTGAGGTATACGTCATACCGGAAAATAATCCCGCGTGATCATCAGATCCGCCGGTAAAAGATTTCATCCACCCGGTATGGCTGAAAGGTTGAATCCCGTACGTATTGCGAAGCGATTTAAACCGATCCTTATCCAACGCACGAAGCGCGTCGACCCACGTCTCGTTATGCAATGCATTGCGACCTCCGTTAATACCCTCGAAACGGTCAAAAAGCAAGATAAGCTTTTCTAATGCATCGATAGTAAGATTGCCGTTAACTGCATAAGTTGCATGGGCAACTGAATAGGGAAGTTCATTTTTCTTGATGTAGGTGCGTAACAGATAAATATCTTTGGCTGAAACAAGCAGTTCCGGAAATTGTTCTTCTGTGAATCCATAGACTAAGACGTGCACTTTACAATTATCTTCAGGAAAACGGGTCGTAAGCTCAACACCGAGAAATGTGTCGGTCGGGTGGATTTTGTGTAGCAGAAGAGCTCCGTCAATCCTATTGTGATCGGTGATGGTTACAAAATCCATTCCATTCTTTTTTGCTTGTGCGTAGATCGCCTCAGGCGATGTATATGATTCGCTTGCACCGATTGTTTTTAATATCCACTCTGAAGGCTTTTCAGAATACATCGAGTGCACATGCAAGTCGGCACGGCATATGCGTTTTTTCATAGGTACTCCTTTTTGCATTAAGTACACCATACTCCTGTGACGATACTGCAAACTTCGCATGTTAATTGTGTTAATTATTCAAGCCTTAACAGTTATGAGTGGAATATTCAGATTACGAAAAATATTTACGCATGAAAAAAACCTCCCCCGAAAATCCGGGAGAGGTCTTTCATTAGGCTATAACTAGTGTGCTTTATTTAAGTAAGTTCGTTGCTTCTTGCGAAATATAATAATCTTTCCCGTTATACACGGTAAGAGACTTCAATTGAACGGTCTTTCCGTCAACTATTGCGATATCTTTTTGGATAGGGAACATTACTTTTTTAGAACCCTTTTGAGCGACGATAACCGGGTTTTCTTTATCACTTGTATCAAGGGTCATCGTTGCACCAACAGACTCAAGTGCGGTTTTTGCAGGGATATACAGTGTCTTTGTGAGATCGTCAAGGTTGGTGCCGAACATCTCAGCCATATATGTTCCTATACGGGTATTATCGATAACGCCCGTCGGACGATTACCTGTCGGATGATATACATACAACACAACCTCTTCACCGGTATGACCGTTGGTGGTCCACCCGATACTAGCCATTTTGCTGATCATAGGTCCGACTACATAGTTAAGCTCGCCTTTTTTTGCATTCTTAAGCGCTGACAGATCCTTCTCATCAAAATCGTTATATCCGTAATACTCAGCAATTGCAGTATAGAGCGGTATATTCTTCTCTGCAACTAAACGTTCAATGCCCTCACCCGTTAACTTTGCTTTTTTAAGCGGTGCGATAAACTTCTTCAACGGTTCCTTGTCATACGAAGTCGAAGTAGCCGTATCTCCCATTGACATACCGCCATTACCGTGGTCAGAAACCACAATTACAATAGTGTTACCGTCTTTTTTTGCAAAATCAAGCGCAGCTTTAACCGCTTTATCAAATGCAAGCACGTCAGAAATAATACCGATAGGATCATTGGCATGTGCAGCCCAATCGATTTTCGAACCTTCAACCATCAGGAAAAACCCTTTACTGTTCTGTGAAAGCAATTCGATTGCCTTTTTTGTCATTTCTTCAATTGAAGGTTCGTTTTCCGGACGATCGAAATCATATGCCATGTCTTTTTCAGCAAACATACCCCATACTTTACCCTTGGTTAAACTCAACATCTCAGAACGTGTACGGATCAAAGAATACCCTCTGGAGCGAAGTATCTGTGTGAGATCTTCTTTGTCTTTTCTGTTTTCAGGAAGTAAAAATGAATACCCGCCACCAAAGACGACATCAATATTATTATATACCTGTTGTTCTAAAATATTGTCATAAGACTTTCTGCTGTTAAAATGTGCGCTGAAATCAGCAGGTGTTGCATGAGGAATCTCACTCGTTGCAATAAGACCGGTCGATTTTCCCAACAATCGTGCCGCTTCAAGTATTGATACCAGCGGTTGATTATTCTTATCCGCATCATTCGGTGTCATACCGTACATATCCGCAACATCAGGCATGACTCCTACATAACCTGTATGCGATTTATGACCTGTCGCAAAAGCAGTTCCCGCGGGAGCAGAATCAGCTATTGGAGAATCAGCATTAAATGTCCGAACAAGTCCGCACGCAATTTCGTCCATAGCCAATGGTGCACCGCCATTATACCAGCGAGTAATACTGGTCTGAGGAAGACTCATACCGTCCGGTATAAGAATAATTATATTCTTGACCGGTTTTTCTTTCTTTTGAGCTTCAACCGTTGAAACCATACCCAATGTGACAAAAATCAACAACACTACCAACAATCGTTTGATCATACCAAAACCTCCTATTTTTTGTCAATATAACTCTCATGGCTTAATATTACGTGTAGATATTGTTAATTTTCAATAAATAATAGATATATTGTTGTTTTTATCGTGATTTTGCTTTTATTAACAGTTAATTAACTCTATATTCGATATCCGTTAATAAACAGCCTTTATGATGCCTCTATGAAAACCAATAAGGAGGTTATTGTATGAAAAAGTTGGTCATTGCAGCACTTTTGGTAGTGTTGCCGGTTATCATGTTCGCTCAAGAGAAAAAAGGACCGGAGTTTTCTTGGAAGGGTGAATTGCGTACGCGTTACAACAGCCAGACAAAAGGCGATGGTGACAGTTTATTCCTCGCCGACGGTAATGTAGGCGACCGTTTTGATTCACGCTTTCGTCTTTACACTACTGCCAAGCTCAGTAGCCAGTTGAAAGCAGTATGGGGTCTTGAGATCGGCGATTTCGAATGGGGTGCAGGCGATCGTTCAAGCGATATGGTAAATGTGGAAACAAAACATCTCTACATGGATTTCGCACCTGATTTTGCTCCTTCGATGATGTTTCGCGTAGGTTTACAGCCGATACTTGATCCGTTCAACTCAGCAATATTTGACGAAGATGCTCCGGGTATCGTTGTTATGCCGAAAATCGAAAAGTTTGACTTCTCCTTCGGTATGATCGTGTACCAGGATGATGATGTTGCTAAAAAACTTAAATTCAAAGACAGCCTGAAAATATCGACAGACGGCGGTAATACCGCTGCACGTAATGTATATTTCGTGCAAGGTATCTATAAAGCCGATGCATTGAACTTGAAGGGTGCTTTCTACTATGACTATACAAGTAAAGCCAATGTCGGTACACACGACATCAGTAACATCTACTTCGGTGCTGGTATGGATTACAAAACCGGCGATATGACCTTCGGTGCTAATTTTATCTTGAACTCTTATACCAAGAAAGAAGGCATTGAAACAGACGAAGATGTATATGAAGACTTTACCCGTTCAGGATCTTTATTGTATGCTTATGCAGACTATAAAAAAGATAAATTCAATGCAAAGTTGCATTTCGGTTATACTCCGGGTGAAGATTTCGGCAGCGATGATTCTACAGAGGGCAAGGGCTACTATGGTATAAAAGAATTCACCGGCGTATACGGCCTCGAATATCTGTATGGCGGTGCTGTATATGATACAACCGGTTTCTATGCATATAACTATGGCGGAGAACTCGGTCAGATGGTTATTGCAATGAATCTTTCGTATGATTGGATATTTGCAAACGCCGGTCTTATCAGCTGCACTTTTGGTGAAGCTGAAGGTTCTGAATTAGGAAAAGGATTTGCTACTGAAATTGATTTCGGTATTAAAAAAGAATTGACCAAAGGTCTTGAATTCCGTATGGTATATGCCATCGCTTCTGCCGGTTCTTTGTTTGAAGACAGTTATGAAGCTGAAGACCAAGAAACCGGTACAGATCACGAACTTTCCGCAATCTTCAAATACAAGTTCTGATCCGCACCGTTCTCACCTACCGTTTAACGGAGCCGAAAGGCTCCGTTTTTTTTAATATGAAGCAAATAGCATGAAAAATAAATACTTCTCATGTAGCGAGGTAACCTCACAATAGCATTTTTATATCTTTTTAAAAAGACAGGTTTCGAACACGTCTCTACAAAAAGCGTAGATTCAAGCCGATCCTCTGGATATTGATAAAACGAATTGAATTGCTTTTAATGTAGCCCCCTTACGCGTTTCCCCCTCTTTGCAAAAAGAGGGGGAAAGAAAAACGGCATTAAAAAATCAGCGTTTAGTAATTGCGTAGGGGCAGATTTCATATCCGCCCTTTTTTACAGCCTTGACTTTTTTGTTACTTTTTGTGGCAAGACAAAAAGTAAGGCATGAGTTTTAAAGTTGTGCCATCCCCACACCCCTCAAAAATTGTAAGCAACTGAAAATCCCTTAAACAACAATGAACTACCCCGCAGCAAGCTACGGGGTATCTCCCCAAAAAATACTATATTTGTTCGCCCACCCCAAACCCCTCCCTTTTCTTTTTGGGAGGGGCTTAATTTCTAATATTGTGGGGACTTCGTCCCCACACCCCTAATAATAACAAAATTATAATAGTGAAGCCGAAGCAAGCTTCGGGGAATTTGACCCATTTAGATTAAAAAATCAGTAAGAAAGGACAATAAAATAATTTAGCTCCCCCTCGCAGGTACGCGTTTACCTCTCTTTGCGAAAAAGAGGGGGTAAGGAAAAACGGCATTAAAAAATCAGCATTTAGTAATTGCGTAGCGGCGGATTTCATATCCGCCCTTTTTTACAGCCTTGACTTTTTTGTGTCAAAAAAAAGTAATGTAAGATTTTTAAAAACTATCCGCCGTGTACGGCTTCACTTATTTCACCTATGTGGTGCGTAAGCAAAAACTCCCGCAATTTTTCCGGCACCATTCGATATCGCCCCGACAACAAATCGTTTTTCGGCAACCATAGTGCTTTTACTTTTTCACCGTTTGACTCATTCAAGTAAGATTCCTTGAGCTCATAAAAAGATGTATCTACAAAATCCGCAGTATACACAAAATCGATCTCATGCCCCTGCATACCGTCACATATAAAAATATTCTCCAAAACGGTCATCAATCTGACATGTGTGATCTCGGTAGAAAGCTCTTCATGAATCTCACGATGAAGCGTAGCAACTGTATGCTCACCAAACTCCACGGTACCGCCGATAGGTCTATAATAATACTCATTATTTACAGTATCAAACCCTTCTGATACAAAATAACGTCCATTCTTCACGAATAAACACAACGCTTTCACACGAATGGTATCTTTACCGGTAAACATTTTTAACCTCTATTCATTTTAAAGCTTAACTTCACAAATTGACTAACCAATATTTATTGTATTTTAAATCTCTTTTTTATCATCAATTGTTTTTTTTATTCTGTATAAGATAGGAAAATATCTTGTTGCACCAATTAATAACATTGAGACCTTTTCGTATGTATTTGGTAAAGATATTTTCGCACCATAATGAATAATATTCCTCGATTCAAGAAATATTTGTGTATAAATCTGAGCTTCACGAATATCCATTAGACTCAAGCATGATTCATCATATATTTCCTTATAAACATCTTTTTTTTCCGCAAGTTTTACTATTTCATTAACTTTCCATGAAAAGGAATCTAACCCTAATAATTTATTTTCAAGTTTTTCTCTGTCCTCTGATTTGAGATTACACTTATAAAAACGTATCAACGATAACCCCATTTCAATCCAAGCTCCCTCAAGAGCTCGTCCTAGCATCATTATTGCTGGTTGAAAAAGCAAATGCTTAAAGCATTTCACGGATTCTTTAATTGCTAATACCACCTCTTTATCTGCATTTTCTATTTTCATTTCATTACAATACATATCACTATCATACAATAAGCATTCCTGGCATCGCTTTGAAAAAGGTTTAATAAGTTTGCTTGGGACAGGAATAACAAATTCATCAAGTGAAATACCAGCCGTGCTTCCACCATTACCAACATCTGTCGTTTCTTGAATATGATCTTTGATACTGTCAAAGCTCCCACAAGGGATAAAGTGATTTATGTTTATTAATTCATATATCGCTTCACAAAATGCTATTTTAAAACTTAAATAATCAGCTAGAGATTGTAATTGTGGCTTAAGAGGATAATCTTTATGATTAATAATTGTTTTCGGTAATTCTTGGTTCTCTTTTTTTAAAAAATCATTTAATATCTTTTCAGATACAAGAATATTTTCTTGCTGATTTAATATAAACCGCTTTGCCAATGTGACCTTATGCGAGTTTACACAAATATAAGCTGCAATTTCTTCGATTATTTTCATTTATTTTCCTCCGTGATAGAGACGTTGCATGCAACGTCTCTACGATATACTTATTATTTATCGCGTATACTAATCTTTCCTTCAATGATGTCTTTTTTAATCTGCTCAAGTTTCTTAATATTCGCTTCCCCGATAACAGCCTTCGTATACGCAAATTCCGTCGTTCCGACACCATTCTCTTTGAGCCCGAGACTGTGTATTCCGCCGGTAAACGTGCCGTTCACGACATCTTTTACTGCTGCAAATACAGCATTATCCACATATTTCATCATACTGGTAAGTACAGTCCCTTCGGCGATATAATCTTGATCTGAGTCCACCCCGATGGCAAATACTTTCTGTTCTTTCGCACCTTCGATCACACCGAGTCCTGTTCCGCCTGCCGCATGATATACCACGTCGGCTTTTTGTTTAATGAGAGAGAATGTGCTTTCTTTACCCTTCACAGGATCGCTGAACGGATTTTGGCCGCCCACAAAAAGTGATTTGACCTGTATATTCGGATTGACATACTTTGCGCCCTGTTCATAGCCTGCAAGAAATTTACGGATAAGCGGCACGTCAATACCCCCCACAAACCCGATAGTACCGGTTTTACTCATCATAGCCGCGAGCGCACCGACCAGGAACGAACCTTCTTCTTCTTTGAACACGATCGATGCAACATTCGGTAAATCTATGACCGAATCAATGATCGCAAAATCAATTTCGGGGAATTCCTTCGCTACTTTTTCGCATGCATCTTTCATCAAAAAACCCACGGCGATAACAAGATCATACTTTGCTTCCGCGTATTTACGCAAATACTGCTCATCCTCAGAAGGACTTTGCGGTTCAACGTGACTGAACTCGATTCCCAAATCTTTTTTTGCATTCTCCAGACCGCGAAACGCCGAATCGTTAAACGACTTGTCACCAAGTCCACCGATGGAAAGAACGATGCCGATCTTTTTCACATCTTTTCGTGTATCAGTTCCTTTATTACACGATACCGCGAACAATAGCACCGCTGAAAACAACACTGCCAAAAAAAACCTCATACACTCCTCCTTTTAGTCATTACTCATCCCTCTTATCATACGCAACACCGTCTGCGGCGGGAGCCATTGCCTTACCGACCAGCCCTGCCACCGCCCCGATGGTGAGTATATACGGCAACAACATCACTATCTGCGACGGGATCTGCGGATACTGCATCTGCACAAGCATCTGCACCGAATCGGCAAATCCGAACAATAAACTCGCCCACAATGCGCCAAGAGGTTTCCATCTCCCAAACACCATCGCCGCAAGCGCCATAAACCCGCGCCCCGCCGACATCCCTTTGGTAAATTGCGCAAGCATTCCGATAGAAAGATACGCTCCCGCAACACCTGCACATGCCCCCGAAATGATCACCGCGATATAACGAACCGCATACACATTTACCCCGCATGTATCCGCGGCAAGCGGATGTTCCCCGACCGCGCGTATACGTAATCCGAGCACTGTTCGTTTCAACATCACATGTAAAAAAAGAATAGCGGCATATGCGATCGGTACAATCCACGATACACCGGCAATCGTCGGAAGTTTTTCAATGGCCGGCGTATTACCCGATTGATTGAATAATATCCGCATCATAAAAACGGTGAAACCCGCCGCAAACAAATTTACGGCGATACCCGCGACAATCTGATTCGCTTTGAGCGTGATCGCCAACACTGCATGCAATGCACCTAAAAGCACGCCGGTACCAAGCCCCGCCAGTAATCCGACCCACGGATTTCCCGTGTAATACGCCACGACCGCCGATGAGAATGCACCGGTAAGCATCATCCCTTCAAGCCCGATATTCACGACACCGGCTGATTCACTTACGGCCGCCCCTGCCGCAGTCAGTGCGATCGGCCCTGAACGAACGATCGTGGTGAACAGAAGGAAATGCAACAATTCCATCATGATGCCCTTTTCCCGAGAATACGCTTTTTTATAGCTGCAGACAGTACGCCCACTCCGTTCTCCGCGACGATGAACACAATTATCAATGCTTGCAGTATGATGCTTATCTGATTCGGTATACCCATCTCAAACTGCATATTCATGGCACCTGTTCGCAATAACCCGAATAACAACGCAGCCCCGATGATACCAAGCGGATGATTCTTTCCTACAAGAGCCACTGCAATACCGTCAAATCCGTATTCTGCCATACTCCCGAGAATATAGCGATCCTGGTTGATCCCGCCGAGTATTCGCTCAGCACCGCCCAATCCTGCCACAAATCCGCTGATCATCATTACCGCAATGGTTATCATCACGGTAGAAATTCCCGCGTTCTTTGCCGCATGAGGATTCAATCCTACGGCACGTATCTCATACCCGAGTTTTGTCCGTTCCATCACAAACCACAATACAACCACACACACAATCCCCAACAATAATCCGACATTCACTGATGTCGGCGGGAGTATCGACGGTAGTTTTGCCCATGCAGTTATCGGGGGAGTCTGCGGGCTCGGACCGTTGACACCGCCTTCTTTCATAATCGTATTAAGAAAATGTATCTCCAGTGAATACGCGATATAATTAAGCATGATCGTAGTAATAACTTCATGTGCACCGAATCGTGCTTTCAATACTCCTGCAATACCTGCCCAGAGCATCGCGACCGTACCGCCTGCAAGTAATGCAACGACTACATTGCCTAAAAACGGTGACGGTACAAATGCACCGACCGCTACTGCCGCCAAACCGCCTGCGATCATCTGCCCCTGCACGCCGATATTAAACAAACCCGCACGAAACGCAAATGCCATAGCGGCTCCGCTAAACAAAAGTGGGGTGGTATGAAGAAGCATATTTGCAAAATCATTTTTCCCCGCACACACACCGGTAAGCATGATCGTATACGCAATAAACGGATTTTTACCCATTGCCGCGATTATCACTGCACCGATCAAAAACGCAGCGGTGATCGCGATAAAAGGATATATACGCTTGATTGTCATCTCGTTGTTCCTGTCATTGCTAAACCGAGTGTTTCATCGGTTGCTTCATCACGAGAAAATATCCCGTTGAAACGCCCTTTATACATCACTGCTATCCTATCGCTTAAGGCGGTTATATCACCCAATTCTGATGAAATGAGCAGTATCGCCTTCCCTTGAGATGCTTTTTTGCGTAACTCTGCATAGATCATTTCAATCGCTCCGATATCGACACCTCGCGTAGGATGCACCGCAAGAATAAACGGCACATCTTCGGATAATTCACGCGCCACCACACACTTTTGTTGATTACCGCCCGATAATTGTGCGAACGGCTCTTTTACGTCAATGACTTGAATTGCATGTTCTGCAACAAGTGTGCGGGTAAACTCTTGTACCGCGTCACGTCGCATGACGCCATTATGTGAATACGACGCATGATTTCCTAAAATACAATTTTCTTCGACAGAAAAGCGCTCGATAGCACCATGCATATGTCTGTTCTCGGGTATATGGGCACAGAGTTTTTTTCTTTGCCGTATAGGCATGGCCGTAAGTGATACACCCTCGATCTCAATTATTCCCGTAAAATCAATAAGTCCGGCAAATGCATATGATAACTCCGTTTGTCCGTTGCCGTCAATTCCTGCAATACCGAATATCTCACCCGCATGTATATCAAACGAGACATCATCGACTGCGAAGATCCCTTGATCATTCTTCACACATACGTGTTCTGCACGACATACTACGTTTCCCTGCTGTGCCGGTTCATTACTACTTTTTTGCATATCACGCCCTATCATACGAGCGGCTACGACTTCTTTCGTCACTGCGTGTATCGGGAAACTACCAACTACACTGCCTTTGCGCAATACGGTAACAGTATCGGCAATATCGAAAACTTCCTGTAATTTATGGGTAATAAAAATTATAGTAGCCCCGTTGTGTTGCAGTTGCCGCATGATGGCGTATAATTCTTGAATCTCAAGCGGAGCAAGAACTGCAGACGGCTCATCGAACACAATAATGGATGCATTGCGAAACAAGACTTTCATTATCTCGACACGTTGTTGTTTTCCCAATGACAATTGTCCGACCTTTTCATCGGGATCGATCTCAAATCCGTACCGAGCGGATACTTCGCGCACTTTGCGTCGTGCAGTCTGCATATCAAGCACTCCGAAACGTTGCTCCTCATTGCCCAAGATGAGATTTTCAGCAACGGTAAGCGTTGGAACCAGCATAAAATGCTGATACACCATACCGATACCGTGTTGTGATGCATCAGCGGGATTATCAAAAATGAACGATTCTCCCTTTAGCACCATTTCGCCTTCGTCGGGCTGATACAAACCGTTTACGATCTTCATAAGCGTCGACTTGCCGGCACCGTTCTCGCCGACTATCGCATGAATTTTACCGAGTTCAAACGATGCTGAGACAGCATCATTTGCCGTAAACGATCCGAAAGTTTTGGTTATGTTGCGTAATTCAAATGTCGAGGTCATTCTCCCCATCCCATCTGCGAGAGTATACCCGTAAACGAGGAAAATGTCATCAGTTATTTAACGTGGTGAATCAACATCTCTGTAGCACGTTGCAGGATAGTCTATTCATTTTCTTGAACTAAAATACATTTTCTGTGAAGTCTTGATTTTGCATCGACAGCATATCGCTATTCACCACCGCGGATACAACGTAACTCCTATCGACAGGCTGAGGATATCACTGAAGTCCATGTAATCCGATACAAGATAATCCTGAATATATACTGTTAAGGTACTGACCTCGGCATAAACATCCATTTTTTTCAACAGAGAACTTTTATCCAAATCTTTACCGATACGAAACCCAATAAATTCTCCTGAGTTGAATGATGTCGAATAATAATAATTTCTCGGATAATAACCCGGCCATATGAGTACATAATTATCGCCGATCGCTAAATTGGCAAACGCGCCGAATTGTACCGGTACAATCTCAATACCCTTTCCGATATACAATTTTCCCGGAGTAACGGTCAATTTGAGCGTTATACTATGAATCTCTTTACCGCCTATTGCTTTCGGCACAAAACCGTACATACAATCTGCTTGTAATGTCCTATGTAAAAATTCATATCCTCCGCCAAACGATATCCATCCGATATTTCCTGCGTATTGAATTTTCCCGTAATCAGGTAACCACTTTGAAGGATGTCGTTCTTCGACATCTGCACTGACCGACACAACGAATAGTATACTGTATAAAAAAGCCACTATCATTCTTTTCATATCAAAACCGCACGTTTTCTACGATAAGTGAGTCCCCGTCAATCGTGATTTTTGCGTAATGTCTGTTTGCAATCGTATCAACCGTTAAATACGGAATATTGTCATTATAATAATCGGGATCATACATGAATTGATGCACATGCCCGTGTGCTGACAAGGTCACCGAATGTTTCTCCAGTACGTCTCGATATGCCTTTTCTATCGGATAATCAAATTGATCGCCGAAAGGCGGAATATGCCCGACAAGGATCATATGATTGAAGGAATCGAATTCTGTAAGCAATCGATCAAGTTCTTCAACATCAGGCGGGATATTATCTAATTCCCAAATATTATCATGGAACATAAAAAAAATCGTGTCTGCGAAAGAAAATGCATAATAAAAATCACCAAACATTTTTGTATATATTTCCTGCCCGTTACTCAAACAATCGTGATTGCCGATTACGGTGAAATACGGTTTTTTAAATCTTTGCATTATAGAACATGCAATTTCATATTGTTGTTTCAAACCCAAATCGGTCATATCTCCTGCATGGATTGTAAATTGGATTTCAGTATCTCCATTGATATGTGTGACCGCTTCATCGAAATCTTTATAATAACAATGTGTGTCTGAAATAATCGCGAAAGAAAAACGTGTCGCTATGCCCGGGTCATATTGTGTAAGTCGAACAATGTTTTTATGCGTTTCATTGGTCAATGCCGGATCAATATCGGTTTGATGAGGGCTGAATTGAAAAATATCTCGACACGAGATCAACAACATCATAGAAATAATCAACGCACAATAGTGTATGATCACAAAACCATATTTTTTCACATTTCCTCCGCATGCACGATCGTTATTTTCCACACTTGCTCTTTTATAAGACAATCAAAAAGCAGAATTTGTTTCACTTATTCATTCATGTCTACGTGATATTCAGTATATCTCGAATTATCGGTTTCAAACCCGCCATCAGAGTTTCAACAGCCATGACCATGATAATAAGCCCCATAATTCGAAACAGGATGTTCCTGCCGTTTTCTCCAATTACCTGCATAATCTTTGCGCCGGTGATCAATACAATATAACTAAGAAAGAATACCGTGAGAATCGCAGTTACCAGAACAATTTTCAAGGTTACGGTCTGCGCTTCCTGCATTGCGACCAGTACGCTCGTAATCGCACCCGGCCCGCACAGCATAGGTACTGCAAGCGGTGATATCGCCATATTCGAGGTAGTAAATAGTATTTCCGAATCATGCATTTGAGTACGCGACACTTTCGCTTGCAGAAGATCATAGCCGATCATAAAAAATATTATCCCTGCAACTACACGAAACCCATCAACAGAAATTGAAAATATTTTTAGAATTAATTGCCCGGATATCGCAAAGATAATCACTATCGAAAATGCCAGTAAAATTGCCTTCCACGCGATTCTTCGTGACGCTTTCGGTGATAACCCGCCTGTAATATTCATATAGATCGGTATCGCCGCAAACGGATCAACGATGATGAACAAGGATGTCGCATAAAACACTGCAAAAAGAATGATCTCTTTCATACTGCTACCTCCGGCTTGGAGAAGAGTGTACTCCTCCTTCGTGCGGGATACTACTCTTTTTTATCATTGCGTGCAATCGGTTTCATCATTTTTTTCATCGCGATCCACTGATTGGTGACCTCATCTTCCCAAGAAAATTCTTGGATGTGATATCGCCACTTCTTTCCGATGAATTGAAATGCCCCGATGATCGCATTGAAAAAGAAGCGAGCTTCGATATCAGTCCTAATCTCACCATTTTTTTGTCCTGTGGTAATCAAATTCTCCATAAGAATGAAAGACTCATTATGCAAATCAACCATTTTTTGAAGCAACTTTTTTTCATGCTTAAAAATATCCTCATCAGTTATCATGCAAATAAGTGCTTTGTTTTCTGAGATCATTTTGAATCGTTCAAACGTGATCGCTTCAAGTTTTTCCATAGCAGTCTTACTTTGTGCCAATGCACGTTTTACATTTTCCATACCAAGTGTTCCGAAATAGTCGACAATTGCAACCAATATATCATATTTGCTTTCAAAGTGACGATATAATGCCGCTTCGGTCATCCCCATTTTTTGCGCGATACTCTTTATCGTAAGCATCTGCACGCCTGATTCAGAAATGACATCAAGCGCGCAATTCATGATCTCTTGTTGTCTGGGCGTAAGATCAGCCATTATTCACGGCCTTTCAATGGATTACTCACCGTATGTTTCGTTATTGCATCAATTTCAAACGAATACCCCAAAATCCCCTCATGCGGAAAGGCCTCACGAAGCAATTCCAATTTTTCTAAAATCACGACTGCACTGCCTTCGTCACATACGATGAGCATCATCTGATTTTTACCCGGCCAAATATGATCATTGAAACGCGGCTCTGTGGAATAGCCGCGTCCATATAACTCCGGAATGATCGAGTATGCTCCCACGCCGATCTTTTTCATAAGACTAAGTAACTCGTCATGTACGGTCTCCGGATAAATGATATGAACTGATTTCATACAACAGCCTCCCATTCGTTCACATTTTTCTGTTTCTTCTTTTCAAATGCATAGTAGATCGTTGGGATAAGAATAAGGGTTACAAAGGTCGAAAAAAGTAATCCTCCGATAACACTTGTACCAAGGGGTACCCACGATTCTGACCCCTCTCCTTTACTTAACGCAAGCGGCAACATACCAAAAATTGTGGTCAGTGCAGTCATAAGAACCGGACGCAAACGCGTCTTCCCGCCGGTCACAACGGCATCATACAACGAATATTCTCGAGCACGCAATAAGTTGGTATAATCGATGAGAACTATCGCATTGTTCACGACCGTTCCTACCAAAAGAAGCATACCGACGAATGTTATGATATTGATATTTAACCCGGTTATTGCAAGTATAAAAAACACACCGCTGAATGCGAAAGGAACGGAAAGCATGATAATAAACGGATCCCGTAGCGACTCAAATTGTGCCGCCATGACCATGTATACAAGGATCATTCCTGCAAGTACTGCAAGCGAGAGGAAAAAGAAGGATTTCTTCTGATCCTCCGATTGGCCGCCGACGACCACATCAATCCCGAGTGGTTTTTCCAAAGATTCCACGCTTTTTTTCACGTCTGCCGATATCTCTCCGAATGAGCGACCATACGTTCCGGCGGTGACATATATCAAACGTGTTTGTTTATTTCGTTCAATCTCCACCGGCCCTTGAGCGATGGAAATGGTCGCAAAATTTGCAAGCGGAACTTTTTCACCTGATGGCGTCACAATATTCATTCCCTTTAAATCACCCACATCACGACGCAAATCATCTTTTATTCTAAGAATAACATCAAACTCATCGCCGCCTTCACGATATTTGGTCGCTGTCAAGCCTGAGTATTGCGCACGAATTTGATTCCCCACCCCGCTGACAGTCAAACCGAGTGCATACAACTTATCGCGGTTGAATGTTACCGTAACCTCCGGTTTTCCCGAATCACGGGATATATTCGTGTTACGGATGCCGTCGATCTTCTTTAAAGTATTTTCGATTTTTATTGCCATGTCATTGGCTTTTTTCAGGTCGTATCCGTATACTTCTACCTGTATCGAAGAACCGCCGCCGCCAAACAGACTACCAAACATATCCTCGGAGCTCACCTTCAATTTTTCGATTTCTTTCAACCCGATAAGTTTCCGACGAATCACTTCCGCGATCTCATCGGCACTCCGATTACGTTTTCTTTTATCAATAAGCTGAACCGTGATACGCGCAGTGTTGATGTCTTCTTTTTGTCCGAAAATCGCAGAAAAGCCACCTTCGGATTTTCCGGTGATCATAAAAGTTCGCTCTATCTCGGGCATACCTTCGCGAATCATATCTCTGATACGATGCGATACTTCTTGCGTACGTTCAAAACTCGTTCCCTGCGGCATCGTAACATTAATTTCAACTTGTCCGGAATCGGATGCAGGCATAAATTCTGTCCCGACAAATAACTTAAGCGTTACTATCGATACGAGTAAGACAAAAATAGCAATCACTATTGTTCGCTTACGATTATTCACTGACCAGTGTAAAATTCGTTCATAGTTGTTCTCTAATTTCTCAAACACCGTCTCTGACCATTTAAATAAACGCGAACGACTTTTTTGCACTCTCAACATTTTTGAAGCAAGCATCGGGGTCAGCATAAGCGCCGCTAACAACGACGCAGCCAATACCATGATTATTGAATACCCTAACTGTTGAAACAGTATCGCTGACAGATCATTGATAAAGAATATCGGTACAAATATTACCGCAGTCGTCATAGTAGATGCGAGTATCGCACCGCTTACTTCAGACGCACCGTACATCGCCGCTTCATGAGGATCTTCACCGCGCTCAATATGCCGGTATATATTTTCCAAAACAACTATTCCGTTGTCCACCACCATCCCGATCGCAATCGCCAATGAGGACAAGCTGATAATGTTAATGGTAAACCCGTTTATATAAAAAAATATGAATGCCACTATAAGGGAGAACGGCATCAATGTGAAAATGATAAAACTTCCGCGTACATTTCTCAAGAATAACAACACAACCAAAACTACAAAAATACCTCCGGAAATTATAGTACTCGACAAACTGTTGACCGAGTTTCGTATAAATTTACCGTTGTCATACAAAACATCAAGCTTCATATCCTTGGGTAATCGTTCTTGCAATTCGTTTAATTTCTTCTTCACCTGATCGACCACATCAACGGTATTCGCACCGGATTGTTTTTGTAAAATAATGAACATCGCACGCTTGCCGTCAATACTTATCTCGCGATCTTCTTCAAAATACCCGTCTATTATTGTCGCAACATCCTTAAGACGAACAATCGAATCCTGACTTTTCCCGATAATGATATCGCCAAGCTCCTTGGTGGTCTCAAATTCACCGGGAACCCGCAAGACATAATTCCGTCGTTCGTTTTTTATCGTTCCTGCAGGAACAGACTCATTCTGAGCCCCGATTATACCGGCTACCTGTTGTGGCGTTAATCCGATATCGTTAAGCTTATCACGATCAAACTCGATACGCACTTCACGCATCGGTCCTCCGCGAATACTTGCCGCACCGACTCCGGGAACACGCTTCAATTGTTCGATTACCTCTCGGTCAACTATCGTACGCATTTCATTAACATTATATTTTGAGGTCACTGAAATGAACATGATCGGAAATAATGAAAAATCAAATTTAAAAACCGACGGACGCTCTGCATCATCAGGTAATGAACTGACTGCGAAATCAAGCGCTCCTCGAATATCACTTGTACCTGAATCAATATTCGTACCCCATTCAAATTGCACACTCACCACAGAAAGCCCCTCGCGCGAAACCGACGTCACTTTCTTTATATTCGGAACGGTAGAAACTTGTTTTTCGATTATTTCCGTTACTTTTTTTTCAACATCTTCGGCGCTGGCACCGCGATATGTTGTGAGGATACTTACCGAGGGAGGAGAAATATCCGGAAAAAGATCAATGCTTAAAAGAAACAGTGCCAATAAGCCTATAGCAAACAATGATATAAAAAGCATTGATGTAGCTACCGGTTTTCGTACAGAGAATTCTGAAGGTGTCATAAATCTCTCCTCCTCAGCGAAGTTTCAATTTTACGCCGTCATCCAGACCGCGTTGACCGACTATCACAATCAAGTCGCCTTTTTTTATACCGTCAATGATCTCAATATACGTATTGTAAAAAATACCGGTCTTTACAAGCTGTGCTTTTGCGACATACACGTCACTTTGAACCGATTGCCCGTCTGTTTTCTGATTCTCTTTCATCGCAATAAAAACGGTCTGTCCGTTGATCAATGCCTCTTCAGGTATCGCGAGTCGTTTTGTTTCACTGAAGATAAGCGCAGCACGAACAAACATTCCCGAACGTAACCGTGTATTGGGATTATGTGCCCGTATTGATGCTTCTATAGTATGCGTCATACTATTGGCTACAGGCGATACGGTATCCACCCATCCGTTTACTGTTATTCCCGCATCGTCAGACACAAGAATGACTTTAAGTCCTTTTCGCAATCTGCCGACGTATGACTCGGGCACAGATATTTTCACATCGATCATGCTCATATTTGATACCAGTGCAATAGGCTTTTGACCGGGCATTACCATTTCACCCTTGTCACAGAAGGTCTTTCCCACGATACCGCTGATCGGTGATTTCACCGGAGCAGGCTCATATTCAACGCCTGTGATATCACGATCAATAAGTGCGATAACATCATCCTTTTGCACCCAATCACCTTCGCGAACTTTATATTCAATTATTTTCCCTTGAATTTTTGAGTACACATGTACATCATCAATACCCTTTACGGTACCTGATGTTCGAAATTCATCACGCATCATAATAAAATCTAGCGGTGCGGTGGTCACTTCTATCAATGACTCGACCGGGGCAGTGTTTTTCTTTTTTCCTGTACATCCGATACCCATAAGCACCAAAACGAACACTGTGATCGCAACATACACTCTTCTCATATTATTCCTCCCCATAAAGTTGTCCGGTGACTTTTTTCAATTCCAATATTGCCAAATTACTGTCATATTTCGCCTGAATATACCCGGTGCGACTATTATTATACCCTAGTCGTGCACGCATAAGGTCCAACAACGAGATCAAACCCTCTTTATAGCTACTTTCAGCTAAAACAAGCGTCTGCTTCGAAAGAAGGACCCCTTCTTCTTCGGCTTTAAGACGTTCCCGTGTTTCAAGTATATTTTGATACTTCATTCGTACATCAATACGTATCTTTTGCTCAATATCAATACGTGTGGCCCTCAAAGATTGCAGTGAAAGACCTGCTTTTTCAATTGATGCTTCACGTGAAAAACCATCGAAAATATT
Source organism: uncultured bacterium (assembly GCA_964423645.1). Taxonomy (GTDB): domain Bacteria; phylum Macinerneyibacteriota; class Macinerneyibacteria; order Macinerneyibacteriales; family CAYRFE01; genus CAYRFE01. Next base: position 3,224 of record CAYRFE010000039.1, on the reverse strand, counting down.
CCATGACATCACAAGTGAAATAGAATAATTATCCGTCCACTCTTCTTCCCAATTTTCTTTACTGACTGAGTAAGAACCGTTTAAAAACAACTTCGGCAAATATTGTCCTTTTGTGACACGATGTGCATATACAAGTGCCTGTTCATTGGCTTTAAGTATCCGTAAATCGGGACGTTTTTGTTGCGCGACCTCGATCATGGATTCAACTGACGGTGATAACTCGAACTCTTCAACTTTAAAATCATGTGCAACACTCAAATCCTCATTGTCGGCCATACCGATAATGTTTTTCAAGCGAAGAACTGCTACATGATCCAAATTTTTTAATTTGATATGCTGCGGGTACAGATTACTGAGTTCAACCCGTGCTTGTAATACATCTACTTGCGTCGCTTCTCCGTTTTTGTATCGCGCTTCTGCCATTGCAACTTGCTTTTTTACCATTTCCAATGATTCTTCAGTGACCACAAGCATCAAATGAGTATAAATCACGTTATAATAAGTCTGCGACACATCAAACATTATATCCATTTTAAGCTTACGGTATTCTTCCTCCAACGCAGTTTTCCGTTCATATTGCGATTTCAAACCATAGTAAAGCGCTCCACCGACAAATATCGGTTGAGATGCGTTGATCGAAGCCGTGTAATCCGGTGCAGTCCCGCCGGGCATAGTAAATGACATTGCACCTCCGGGAGTGACAATATTCATCGTCGTGCTCACTGCATCTTTTTCATACGCAATATAGCCGGCATTCATGGTTACTTTCGGTAAAAATCCTCCCCAGGCCGCACGAATATCACTGTCAATCGCAGCGATATCACGTTCCTTGTTTTGGATAGACGTGTTATGCGAAAGCGCATAATCAACACATTCTTCAAGAGACATTTCTTTTGCGTGCACAAGAATCGGCATCATCATCATTATGAATAAAATCCGTAACTTCACGGTCTCCTCCTTCTCTACAGGCGCATCGCCATGTAAGTAAACGCTCACTTACGGAAGTATACATAGAGTTTTTTTTGTGTCAATAACTTTATTATTAATTTTAAGTTAATAATTCTACACTATTAAGCACAATACAAGAATTCAATGAACGACCTCACAAAAAGCTACGGAGTACCCTCAAAAAAGCCATAAAATTTAACGTGAAGCATTTCCATAGCAGAGTCCATATATGCCCTCTCAATATTACTATTTCATTCAACGTTCACATTGTTAAAATCTTGACCTTTTTGTTACTTTTTGGGTCAAGAGAAAAAGGAAGACATGATTTTATGACGTTTCTTTACTTTAGAATTTTTGACACTACTTTTTTTGTTTTGTACCATCCCCACACCCCGTTTTATATCAAACTATCATAGTTAAGCCGGCGCAAGCTTGAAGAATTTGGCTCATTTAGATTACCTTTGTAAAAATTGCCGTATAACTGTATCCACCAATGTCACATCGGAAATATTCACACAACACACGGAGGTTTGAAGATTCGCGGTGATCATCATTCTTCCCTGCGCATTTTTCGCAAATCCTCCATGTGCGTGAAGTACTGCGGTAAAAGGAACCATATCGGCGCAAACCGTGATGTGCAAACCGGTTTTGGGATCAAATTGAATCAAAAAACGAAAATCATTGATATCTGCAGCAGTATACTCATGTATCTTCTGACTTCGTTCAAATCGCTCTATTATTTCAGAATTAGGACTGATCAGTACCATTCTGTCTGATGCGACTTCGCTTATGTTACACATCAAGAGACACATACTTTCCAAAAAAGTCTTATTTTTGTAGACATCCGGTGAGATATACGGATAAAACCACATTTCTTCTTCATTACCGAAAAAACGTCTTTTTAACAGATGAAACAGGCTGTATGAACCGTCCTGCCATCGGATTTTACAACAATGCGTTCGCTGATGACGAAGAACGATGACCCCGAATTTTTCAGATTGAATACATTCGTTGGTCATTTGATTGATCGTTTTGTGCACATATCGTACTGCATCACCATCCTGAAAAAGCTCAAATGTATACAAATAACCTTTTTGGTCATCCTTGTCAAAAAAAGACTCTTCCCACGACGTACTGATTTCCCTACATTCCTTCATAATTGTATGTTACACGTATATAAAAAATATTTCAATAGAAAAAGGGCATATACTCATATGCCCTTCAATTCATCCAATGATCATTTATGCGACATTACACCTCGTCATCTATCGTGCATTTCCCTAATCCGGTATTCGCTTTCACTTTTTTACTTACACCGGAAATGTCGATATTACCAATACCGGTATCGACATCGATATAACCGTTACATGTCTCTATCGAGATATTTCCTGCACCGCAATCTGCTGCTATATCGCCTTTTATATCAAAAAATGTCATATTGCCCGCTCCGCTATCTGCATCAACATTGCCGGTAATTTTTTTAAAGCGCATATTTCCCGCACCGGTATTGACATCAATATTACCATTTACATTCGTGACGGAGATATTCCCTGCTCCACTCTCAAGCTTGATGTCCCCGATTAAATCAGCGATTTTGATATTCCCTGCCCCCGTGTCAATAGTGAGATTCATATTTTTTGGCATTTCAACAACAAGGTCAAATTCAACCGAGATATTTTTTTTCGAAAAACGAGTATTTTTCTTATTTTTCCCGTTATACACAAACGACGCGACATCCCCGTTTTTTACTAAATCAACTTTCCAGTTCTTCACATATTCTTCCGCATCTTTTTCAGATAATTTTCTGATCACAATTTCAGCGGTGATGCGAATTTCCTTAAGAGAATCATTCGTTTTAACCTCAATTGCACCACAAGGAATATCGATGCGAAGCTCTTTTACACCTTTTGAATCGAGATTCCAAGACATTGAGTCCTCATACTTTGCCCATACCGGTTGGATAAAAATCACCAAGAACAGAACCGCTATCAATGCTTTCATAGTGTCCCCCTTCTTTTCTATATAAGACAATTACTCAATGAATTTGTTTCACAATCGGGGGGAATAAAAATACTTCCCTTGGGGAGACTCCGTTGAGCACACACATATTAGTCTTTTTTGGGCGCATACATAGACTATAATTTATTCCGAACTGCTTTTTTTCTTCTTATTTTTCAGATTCTTTCTGTTGGATAACATCGCTCAACGAATCTTTCATATCAACCCCAAACATTCCCAGAGTTACGTAATATGTATATTGAGAGTGTTCAAAAGAG
>CAYRFE010000038.1:0-25558 GCA_964423645.1 uncultured bacterium | reverse complement strand
TTAAGGGGTTTTTTGTATTATAGGCGTATATAAACTACGACATTTGCTTGGCGAACGAGGTATAATATTTTCAAAAAATATCGTTTTGAAATTGTCAGTAAGTAATATGATTTATGCACACTGAAATATTTTTCAATGAGGTCAACTGAGGAAATAGCAGGGATTTTAATACAATGAATTTTAAAAAGATAAAGAAATACTATAAAATGAATGAAGCGGGTCTGAAATGACCACTGATTGAAAAAAATATAATAAACGGCAAAAATAATTTCAGTTAAGTTGTTTGAGTAGAATTGTTCGCATTATTATTTTTTTTTATTCTTTCTATTTATCACTGTAAACCTTTGATAAACCGGAAAATAATGCAAAATATAATCCAAGTAGCTTCTGTTTTGGTCAAGTATGAATAGGAATTGAAATCGTAACGGTCGTTCCTTCCCCGTCACGTGAATTGATATGTATTGATCCTTTATGTAATTCAGTGAGCCGTTTTACAATTGATAACCCAAGACCGGTCGTCGGTTCTCCGTTTGTGCCATTCCGACGAGCTATGGTAAATTTATCAAATATATTTTTTAAAAGATTTTTCGGAATACCTATGCCGTTATCCTTAATAGAAACGGTGAATGTATCTTTTTTCTCTTTTCCGCGTATAGACACTTCACCATTTTCTGAAGTGAATTTTACGGCATTTGAAACAAGGTTACTGACTATTTCCCAAAAACGTTGAGCGTCAATGGCGCATTTTATATCATTATCCGGCATTATGATTAACATTCTGATGTGTTTTTTATCGGCCATTAATTTAATTAATGACGTGTGATCGGCAAAAAATTGCTTCATCGATACAGGAACGAGTGTAAGATTAAATGAATCCATATCGATTTTTGATGCTGTAAGTATTGATTGAACAAGATCAAGTGATTTATTGGTGGTGTCATTAATCATTTGAAGGCATGTATTAAAAAAAGCATCGTCTTGAGGCGGAATAAGAGTGAGTATGGAACTTATGGATCCGATGGAATTTTTCAGGTCATGCGATACAATGTTCAAAATTTGATCCTTTGAGTTATTTATCCGCATCAGTTCTTTGTTTTGTTGTAAAAGTTTTTTTTGTGCGTCAGCAATTTCAATACTTTCAAGTCGATAAATTTCTGCTTCACGTTTTTTTTTGTCGATTTCAAATTTATTTTTCATGTCAGATAATTTACGAGTGCGTTCATTGCTGTACACTTCACTGCGAACAGCAGTGTATTTTTTAAAAAAATCATAAGCCCGCGGATAATCATTTATTTGTTCACATAAGGAAGAAAAATCTTTATAAATTAGTTCTAATATAGCCATGTCTGCACTTATCAATGCGTGAGAAAGTGATTTTTCGTAGTACGCATACGCTTCCTGATACTGTCCCAGTTGTGCGCAGACATAACCAATGTTATACAGTGAAACGGCAAGGCTATAAGGTGTTGGGTCATTTGTTTTTACACTCATCGCAATCATATAATAATCGAGCGCTTTTTCATAATTTTGTTGTTGACGGTAAATATATCCAATATTGTTATAAAACATTGCTTCAGAACGATAAAAATTTTGTCCCTTAATAATCTCTAATCCATTAAATAACCATTCGAGGGCAGTGTCGTATTCTCCCATTGCATTATAAATTATACTAAACACATTGTAAATTCGTGCTTTTTGGCGAATATCTTCTATCGTTGCATTGACATCAAGCGCTTTCTGAGCATGTTCCAGTGCAATAGTATGATCATTAAGTTGTGAGTAGAGGCTTGCGAGCGCTACATATGAGGCTGCGAGATAGTATCGAGTTGTTTTTTTCGGAGGGGCGTTCTCAATAAAACGAAATATCTCAACAGATTTATCATATAGACCGGTATGGTATAAACTGGTTCCGTACCAATAATGTAATTTTATCCTATTAAGTAATGAATCAGGAGCAGCGCATTCGAGTGCTTTTTGTGCATAATCCCTGCATTTACTAAAAGAATTATAAGAAAAGTTTAGAAATGTCAATTTTTTCAAAATAGTATATCGTGTAGACGGACTATTTTCTTTTTCAAGTTTTTTCACAAGACTGGCAATTCTTTTTTCAATCATAACGGTTTGAGTATAAACGATATCTGGAAATAATCCACTAAAAAGTAAACACGACGTAGAGTATTATGAATGAAAGAATTACACTCTTCTCAATCCAATTAAATGAACATCAATAAGCTTACCGCCATAACCGCCATGCCACCGATCAAACCGAAAATAGCGATATGATGTTCTCCGAACTCTTCTGCGGTTGGGAGTAGTTCGTCCAATGAAATATAGACCATAATACCGGCAACACTGGCAAATATGATACCAAATGTTGTCCCGTTAAAAAGAGAGCGGAGTAAAAAATAGCCGATTAATGCTCCTATCGGTTCTGAAAGACCTGATAAAAAGGATAACAAAAATGCTTTTTTGCGGTTTTTAGTTGCGTAGTAAATAGGTGCTGATACGGCAAGACCCTCGGGAATATTGTGAATCGCTATTGCGACTGCGACGCTTATACCTAACGCTGGATCACTGATTCCGCTCATAAAAGTTGCGAGTCCTTCAGGAAAATTGTGGATTGCGATCGCTAAAGCAGAAAAGAGACCCATACGCATAAGTTTTCTTTTTTCTTTTTCGTCTGAGGTTTCGAGTTTGGAAACGGAATTCATTTCATGAGGATTCTCGAATGACGGGATCAATTTATCAATGATTGCAATAATCGCGATGCCTGCAAAAAATGAAAGTACAGTGATCGAGTACCCTGTTTTTTCACCAAAATCTGCGACAAGAGATGCCTTTGCTTTTGGAAAAATCTCTATCGTAGAGACATATATCATCACACCGGCAGAGAACCCTAAGGCTGCCGATAAAAATTTCGGATTGAATGTCTTGGACATGAATCCAATTAGACTGCCGATGCCTGTTGCAAGGCCCGCAAATAACGTTAATGCAAGCGCAAAGAGAACATTACCGGATTCCATAATCCCTCCCTGTATTCACGCAGCTTTTATTGCTACTGCTTCAGCTTTCTATAAAAATCTGGTTCAGGAAAGTATACAGAGAGAGCGATGTAAAGTCAACGACAAAGAAAACATATGCATACCGAGGATAATCGCAATCGCACATATCCGTTGCACTGCGGATAACAAACGGTTTGAGAAACCATTGTGTAATATTAATTAAGATGACAAACAAACGGAGCATGTCATTATTCGTCTTGACGAAAAGGGCACCTGCATGTAGTATCAAACGTGAAGAATAACGAGGAGGTAACTATGTATCGCTATAAAGCAGCTATTATTACGATGAGTGACAAAGCGTCACAAGGTGAGAGAGTGGATAAAAGTCATGAGGAAATTAAAATTGTTATCGCCGAACTTGGGTATGAGCTTGCACACTATGTCATCATTCCCGATGAAAAAGATTTGCTTCTTCGTCAGTTCAATATGTGTGTTGAAGATCTCGGTATTGATATAATATTCACTACCGGCGGAACCGGTATCGGGCCGCGTGATATCACACCCGATGCAACCCTAGATTTTATTGATAAAGAGTTACCTGGGATCCCCGAATATATTCGCATGAAAACGTCTGCAACTACACCGCGTTCGATTCTTTCACGCGCGGTCGCCGGTGTGAAAAACAAGACAATGATATTGAATCTTCCCGGAAGCCCGAAAGGTGTGCACGAAAGCCTTCATTCCGTAAAACATGTGCTTACGCATGCACTTGGCATACTGACCGGCCGCGAGAACGAATGCGGCAACGAACCGCAAAAATAATACAATCTTTTTAGCCCCGTTGTAAAACGGGGTTTTTTCAAGGAGACGATATGGTCACCGTTCGTCCGTTCGAGATAAACGACATTGATGCAATAAACGTGATATTTGATGAAATAGACGAAATGCATCGAGAGGCACGTCCGGATTTTTTCAAAAAATCAAATGAACCTTTCCGAACCGTGTCGTACTATGAAAAGTTCGGTGCCGATACAGATGAACTATTCGTGGCAGACATTGACGGGAATATTGTAGGGTTTTTGGAAATCTCAATCAAAACTGCCGGGAACGTACCGATAATGATACCGCGAAAAGTCGGTTTTGTGGATACACTTGCGGTCTCTTCACGATTGCAAAGAAGCGGTGTCGGTGCAGCGCTTATGGAACAGGCTGAGGCATGGAGCCGTGAGAAGGGTGCTCAATCTGTAGATTTTATGGTATGGCATTTTAATGACAACGCCATAGCGTTTTATGAACATCGGGGATATTCTGAAGTGATGCGTCGTATGTCAAAACCGCTCTGATGTGTTACGGAGGAAATATGGAGAATGCAACTAAGCAGTATATATACGTAATAAGACCGATTGAACGATTGAGAAAAGAAGAAAACTGGACAAAAAAGGAAGAGGATATCGTAAGCGACCATTTCAACGCATTGGTTCGCTTGAAGGAAGAGGGCAAGCTGATCCTCGCCGGAAAGACTGACGGGCTCGACGACAGCACATTCGGGATCGTTATCTTCGAAGCGGAGACCGATGAGGAAGCGCTTGCGATCATGAACGGAGATCCTGCCGTTGCCCAAGGCGTGATGACGGCGGAGCTGTTCCCATACCGTGTGGCGATCGCGCGGTAGTTCTTTTGTATAACATTGCTCAAATTAGTTAGTCTTTGTTTTTTTACGTATTAAGATGGTTATACATCGAACAGTCATTTCTCACGTACGTTCGAATTCAAACCGGATATCTGAAGTAGTAATTTTACCAATGTAACAGGGTTTTTAAACGAAAAGGGGGCACTTTCGTGCCCCTTATATTCAGCGATATTTTGCTTTTTCCGATTCCACAAGCGCTTTTACTTTAGCAACGATCTCACTTGCAGGCACGATCTCTGCATCTCTCACACCGCGGATCTTGAGCTCCACCGAACCTGATTCCAAGGTTTTCGGGGAGATGATCACGCGCACGGGCACGCCGATAAGGTCGGCATCGTTGAACTGCACACCGGGGCGTTCGTCTCTGTCGTCAAATAGCACGTCAAGTCCTGCCGCTTTCAGGTCGGTATAGAGCTGCTCGGCTTTTTCTTTTGTGTTTTCTTTATTCATGTTCAATCCGCACAGCTGCACTTCAAACGGGGCTACCGACATCGGCCAGATGGGACCGTAATCGTCGTGATTGTCTTCAATAACGGTGGCGATCAAGCGTCCTACGCCGATACCGTATGAAGCCATGATCATCGGTTTGCTTTTGCCTTCTTCATCGAGGAACGTAGCGTTCATCGGCTCGGAATATTTAAGGCCGAGTTGGAAGATGTTGCCGATCTCGATACCTTTTTTAACGGTAAGCGCTGTCTTACATTCAATACAACCGTCTCCGTCACGAACTGCGGCCATGTTTACGAGCTCATAGGTGCCGTTTTTTAGGTCGCTCAGATTGAAGTTCAGATAGTGGAAATCCTTTTCGTTTGCGCCGCAGACAAGGTTATTGGATTTGCCGACGGATTCGTCCACCAGCACGCGCGCTTTGGTATTGTCGATAGACAACGGCGATGCATAACCGGGCACTGCACCGATAGCGCGGATGTCCTCGTCATTTGCAAACGCAAGGTCTTTGGATTTCAATATTTTTTTCAACTTAGTTTCATTCACCTCAAGGTCGCCACGGATGACGGCAAATACGAGTTTATTCTCCGCGGTCTTGTAGAACACTGCTTTGGCAGTTTTATAGGTTGGCATTTTCAATAAGGCAGCCACTTCTTCAATGGTCGTCGTATTTGGTGTGGGCACTTTCTCGAGCGCTTTCGGCGATTCGGGATAATGCGTGATGATACCTTCGGCAACTTCCTTGTTTGCGCGGTAGCCGCATTTCGGACAGATGATGAGCGTGTCCTCGCCGAGGTCGTTGATAGACATGAACTCATGTGCTTTTCCGCCGCCCATGATACCGGTGTCGGATTCAACGGAAATGTATTCTTTCAAGCCGGCGCGTTTGAATACTTTCATGTAAGCGTCGAATACGCGGTTGTAATACGATTCCAAACATCCCTGTGTTGCATGGAAGGAGTACGCGTCTTTCATGGTGAATTCGCGCACGCGGATAAGGCCGCCGCGGCTACGGGGTTCGTCCCTGAATTTCGTCTGGAACTGATAGATCATGAAGGGAAGTTGTTTATACGACGACACATCGTTGCGTATGCATTGCACGGCAGCTTCCTCGTGGGTCATGGCGAGCACGTGCTCTTTGTCGTTACGATCCGAAAAACGAAGCAACTCGGAACCGATCGCATCATAACGGCCGGTCTCGCGCCACAGCTCAGCCGGATGTACCACCGGCATCAATACTTCCTGTCCGTCGACTATATTCATTTCTTCGCGAATGATTTGCTCTACTTTTTGTTTGATCTTATAACCTATCGGGAGGAAAGAATATATTCCTGTCGACAGCTGGCGGATATAACCGCCGCGGATCAAATATTTGTGACTGATCATCTGGGCGTCTTTGGGATCTTCTTTCAGGCGTCTGCCTGCCAATTGGCTCATGCGCATTATCATCACTCCTTTGTTCTGTTGTCTGGTGATAGTAGCGAAATTTGAAAAATTCGCAAGTTAATTCTTATAAAAGGTGCTTCGGGATATTGTATTTTCAATCAAGCGCATGTTTTTACCGATCACTTCAATTCTCGAGGATGGTAGGCTCGATGTCAAAATGGATACATTCTGTTACCGTGAAAATCTTCACGCCGCCTTGTTGCGTGAGCAGAAAAAACGGCAAGTGAATTAATGATTCACCTTAATTCTATTTCGGTTTTCAGAAGGGTTTTCTCACGGAGGATATAAAAAAAACTTGCATCGCCTATACTTCAATGGTAGTATCACCTATCGGAGGAATTATTTATGAAAAAAATAGTATTCAGTTTGATGTTGTTGATAAGCGTGAGCGGGGTAACATATGGCATGAACGAAGTTCGTGTCGGTATAAAAACAATGGCGCTTATTTCAAACTATACATTCAGTGGCGTATCGAACAGTGATAACGAAACGAGAACTGGTGTGATGGCAGGCATGACCGTTGTATTTTATCCGCTGGATAATGTACTTATTGAATGTGAAGCAATGTTTTCATTAGGTGGTTATAAAACCGATATCGGGGAATACACGATCAATTCAGTGAAAATGCCTGCAATAGTTGTCTTTGCTCCCGTTGCTTTTTTTGGTGTGTATGCAGGACCGTGTCTGAATATACTTGCAACGGCGAAAAATCCGCTGAATGAAAATATTGAAAAGGAATTATCTCCGCTTTATTTTTCAATTCATGCTGGGGCACAGGTGAGTTTTTCAGAAAGTTTTTATGTGGATTTTCGTTATATCAAAGGGCTCAATAATGCATCAAAAGATACTGATATAGATATGAAAGAACAATCCTTGGCGATTGGTATCGGACTATTATTTTAAAATACGATTTTTTTCACGTAAGCCGACCGCGTGTTAAATAAATGAAAATATCAATTTATAAGGTTTGAAAAAAGGAGTTGTTGTATGGAAGTTTTTCGAGTAGTTCGCATTATGTGTATCATGAGTATCATTGCAACATTCATGCATGTGTCGGTGCTGTTTTCACAACCAGAAACGAGTGCTCGTCAATTAAATGCACAAGGGTATGAGTTATACAAACAGGGTAAATATGAAGAGGCATTGGTATTTTTTGAAAAAGCATGTAATGCAGATACCGCTTTGGATCTTGCGTATTATAATTATGCATGTACACTCGGTGTATTGATGAAAAAAGACTATCCTGAATGGTACGAACATAAGTCAACAGCATTCGAATATCTTAAAAAAGCAATAACGATCAATAGGTCAGTCATTAAGAAAATTAAGAAGGATCCTGACCTGGAAGTTTTACGCCAAGAGTTCGAATATTATCGCGTCATCGGACTTACCACTACGAAAACTTCTGACGTGCGTACTATTATGACCTCATTGACATGGTATATCCACGGACAAGGTGTGCTTGCCTATATCGGAGGGTTAAAATTTTTTCCTGACGGCACATTTAAGTTGTGGTATCACAGTACGGAATTCTTTGAAAATTTTGAAAGCAATGATAACTATATTTATACCGGAAAATTTTCGATCAATCACAGCAAAATTCGTTTTGAATTTGATAAACCGATGCTTAGAAAACGTTCTATAGAGGATATTTACTCAAATAAAAGTATTTTGGAATCAAATACTGTTTTGCATGGGTTGTTACATACGGACGGCAGATTGATTATTGATGGATTTGAATATACGTTTTTTTCATGGTTTGATGAATTCAGTGCATAGCTTCTTGTAGGTATCGCGCAAACGATGGGGGGGAACCCCCCATTTTTTTTAAATGATTTGTTTTAGCTTTTTACCGATATGATACCTTTAAAAATACCATAATTTTCATTTTGTCTATTCCCAAAGGGGAGGCGTAAGAACGTACTCTTTTGTGAAATTCGATTGTTGCAAGCCGGAATTTTTCACTATCGGGACTTCTTCTCCGAACTATTTTGTATGAAACAACGCAATAATCGGGAAATTGAATTTCTCAAAGTTCTTGATTTATTTGTACTACGACTCGATCATCCGAAGGAAGATTTTGAAAGGAAAAAGGGAAAGAAAGCCGGATGGTTGGTGTGTGGTGTGGTGGAGGCACCCGGCTTTTGAAAGGAGATTGGTTGGTTTCTATAGAGTAAACACCGGCGAATGAAAAAAGTTCCCGATATTTGAATAGAGTTGCAACTAAATTTTTGATGGAGCGTATCTATTTTTATGTTATTTGAAATTCCACGCAGTTTATTCTATCGTGTCGAACCATTATTAGTGCATCTACCGTATCATTATGCGCATGCAGGTGCGGTGTGTACAGGGATAATTCCCGGCACAATTTTAGTCGATTCCGATGTCACGCCGACACATGCGGTTATTTTACCGGATGATGGTTTTTGCTATTGTATTTCACTGGACAACGATGTCACTTTTTTACAAGAATGTAACGAATATTTTTTCATGCAAAAAAAGGTCGATGTCCTGGAGGTGATCGTGAGTTGCCAAACCTTAGCAGACAACATCGCGATACTATTTGGTGGGCGTGAAAATTTTTCCATACCCAGAAAATTGTATACGTTGGATTTTTCGGTTTTTTCGAGATCGACCGTGTCAAATATTCCCGAGGTTACATATAACATCACATCAGGTGATTCGCGTGTAACGATTGAGATGATCTATAACCATCAAAACGCGGGTGTTTGCTCTGCATTGATATACAACCGCCATGCAGAAATTGATATCAGTATTCATGAAGAATATCGTCAAAAGGGATGGGGGACTTGTCTTGCATATGTTGCAACGAAATATTGTGTTGAACATAATATTATACCTGACTGGACGTGCTGGGATGAAAAAGAAAGTTCAAAGCGTATAGCAGAAAAACTCGGATATGCCCTAGATTCTCAATTCAGTGTTTTTATATTTGAAAAATAACGAAACGACATAACCAATAAAAAAGCAAAAACCCTATTGGTAAGGGCTGTGTGTAATCTCAATGAGTCGCACTCCCCGAAGTATACTATGACTTGACTGTGATAGGTTGTAATATGAGAATGATTGTGTGGACTATAGCGACACGGCTTGTCCCTGCAATTTCAGAAACATATTTCCCAGTAGGGAGAAACTGTTTGTTTCTCCCTACCGGGTAGGCGCACAAATAGAGTATTATTTTTCGGATACGTTCATTTTCTACCTATGAGAAAAATGGTATATGCGATGTATCCCGCTAAAAGAATCGCCGCTTCCCATCGATCGAGACGATGTTTTTTCCCGGTAAACATGGTAATGAATAATATAAGCGTTGCTGCTGCCATAACGAACATATCAGTATTAAATACTTCAGTAAAAGTGATAGGTTTGATAACAGAACTTATCCCCAAAATAAGAAGAATATTGAAAATACCCGAGCCGACAATATTACCGACCGCTATCTCGCAACGTTTCTTATATGCTGCGACTGCCGATGTGACCAATTCCGGTAATGATGTTCCCCCTGCGACAATCGTAAGCGCTATAAGCTTATCACTCATTCCAAGTAAACGAGCAATGATCACACTATTGTCTACCACGAGTTTGCCTCCGATAAAAAGTCCGATCAACCCTCCAAGTATCATAAGTATCGTGAGAGGTGTCGAGTAAAGTTTTACGGGATTATTATCATGGGAGGATATTTTTGAAATATAAAAAACATAAAGAATAAATAAGGCGAAAAATGAAAGCATAATAATGCCGTCACCTGCTGAAATGATACCTGATCCTTGAAACCCCGGTGTTGAATCCGCCGCAAGAAAATACATTGCTATTACTGCGAATAATGCAAACGGTATCTCACGCCAAACGGTGTTCTTGAGTACATTGAGCGGATAAATCAAACCCGAAATTCCGAGAATCAGTAATATGTTAAAAATATTACTACCGATGATGTTCCCTAAAACAATGTCACTATTCCCTTGTGCACTGGCAAATGTACTGACGACCAATTCAGGCGTTGACGTGCCGAAGGCGACCACGGTCAATCCGATCACGATCTCTGAGACACGGAGCTTTTTCGCAAGGGAAGAAGCGCCGGTGATTAAAAAATCGGCACCTTTTATCAGTGCGATAAAACCCAGTATACAAAACAATATTGGGTACAACATACTTGACCTCCTACCACTCACTCATATTGTAACATAAAAACAAATCTTTTCAACTGTGATTTGCCTATTCGGAGGATCATCTCACCACTCGTGAAAAGTTCTGCGTTCGTTTCATTGATTCATTCCTTTTACTGTGTGGATAATGAACTACCCCGCAGCAAGCTACGGGGTATCTCCCCAAAAAATACTATATTTGTTCGCCCACCCCAAACCCCTCCCTTTTCTTTTTGGGAGGGGCTTAATTTCTAATATTGTGGGGACTTCGTCCCCACACCCCTAATAATAACAAAATTATAATAGTGAAGCCGAAGCAAGCTTCGGGGAATTTGACCCATTTAGATTAAAAATAGACTCATGCGAGAGGATAAATGATGCAGGTGTCGTACCTTTCACCTGTATCAAGAAGAATCTTACTTGCAAAACCATGATAGAAACCGTATAATGGCGTTACACATTTCGGAGGTTTATAATGGCGTTACCAACCGTATTAATATTGGATTTTGGCTCACAGTTCACTCAATTGATCGCTCGTCGTATTCGTGAAGAACATGTCTACTGCGAGATTCATCCTTTTAATATCTCTATGGATAAGATTCGTGCGATCAATCCGCCTGCCATCATTCTTTCAGGAAGCCCGTCGTCGGTGATAGAAAACGGTCCGCAATGCGATAAAGGTGTCTTTGAACTCGGTGTGCCGGTCCTGGGAATATGCTATGGTATGCAGCTCACGTCGTATGTATGCGGCGGAAAAGTCGAAAAGGGCGAGAAACGCGAATACGGTTTTGCGGAATTGCTTATCGACAAGCCCGATACGATATTACAGGCAATACCCGATAAAAGTGTGGTGTGGATGAGCCATGGTGATAAAGTATCTGCAATCCCCAAAGAATATACCCGTCTTGCACATACCGATAATACCGAATTTGCGGTGATGCGTCATAACGAAAAGCCGATCTACGGCGTGCAGTTTCATCCCGAAGTGGTACACTCGGTATTCGGGAAAACATTCATACGCAATTTCCTTTTTTCAGTCGCACATTGCGAACCCTCATGGACGATGGGACGTTTCATTGATGAGCAGATAGAGCATATTCGTGCGAAGGTTGGCGATAAAACGGTTATTTTAGGACTTTCCGGCGGGGTAGACTCGTCAGTCGTTGCGTTACTTCTGTGGAAAGCGATAGGCAAACAACTGGTGCCGATCTTTGTCAACAACGGCGTATTGCGTTTGTATGAAGCGGAGCAGGTCAGAAATATATTTTCTCAAGTATTTCCGATGAATCTGCAGTATGTTGATGCGGAAACAGAGTTTTTGTCAGAATTGAAAGATGTGTCCGATCCCGAGACAAAACGTAAGATAATCGGACGTGTGTTTGTAGAAATATTCGAGCGTGAAGCCAAAAAAATAGATGGTGCGGAATTTCTCGCACAGGGCACACTATACCCCGATGTGATTGAAAGCGTGTCATTTAAAGGACCGTCGGCGACGATCAAATCGCATCATAATGTCGGCGGATTACCTGAAAAAATGCATTTGAAATTGTTGGAACCGTTACGTGAGCTGTTTAAGGATGAAGTGCGTGAACTTGGTCGTGAGCTGGGATTATCAGAAGAGTTGGTAGAGCGTCATCCGTTCCCGGGACCGGGACTTGCAATTCGTATCATCGGCGATATCACCAAAGAACGCTTGGACGTTTTACGTAAAGCGGACCATATCCTCATTGAAGAGATAAAAAAAGCCGATCTGTATACCAAAGTGTGGCAGACATTCTGCGTGTTGTTACCGGTCAAATCCGTGGGTGTTATGGGTGACGAACGCACGTATGAGAATACCCTCGCGTTGCGCTCTGTAGACTCAAGCGACGGCATGACGGCTGATTGGTCACGCTTGCCCTATGATGTGCTTGCACGTATCTCAAACCGTATCATCAACGAAGTGCGCGGCATCAACCGAGTCGTGTATGACATCAGCTCCAAACCGCCTGCAACGATCGAGTGGGAATAAGGAACATCTGAGTGTTGTATGCACGGCGAAGCAGTAAAAAACGTCGTTTTCGATTATAACGGCACGCTTGCAGTGTCCGGGATTTTAATACCCGACATTGCGACGGCGCTTCAAACATTACAAACACGCTATAAAGTGTATGTGATCACTGCCGATACATTCGGCACGGCACAGGCACAGCTTGCATCGATCGGTATTGAGTGTGTGTTGTTGCAACCGGAGCAAAAAGGCAGTGAGAAAGCGGCATTTGTAACGGCTTTAGGCGCACGCGAAACGGCATGTGTCGGCAACGGCAACAACGACATTCCCATGTTTGAATTGTGTGCACTGGCGATCGCTGTCGTAGGACGAGAAGGATGTTATTCAAAAGCCATCGCCGCATCGGATATTACGGTGTGTGACATACGTGACGCGATAGATATATTGATGGATGCGAAAAAAATACATGCGGTGACGAGGGAATGATATTACGTGTCGTTATAAAAATTCTGTGTGTAGCATTTGTGGTTCTTTCGGTTTTCCCTGACATACGAGCAGAGTATGGCGGATTATATCCGAAGGAACTGGTAAAGATACCTTATTCGCATTTTATAAAATCAGGAATTGACTATTTTTATGTTTCTCAGGATAGTTTGTATATATTTGACTATCGAAATTTGAAAATAAGAGAATTTTCAATTTCAAAAGGTACATTGATAGAAGAACACAAACCGGAATTGTTAGGTTATACGCGAGAACCTAAATTTGTTGTTAGCGGAGATGATATATTGATATTGATAGGGGTGCGATTGTATCAGTATAATAAAAAAAGCAAAACAACTAAAGTTTTTTTTATAAAACTGACGAAAGCAAATATAACATAGGTGCATATAATGAAGTAATAATGAAGGACAATATATTGTCTGTATATTATGGTGCAGGAAGAGAACGTTATACTCTCTGGAATAATGGGGCTGCTATTTCCCCAATGGATCTGAAAAAAGAATATGGACATCCTTTAGACGGGAAACTATACTTTACTTATAGCACAAGGAAAGAAAAAAACTTAGAGATAAGCATATTTGAAGAAAATCAAAAAAATTCAAAAACTAAAAATATGTTTTTTCATGGAGAACTTGATTATCTTGGTACATTTAATGATATATTATACTTTCGTAAACGTTATCAAGCGAACTCTAATGAAGATTATTATGATGAGATACTTGGTTATTCAATCAATGAAATGAAAATGGTCAATAGTTTGTTATTACCTCAAATTTATTTTGCTCCGACTCGAAACACATGCATTGTGTCGGAAGGCAAATTGTATTATCTGCTTTCCGCAAAGGATGGATTATATTTATTTGAGATAAAGACACAAGGCGAAAATACGCGGGATAATCCATTCAATAAATTTGATTATAAAGGTAATCCGTTTCGGATTCGACGTGAAGGATGATAATGGTATGTATCAGACGAGTGCTAAAGAAATTTGTTATACGCAAACTCATTTAAGTACAAATTTCATCAAAGTAAATCTTCCAACCTACTCCTTCAATTAAAGCATTATCGAATTTTATCGAGGTAATACCGAGAAACCTATTGACAAAAGCATTTATGTGCATATAATCTCTTTCGAAGACGCGGGGTAGAGCAGTTGGTAGCTCGTCGGGCTCATAACCCGGAGGTCGTAGGTTCAAATCCTGCCCCCGCAACCAATCTTTCACTCTACACGGCGGGATAGCTCAGCTGGCTAGAGCGTGCGGTTCATACCCGCAAGGTCGTCAGTTCGATCCTGACTCCCGCTATTTTCAAATAACATTACCGTACAAGCAGAAAAATTCTCGCTGATGCGGTATTTGTATTTCGATCTCATTACATTGATGTTTTTGGTAAATTCCGTAGAGACGTGTTTTATACACGTCTGTTCTCTACAGGTGTATACGACGCAACTGTAATGGTGAGGTCACCTCGCCCCAATAGAAGTTTCAAAATCATGTCTTACTTTTTGTCTTGACACAAAAAGTAACAAAAAAGTCAAGGCTGTAAAAAAATATCTACAATTCTGCGTATTTTTTCTACAGCACATAAACTCGCTACACTCAAACAGTATGCGCTGTTTCACGAAAAAATACTTGAATTGTTTCACGATAATTTTTTAAGGCCATTATTTTTTCCCCCCTCATTTTTGCAAAGAGTGGGAAACACGTAACCGCGAGGGGGAGCTTTGTTGTGCTTTATTACTGATTTTTTAATCTAAATGGGTCAAATTCCCCGAAGCTTGCTTCGGCTTTGCTATTATAGTTTTGTTATTATAAGGGGTGTGGGGACGAAGTCCCCACTATATTAGAAATTAAGCCCCTTCCGAATTCACCGGAAGGGGTTTGGGGTGGCACAATTTCAAAATAGTATTGTTTGGCATAGGGCTCTCGTTATACAGACCAAAGCGCAGCGTGACTGATAAAAAATGAATATTATTTTTTTTCACACTTCCTCTTGACAATAAAATTTCATTATGGTAATATCAGCGCGTCATGCGGGTGTAGCTCAGTTGGTAGAGCGCCACGTTGCCAACGTGGTTGTCGCCGGTCCGAGTCCGGTCACCCGCTTTTTTTCTTTAGTACGGCAACGTAGCCAAGTGGTAAGGCAGTGGTCTGCAAAACCGCTATTCCCCGGTTCGAATCCGGGCGTTGCCTTGGTTCCAGCCCGGGTGGCGGAATAGGTAGACGCATCGGATTTAAAATCCGATGACCTTTTTGGTCGTGTCGGTTCGAGTCCGATCCTGGGCACCTTTCTTTCAAAAAAGTCATGATTATATCTACCATTTTTTAGGAAAAAATTTTATGATTATCATAATGAACAGATTATTTTTATGGTCACTCAATAAGGGGCTCGGACATCCGAATACGATATCATGGATAGAGTCTATGACCTCTGAGAGGGTATCGAGATGATATAAACACAGTCATGGATGAACGAAAAAGACCTGTGTTTGGCAATTCTTTCGTGTGGGACGCTATCGTTCATTTTGGAACTCGACAGTATGAAAAACGCTCCTCTATTGAAATTTCAGTGTACTATGGTATACTCCTCGATATGGACACATCACGACTGAGATTTGAGCGTATATCGGCACGAGAAACGATCGTCTATGCATCATATCAAGCGGGCGTGGTTCAGGATGAATTCAGTATCGGAAGAATTCTATGTAATCGAAGGAATGTATGGACGGTGAGTATAAAGACAGTTGATGATACTTGGGAAGACACCGGCTATTACGGATCGTATGAACAATGCGTGCGATTCGTCACTGATGATGCGTATGAGATTTTTGGTTCTCATTGAGTAAAAATAAAGGAAGAATATATGAACTCGTTGATATTGTTTGCAGAACGTGCAGGAATCACGGGATATCCGTTACTTATATTGGCGGTATTTACCGGAGCGGTGGTATGTGAGCGAATCGTGTATTACATTCGTTTAGGTATGAAGTACCGCGGTTTTTCGCACAGCAAGTATCGTGACTTTGTAAAAAAGAGAGAGCGTATCCCTGACGATTCACATTATGTTACCGGTATTTTCAATCGTTATTTTCCCGAATATACTCACACGGCACTTGAGACTGCCAAACAATATTTTGAAGCTGAATGGAATGAGTCCAACCGGTATATCAAATTTCTTGAATATTCAGTCGGTATCGCGCCGCTTTTAGGGATTTTAGGCACAATTACCGGGATCATTAAATCGTTTTCTGCAATGGGGAATTTTTCATCCGAAGTTCGTGCTATCATCACGGGCGGTATTGCGGAGGCACTTATCACGACAGCAGCTGGTCTTATTATTGCCGTGATCGCCCTTACAGCTCTGTACATATTCAAATGGTTTCAAAAAAAATGGTTTCAACCGGTTGAAGAGTGTTTGACACTGTTAGAGGCGGCATTAAAAGACAGCGTGCATGAATAAAGAAAACGTCTTTTTTGAGTTCATAGACATCTCGGAGTGACTTCACAAACAGAGCGGGTTCTGATATAATTTGCATAGAAATAAACGTATCCGAAGGGAGTGATGGGCATGACAGATGAACGAAAAGAAGATGTGGAGCAGTCTGCCGCAGAAGTACACGCTGAAGAAACGGTGAAAAAAATAGTCTCTGCCAGCGATATGTTACCCAATAAATTATTTGTTTTTCCGTTACGCATGAGACCGATTTTCCCCGGTATCGTCGCGCCGGTATTAGTGACCGACGAACCTCTTAAAAACATGATCAATGATATCATGCAACGTGAGCATTTAATGGGATTTGTCTATTTGAAGAATGAAGTGTCTGATATTTATGATATCAAAAAAGCCGATTTGTGCAAGATCGGAACGGTCGCACGTATTTTTAAAAAGGTCGAGTTGCCTGATGGGAGTTACAATGTTCTCGTGAATACCATGAAGCGATTTAAAATTAAAAAAGTGTTGTCAATGGATCCTTACATTACCGTTGCGGTAGAATATCAAGAGGAAGTATTTGAGCGCGATGATATCGAGATGAAAGCTCTAGTGCAAGCAATGTTGGCAGACGTGAAATTTATAATCGAGAATAATCCCTTGCTTACCGAGGAAATGAAACTGAATTTGGTCAATATCAATGAACATCCCGGACGAATGGTTGATATTATCGTAAGCATTTTGAATATTTCATCGGAAGAGCAACAAGCCGTACTGGAACAATATGATATCAAAGAGCGTATTCGTAATGCATTGGTACTATTGAATAAAGAAAAAGAAATGCTCAAATTACAAAATAAAATACGTGAAGATATCGAAGAAAAAGTTTCTTCCCGTCAGCGGGAATATTTTCTGAATGAACAATTAAAGTATATCAAACAAGAGTTGGGGCTCGAGAAAGATGAAAAAACGCAGGACAGTGAATTGTTCGGCGAACGATTTAATGCAATAAAAGAGCATTTGAATGAAGAAACATATGATAAGATCAATCGAGAGATGGAAAAACTGACCCTTTTAGAGCCTTCATCGGCCGAGTATGGTGTTGTGCGGAATTATCTCGATACGGTTTTATCATTACCGTGGAACACAACGTCAGAGGATAGAATAGAAATTTCAAAGGCTCGAAAAATTCTGAATGCCGACCATTACGGTCTTGATGACGTAAAAGAGAGAATTCTTGAGTTTTTAGCCGTGCGAAAAATGAAATCAGATTCAAAAGGATCGATCATTATTCTTGTAGGACCTCCCGGTGTCGGAAAAACCTCGGTTGGCAAGTCTCTTGCACGAGCGATGGGGAGAAAATTTTTCCGATTCTCTTTGGGCGGTATGCGCGATGAAGCGGAAATAAAAGGACATAGGAGAACCTACGTCGGCGCAATGCCCGGCAAGATCATGCAAGCGATGGGTATTGTGAAAACTCTCAATCCGGTCATCATGCTTGATGAAATAGATAAGCTCGGTGTAAGTTATCAGGGAGATCCTTCATCGGCATTGCTCGAAGTCCTTGATCCTGAGCAAAATAATGCCTTTCGGGATCACTATCTCGATGTACCGTTCGATTTATCGCATGTCGTATTTGTCTGCACGGCCAATACATTAGACACTATTCCGGGTCCGTTATTGGATCGTATGGAGGTCATCAGTTTATCAGGTTATATCGATGAAGAGAAGATCGAGATAGGAAAGCGATATTTGATACCCAAAACTATGCAAGAGAACGGACTTCCCAAAGGGACGGTCGTATTTGCAAAATCTGCTTTGGTCGGCTTGTGTCGTTATTACGCACGACAAGCCGGTGTGCGTGATCTTGAGAAATATATCGGTAAAATTTTACGTAAAATTGCTTTGAAATACGCTGAGAAAGGCGATGAATTGCATACAAAAATAACTGAAGATAATCTTGAAAAATATTTGGGAGTACCGGTCTTCAGTAAAGAAGAATGGCAGAGCATTAGTCGCCCCGGAATGGTGCGAGGACTTGCATGGACCTCATACGGCGGAAGTACGCTTATTATAGAGGCGGTTGTTATTGAGGGCAAAGGTGGATTGAAACTTACCGGTCAATTGGGTGAAGTGATGTCCGAGTCAGCATCTATTGCGTATAGCTATGCGATGACCGTTGCTGAGCAGTACGGCTTCAACAAAAGTATTTTTGAGGCAAAACAGATACATATACATTTACCCGAAGGTGCAACACCGAAAGACGGACCGTCAGCAGGAATAACTCTTGCAACGGCGATATTATCATTGCTGAGTGAAAGAAAAGTACCGAATACGTTTGCGATGACCGGTGAATTATCACTGACCGGACATGTTCTCCCTGTAGGCGGAATTCGCGAAAAAGTTGTCGCTGCGAAAAGAAACGGTGTGAAGGAAATTATTATGCCTGAAGCAAATAAAGCTGATTATGATAAAATCCCCGAAAAAGTGAAAGAGGGTATAACCGTGCATTTTGTAAAACGTATGAGTGATGTTGAAGAACTTGTGCTTCGATGAGGAAGTGATGTAATGCCACGAGATCGTTTTTATTGTGTGAGGCGGTTTTTTTTACTAGGAGCAATCACCTCGTGGTTATGCGGTATCGGAGCATTGATACAGAACGGATTTGTGTTCAGGGATGGAGTAGCGCTTGTTTTTTTCATGGTCGGAATCATATTGTGGTTTTTAAAAAGGTATCACTCCACGACGCGAATACTGAGGATCATTCGGTACCCGTTTGGGTTTATTGCCGTATGTGTCATTGCATTCACGGGATATATTGTAATTGCAATGGTTGCCAATTTGAATTCATTGGGGCAAAAAAGAGATACTGACGTCAAAAATGATCGTGCAAATACCGCGTTTGAAAAGCTTGTCGAACTCACTCGTTCTGATGATGCAATCCCACTTGGTTCAGTACAGCAAAAAATGTCCGGAGCTACGGCGGACTCATCGTTGTTGGCTGCGACTGCATCGGTAAGGGCTCAATTATTTACGATTATGCGAACACCGATAGTGATGCCGATCAATGCGGAATTTAAGATTATCGGCATATCTCCGCACTATCCTACAATAAAAAAAGCGGTCGTTGCCGAGTGTATCGAGATAGAGTTTTTATACCGTTCTGGAGATACACGAAATGCATCTGAAAAACTTGAAATACTTTGGTCATGCGCTGACATGTTGATGCAATCTCGTATGGAGTTGATCGGTATGTATACGGCACAGGAGATTGTCTCGATTCTTACCGAGTATACGGATCTTTCCGCATATGCATTGAAAGCTTCGCGCGCAGTGAGTATTCAAAAAAGCATTGAATCAATCCGTATGCATGTTCGGTCTTCCTTCAAGAATGCGTTGGACTATGAAACAGAACTTTATATACGTATCCTCGCTGAGCATGAAAAAGGCACTCTTATTTTTTTAGAAAATGATGTGTACTCATATATAAGAAAGTATTGGTACAATTATGCAGGGCGTTGGCCTTTTTTTGATCTTGTTGCCACTGCACATATTTTGACAGATAATTCCGCTTTTGTTATGGGGAAACTTGATGAACGTCTTGGAAATTCCACACACAAGGACCTGATGCTCCGCAGAGAACAACCGGGGCACCGGGTGCGAAATTCATTTGGAGAATATCTCGTTCGGCCATTGCAAGATTATTCGTTATTTGTGTCAAGCACCGTGAGGGCACAATCTCGTGCCGATTTGCTTTACATGGTATTGTATGAAAAAGATAAAATTACCAGTGTCACCGATGTGATAACCGGAAAGCCGTTTGAGATTGTTGTCGAGGGGAAAGATCGTTTTGCACAGACCAGATATCGTGCAGGCGAAAAAAAAACGATCCCTGTGCGTATGAGACTTCGATAATACTTTTCTTCTATTTTCCGATGGAGATATATCGAATTATTTCCACGATAATTGAATAATTTTATTCCCCGACTGTGCTATTGCAAAAAAACAATTATTTTCCGACGAGTAGGTGATTTCTCCGATTGTGGTATAGGTGTCATCGAATACAGGCTGATGATTGTGGTAGATGTTCCATGTGCCGGCATTTTTGGCGGCATAGGACAACGAATTATCGCGCTGTGAAAATTGTGGCATGGAGACGTCGTCAAATACCGGACTATATCCGGTATTGGTGACAATAAATACCTTATCGCTTTTTTCGGCTCGGTACGCATAAGAACCGCTTGATGAAAAAACAACACATGCTACATTATCGAACGTATCACCCGGAATGCCATCTATCACTGCAAAACGTTCAAAATTTTCTTGGGCACAATAGGCAATATGAGTCCCGTCATGTGAGGTTGTCCCTCCATAGATATAATCGAATCCCGGACCGCGTTTTTCCTGCATATACCAAAACCATTTTGTGTATTTTTTCGCGGGATATGCAATGCCGTGGATAGTATGAACGGGTGTTCCGACAGCATCCCACCATTCGGTGATAAGTCCGTCTGCCACGATTGTCCATTGTTTGTTGCGTGCGGCAGGATATGCAACGTGGTTACCCGTATTTTGAAACACCGGTATGTCGGCGTCATCGAAGGATTCGCTCATTTCATCACCGATTATGACATTGAAATAGGGAAAGGTTTTAGTGACGTACGCAAGCGTATGTGAGTAACTGAAAACAGGCCAACTCACATAATCGAATTCGTTACCGGGCACTCCGTTATCAACGATAAATGATTTTCTGTCTTCACGTGCCATATAGGCATACCGTGAGCCGTCAGCGGTGTATATCGGCGCGCTCACCTCTTTATACGGGGTTTCTATTATACCGTCAACACTCACATACCATCTCCCTGCAGATAATGCCGCATAGGCGACAAAACCTTGAGGCGTAAAGGCCGGTTTCATCAAAATCATATCAAATTCAGGTCCCGGCGCTCCATGGATAATCACGAAACGTTTTTTATTTCCTGTCTGCTCTGGAGCTTCACATAACGCATACCAATGACGACCATTGGGTGCAACCTCAGCACTGATAAGTGAAAACGGTTTTTCCGATGTATAAAGTATTTTATCACTTTTGGAACATGCAAAAAGTGAGTAAAAAGAAATTATCACAGCCAGCCAACAAAGATAGTGCAGTATTTTATTCATCAAATCACCTTTTGAGAGTATAATGGGGAACGTCCGATGATTCAAGAAGAAAAACGAACGATATCGATGTCTTTTATGTTGGAAAAAAACAAAACATATGGTATACTGGCTCGTGGTGTGACAAGGGATTTTGTCACCAACGAAAGGAGTGATGCATATGGCAGGTAGCCCGAAATTTGAGGTGTATAAGGACAAAAAGGGAGAATTTCGTTTTCGTTTGAAAGCTGCGAACGGTCAAGTCGTTGCGACCGGTGAAGGTTATTCTACAAAGGCGAATTGTATCGCCGGTATTGAATCAATAAAAAAGATCGCCAAAGACGCAGAGATCGTTGACGCAGAGGCGTAAGTATCATTTTTTAAGGGCGGGAATTCTCTCGCCCTTTTTTTAAAAAATAAAATAAATTTTTGTCTTGAGAAAGTGTAATTTTACCGTAACACCGTTGACGATTTGCTACTTATTCGCTATAATCCCGCCAGAAAAACAAGGAGGTACTGTATGGCAAAAAAAGAAACCGCCGTGGCAAAAGAAACACTTGCCTTTCAGGCCGAGACGACTAAGCTTCTTGACCTTATGATTCATTCAATCTACACGCACAAGGAGATATTCCTTCGTGAACTCGTCTCGAACGCGTCGGATGCGCTTGATAAGATTCGCTTTATGTCCCTTACCGACAATGCCTTGCTTGAGGGTGACGGTGATTTTCATGTGTTCATTGAAGTTGACCAGAAGAAACGCACGCTCACGCTTTCCGATAACGGTATCGGAATGACGCGTGATGAAATTATTCAAAATCTTGGGACGATCGCTAAATCGGGTTCCAAAGCGTTTATTGACGCATTACAAAAGAAGGACAAATCGACGGGTGAAATGAATCTTATCGGTCAATTTGGAGTAGGATTTTATTCGGCGTTCATGGTTGCCGAAAAAGTAAAAGTAATCACAAAAGCCCCCAAATCAGATGCAGTTGTGTGGGAATCGAAAGGTGACGGAAAGTTTACCGTCGAGGCAGGTGAGCGGCTCACACGCGGAACCACTATCATTCTTACCCTACGTAAACCTGAAAAAGATGAAGATGATGTTTACAGCGAGTATCTTAACGAGTGGAAGATCAAGGAGTTAGTGAAGAAATATTCTGATTACATTCGTTATCCGATCAAAATGGATATGACACGTGAGGAGATCCCCAAAGACGAAGAAGGAAAACCGATAAAAGATGCGAAGCCTGAAACGGTCATTGAACGTACGACGCTGAATTCGATGAAGGCACTGTGGGAACGTGCAAAATCTGATATCAAGCCTGAAGAATACAATGATTTTTATCGCGCTGAATTTCACGGCTGGGACGAACCTTCGGAGATACTACACACAAAGATCGAAGGTGTTGCCGAGTATACCGCGATGGTATTTATCCCGTCAAAAGCACCGTTCAATTTTTTTACTCGCGAATATAAACACGGCTTGAAATTATATTGTCGTAACGTGTTTATTATGGAAAACTGTGAAGATATTCTTCCGGAATATTTGGGTTTTGTGAAAGGGCTTGTCGATTCTCCTGATTTCCCGTTGAATATTTCTCGTGAAATTTTGCAACATACAAAGGTTCTAAAAACAATCGGCACTCATCTTGAGAAAAAAATCATTGATACGCTGAAAAATATGCAAAAAGAAAATCGTAAAAAATATGAAGATCTTTTCAATGAATTCGGACCTGCAATTAAGAGCGGTGTATATACTGAGTATGGCGCAAATAAGGAGAAACTTGAAGATCTGCTTATGTTCCCGTCGTCATTTAGCAGTGAAAGTATGACATCGCTTGCAGAGTATGTTGAACGCATGAAAGATACTCAAGAATCAATTTACTATATCACCGGCAAAGATAGGGAATCCGTAGAGCGCTTGCCTCAAATGGAACTTGTGCGTGAAAAGGGATATGAGGTATTATACCTTCTTGACCGAGTCGATGAATTTACCCTTGAGGCATTGCGTGAGTATAAAAAGAAAAAAATTGTATCAGTAAGCCGCGGCGAATTTGAAACTGCAACAGATGAAAATGAGAAAAAAGAACACGAAAAACTTCAAAAAGATCACGAAAGTTTGTTGCAAGCATTGAAAGAATCATTGGGAGACAGGGTTGCGGAAGTTAAGCTTTCTTCTCGGTTGAAAACAAGTGCCGTATGTATTGTGAGCGGAGACGGCATAAGTTTGAATATGGAGCGTGTGCTTGAGGAGACCGGACACGTACCGCATATGCCGATGAAAGCGAAGAAGATTCTGGAACTTAATCCCGATCATCAATTATTCTCGGTATTGACCGGAGAATTTTCAGCACACGGAACATCAGATACGTTGAAAGAATATGCAGAGCTGTTGTATGATCAGGCGTTGATCATGGAAGGAATTCCCGTAAAAGATCCTGTGGCATTTGCGAATCGTGTCGCAACTCTTATGGTAAAAGCAAACGGATAATACTCGGTTTGTTCATAATGAAATGAAAAAACCTCCCAAATTATGCGGGAGGTTTTTTTTATGACATGTGATGAGTGATTAGAATCCTTTTGGACGCAGCTTTTCAATGATCTCTGTAGAAACCCAGTATAAAGCAGACCTGCCATTTTGGGGTTCATTGTTCATTTTCTGTAGTATTTCCATAGAAATCGGATTCGGTAATGACTTCATCATGTTCGATGCGAAAAAAAAGTATTTTCCGTCAGAAGTGATGTATGGCGAAACTGCCTGCGCGCCCGGTTTGTTGATCGTGTTCCCAAGGTTTATCGGTTCACTCCATTGATCATCTTTTGAGCGAAAAACAACATAATAATCGGTAAACCCTATTTTGTCCTTCAGAAGGCTTGTGCATATGATGATGTAACTTTCATCGGGAGCAATACATGCATTAAATTGTGATGTAGTGGAATTGACCTGCTTCGGGAGTAACTCCGGTTCGGTATACGTGCCGGTAACTTTTATTGAACGGTAGATGTAGGTTTCTCTCGTGTCTTGTTTTTCTCTGCAAAAGTATAAAGTGCCGTTACTTGTAACCGACGGGAAAAACACATTATCACCGTTATTGATTACAGAAGGAAGCGGATAGGGCTCACTCCAACCCGTATCTGTCTTATCCATACCCCACAAGTTTTGATTCTGCCATCCCGGTTTATACTCCTTCCCGGGAAGAGGACGTGTTGAAAGGAAATACAAATGGTTTCCGTCAGGTGTTATATGCGGTTCGACATCGCCATAATCAGTGTTTGATGAAAAGGATGCGACCTCAGGGGGAGTCCAATTTTTCGCAGATTTTTTGGTGACAATGATCTTTGAAAGCGTGTTTGTCATGACGGTGAAGTAAAATTCCTTGTAATCGGGTGAAATAGCGGTGTCACGCACATACAAACCGGTTGAAATAAACCCCGGTGCAAATAAAACCGGATCATTTCCCGGTTTAAGCGCGAAAAGGTCTTTTGTCGGTTTTTCCTTGGCATGGGCAATAGTGAGAAATCCGGTCAGCAGAAGGAATGCAATTAGTCCGTTGCGTATGATGTTCATAACAGTCTCCTTTTTCTTGTAGTATAAGAGCAATGTTTAAAAAAGCAATATATAAATGACATTTTCACGCACATATTTTTTCATAGTACGATCACGTAAATATTATAGGAATAAATGTAAAGCCGACTGTAGCTCGCAAGGGAAAATGTCCCAAAAAGCAAGAAACATCAGGTCTTATTA
>CAYRFE010000037.1:0-29472 GCA_964423645.1 uncultured bacterium | reverse complement strand
ACGGACGTATCGCTGCGCCGATGTTCATATCGCCAAGCGGCAAATATTTTATTCCGTTGAGTACGGGTAAGTATCAGATCGCCGAAATGAATGCTCAAGGGGAGGTCGTAAGAAGTTATTTCCCGACAAAAGAATTCAATCCTCAAAATGCGACACCGGAAGATATGATGAAGGCAATGCAGGAGACAAGCTACGGCATGGCCGGTAATGATACGTATATCATGCGCGCAAATATCCTGAACAATAACCTTCAATTTCTCAAGTTCGTCGGGAAAGAATTGAAGGAGATCAAAAAAACAAAACTCATCCATTTGTCAAAAGATACCTATGATGAAGAAAATACGCAAAGTGGCGAGCAGCGTCAATTGCGCATCGCGGCAAAGGGTGTTCTGACATTTCATTTTATGAACAATTATTTCTATGTCATGGGATATACTCCTGATGCGGCAAAGGAATCCGTGGTCGAAATGTACAGTCCTGAAGGAGAATATAAAGGGTATTATTTATTGGAAAATTCAGATACCGAGAGGATAGGATCAGTGTTTTTCAGAAAAGACGGATCAATTATCTATCAGAAACAGGTTCTTAACGCGGATAAAAAAATGACGCCGGATGATACTATGCTCTATTTTGCTACATTGAATTAATTTTTTAAGACCTTTGCAAACTATAAAGAGTTTATTTGCGCCCATCCTTTACTCCCTCTCGTAATTATCGGGAGGGGTTTTTATTAATATAAAGCGAAAACGTTGTCCACGCTCCCTTTTTGAGAAAAAAATGAAAGTGTATCTTTGCAAAAATACAAAACATTCAAATATTCTTTATTTTCTAAAAATGGGTGTGGGTACGAAGTGCCCACTATATAACAAAATAAACCCTTCCCGTGAAAATCGGCAGGCGGACAGAAAGATTTTCTGCCCCTTGTATATTACAAAAAACCTTTATGTAAGCGATTGTTCACCACTTGGGGAACCCCCGTGTGTAGCGTAATCCTTCGTAACGGTCTTTATCGAAAAATAAACTATGTTGTATAAAATTGTACCGGCAGCAGACCGCATGCCCCTTGTTCAAGTCGAATGTAGCAAGGTCACTGCCGGCAGGAAATGTGCAGCATGCATTACCGATAAAGAACGAATTCTGAAACGCATCCCATCAGGTGATAGATTGTGACGTGGTCAGATGAATATGACATCTTCTCATCTATTGACAATCGAACTGATTAGGCTATTATCAGCGGTATGAGGTGTGCATATGATTGTTAAAACCGATTATCTCGTCATTGGTTCCGGTATCGCAGGATTATTGACAAGCCTTGAGCTTGCACGATCGGGACAAGTTATCCTTGTCACAAAAACAAAACCTACCGAATCGAATACAATGTACGCACAAGGAGGGATCGCCGCGGTCATAGGAACGGATGATGATTCATTCGAAGAGCACATTCAGGATACTCTTCTTGCCGGTGACGGATTGTGTCAAAAAAGTGTGGTCGACACGATTATACGTCATGCTCCGTCAGCGATTGCGTTACTGGAGCAGTATGGTGTCCACTTTGAGCACAACGATAAAGGATACAAGCGCTCACGCGAAGGAGCACATACCAAGAATCGTGTTTTATACTTTAAGGATACCACAGGACAGGAAATAGAAGAAAAACTGTATGAGTGTGCGGCCAAACACCCTCAGATATTGGTAATGTCGCATCATCATGCAGTCGATCTTATCATGGAGTATAAGTTATCAAAGATCTCCTCTACACGGAAGACCTGTTGGGGAGCATTCGTGTATGATATCAAAAATAATGAAGTAATATCTATTGGTGCAAAAAAAACGGTATTGGCAACCGGAGGTGCCGGTAAGATATATCTTTATACATCGAACCCCGATATAGCGACCGGTGACGGAATCGCGATGGCATTCAGAGCGGGTGCCGCGATAGAGAATATGGAATTTATGCAATTTCATCCCACAACATTGTATCATCCGTATGCAAAGAATTTTCTTATTTCGGAGGCAGTACGAGGAGAGGGCGGTATACTCAAAGATTATAACGGGCAACCTTTTATGCATAAGTATCATCCGATGAAATCACTCGCACCCCGTGACGTCGTTGCCCGTGCAATCGATAATGAGATGAAATCTTCTGGTGTTGACCATATGTTTCTTGATATAAGTATGAAAAGTGATGATTTTATTCGAGAACGATTCCCCAATATTTTGGCGAAGTGCAAAGAATACAATATTGATATCACCAAGGATATGATTCCCATCGTTCCCGCGGCACATTATACGTGCGGCGGTGTGCGGGCAGATGTTGAAGGTCATACCGATATAGATAATCTATTCGCTGTTGGGGAGACTGCATGTACAGGGTTCCATGGCGCAAATCGGCTTGCAAGCAATTCCTTGTTAGAAGGCGCTGTTATGGCGGCGAATGTATCTCGTGTCGCTGTGCACGAATCACCGGGATTAGAAATCCCCCCACTCGATGATTGGGAATCCCCGACAACCCCACGACATGAAAATGTAATTATCAATCATGATTGGGATGAATTGCGGCGGACAATGTGGAATTTTGTCGGTATTGTACGCTCTGACAAACGATTACAGGCAGCGTTACGAAGGATAGAATTGATAGAAGAAGAAATTCGCGAATTTTATTATGAAAATCCGCTTTCAGTAAATCTGTTGGAGATGCGTAATATCATCATCAATGCGAAGCTCACGGTGTATGCTGCATTATGGAGGAAGGAATCACGAGGTATTCACTACACTCTTGATTATCCGCAGAAGGATCCGTATTTTGAAACGTTGAATTCTTCATTTACCAAAAAGGATGTCGTATGAAAAATGTATATGTCGTGTGTGTGTTTCTCCTATTGATGTCGTGCTCATACACCTTTAAATCAGTGCGATTTCAAAATGTGAAAAATATTCATATTGCGCAAGTTGTCAATAAAACGAAGGATTACAATTTACCGCAAATCTTTACCGAAGCCATCACGCGAGTATTTCAAATCGACAACAATTTTACCGTTGTACGCGAAGAATCTGTTGCAGATGCCGTACTTTCCGTCACGATACTCGATTACGCTCGTCAGACAATGTCTACCGATTCGCAGGGGAGTGCGACATCGTTTAAGATCACTCTGACGGTCTCATATTCATTTCGCAGAGTAAAAGAGGATGAAATGCTTGATGAAAGCACGTCGTACCCTTATGAACAAGTCTACAGTTTTGATAAAAACGTGTCTGATGATACACTCAAGATCGATATAGTAAAAAAAATGACCGAAGAATTGAAATCATTGATCGTCGAGGGATTTTAATGGCCGATGAACTCTCAATCTTTACCGATCAAATCGAATCACGAAAGTTCCGTGGTGTTTATCTTGTCATTGCAGAAAGCCCGTATTATTATAACCGTATACTGAAGTCTGCCCGTAAAGGCTGGGGAGAAGATGTCGATGTATATCATGCAGGTGATGTAAAAGCAGAAGCAATTCGTCAAACGATGGAATCGGCTGATATGTTCTCCGATGGACGACTCGTCATAGTGAAACATATAGAAAATATTGATAAACCTGCCGAATTGATCAATGTGGTGCAGATGGGTGAAGCGTTACCCAATACCTTGCTGTTGATCGCATTCGATGCTCTGAAGATCACTGCGAAAACAAAGAAACCAAAAAAAAACGAAGATAAAAAAAGTGTTTCACCGTTTTCACTGATACCTGCGGACCATATATTTCATTTTAAAAAGATTTATGCCAACAAGATCCCTGAAATTGTACGTAGTTATGTCGCAGAGCAAGGGTATACGATAGAGGAAGATGCATTACGTAGAATTATTGTTAAATTTGAAGATAATTCCGATATCTTATTCCAAGAGATCGATAAAATGCTCACATTTATCGGTAATAAAAAAATCATTACCGCAGCGGATGCAGACGCATTCGACGGTAATTACAGCGGTACGAGTATGTATGATATTCTCGCGGAATTGCGAAGAAAGAATAAACATAAGTGTTTTGAAAAGATGGTACTGTATTTTCGCCATGCGGGAGACACTGAAGTTTTGTCGGTGATCGGAGCAATATACCGCGAGATGGCAATGCTTGCACGCATACAAAAGTATTCGTCACTTTCAGATGATGAGGTCGCACGTAAGGTAGGACTTCACCCGTATGTATTTCGCCAAAACGGATATCGACAGTCGTCACGCTTACTATCACCTCAGGTGATCGGAATGGTATTGCAGTCGTGCGCTGAAGCCGATAGCAGGGTGAAGACCAGTGAATCTCCGATTACCGTGTTGTATGATCTTCTCGCACCGGTGTGGGGATAATTTAAACTGTGCACACCCATAAGTGAATATTAGGGAAGAAGTTATACTATGAAGAGAAATGTTGGCATTTTGTTCATTTTCATTTCTTTGTTGTTACTACCTGCGCATGCCGCTTTTAAGGCAACCGAGATAATGTATCTATCTTACAAGACTTATTTTGAAAATGCCAGTGTTAATAATTTCTGGGTTGATTCAAATAAGTTGTATATCTTAGACTCGTACAATATTCGTGTTCTTGAATTCTCATTGGAAACCGGTAAAAAAACCGGTGATTATAAAATAAATCGAAATTTTGGTGATACATTACACCCGCAAACAAGTTTTCTCGTGTATAAAGAGAATGTATTTATTATGGAGAATACTCGAATAAACTATTATAATTTAAAAACTAAACAGTATTCTGACAATTACTATTCGAATGTCCCCAAAGGAAAAGATGAAAATTCTAATTTGCGGAGTATGTTTCAAATATCGGGAATTGATGATGGTAAATTGTATGTTACTCAACTTGGAGTAAGTGGCGCTGTATGGAATAATGGAAATTGGATAAAACCTGAAAAAGTTATAGTTGAAAAAGGGCAACGATTCCAAGGAAATGTTATTGCTGAATACTCTCATCTTGTAGAGGATAATACTCTTATTTCTCATACTGTAAATAAAATAAAAAAAGAAAAGTATATCGGGAAGTATTGGGTAAAAATATTTGGTGCAAGCACTGGGGGGATATATTTAGAATATGGAGTTCCACTAAGTTCTGAAGTTAGCGTTGGCTTTATACCTTTTGATGCGAACTCAATCCAAGATCGCATAAAATTACCGAGAATCAATGGTGCGCCAATACTTAAAAAAATGATCTTTACAAACAACATGGTATATTATCTCATGGGGGATAAGGAGGGGGTGCGACTTTTTATTTTGACACGTGTGTCGAGTTCACAGACATCATCCGGTTTCGAAAAATATAATTATAACTACGATTTTAAAGATAAGAAATAAAGGTAAATACTCAATTATTGTTTTTTAAAAATTCTCTTAAAAAGGGGTGTGGGGACGAAGTCCCCACTATATAAAAAATTAAGCCCCTCCCAATGGTCACCGAGTGATTGCGAAGCAATTGTATCGAGGTGTGGGAGGGGTTTGGGGTGGGCAAACAAATATAGTGTTTATTTCGGCAGAAAAAACGTTTTTTTGCATTGTATTTTTTCTCCGATTTTATTTGACTTTCAATTTTCGCACGCGTATAGTTTTCGCAGACATAACATAATATAGTTAACCTTGCGCTGCTTTTTGCAGCCATTCTAAAGGAGAGTGACCTTACTATGTTAGGCGGGTTGGTAAAAAAGCGTTTTGAAGGCGCGTTTTTTTTAATTGTGTTTCTATTACTGTTTTTCGGTTTTTTCGGCTATATGGCGAATGTCATGGGCACAGAAAATATGATGAATACCATCATGAAGACCGCATATGACCTTTTAATGAAAACCGTCTTTTACATAATGGCGATCACTGTTCTTGCCGGAGCATTGGGAAAGATCATGATCGAGTTCGGCGTAGTGCGACTTCTTGAGTTTATTCTCGCACCGCTCATGCGTCCTCTTTTCAATTTACCCGGTGTAGCATCGCTTGGTGCATTGATGGCATTTTTTTCAGACAATCCTGCGATCATCAGTCTTTCCAAAGATAAACATTTTTGTTCTTATTTCAAAAAGTATGAGTTGGTATCGCTTACCAATTTCGGGACATCGTTCGGTATGGGTCTGGTAGTTATGACCTTTATGATGAGCTTGGGGAAAACATTTGTGATGCCGACGATGATAGGTTTGATCGGTGCGATAATCGGGGGTATCATTTCCACACGTCTTATGCAACGACTGACCAAACCGCTCATCGGTGATTCATATGTCACATTTAAAGGCGAGTCGGAGGAAGCGATCAAGATCGAATCTGACGATGGTCCGTTTCTACGTCTTTTAAATTCTGTGCTTGACGGCGGGAAAATGGGCGTTGATCTGGGACTTGCGATAATACCCGGTGTTCTTATAATCAGCACATTCATTATGATCATCACATTCGGGCCGTCTCCTACAGGATATACCGGAGCGGCGTACGAAGGCGTGCCGATTCTTCCTGAAGTTGCAGGCAAAATAGCGATACTTTTCAAAGTTCTTTTCGGATTTGAACGGCCCGAGTTCATTGCATTTCCGATCACATCTCTTGGGGCGGTCGGGGCGGCGATGTCGCTTGTTCCGAAATTCAAATCATTTCTCGGCGGGAATGAGATCGCGGTATTTACTGCAATGGGTATGTGCTGGAGCGGGTTTTTAAGCACACACACTGCCATGCTCGATGCGTTGAATTATCGCAACCTTATTTCACGTGCGATACTTTCCCATACTATAGGCGGGCTGTTTGCTGGTGTATTCGCGCATTACATCTATATTCTTTTTACATATTTGATAAAATGATGATGCGAACATATCATTAATACGAGTTCGGCGAGAGGGTTGACCGGTGTTGATTTTCAATAATGACGTGGTCGTCATACGTGGTTCGTATACAGCGATATTCATGAGCACACACACTGACTACAATTACTCGTATATGATTTTATTCACTGTTGTATTCTGATAATGCGGATTTTACATCATTTGTTTTCTCCCGAAAAGTTAAAAATAATGCTTTTCATTTTAAACTTTTGACGTATAATACGTGTAGCGAAGCGGTATGATCTGTTTGTCCGTTTCAGCCTTGAAAAAAAAGAGTTGGCTTTGAGTATAAAAGGAGGATTTATGGCGAAATTGAAAAAGAACATGAAAGCGATCGACGGTAATACCGCTGCCGCGCATGCATCGTATGCGCTTACTGAAGTAGCAGCTATTTACCCGATCACGCCATCATCAACGATGGGCGAATTGACCGATGAATGGTCAGCGTACGGATTGAAAAATATTTTCAACCGTGAAGTTATCGTATCAGAGATGCAGTCTGAAGCAGGTGCGGCAGGCGCAGTGCACGGCTCTTTGAGTGCAGGTTCCTTGACCACCACGTATACCGCATCCCAAGGGCTTTTATTGATGATCCCGAATTTGTATAAACTCGCAGGTGAATTATTACCGGGCGTATTTCACGTAACTGCTCGTACGGTCGCGTCGCATGCACTCTCTATATTCGGCGATCATTCAGATGTTATGGCAGTACGTCAGACCGGTGCACTTTTACTGTCTTCAAATTCTGTTCAGGAAGCGATGGACCTCAGTCTTGTTGCGCATTTGTCTGCGATCAAAGCAAGCCTTCCCGTCGTTCATTTCTTTGATGGTTTCCGTACCTCTCATGAGGTGCTTAAAGTAGAAATGATTGATTATGAAGATATAAAGAAGATCGTTGATTATGATGCGATCGCCGCTTTTAAAGATCGCGCCATGCGCCCTGAAGTTCCTGTTTTGAAAGGGACCGCACAGAATCCGGATGTGTTTTTCCAGGCTCGTGAGGCGTGTAATCCGTACTACGATGCTGCGCCTGCAATTGTGCAGGAACAAATGGATAAGGTGTATGAAATTACCGGACGCCGTTATCACTTATTTGATTATGTAGGACATCCGGAAGCCGATCGTGTTATCATTGCGATGGGTTCAGGATGTGAAACGATAGAAGAAACCATATGTTACCTTATGGGTAAAGGCGAAAAAGTAGGTCTCGTAAAAGTTCATTTGTATCGTCCGTTTTCAGTTGAACATTTTATGCAGGCGTTACCGGGTACCGTTCGTTCAATCGCGGTTCTTGATCGTACAAAAGAACCCGGCGCAGAAGGCGAACCGCTCTATAAGGATATCGTGACCGCATTATATGAGAAGAAAGATTATCTCACCGTTGTCGGCGGACGTTACGGTTTGAGCTCTAAAGAGTTCACTCCGGGTATGGTCATGGCAGTATATGACAACTTGAAGGGAAAAGAACCAAAGAATCAGTTCACTGTCGGCATCAATGATGATGTGACCCATACATCCCTACGTGTCGAGAAAGAAATTGATACGACAATGGAAGGTACTGTTCAGTGTAAATTCTGGGGATTCGGTTCAGATGGAACTGTCGGAGCCAATAAAGATGCGATCAAGATCATCGGCGATAACACCGATCTGTATGCGCAGGGTTATTTTGCGTACGACTCTAAGAAATCAGGCGGGCTTACTGTTTCTCATTTGCGTTTTGGTAAGCACCCGATCCGTTCTACCTATCTTATCCGCAGTGCCGATTATATTGCGTGTCACAAACAAAGTTACGTGAATCAATATGATTTACTTGACGGTTTGAAAGAGAACGGCACGTTTGTACTCAATACCACATGGAATGAAAAAGAGATAGAAGAAAAATTGCCTGCATCGCTAAAACGTGCAATTGCCGCAAAAAAAGCTAAATTCTATATTATTGATGCCGTTGATATGGCTGATAAGATCGGTTTGGGTCAGCGTATCAATATGATCATGCAAACCGTGTTCTTCAAACTTTCCGCAGTTGTACCGTTTGAAGATGCCGTTGCATACATGAAAAAAGCAATCGAAAAAACTTATGGCAAAAAAGGTGAAGATGTCGTAAAAATGAACTATAAAGCCGTTGATAATGCTCTTGAAGGTTTGAAGGAGATCAAATACGGTAAAACATGGCTTGAAGCATCCGATAAAGCATTCGATGCGATCACCGTCCACGAAGAATATACCTCTGAAGAAGAAATCGGTTTTGTGAATAATGTTATGAAACCTATGCTTGCGCAAAAGGGTGATGATTTGCCGGTAAGCGCATTCAATGCAGACGGATCATTCCCAACAGCGACCACTCGTTTTGAAAAACGCGGAGTCGCAAACAAATTACCGAAATGGATCGCCGAAAAGTGTATCCAGTGTAATTTCTGCTCTTTGGTATGTCCGCATGCGGCGATTCGTCCTCTTCTTTTGACCCCTGAAGAAAAAGAACACGCTCCCGGAAAATTTGAGACCATTCGCCCGAAAAACAAAGCGCTTGATGGTTTTGATTTCAAAATACAGCTGTATCCGATGGATTGTGCCGGTTGCGGAAACTGTGCCGATATTTGCCCGGGTAAAGCACTTGATATGGTTCCTTTTGAGGAAATCGCACACGATGAAGCGATCAATAATCAATTCTCTATTAATCTGCCGATTCGGGACAGTTTGTTGCCGAAAGATACGATTACCGGCAGTCAGTTTGTAAAACCGTTGTTCGAGTTCTCAGGTGCATGTGCAGGTTGCGGCGAAACACCGTATATTAAATTGGCGACGCAGTTGTTCGGTGATCGTATGGTCATAGCAAATGCAACAGGTTGTTCGTCGATCTATGGCGGTTCTGCCCCAAGTTGTCCGTATACCGTGAATGAAAACGGTATGGGGCCTGCGTGGGCAAACTCGTTATTTGAAGATAACGCCGAATACGGTTACGGTATGGCTATCGCGATTCGTCAAAAACGCGAAGCATTGGCGGCACTGATGGCAGAAGCTGCTGAATTGCCAATATCGGATACATTGAAAAAAGCTCTTAAAGAATGGCTTGAGAATATGAATGACGGCGAAGCGACAAAATCCATCGCACACAAACTTGAACATTTACTTGAAGAGGAAGAGCTTGAAAGTGATCTGCTTGATGAGATATATGAAATGAAGGATTATTTCATTAAAAAGTCGATTTGGATCATCGGAGGAGACGGGTGGGCATATGACATCGGATTCGGAGGCCTTGATCATGTTATTGCATCCGGTGAAGATGTGAATATTCTTGTTCTTGATACTGAAGTATATTCCAATACCGGCGGACAGTCATCAAAATCAACTCCGTTTGGTGCGGTGGCGAAATTCGCAACATCGGGTAAGAAGATGCGCAAGAAAGATCTTGGTCTTATTGCGATGAGTTATGGATATGCGTATGTTGCATCGGTATCCATGGGTGCAAATTACAATCAACTCTTAAAAGCTATGCTTGAGGCTGAACGGTATAAAGGACCGTCACTTATTCTTGCGTATTCTCCGTGTATCAACCATGGTTTGGATATGGGACATTCACAAAAAGAAGGCAAGCTCGTCGTAGAAACCGGTATGTGGCCGCTTTATTCATACAATCCGGATCTTAAAGACGAAGGAAAGAATCCGTTCACCTTACATTCCGGCGAACCGAAAAAAGATGTTATCGAAATCATCAATAATGAGACACGTTTTAAGAGTCTTGAGAAATCGTTCCCGGGAGAAGCAAAGAAATTACATGAAATGCTTCGTAACGATCTGAAAGAACGCTATGCTCGTCTGAAACGTTTTGCCGATTACGGTATCTGATAGATAGTTTCGTTTCTCCTTGTTTTAAGGCGCCGAAAGGCGCCTTATTTATTTACAACCATAGACCTTTGCAAAATTCAAAATTTCCAAAATCACTTTATTTTCTAAAAAAGGTGATGGGACGAAGTCCCCACTCTATAACAAGGGTCTGGATTCAAGAGAAAGGTAACCCATAATTACCAAGACATAGGTAGCAATAGGAGGTCGCTATGCCTTGGGAAGAAGTTTCAGTTGAAGATATGCGTCTTGAATGTGTGTTACTTGCAACGTAACTCTTTATGGACAAGGATGAATCAGAAAAACTGACGGTGAAAATCGTAATTTTACGAAAATATCGTCGGATCTATATTTACAAACTACTTCTTTCTGCTACTATATGCGTGTGATATATTTTAATCGCACCGGGGTAAATCCCCGAAGCTTCGTTCGACTTAACGATGATAGTTTGTGATATGAGAAGGGTTGAGGGGGACGAAGTCCCGCTATAAGAAGGTAATTCTGCGGAGGGTATGGTATGGCAAAAATAATTCAAAAAGAGCAACTTTCTGAACATGTTATTCGTTTTCGTCTCAATGCACCTCGTATCGCAAAAAAAAGACTTGCTGGGCAATTTATCATATTACGCCATAGTGAAGGAAGTGAACGTATTCCTTTGACCATTGCAAATGCCGATACAAAAAACGGGTGGATAGAGATAATATTTCAAACCGTCGGGAAAGGTACTCGTCTTCTCGGACAAATGAATATCGGGGATGATATCCTTGATGTTGCCGGGCCACTTGGAAAACCTACCCATATAGAAAAGTTCGGTCGTTGTCTGTGTGTTGGCGGAGGAGTCGGGATCGCGCCTCTCTATCCGATCGTTCGTGCGCTTCATGAAGCGGGTAATACGGTCACTGTAGTGTTGGGAGCTCGCACGAAGGATCTGATGATCCTTGAAAAGGATATGCAACATTTTGCAGACAGTGTGATACCGGTCACAGATGACGGCAGTTACGGTATTCAAGGTAAAGTGACCGATGCGATTATGTCTCTTTTTGAACACGGAGAATGTTTTGATGCCGCATTTGTGATCGGGCCTGCGATCATGATGAAAATGACCACACAATTGACACTTGCACACCACGTTCCAACGGTTGCATCTCTTAATCCCATAATGATCGACGGTACGGGGATGTGCGGCGGATGTCGCGTGACTGTTGACGGAGAAACGAAATTTGCATGTGTCGACGGGCCTGAATTTGATGCTGCAGGCATTGATTGGGATGGATTGATCCGTCGGTTAAACGGTTATAAAGAGTTTGAAACAGAAAAATTGTCTCATCACTGTAAACTTGAGGAGATGTAAGTCTTATGGATAGATTTACGCGTATATCAATGAAAGAACAACCTGCGAATGAACGAATTCACAATTACGGAGAAGTACCCGTGGGGTACAGTTGCGAAGAGGCAGTCGCTGAAGCAAAGCGTTGTTTGCAATGTAAAGTTCCGTTGTGTGTCAACGGGTGTCCGGTGAATGTACGTATACCGCAGTTTATCGCACTTATAGCGGAAGAGAAATTTGCCGAAGCCGCACAAAAGATAAAAGAAACAAATTCATTACCTGCCGTATGTGGTCGAGTCTGTCCGCAAGAGACGCAGTGTGAAGAACGGTGTGTGCTCGGTAAAAAGGGTGAGCCGATCGCAATAGGAAATCTTGAGCGTTTCGCTGCTGATTGGGAACGGGAGCATGGGAAGGCGATACTGCCAAAATTACAAGCGAAAAACGGAAAAAAGGTTGGAATCGTCGGGTCGGGACCGGCAGGATTAACTGTCGCGGGAGAATTGATCAAAGAAGGTTTTGATGTTACCGTTTTTGAAGCACTTCATGAAACAGGCGGTGTGCTGGTGTATGGTATTCCCGAATTCAGATTGCCGAAAGAGATCGTAAAAAAAGAGATACAATTCTTAGAAAAAATGGGCGTTACAATTGAAAAGAATTTTATCGTAGGGAAAACTGCCACCATTGATGAACTTATGCAGGAAGAAAATTTTGATGCGATTTTTGTAGGTTCGGGAGCAGGTTTACCGTCATTTATGAATATTCCGGGTGAAAACAGTATTGGTGTGTATTCAGCAAACGAGTATCTTACTCGCGTAAATCTCATGAAAGCATATTTACCCCATGCAGAGACGCCGGTGATTCGCGGAAAACGCGTGGTGACTGTAGGCGGTGGAAATGTCGCCATGGATTCGGCACGAACCGCATTACGGCTAGGAGCAGAAAAGTCAATTATTGTATATCGCCGAGGGAAAGAAGAAATGCCGGCTCGTAGTGCGGAAATTCATCATGGCGAAGAAGAAGGGCTTATCTTTGATCTTTTGTGTAATCCTGTTGAAATACTTGCAGACGATAAAGGATTTGTGAACGGCATACGCGTTCAGAGAATGGAGCTTGGCGAGCCGGACTCATCAGGTCGCCGCCGCCCCGTGCCTGTGCAGGGCAGTGAATTTGTGATCGATTGTGATGTGGTTGTTATCGCGATCGGTAATACACCGAATCCGCTTATTCCTGCGACGACACCGGATATTCATGTGTCAAAATGGGGAACAATTATTATTGACGAAAAAACAGGGCGGACTTCAAAGCCGTTCGTGTATGCCGGCGGTGACATTGTGACCGGTGCGGCTACCGTTATTCTTGCCATGGGCGCGGGAAAAATCGCTGCACGATCAATCAAAGAAGACCTGATGCATTGCGTATAACACAATCGACTACATTCGTGAGTACCATTCA
Organism: uncultured bacterium; assembly: GCA_964423645.1. Taxonomy (GTDB): domain Bacteria; phylum Macinerneyibacteriota; class Macinerneyibacteria; order Macinerneyibacteriales; family CAYRFE01; genus CAYRFE01. The sequence continues at coordinate 16,022 of CAYRFE010000037.1, read as the reverse complement.
TATCCGGTTCATGCTTTGAAAAACATTGATTGATTATTTTGTTATGTTAATATCAATGGTATATGAGGATGAAAGGGGATAATATGAATAAAAGTGTAATTTTGTGTGTTGTGTTGATGTATACGGTAACGATTAGCGCACAAACAAAGAAATTTACGGTGGGTGTCGAGGATGTCCATTATAAACCGTATTCGAGTGTGGAATCGGCAGGATATCAGGTTTTTTTAGAGATGTTTTGGATGCATTCGCCAAAGAAAAAGGATATGAATTCGAATATCAACCGTATCCCGTAACACAATTATATGCTCAATTTGTTGAGCAGAAGGTTGATTTTAAAATTCCTGACAATACGATGTGGGCACAAGATATGAAAAAAGGAAAATCGGTTGTGTATTCTCAATCGGTTATCGGTTATATTGATGGTGTATCGGTAAAAAAAGAAAATAAAGGAAAAGGATTGCCTGCTTTGAAGGTATTGGGAACTGTACGTGGATTTACCGCCTGGGATTATTTAGGCCAGATTAAAGACGGAAAAGTAATATTATTGGAAAATAATGATGTTCCTTCGTTGATCGAAATGGCAAACCTCGGTAGAGTTGACGGCGTATATTTTAATATTAAAGTTCTAGAAAATGCACTGACTGCCTCAATGAAGAGAACTTTGATCTTTGACGAAGGATTACCCCATACGAAAAGCACATACCATTTATCAACGATAAAATATCCTATAATTGTGAAAGAGTTTGACGAATTTTTAAAAAATAATCCCGCTCTGGTTAATCAGATCAAAATAAAATATGGTTTATGATCGGTATTCCGCTCATCTGCGCTGTGGTAGGTGAGCGGAATAATTCAGGTCTGATTCTTTTTAGTGTGCAACGTGGTAGTTCAGTTATTAATTTTATATAGGTATTCAATAAATAATTCATCGCAATTTTGTAAAATATACAAACCATCGAAGGTATTTATAACTTTTCCGGAAACACGATCAACAATAATTGCAATTGGTCCTGATATAATGCTTAGATCATTAAACCATTTGATTGAATTATTATAATAAATCGGAAGCGTAGTTGAATACATCAATTTAATATTTTTCATATTATTTTTATCATACCCTAAAATATATGTAGATACTTTATTTTGTTTCATTTCTCCCAATTTATATGAAAAATGTGAAAGGCATTGTCCGCAATAAACCTTGGGCAGAATTATATATGCTACATATTTTGTGTCGTGCCGAATTGAATTAAAAGATGAATCATCTTCAATGTTATTAAAATCAGAAATGATCAACTCAGAGCCTAATAACCGATATTTTAGTATTTCTTTCGTTTTCATCTCCTTAAATTCGCTTATATACCTATCAATTTCCTTATTTCGTTTGATATGCGATTTTATATTATAAATTCCTATACTAATAACTACTAATAACATAATTGCAAACAATATATTTTGTGAAATTTTTATTTTCCCTCCAAGTTAAGATTATAATCATATAGAGCTATCTTTATAAATTTCGAGTCAATTCTAGATGCAACAATATAGTTATCATAGAAACTCGTGTAACTGATACCTATTAAGTTTTTTGTATTTTCACGTTCAATCTTTTTGTAAAAATTTCCGTTACTATCATATATTGATATAATCATATTTTTATCATTATAGTAGGTTAGATATAAAATCTTATTGCTTTTATCGATATCTAATCCTGTGGATTTCGTATCTTTAATATCTAGTGTTTTTAATAATTTGCCATAAAAATCATAAATATAAATATTGGAATCGTAAAATTCGTTTTTCGTATAATTGAATTCACTCCGAATATATATTCGATTGTCAGATAATGCAAAGCTTGGTACGATGGCATCTGCTGAATGTTTTCTTTTGTGAAATTTACGAAGTAATTTCCATTCGGAATCCAATATTACAATTTGATCGCGATCTTTATTTCCGGAAAAAATAAATAGAATAAATTTACCATCTGTGAAAAACGCATTATCAATATATTCTTCATACTCGAAATGCTTACTTATATCAATATCATCAATAAATATGATGTTTTTCCCATCGATTTTATATTTATTAACAATTTTTCGGGCTCGGTCAATGCCGTAAAAGGTATTTTCAGAAATAAACACAATATCGGATAAAGAAGTATATTCACCTGGGCCCTTACCGATTCTTCCGATTTGACCTATAAATTCTCCATTTATATTCCAAATTAATCCGACATTTCTTCCGGTTCGGTAACAATTTCCTATTAAGTAATTACCATGGATTTTCAAATCTACAAAAAATTTAATTTTATGAGTATCTTTTATAATAATGCTATTCTTTTCTTTCAAAAAATCATTTGGACTTGATATCTGTGTGATTTTGGTACGATCAGATTCTGTAATTATATCGGTGTTTAACCCTTTACGGCATGATAGTGACAAGAACAAGAGGAGCAAAAAAAAGACTAATAATTTCATACTATAACTCCGTTTCATTTTAGCCCCAGATCAAAGTTATAAACATTACATTCAAGTTTATTCTCCTTAATTTTTACATATATTTTGTTTCTAAAGTCCATGGTGTAATTTATTCCTATGAAATTTTTTATTTGAAAATGTTCAGCTTCATTTAAACTTTTAAGAAATTTTCCGTTAATATCAAACAATTTGAAAGAAAGTTTTGTGTCAACTTTAAATTCATCCATATAAGTTACAATCAAAATATTTCCGCTTTTATCGATATCAATATCAGCTATTTTTTTATTTCCCACATCGAATTTTCTTAAATATTTACCATTTAAATCGTATACATACACAAACGATTCATAAAACTCATTTTTGTCAAAATTAAATGAATCAAGCATGAATATTCGATCTTTACTTAAGGTAACTCCACAGTAAGTTTCTGCTCTTGCTTCATTATGTCTTTTATGGAATTTGTTTTTAAATTTGAAATTTTCGTCAAATACAAATACTTGATATCCGTCTTTAATTCCATAGAATGAAAATATATATATATTACCATTTAAATAATACACCCTGCTTATCATTATCGAAGATAATTCATCAAGTAATATTTCATCAATATATCGGATTATCCCTTCGTCTATCTGAAATAGTAGGGCAATATGTCGTGAGTTATCAAATAGATAAAACTTATTATCCGAAATAACAACAATATCTGCAAGGGATATATACTCACCGGGACCTTTTCCAATATTTCCAATATTGCCTATAAACCTTCCAGAATTGTCCCAAATCATCCCCAAAAATGAACCGGATTGAAATTTTGTACCAAAAAGATATCTATTCATCATTTTTAGCTTATACAAACGTTGATTTCCGGGAGGTATATCTATAATTAATGTTTTTTGTAATTTCATGATATCTTCATTGCTTTTTAATCCTTGTATTATTTTCATGTTCTCGCTGTCAAGCGTGACCTTATCAACGCGATTGACCTGATTGCACGACATCAATAATAGTATCATACTACAAAAAGTCAGTATTTTCATATAACTCCAATCATGTGAAAGAAAAAGATTTTAATCCCGTCCTATTTTTTGCCGCATTTTCGATACCACTCTACGCAAATAGATTAGAGTATATATATGAGTGTGTGTCAAGAAAAAAATCATATGTATAAAATAACAATGAATACAGATATCAATACTATATACAAAGTGTCACGCCGGAGTAAAGTAGGGTATGAAACGGGCTTCATTTTAAAAAAATATTTATGAGAATATGGAAGATATGAAGGCGGTATAATGAAAGTCAATGAAATTATGATTTACATAGTTAAAATATTTTTTTATTTCCACGTTGAAGCGGTGCTCATGCGTCTCTATTGTGTTATTCGAATTGGAATGAAAAATAATTGAAACATTTTTCGTTGTTGCGATGTCTTATTCTAAAAGGAGGGATCGTATGAAATGTATTGTCGGTCTTTTCGTAGGTGGCCTGGCTCTGCTTATCGGATTACTTGTTGCAGGTATTGTATCATTCTCTGTCGGCATAGCGGGAATAGCAGTCGCGTTCGCGTTCGGGTTGGTAGGTATAATTCTCGGAGCATTGGGACTGGTAGTACTGGTTAAAATTATTGCTCTTATTGCAGTGATAATTGCAGTAGTGGTAGGAATAGTGTTTTTACCGATACTGTTGCCATTTTTAATTATTGGCGGACTGCTGAGTCTTATTTTTTAGCATTGTCGTTTTGAAACAGAAGACGACGTTTTTGTAGAACAGAAAGAATATACGGCCATGATTCCCGGGTAACCATATAACGCGGAAGCCGATACGGATTCTTGTTCTCTGAAAGAGGGATCTTCACGTCGCCGTACGATATAGTAAAAGCAAAGCTATAGCCGCTTCTTTTCAACAATTCAACAGACTCTTTGCAGACGATACCGAACGGATAGGCAAATAACGTCACAGGATGCCCGATCTTTTCTTCTAAAAATGTTTTCCCTCGGGTAATTTCTTTTGTAAATGCCGTGGGATTATCAGTGAAAAGTTTGTTGTCAATTTTTAGATGGTGGAATCCGTGACCACCGATGTGTAATCCTTCTGAGACCAATGATTGAAGTTGCATATCAGACAGGGCACGCATCTCTTTACCGATACGCGCCGGATAAATGAAGAGCAGGGGTTTGACACCAAAAGGTGCGAATACTTCTCGATATGCTTTTTCAACGGTCACACTGCCGTCATCAATAGTGATACATATGTTATTGTTTCCGTCTACAGTCCCGGCCTCAATTTCATCAAACGACACAAAGCGATATCCAAGCTCTGAAATGATATGCAATTGTTCGCGCAAGATATCCGATGAAATATTGTACGGTGATTTTGATGTGTCGTGAAATGTATGATAACATAAAAAAATTACGGAAGAATCGGCAAATAATGACGTCGCAACGAATAATTGAGAAAAAAACAAATATATATAACGCATAATCATATCTCTGCAGACATTATACGCATTACTTTGAAATATTCAAGTAAAACCGCAACGTGGACGTCACTGTGTGTGTTTTCGTGTTGTCATTTTGATGACAGTATCTGTTGTGTATTATTATCGTGCTTAACCCGATAAGAGACCTTTGCAAAATTCAAAATTTCCAAAGGTTCTTTATTTTCTACATAGGGGTGTGGGGACGAAGTCGGGCGCATGGTATGCGTCCGCTCCATTAGGAATTTTTGTAGGGCAGAAGATCTTTCTGCCCGCCTCACGATTTCCCCGGGATGGTTTTGGTGAAGCCACAATTTCATAAACAGTTGCGTTGCAACGCTCTCAATAATGAAAAGAATGTCAAGTGGCTTTATAGTTAATCTAAATGGGTCAAATTCCCCGAAGCTTGCTTCGGCTTCACTATTATAATTTTGTTATTATTAGGGGTGTGGGGACGAAGTCCCCACAATATTAGAAATTAAGCCCCTCCCAAAAAGAAAAGGGAGGGGTTGGGGGTGGGCGAACAAATATAGTATTTTTTTGGGAGATACCCCGTAGCTTGCTGCGGGGTAGTTCATTATTTTATTCATATCAATGAATAGAGTTCATGAACGCATACTTGACAATACACAGTTTTTGTGTAATGATGACGCACACGAAACAAAGGAGGGAAGATTTTGGACTACCATATTGTTGTACTGGTCAAACAAGTACCGGATACGCATAATGTTTCCGGTGATGTTATGAAGGAAGACGGGACTATCAATCGCGCGATACTCCCCGCAATATTTAACCCTGAAGATTTAAATGCGCTTGAAATGGCATTGATGTTTAAAGAAAAATATGGGGCAAAAGTCACTGTTGTTACCATGGGACCGCCGTCAGCGGCAGAAGTACTGCGTCAATCACTTTATCGTGGTGCCGATGAGGTATTTCTCGCAAGCGATATCAAATTTGCGGGTGCCGACACATGGGCGACAGCGTATACTCTTGCCGCAGTGATCAAAAAAGTTGCACCGAATGTAACGATGGTATTGGCAGGACGTCAGGCTATTGATGGTGATACCGCACAAGTTGGCCCACAAGTAGCCGAGAAACTGGATGTAACGCAGGTGACGTATTTGGAAGAGATATTGCATGTTTCTAATGGGACTGTCACTGCGCGTCGTCAAATCGATGGCGGTGTTGAAGAAGTTGAGATAAAAATGCCGTTTCTGGGCACCGTCGTTGAAGCAAATACACCACGGCCACCGGAAGTGCGTAAGTTAATGGAATACAAAAACATGCTTTCTCGTTTGGATTATAAACAATATCTGACAAAACATGTTGAATTCGCTGATGAAGCTGATCTTGATGCCTATCTTCGCAAACATAAATTGTTGATTCCTGTCATTATGGCAGCAGATCTTGATGTTGATATCGCAAAATTAGGTTTGTTCGGATCACCGACAAAAGTTAAGAAAATTGAAAATGTTATATTGAAAAAAGAAGCAAGTAAAACAATCCCTGCCACTGAAGACGGCGCATATGAGTTGTTGTCTGAGTTGGTTAAATCAAAAATAATAGGGTAGGTAGCGGTATGGAACGAAAAGGCAGTGTAATGGTTTTTATTGAACAGGAAGACGGCGTAATAAAAGACGTAAGCCTGGAATTACTCACGAAGGCGCACGATCTTGCAAAGATACTTAATGAGCATGTTTCCGCATTTATTATCGGTGATAACGTCAAGCATCTTGTCCAAGATGTAATTGAGTACGGTGCCGATACAGTATATTATGCAGAGCATCCCGAATTCAAATATTTTCGTACGAATCCCTATTTCGAAGCGGGGAAAAAAGTGATTCGCGAAGAAAATCCCCAAATAGTATTATTTGGCGCCACACACATCGGTAGAGATTATGCTCCGCGTTTGGCGTCATATTTTTATACCGGGCTTACCGCAGACTGTACAGAACTCGTTATCGGTGAAGAAAAGATGTTGTATCAGATTCGCCCCGCATTCGGGGGTAATATTCGTGCGACCATTGTCAATCCCGATTATCTTCCTCAGATGGCAACTGTCCGTGAAGGCGTTATGCGCAAAGGCGAACCTTTAAAGGGGAGAACCGGTAAATCAATCCCAATATCCGTCACCCCGTCAAAAGAAATATGCGATGCGGTAAAAGTACTCACTCGCAAGCGACAGGCACGTGCAGTCAATTTAAAAGCAGCTGAAATAATTGTCGCAGGCGGAATGGGGCTTGGAAGTAAAGAATCTTTTGATATGCTTCGTGAATTTGCACACATGATCGGAGCAGAAATTGCCGGTACTCGTGCTGCAAGTGATGCAGGTTGGATAGAACATGAACGGCAAATAGGTCAAACCGGTACGACAGTGCGTCCGAAACTTTATATTGCCGTGGGAATTTCCGGTGCGATCCAGCATCGTGCGGGTATGGAAGAATCATTTAAGATTATTGCGATCAATACTGACCCCGAAGCACCAATTTTGGATATCGCAGATTATAAAATCGTTGGTGATTATAAAGATGTTATTCCTCAGCTCATGGCGGCTTATAAACGCCTGCAGAAATAAGGAAGGAGCGTTATGGAAAATTTTTATCTTGATAATAAAGACATGCAGTTTCACCTTCGCTATCTTCCGTTAAAGGATATAATTACCTTAAAAGAGGGTAATTTTAAAGATCACGAAGAATTTGCGTATGCACCTAAGAATGCAGAAGAAGCATTGGTCAATTATGAAAAAGTGCTAGAAGTAATGGGAGAAATATGCGGTGAACACATCGCACCCCTCGCACCGGAAATCGATAATGAAGGAGCGCACCTTGTTGACGGTGATGTTCACTATCCGAGAGGTACTGCAATTGCACTTGAATTAATCAAACGTGCCGGATTGACGGGTATAACTGTGCCGCGTCGATATAACGGACTCAATTTTCCAATGACCGTGTATACAATGCTCATAGAATTGGTTGCTCGTGCCGAGGCGGGTCTCATGAATATTTTTTCTCTTCAAGATATCGGAGAGACAATTTATGAATATGCAGATGAGGACATCCGTAAAAAATATTGTACTATGTTTGCAAACGGCGAGGTCACCGGTGCGATGATCCTTACCGAAGCAGAAGCGGGCTCTGATCTTCAACGCGTCAAAACAAAAGCAATTTTGGATGAAACAGACGGCACCTGGCGTTTGTATGGTACTAAGCGTTTTATTACCAATGGAAATGCACAAGTTTCATTAGTATTGGCACGCAGCGAAGAAGGAACAAGCGATGCACGCGGGTTGTCCATGTTTTTGATTGAACGCGATGAAACAGTGAAAATTCGACGTATCGAAGATAAATTAGGAATTCATGGTTCTCCAACATGTGAAATGCAGTTTGATGGAACCAAAGCACTTTTAATCGGAAAACGCAAAATGGGTCTTATTAAATACGTTATGGAACTTATGAACGGTGCGCGTCTCGGTATAGCCGGACAAGCATTAGGTATCGCTGAAGCGGCCTACCGTGAAGCTTTGAAATACGCGCATGATCGACGACAGTTTCTCAAATCGATCATCGAATTTCCGGCAGTCTATGATATGTTGACAACCATGCGCATGAAAATTGAAGCGGCCCGTGTGTTGACGTATTATACGTCAATGACAGTTGATTATAAGAAAATTTACACGGAAATATTTGAGCATGAAAAGGATCCCGCCGCACGTGAAAGAATGAAATATTATACATCAGTTGCCAACACCATGACCCCGATTGCCAAATTTTACTCAACTGAGATGGCGAATCAGGTTACGTATGATGCGATACAGATCCATGGTGGTGACGGGTATATGAAAGATTACAATGTCGAGCGTCATTATCGTGATGCACGAATCACCAATATTTATGAAGGAACAACTCAACTTCAGGTAGTCGCCGCTATTGGCGGAATAATCTCCGGTGATATTGAAAACGAGCTTCATTCACTCGAAAAGCTTGTGTATGAACATCAATTTGATAAAGAAAAAGAAATGGTGATGACCATGCGTCGGCAGCTTACTGAGATGATGCACAAGTACAAAGAAATGGATGACGAAGAAAAAGCATACCATGCCCGTAAGCTCGTGAATGTCGCAACGCATTGCATCATTTGTTACCTGATGTTAAATGATGCTCAAAAATCCGGGCGTAAGGAAACTATAGGGCGTGCATTTGTTCGTAGTGCGCTCGGTATATCGACATCGGAGCATTACGGTATCATGAATGCACACCGGTGGGTCATTAATGAAAAGGAATTGATCTATTCTTTGGATCAGTAAACTGATTGATACGATTACTTTTTTGCACAAGCGCGGGAAGCTCAACCGCGCTTTTTTTATATACCGAGAGAGCTTTGCGAAATTCAAAATCCCCTGATTATTCGCTCATTGACCTTTGAAAATTCAAAATTTCCAAAATCTTTTTATTTTCTCAATAGGGTGTGGGGATGAAATCGGGTGCATGGTATGCACCCGCTACAGTGAGAATTTTTGTAGCGAGGCGGAAAATCTTTCTGCCCGACTCCCGATTTTCACGCCTGAGTTTCGGGTGGGTGCTCAATAGAGTATTGTTTTTTGGGATAGCCTATTATTGTTTGGGGAATTCATTCAACGGTACACCATAAAACAAGAGACCGGAACTTGGACGGAGTGTGTACAGAATAATGTCACAGTGATCAGCAATCAAATAACGTCGAACTATTGATCAGGGGCATACAAAAAGTATTTTTTTATTGTTGCTCTTTTTTGCGATGAAGTTCAAAAGCATCAAAGAGGTGAAATGAATAAATTGAATCGTAATCATCTGAACGATCGTCATCTTTACAGAAAAGTTATACGACGAATGTTCACTAAGCCTTAATAATTTATCGTATCGCAAACATGGGTGTCAGGATACATTCCGTGAACGAGCTCATTATTGTAAAATGAATAATTTCACTGCCATTGCAGTCACAGTAACTGCCAAGAATACGCGTATCCACGTATCGCCTTTTGTGATCGATACATGTCCGCCAAACCATCCGCCGAAGGCATTACCCGCTGCAAGAGCAGCACCGTATAACCAATGAACTTTCCCCGATACTATAAAGATAAGTAATGACGGGATGGTATAAATGAGAGTGACGAATACTTTAACGCTGTTCGTCTTCACAAGGGATAATTGTCCGATTATTGATAATGCAGCTATGATAATGAATCCTACTCCGGCTTGAATGAATCCTCCGTAAAATCCTATAAATAGAAATGATACGGCAAGCCAAAAGGGATTTTTGGCAATATCAGAGGAATTTTTGCGTTTGACATTACCGATAAATGTGGTGATCATAACCATTATCATAATAATTGCCAGTATCTTGTTAAAAAGGGCATCTTGGATGTTGACTGCCGAAAGTGATCCTGCGATCGCACCGGGGATTGATGTCGCACTCAGTAGGATATTCAATTTGGTGTCAAAAAAACCTTTATCTTTAAATTTTTTAACCGCGGTAATGTTTTGTGATAAAATCGCCAAGCGATTGGTGCCGTTTGCAACAGCAGAAGGAAGTTGAAGAAATATTAAAACCGGTACGGAAATCAACGATCCTCCTCCGGCTATAACATTGACAAAACCGGAAACAATTCCCACTGCAACGAGTAAAAGGATGTGCCATAATGTTTCCATATTCTGCTCCTTTGCTTTCATTACGGTAAACGAATAATTCGATCCTTGCAAGATAAATATTGTTTTTTATCGGATATTTGCTATACTGGCGAATATTACGGCTACCTAAATAATGGAGGTGGGTGTGTATGCGCTATGATGTTCATTCGTATCGCTTTCCGTCAAAGCGAAATGTTGTATTTGCAAAAAACGGTATGGTGAGTACATCTCACCCGCTTGCTGCACAGGCCGGTTTGAATATTCTTCGTAAAGGCGGGAATGCAGTCGATGCCGCGATTGCAGTCGCTGCCGCACTCACTGTGGTCGAACCGACATCAAACGGGATAGGCGGTGATGCATTTGCGCTCATATGGAAAAAAGGGAAATTGTACGGCCTGAATGCAAGCGGTCCTGCCCCCCAAACAATTCAAATCGATCGATTGAAAGATTCAAAAAAAATGCAGACACACGGCTGGGAACCGGTGACCGTACCGGGAATACCGGCTGCATGGGCTGCATTATCCGAACGTTTCGGAACGCTGAATTACCGTGAACTTTTTGGAGATGCGATAGGCTTTGCGCAAAACGGGTATCCTGTATCGGTGACGACAGCGCATTATTGGAATCGAGCGTATTCTCTCTACAAAGATGCATTCACTGATCCGATGTTTCGACACTGGTTTTCAGTTTTTGCGCCACAGGGACATGCACCGCTGGCAGGAGAAATATGGAAATCGTCCGAACATGCGGCGTCATTGACATCTATCTCCGAAACATTTTCTCACTCTTTTTATCATGGTGAGTTGGCACAACAGATTGATAGATTTTCACGTGAAACAGGAGGTTTTTTAACGAGAGATGATTTAGCTCACTATGCGGTTGAATGGGTAAATCCGATCTCTGTTCACTATAAAGGGTATGATGTCTGGGAGATACCTCCAAACGGGCAAGGAATGGTCGCGTTATCGGCTTTGGGACTATTAGCTGCTGATTCATTTAACGACTATACGGCTGAATTCGTGCATGCACAGATTGAAGCGTTGAAACTTGGATTTGCGGATGCACACGCCTATATTGCTGACAAAAAAAACATGACCTATACAACAGCACAATTGTTGGCATCTGATTATTTGTTGCAACGGAGAAATGAAATAACCGCTCGCGCATCGTTACCGTGTGCAGGAATACCTGATAAGGGCGGCACCGTCTATCTTGCGACAGCCGATGCCGAGGGAATGATGGTTTCCTATATACAGAGTAATTATACGGGGTTCGGATCAGGTTTGGTTGTTCCGGGAACAGGCATCGCGCTCCAGAACAGAGGTTGTAATTTCTCGGTTGAACCGACGCACCCCAATTGTCTTGCGCCGGGTAAGAGACCATATCATACGATCATTCCCGGATTTCTTACGCGAAACAACGAGGCGATAGGCCCATTTGGAGTTATGGGCGGTTTTATGCAACCGCAAGGTCATCTTCAAGTTATTATGAATACGATCGATCGTGCATGTAACCCTCAGGAAGCTCTCGACGCGCCCCGTTTTCAATGGACAGAGAGTAATAAAGTGATGATTGAGCCTGAGTTTGATGTAAGTATCGCAGATGAGTTGAAAAAAAGAGGACATGAGATTTCTGTTAACATCGATCACGGCCATTTCGGGAGAGGACAGATCATTTGGAGAAATAATGATGGTGTGTTATGCGGAGGCACTGAAAAACGGACAGACGGAACTATTGCGGTATTCTGACCCTATCGTGCTATTGTTCATATTTTCGAAGGATGTTTTTAATGGTTCCGTCTGTATGCATGTCTGAAAGAACCGCTTCAAACTGCGGAAGTAATCGTACGTAAGGAGAATTTTTCGCGATCAATAAATGGAAACCTTTTCGATCAAGGATATTAGGAAGTGCAATAACGGAGTCAATGCCCAATCCTTGATTTGAAGGATTTGCATGCATGGATTTAATGAGGTAAAGGGTGGTCGTTTTGACAAAAATAAAAACATCCCCGCGTTTTCCAGCTAATTTTAATATTACTTGTGTATGACTTCCTCCGCGATCAACATTTAGGTTGCGCAAATTTTGTTCTCCCCAACCGTTGCCTATATAGTCAAGAACTTTAAACGTTTTGAAATCGTCAATTTTTTTATAAAGGCGCATTTTTTGTAGATCAGGATGGTCTTTCCGAACAAATGCAACAAATTCAAAATCTACAAGAGAGTTTTTGGTGTACACGTAATGTTTTTTTCGTTCATCCGTCGGTACTGTGATGATCGCATCCGCTTCACCGGTGCGTGAAAGATGTTGCGCTCTGACCCAAGGGTATGGAGTATGGTCGAGTGGTATATTCATTCTGCGACATGCTTCGCGCATTATATCGACAAAAACACCTTCAAACTCACCTTTCTGTGTCACATATCCATACGGTGGTTCGTCTTCATCGCCGGCAATGGTAAATGGACGAACAGGTTGCGCATACAAAAAAGAAAATGAGGTATGAAAAAAAATACAAAAAAGTAGACATATCATTATTTGAGAAAAATTTATTGTTTTCATATCGCGCATATGTTCACTCTACACTATTTTGCGTAAATAGTCAATTTTTTTGTGGCGCGAGTGAAATAGCGAGCCTGTGAATTATTGCGACTGTGCGGGTTGACGTTTTTTGAGAGCTTTAAAAATGAGAATACAAACGAAACCGATCGCAAGAAATACCATAGCCAAGCTTATCTCCGAGTAATATTTCTCAAGAGTTTCTTTTTGGGAGTAGAGCCAATATCCTAAAGCCGCAAGTATCGCATTCCAGATCCCTGCTCCAATGGCGGTGAAAAAAATAAAATTACGAAGATTCATTTTTGATAGTCCGGCGGGTAATGAAATTAATTGTCGTACAGCAGGAACGAGTCTACCGAAAAAAGTGGACATGTTTCCGTATTTATTGAAATATGCTTCGGCTTTATGAATAGATTCTTCTGAAATAAGGCACCATTGCGCGATTCGCGTATTTGCAAAAGCGTAGACGATTTTTCTACCCAAAAAATAGGCGAAATAGTAATTGAATAACGCGCCGATAATACTGCCGATCGTACCGCTGAGTATGACGAGCCATATATTCAATTCTCCCTGAGCGGCTTTCCATGCTGCAGGAGGTACGATGATCTCTGACGGAAAAGGGATGAATGAACTTTCAATTGCCATAAACATTCCTATTGTCCAATAGTTTATTTGTGACATATAATAATTGATAAAAGGTTTAAACAGTGTCATATCATCTCCTATGCGCAAAAGTATAGCAATAATGGGTAATAAAGCAAGAGAGAGGTTTGCGAAATTCGTTTTTTTTAAATTTTTATATCTTGAGAACAATCATAAAATAAAAAAGTATCATTTTTGAAAACTTTAAAACGGAATGCGCATACGGCAAGGATTCTGCTTGACAAATAATTTCTTCGCCGTACTATCATTTCCATGATGAGTGCACATGCCCTACATTTACTTTTACAAGAAGGCACATTTCATGCAGGCATGAGAACAACAATCGACTCGGTTATTTGCAATGGAGAGGTAATCCCTCGGTTCATCAATGAATTCTGGACGTCCAAGCAACGGGATGCACATTCTATTCACGAAATATCGTATCGTGCATGTTTTAAGCCGCAACTTCCCAGGTTTTTTATCGAACGTCTCACTCAAAAGAGTGATATTGTATATGATCCTTTTTCGGGTCGCGGAACGACCGTTATTGAAGCAGGGTTGCTTAAACGACAAGTTATAGCAAATGATATTAATCCGCTGAGCGCTCTTTTGTCACGACCGCGTTTTTTCATTCCCGATATGAATGAGCTGGAGGTACGTTTAGATTCTATTGCAAAACTGTCACTGAACAATCAATGCGATATCGACCTTGACATGTTTTATCATCCTCAAACCTTGCATGAATTATTACGGTTGCGTGAGTATATTTTACGCCGTGAGCGAGAACATCTGCTTGATACAACCGATGAGTGGATACGAATGGTTGCCACGAATCGGTTGACCGGTCATTCAAAGGGTTTTTTTTCCGTGTATACACTTCCGCCAAATCAGGCAATAACGGCTGATAGACAAAAGAAGATCAATATGCGTCTTCAACAAATACCTGAATATCGAGATACGCATGCAATCATCATTAAAAAAACAGAAAGTCTTTTGAAAAAAACAGCGAGTGAAGAACGCAATACGTTGCGGTCTGCAGGCGAAACTGCCCGGTTTTTTGCCTGCGATGCACGTTATACCGATTGTATACCTGATGACAGCGTCGCATTGACCGTCACGTCACCGCCGTTTTTAAGTGTCATCAATTATGCCTCCGATAATTGGCTTCGATGCTGGTTCAACGGATTGAACACCGAGGATATTGCCAAGCATATAACAGTGGTTAAAAAAATCACCGATTGGTCGATGATCATGCAGGACGTATTCTATGAACTGTATCGTGTCACCGTGCCACGCGGTTGGGTTGCGTTTGAAGTCGGAGATGTTGAAAAAGGGACGATTCGTCTTGATGAACATGTGGTGCCGTTGGGGCTGCGTGCAGGTTTTCAATGTGCGGGTATTCTTGTCAATACTCAAGAGTTTACCAAAACAGCGAATATCTGGGGGGTTGGCAATAACGAAAAAGGTACCAACACGAATCGAATTGTGTTGTTTCAAAAAGCAATATGATATTTCCTGCCGTTATCATCACTGCTGAAATGTTGGCATTTTGTAATGAAGACAGACTCAAAAACCTCACGGTCAATCGAACGAAAGCGTCACCCGTCGATACCTTAGCAGGAGCATTGGGAGAGATGGTGTGGGCGCAGTATCGTTACGGGGATTGGCATGTGCATAATCTTGAAGACAATAAGGGTAAGATTGATTACACTGATGTCGAAATTAAAACGTCTGCATTCCCGTTTAATCACAAACTTCATTTACTCGTTCGTGAAGATTATGCGAAGAAGAGAAAACCTCGGCGATATGTGCTGATCATCATTGATCTTCCTTCACCAAAGGCATCCATTACCGCAGGGGTAAGTGCGTATGTATGCGGTTTTGCAACCGCACGAGAAGTTGATACTGCACCTCTTAAGGATTTTGGATCCAAATTCGGTAAAGAGGGCGGATATCGTTGTCATTATATCGGAATTGACCGTCTTCATCCGATAACTGAATTTGATTCGGCCTTATTGTGAGATGCGGAATAAGTATGTGTGTTTTTTTTGTAATTTTTTCGTGATTGCCTCTTGACAGAAAATTGAAAATGTATATAATCCTTTTCGTCAGCGCAATTCACTAACATTGGATCGCGTAGGGCCGCTAGCTCAGCAGGTAGAGCAACGCCCTTTTAAGGCGTGGGTCGCAGGTTCGAATCCTGCGCGGCTC
>CAYRFE010000036.1:0-29925 GCA_964423645.1 uncultured bacterium | reverse complement strand
ATAGCAAAGGTGAGTTTATCGGATATCTTGGGCATTGTTTCGATATCACTGAGCGCAAACATTCCGAAAAATTATTAATGGACAGCGAATTTCGGTATAGAGAGATTTTTAATCACGTCAATGAAGGGGTTTTTATTGTTGATGTGACCAATCGTAAGCGGTTCAAGTATTTAGCGGTTAATCCGATGATAGAAAAAAATGTTGGCATATCGCGTGAGAATTTTGAGGGCAAGTATCTTGATGAATTATTGAACCCGAAATTGGCGCAGGAAATCCATGAAAAATATACGCGGTGTATTGAAAAAAAAGAAATGATCAGTTATGAAGAATCAGGGGAGCTGCCTGCCGGGTTCAATTGGTATCATACATCGCTTATCCCGATCATGGATGATTCCGGTTCGGTCGTGCGCTTATTGGGATTTAGCAGAAATATATCAGACCAGAAAAATGCTGAAGCAAATCGCGAGCAACAATTGTGTTTTACTAAAGCATTGAATAAGATCGCCGAGGTCATTATTACAAAAGATAATCCCGAAGATATTTTAGAACATGCAAATCGGATCATTGGAGAAACGCTGAATCTTGATAGAATATTGATCTATGACGTTTCGTTTGCTAAAAATATAATTACAGGTCTTTGTGAATGGCTTAGAATACCGCACCCGGATATCGCACCGACGAAAGCCGAATACCCGTTAACGATGTTTATTGATCCGCTTACTGAAGTGCTTGTAACGAAAAAACATATTGAAAGTCATAGCAATGCTGTCAATGAACATTTCCTCCGGGATGGTTCCGGAAAAATATTACATGAACAAATGCATATTCAGAGTTTGTTATGGTATCCGTTTGCCTTTTATGATCAGGGATACTATGTGTTTACAATGAATCAAATTTTAGAAGACAGGCAATGGAAGCAGGAAGAATTTGATTTTCTTGAGTCTGTCGCAAACCAAGTAAGTTTTGCTTTGGTTAAAATTAAAATGCTGGAAGAGCAAAAAAAAGCCAATGAAGCGTTGGCTCTTGCCAAATCAGACTGGGAAAATACCTTTGATACGATCACGGATATGATTACGATCCATGATACGAATTTCACTATTTTAGGGTATAATTCAGCTGCGAAAAAAGCGTTTTCAATTACGGATGATCAACTAAACAAAAAACAACACTGTTTCAGATATTATCACTGTGTCGAGCAGCCGCCGGACTATTGTCCGTGTAAGAAGTGTATCGCAACGGGAAAACCGGAAATTATTGAGGTATATGAACCACATTTAGGCCGACATATTGAAATACGCGCAATTCCCCGATGTAATGCAAATGGTGTTGTTTTTGGAATAATCCATATTGTTCGAGATATAACCGAGCGGAAGCGTGCGGATGAGATCATACGGCTGCAATCGCTTGTTTTGAACCAAATATATGATCATGTGACCATAACTGATTTGAATGGTGTTATTACGTATGTAAATGAGGCAGAAGCGGCAACGCTTCAAACGTCAAAAGAGGAAATACTTGGAAAAAATACGACGGTTTATGGGGAAGACGCAGAACGTGGCGCAACTCAGCAAGAGATCATTGATAAAACACTGCAGAATGGTTCTTGGCGCGGAGAAGTGGTCAACTATTCTCATGACGGACAAGAGCTTATCATGGATTGCAGAACACAAGTTGTCACCGATGAAAAGGGAAAACCGCTGGCATTATGCGGGATTGCCACAAATATCACTGAGCGTAAAAAGGTTGAAGAAAAACTGAAAAAGAGCGAAGCTGACCTTCGCGATCTTAATAAAGATCTGGAACAACGTGTTAAAGAACGAACAGCGCAATATGAAACCGCTAATGCAGAACTTGAAGCATTTTCTTATTCTGTGGCTCATGATCTTCGCGCACCCATTAGGGCTATCGATGGATTTTCGCAAATCATTAAAGATGATTGCCAGGCTATATTACCTGAAGAATCATCGAAACTGTTTGACAAGATTAGAGTAAACGCCAAAAAGATGTCGCATTTGATTGACGATCTTCTCCAGTTGAGTAAAATTACTCGAAGTACGATACACTTACGACAAATAGATATGAGATCGTTTATTTCATTGATATATCAGGAAACTATTTCACCTGAAATTCGAGAGCAATTTGAATTTGAAATAAGTGATTTGCCGATGATCAGTGGGGATAAATCATTACTACATCAGTTATGGGTCAATCTTATATCAAATGCCGTGAAATATACTATGAAAAGCCCAATTAAGAAAATAAGAATTGATTTTAAAGAACATGAGAAAGCGATTGAATATATAATAGAAGATTCAGGAGTAGGTTTTGATAAAAATTATCAACAAAAATTATTCCAAGCATTCCAACGATTACATCGATCCGATGAATACGAAGGTACAGGGATCGGGTTGACTATTGTCAAGCGTATAGTAGAATACCATCAAGGAGCGGTATATGCTGAATCTCTGGGAAACGGTGCCAGGTTTTCAATACTATTACCTAAAGTAGAAATAGAAGAATACTCAACCGAAAAGGAGAATGTATGAGCGAAGTAACAAGCGTATCAAAAATTGAAGCCATGATCTCGGTACTGACTGAAGCAAAAACGCATGCGGCGAAATTTGACAGCGGTGTTAAGGCAGCAGGAACCCGTCTTCGTGTTTCAATGCAGACTGCAAAAGTCATGGCACAAGATATCAGAACGTTTGTTACCGAAAAAAAAGCACGTTAAGGAACCGAAAAGGGCAGGGTAGTGCAGTCGCCCTATTCTTGTGATCGCAAGTATTAGTTTTTCTCACCTGAAGGAATGAAAGAATCAGCCCCGTTCCGGGAAGAATGATATACCCGTCTAATCGAAGAAAACGGAAAATAAAGCACGTTAAGAAATGTTCTTTAAAGAAGATTACAAAAATAATATTATTTACACTTTTTTTGTATAAAAAATAAAATATCTTTTTTCACCATTTCAGGGCATTCATGTTTGAGATTTGAGTAGGTTACAATTTCCGCTGCTACGTTGTTTTCATAATAAATACGACTGCAAGTCTCCCATCGGTCAGATATCATTACTGCCCCAATTACTGAGTTTACTTTTTGTTGTTCTTTTTTATCAAAAGCATCTAAAAATTGTACTGCATCATTTGTATCTAGTGCACCCATAAAAACAAATTGTGGTATTTTTTTATATAATTCATCATTAAATTTATTTTCGAATACCCGTTCAAAATCATTTACGCCTAACGGATAGTTTAATACCGTATTTTTTATCTTTTTTATTGGTAGCATCAGCAATCCGTTCAAACCGCCATAAGCGCATACTTGTATTATTTCCGGATGAATCATTACGAAACGGTTTACGAATGTCCCAGATGCAGAAAACCCTGTCATTATGATCTTTTCTCGTAACGGCGTATTCATACGGCAAAAATATTCTTTTGCTTCATGTATCATTGCTATTAATTGTAAATCAAGTCTTTTCATGTCGCCGTCTCTAATCATTATAGTGTCTCTGTCTAATGCATGTGTATAGATCAATGCATTGTTCATAGGTCGTGGAAAAATCGGTACTAATAATGGGTAATTTAAATTTCGCGCTAAATAATTTCCTATATAAAATTTACTTAACGACATCAAACGTGCTTCTTCATCATGAACATTAATATTATCATCTGGTTTGCCTGTATTATTCGGTTCAACAATCAGGTACCCATTTTTTTTAATATAATCTTTTGGAATAAACAAATAAAATGGATAATTAAACCCCTTATCTGGTCGCGGATTAAATTTATACAATTCACCTATTAAATATTTTTTTATCAATACATATTTCGGTGTAGGCTCTGTCATAGAAGTGATCTTATTGGTGAAATATAATAATAACAGGATTATAACTAACTTCCCCAAGATATATCGTGACATATACATTAGACACAATATGTTGTAATTTGTTTCAAATAATTTTTTTAACTTCGATATTTTATATCAATCTTAGTATGAAAAAAAACTTTATCAAATAAGTATTTCTATAATAATTTTACTTTCGTTTGGATATTGTGGCAAATCACCTGTATCCCCTGAGCCAGAGAGATACTGTAACATAAAAAGAGACACATCTGAAGGTGTCTTTACAATAGGGCGGGGTAATTTCCCCCAGCCCTTTTTCCCATTTTTACAGACCAACGCCCGTTTTAAAGTCGTATAGAGCGTGATACATGAAAAACCGCACGAATTGGCCGTGTCCGAGCGGTAAAAGCAGTTTGCACAATGAAAAGGAGATTAAATCGATTGTGCGATTTGAGTCTACCAGATTGTTTCGTCATTGTCAAAAAAGCAGAGTAGGGCATCGCTCTACATAATGGGTCTTATGGGACATGAAACTTTATCTTGAATAATCGGGTAAAATCATCTACATTGAGTGCAGATATTTTAACAATTAAACCGGTCTCTTGCTTGGAAGGGAGATATTATGAATAGAATTCTTTGGGGAATAGTAACCGTAGTATTGTTTTTGGGAATAGGGTGCTCAAAGCCTGTTTCGCAAACTCAAGATGATTATACATCTCCGACTGCTGAGCAGGTTTCGCAAACTCAAGATGACTATACATCTCCAAACATAGGGACGTTAAAGTATGTTCCTGCAGGTTCATTTGTTATGACTACTCCTGCTACAACCTCAACGACAACATATGTTCAAGAGACTTTCACTCAGAGGGCATTCCGTATGAGTGAATATGAGATCACACGTGAGCAATATACCAAAGTTACGGGTATGCTTGATCCTAGCGATACAGAATATTCGACCGGGCAGCAAGATCCTGTTCAAAATGTGAGTTGGTATCATGCGCTTGTATTTTGTAATAAACTCAGTATGCTCGAAGGTCTGACGCCGGTGTATACGATCAATAGCAGCACTGATCCCGCTCAATGGGGAAGCGTTCCGACATTAACGAATTCTTCATGGGATGCTGTACGAGCCGATTGGTCAGCTGACGGCTATCGCTTACCCACAGAAATGGAATGGATGTGGGCAGCGATGGGTGCTGACAAAGAAAACCCCGGGAAAGTAAATACAACCGGATATAACAAGAGGTTCGCCGGCGACAACGGAAGTAACAGAAATAATTCTTTAGGTGACTATGTATGGGCAGAAGAAAACAGCAACAAAAAAACCCATCCTGTCGGCACGAAGCTGCCTAACGAACTTGGTCTGTTTGACATGAGCGGTAATGTATTTGAATGGTGTTGGGATTGGTTTGGAGCGTATCCGACAGGCGCAACTACCAACTATCGAGGAGCGGCTTCGGGCGATAACCGCGTTGATCGCGGGGGCAGTTGGCGCAACAATGCTTCCCTCGCGGATGTTTGTAAGCGCTACACCGACGCCCCGTATCGCCAGGGCAGCCGTCTCGGGTTTCGCGTTGTTCGCAGTAATTGAATATAAACACTTTAATTTTGTAGAAAAAAGGCAGCGCATTTTTGCCCGGACTATTTCCCCATTTTCAAATTTGAAGCCTGTTTTAAAGACGTATAGAGCGTGATATTCATTGGATTCAATATAAAGCGTCTTGAGACAGTGAAACTTGGGGTCGCTTAAGAAAACGGATTATAAAGTACGTTAAGAAAATGAAAAGGGCAGGGCAGGGCATCGCCCTACTACCTACTGATCCAAATAGATGGTATTAAATTTTCTCACCTGACGATACCATAAGAGAACTATCTCCTTCCGGGATTCCGCGTATCGATAGGATCGATCTCAGAAATGGTTGTATGCCGGGTTTTCAAAAGTCTTGCCGGTGATGGTTTCGGTCCGGCAAGGAATAATCAAAATACAGCTCTCCAGGGTTGTTAAGGATCGATCATAACCGAAATACGTCATTGACACATCGGCATATATGCGTTATAGTGCGTTTTGCATCTCATTACTATTTAATAACTTAGCGTCCTATAACATAGGGTATGTTGAGTCGCACTGTTTTGGTGCAAAAAATAAGCAAAAAAGGGGCAGGGTAAGAATAGCTTTTATAGGTAATGTCTTATTGGAGCCGTAAAACAATTTTCTTGCCAAGTGCTGCCGCGAATCGTTCGAGCGTGGACAATTTAATATCTTCAGCATGATTTTCGATCCGGGATATGGCTGATTTATTACGAAGGATCGTAGCAATTTCCTCTTGTGTTAATCCTTGATATATTGATATTCATAATTGCTTTTATTGTTTTATTCATTGCATTTATACAAAGGTTACTGTAGATTGTTTTTAGTGGTGTACTGGATTAATGTAATAATCAGGAGGGTGTATGGGTCGGTTAGCACGGAGTATATTAATAGTATCAGTGTTCATGGTATCAGGTATTTCACCGCTTTGGGCGGCCTCTGGAACAGTTGCCTCATGGCCGGGTCAATCATGGACGGCCTCAGGAGTTCCCTATAATAGCGGGGTGGCGACATTATCCACAAACACCTCGGGGCCATTTGCGTCAAGCAGCGGTGATCCTCTTAATATGTATAATATGTTTATATCAACCGGATGGAATGGCGGTGCCGGTACAAAATATTGGCAAGTAAGTTTCAAAACAACCGGCATGACAGATCTAAAGATTTCATCAAAACAGATGAGCACTGATCTAGAATTTTACGGTTGGGACGGCCCCAGAGATTTCAAGTTGCAATACAGTACCGACGGATCTTCGTGGAGCGATGTGCCCGGAGCAACGCTTACGCTAAGCGGTAGTTGGTCTGCCGGCGGTCAGCTTAACAATGTAAGCTTGCCATCAACCCTTAACAATAAATCAACAACAGTATATTTACGATGGATTATGACAACGAATACGGCAGTGGGATCTGAGTTCTTCGGTTCTGAAGCACAAAGCCAGATTCGCGATATTATCATAACAGGTACTGAAACGCCGATGACTCCGACAGATATCGATCTCAGTAATATGACGATTGATACGTCGTATCCCGCTGATGCGCAGGTAGGAACGATCACTTCGGTGGACAGTAATTATTTTGAAACATACACCTATTCTTTGGTGAGCGGTACTGGATCATCTGATAATGCAAAATTCTATATTGTCGACAATCGCCTTTATCTCATGTCTCAATTGACGGCCGGAGATTATCATATCAGGTTGAATGTTTATGACGGCACATATAATTATGCTGAGGAATTTACAATAAACGTTACCGGCTTTGATGCCACTTTACCGCGAACCGGCGGAGATACATCGTATAACGATTACATAACAAATGTTACATTTGCCGGTATTAATAAAACATCAGATATTCCGTCATCACCGCCCTTGGCCGGTTATCTTGATTATACTGCCACAAAAGGCACTGCTATGCAAGGCACTTCAGGGTCATTATCTTGTACGATTAATCTCGGGGATGTTGGATATCCTGCGATCGTCGTTGTATGGTTCGATTGGAATCATGATAGCGATTTTGATGATGCCGGCGAAAAGTTTATCGTCGGACAAAATCTTAATACATTGGGATCGAATACCTGCTTAACAACAATTAATGTTCCTGCAGATGCCGTGATAGGCGATACACGTATGCGCGTCATGTCTAATGCAAATTTGGGCACGGATGAGCCCGTAAATAGCGGCTCGACAGTTTTTTATGGACAGTGTGAGGATTATACGGTTACCGTTACTGCTTCGAGTTATACGATCTCCGGTAATGCCGGTGTGTCCGGAGCAACATTAAGCTACACGGACGGCACGAGCAAGACGGCCACGGCTGACGGAAGCGGCAACTATTCCTTTACTGTTGCAAACAATTGGTCAGGCACAGTAACGCCAAGTAAAAACGGATATTTTTTCTCGCCTGTCAACAAAACTTATTCGAGCGTTACGGCTAATCAAACATCTCAAAATTATACCGCCACGGCAATCACCTATACAATCTCCGGTAATGCCGGGAAAGCAGGTGCGACACTGAGCTATACCGATGGCACGAGCAAGACGGCCACGGCTGACGGAAGCGGCAATTACTCTTTCACCGTTTCCTACAACTGGAGCGGAACGGTTACGCCTTCCTATACGGGATACACCTTTTCCCCCGTGAACCGAACATACACAAATGTGCTTGCCGATCAAACATCGCAGGATTATACGGCTACGATAAATACGTATACAATTTCCGGTTCGCTTGGAGGGAACGGAGCAAATGCCACGGTCACCTACACGGGCGGGTCGGCTACAGCGGACGGGAGTGGTAACTACTCATTCACTATTGATTACGGATGGACAGGGACGATCACGCCGTCAAAGACGAATTACTCCTTTACGCCGGTCTCGATCACGGTTTCTACACCGGTGACAGGTAATCTGACAAATCAGGATTTTTCCGCTACGCTTAACGGGTATACTATCTCCGGTACGGTCACCGACGGCACAAATCCTATTGCCGGTGCAACAGTAACCTTCTCTCATAACGGTCATACCGAGACCACCGATGCAAGCGGCAATTACAGCTATCTCGTCAACGCCGGCACAACTACCACCGTTACACCAAGTCATGCGGGATATCACGGCTGGAGCCCGGCGTCGATAACGTTAACGAATGTTACAAACGATCAGGAAGATCAGGATTTTACCGGTATCATCAATACCTATACGATCTCTGGCACGGTCACCGACGGTACAAATCCTTTGCAAGGTATTACCGTCACCTTCTCGCATAACAGCCATACCGAGACAACCGATGCAAACGGTAACTATTCTTATACGGTGAATTACGGCACGACGACGACGGTCACGCCGTCCAGTGTGCAATACGGCAGCTGGAGTCCGGCGAATTATTCGATCACAAGTATTGCCGCAGATCAAAGCGCTAAGAATTTCAGCGGCTCGATCAATACCTATACGATCTCCGGTACGGTCACCGATGGTACCGATCCCGTATCGGGCGTAACGATCACGTTCTCGCACAACAGTCATACGGAAACGACCGACGCGAGCGGCAATTACAGTTATTCTGTTCCGTACGGCACGACCACTACGGTCACGCCGAGTCATACCGCTTATGCAAGCTGGAGCCCGGCATCCGTTACGTTAACCGCTGTCACTGCCACTCAATCCAATAAGAATTTTACTGGTACGATCAAAACCTATACCGTATCCGGTACGGTTACAGATGGTTCAAGTCCGTTGCAGGGCGTAACGATCACCTTCTCGCATAACAGTCATAAAGAAACGACCGATGCAAGCGGTAATTATTCATACACGGTTCCATACGGCACCACAACATCGATCACGCCGAGTCATGCTGGATATCACGGCTGGAGCCCGACATCTACAACATTGACAACGATTACGGCTAATCAGACCGCTAAGAATTTCAGCGGTATAATCAATACCTATACGATTTCAGGAACGGTCACAGATGGGTCAAACTCGTTGCAGGGTGTTACGGTCACTTTCTCGCATAACGGTCATACGGAAACAACCGATGCAAGCGGTAACTATTCATACTCGGTGAATTACGGCACGACCACAACGATCACGCCGTCAAGCGCCGCTTACAGCGACTGGAGCCCTGCATCGCGCACGTTGACCGCTATCGGTGCAAACCAAACGAGTCAGAATTTTTCGGGTTCGATCAATCAGTATACGATCGGCGGCACTATCACCGATGGTACGGATCCGGTCCCAGGAGTTACCGTAACGTTCTCGCATAACGGTCATACGGAAACGACGGATGCGAGCGGTAATTATACATACTCGGTTCCATACGGCACAACTACCACTGTTACGCCAAATCATGCGGGATATCACGGCTGGAGCCCGACATCTACAACATTGACCACAGTTACTGCTAATCAGACTGCTAAGAATTTCAGCGGTATCATAAATACCTATACAATATCAGGAACAGTTACGGATGGGTCGAATCCGCTTCAGGACGTAACGATCACCTTTTCGCATAACGGTCATACGGAAACAACCGATGCAAGCGGTAACTATTCATACTCGGTGAATTACGGCACGACCACAACGATCACGCCGTCAAGCGCCGCTTACAGCGACTGGAGCCCTGCATCGCGCACGTTGACCGCTATCGGTGCAAACCAAACGAGTCAGAATTTTTCGGGTTCGATCAATCAGTATACGATCGGCGGCACTATCACCGATGGTACGGATCCGATCCCCGGAGTTACCGTAACGTTCTCACATAACGGTCATACGGAAACGACCGATGCGAGCGGAGTATATGAGTATGCGGTTCTGTATGGCACGACAACGATTGTTACGCCGAGTCATGCAGGATATCACGGATGGAGTCCCGCAACGGTCACCGTAACGAGTGCAACCGATAATCACTATACGACGAATTTTACCGGTACAATCAATACCTATACCTTGTCCGGATGTATCACGGCTGATTCTTCGCCAGTACCGGGTGTAACGGTAACATTTTCGCATAACGGGCATACTGAAACCACTGATTCTGACGGACGCTTCAGTTATATTGTTCCCTACTATACGACCACAACGATCACACCAAGCAAAGCAGGGACTTACAACTGGAATGTTGCGAGCCGAACAGTCACCAATGTTACTGCCAGCAACAGCTCGTTGGATTTTACATGCTCTATTTATACTTATACGGTCTCCGGTACTATAACGGACGGCACGAATCCGCTATCAGGTATATCAGTGACTTTTTCACATAACGGACATGCTGAAACAACCAATTCAAGCGGTAGTTACAGTTATATCGTGCAATACGGCACAACCACAACGGTTACGCCGAGTCATACAATATACGGCAATTGGTCGCCGTCTTTCCGAACGCTGACTAATATTACAGCTGATGTTTCGAGTCAAAATTTCAACGGAGAGATATTTACTCATACCATCACCGTTACCCCAGGCACGCATGGTTCAATCAGTCCCGTAACAGGAATGGTAACACATGGTAGCGACAAAACCTATACGATCACACCGAATGCCGGTTACAAGATCAGTGATGTCCGCGTCGATAATATATCAGTTGGCCAGGTACCATCATATACATTTGAAAATATCGTCACCGATCATACGATCAGTGCGGTATTTACCCTTGATACGCTCGACTTGGCCATGGTTGTCGTTGCCAATAATCTGCATCCGCGAAGTGTTCGCGTGCAGGTCACAACCGGCGCAACGTCGCTTGATCCGCAAGATTATTTCCTTCGGGTTTTAGGAGATCTTGTCATACATCCGTTGTTCCCAATGGTCGCTGAAAGTAATCTGTTGATTAGCACCGATGAGTTGGATAGTAAAGAGTTCGTTGATGGCAACTATACAGTCGAACTCGTGTACAAGGGAACGGTAATATGTCAGAGGAGATTTGTTGTGCGAAAATCAGAAAAAAATGCGACTTATCAGTTTAACGGTATTAGGATAGTATCCCAAAAAACAAGCGGCGAGGTTGTCGTCATTACTGATACGCTACGCGATGATCTACCGTTGGGTGGGACAGGTTTTCAGTTGTCGTTTGCCGATAGCGCTCAAATACAGTTGGCTGTAGATAATCCGTACGGCGGGTTCGGAGGTTTGTTGTATTTTAACGGCAACGAATGGGAATGCCTGGATTCATCAAAACCGGTATTGCTTCTCAAAGAACCGGGAGATTACTGCCTGGTCAATGATACCGGCCGCACATTCATACCGATTATCACGAAATCTTCGTTAGCACAGAACTACCCTAATCCCTTCAATCCCTCGCGTAGCGCTACCACGATCGAAGCAACCATAGCGGCTCAAAGTACTGTCATCATCAAAATATTTGACATGAAAGGTCGCGATCTTAAAACGATAACTGAAGCATTCTTACCGATGGGAATATATCGATTTCAGTGGGACGGCAAGGATAAATTCGGCACCATGTGTGCAAGCGGTGTCTACTATGTCCGCATGTCCGTAAATGGAAAAAATTACATCAAGAAGATGGTCATGTTAAAATAATCTGAAGTTAATCTATTGAATCTATTAAAGGGGCAGCTTCCGGCGCCCCTTTTTCTTACGCTTGTTTCTTCAATATTTAATGACAATATGGGTTCGTTTTAAAAAGTGGAAATAACGCACTTTAAGAAACTTTTCAGTACTATCAAACTGCCTCTTTAGTTTGTACGGTAATCGGAAAGGGTAGTGAAGGAATTTGCGCAACATAAGGTGTCGTAAGTAACATGAAATTTATATTGACATATTATTAAATTAATACGATAGTCAATAGCGAGGTAGACATATGAAAAAATGCATGCCTTATGATGTGCTACTTACAAAGACGGGTGGCTAGTGTAACTAACGTTATACGCAATCAATTAAACAGACTGCGTAGGGATCAATGAAAGGGTAAATATGGATTATGAACAAATTAAAAATCGATTATCTCCGTGCGGAATACATTGTGGAAAGTGCTTTGCTTTTTTTGATGGCGATATAAAGAAATATAGCAATGGATTGCATGAATCACTTGGAAATTTCGAAATTTATGCGCAAAGATTTGTAGAATTATTAAATGAACCCGTCTTTAAAAAATATCCTGATTTTAATGAGGTTCTCACTTATTTGGCTTCCGTGGAGTGTAAAGGTTGTAGAAAAGAAACCTGTAAAATATTTAAAGAATGTAAAGTAAGAGTTTGTCACATGGAGAAGAAGGTTGATTTTTGTTTTCAATGCTCAGAATTCCCATGCACAAATACAGGCTTTGACCAACATCTCTATAATCGATCCATTAATATAAATATGAGAATGAAGGAAATAGGTGTAGAAAAGTATTTTGACGAGATTAAAGACAAACCAAGATATTAATGAACTGTGCATAACAGCGTGAATAGGGTTCACCACGGAAAAAGGAAAATAAAGCACGTTAAGAAACTAGATTTGTTCCGGGTAACTCGATCGAAAAGGGGAGGGCATATTTGTACCGAAACCTAGGTAAGCATAAAGTTGCCCATTGAAGCGACTCTTCCTTTGAAATAGCTTGACAATATCATTGTAATATACGATAATATTTTAATCGTCAATTGAGGAATAAATACACCCAATGACACAAGCATTTCAATGTGTTTCAGGAATGTTTTTTCTTAAAAAGGAATGAAACTATCGAAAAATCAAAGGGAGAAAAAATGAGAAATATAGTCATTGTTTTGTTGTTAATAACTATTAATATTATTCATGCTCAAGACGTACAAAATATTCAGGTTATACAAGGAAACTACTTAGATCAAACACTACCTGGTGATACGCCGTTAGTTTTTGCTCCGGGGATTGTTTCCGACAATTTTCAACAACACGGAGCGCCGTCATTTTCTCCCGATGGTAATGAAATATTATGGCAAACAAATCAGCAAACCGGAAAAGATAATGATGAGTGGATTACTTCCAGCATGACCATGAGACGAAATGAAGGAATATGGGGGCCTCCGGCAATATCACCATACAGTTTTATGCCTTTTTTTTCACCTGATGGTAAACGAATATATTTTCAGCCTGAAGGAAAAAATGATATCAGCTATGTCGAGAAAAATGGTTCCGGCTGGAGCGAACCGAAAAGTATTAACCTTGTATCGCAGTATCCTGAATTAAAACAAGCATTCTATCCCTCTGTTGCACAGAATGGCACCTTATACTTTATGGCTAGTGCAATAGGACAATGGAATAATGTCGGCATCTATCGGGTAGAATTGAAAAACGGAGAATATACAAAACCGGAATTGTTACCGAAAAATATTAACGTCCCCGGGAATAGCCGCAACTGGGCGCCTTTCATAGCCCCGGACGAAAGCTACCTGATTTTCTGTTCAACACGAGGATTAAGCCAGTATGATCAAGGAGATTTATTTATCTGCTTCAGACAACCCGATAGCACTTGGACTGAACCGGAAAATATGGGTGCGCCGATAAACACCAATCAAATGGAACGTTTTTCTTACGTTTCACCTGATGGTAAATTTTTGTTTTTCACTCGAGATGTCCCACCCGATTACCTTGAAGATGTTTTTTGGGTGAGTTCAAGTATAATTGAAAAATTGAAAAGAAAGGCTATTCAGGAAAAACGGCTTAAACAATAAAAAAAATTGAACGTATGATTTTTCTCGATAGTTAATAGGGAGGTAAATTTATGAAAAATTACAAGCGATATGGTGTATACAATAGCGGTCGCAACTATTTTAAAAACATCATCATGAACACAAACAGGATTACACTACTGTTTTTCTTTTTAATTGTTTCAATCGTTACATACAATGATTGTTTTGGGTGCAGCATGATAAAAATTACTAAAAATGAGATGACAATTGTTGGCAACAATGAAGATCAATCAAATCCTAATACCAGAATTTGGTTTGAGCCAAGTAAAGATGGAAGCTACGGGGTTGTTTATGTAGGGTTCGATAATCTCTTTCCACAAGGCGGTATGAATGAAGCCGGCCTTGTTTATGATGGCTTTACTCAGTCTTATAAAGCCGTTGTAAATACGGTAGGGAAACTTACACTATCATCGCGTGAATTACAAAAAAAAATAATGCGGGAATGTGCAACAGTTGATGACGTTAAAACTATGATCAGCAAATACAATATTGAGTTCTTGTCATCAGCGGTTCTACGATATGTAGACAAAACCGGAAGATATCTTTACGTCGATGGAGACAGTTTGGAAATTGGAGAAAAAGAGTATTTTGTTCAAACTAATGTTCGACCGTATGAAAACAAAAAATGCTGGCGGTTTGATAAAGCTACACATATGTTAGAGAACTCTTATGATGCAACAATTCGTTATGTTACTTCAGTAATGGATAGCATCCACCAAGAAACTAATTGGGGAGGAACATTGTATACGACTGTATATGATGTGAACAATGGCAAAGTTTATTTATATTACTTTTATGATTATACTCATATGGTATCTTTTGATTTAAAAGAAGAGTTACAAAAAGGTGAACGAGTATTGAATATTCCTGATTTATTTCCAGGTAATGACGTTGGGACAAGATATTTCACCGAGTATAATCGAATAGTAACCAAAATCAAACAACTGGGTGATCCTTCAATGACAGATAGCGATGAAAAATCTAAAATTATACAAAATGATATTGCAAATTCATTTATTGACGGATATCCATTTTACTATAAAATCTCAAAATACGCTGAATATTATCTCACTGATGAAATTAACTATCCAAGGGCTATTTTATTTTTGAAACTAAAAGGTGAGATTTATCCGTATGGCTGGAGTGACTATAATGATTTAGCTGAGGCATATTTCAAAAATCACCAATACCAGTTAGCGCTGGAAAATTATATACGCTCCGTAGAATTGCATCCTGAAAACATAGCCGGAAAAAAACAAATTGAAATGTTAAAGAAATTGATTAAAAAATAAACGGTTGATACTATACGATATAATTAATTTGAGCAGATGTTTAATAACATGATCGATCCTGTTCATAGCTAGGGGGTACAGGGGTATGCAAAAAAGGCATGGAAATGAAAAAAAATATATACGAAAGATTGTAAGACCAATAATAGTGTATATAAACGACATCCATGAAGTTCTTAAATTTTTTTGTGAAGTCATGAGTAATAACTATGTATAAGAGATATAAAATGAATTATCTTATACTCGCTGCTATTATATTTTTAACAAACTGCGCTAATCCTGCAGATAAAAAACCAGTTGATACGTATACCGCTGAATCTTTAACAACACGATTATCCAATTGGACCGATGTTGAAACTATTAAGCCAACCCTTTGGAGTAGCCCGACAATTGAAAATTTAAAAAATGCAAACGACGATGAAATCAAGCAATTTTGGGATAGCATTTCAAGTAAGGGAACGCCTATGGTCGAAAAATGTAATGATAGCAGGAGTTTGATAATAACTTTTTTATATCAAAGCTCTCAAAAAGACATCACGGTTTCCCTCGATATAAAAAATGTATTTTTGGGTAATGGGACAAGCGATATGAAGCTAATTTCATTAATAAATACTGATATTTGGTATAGAACATACAAAATTCCAGCTGATTGGACGATTGCTTATCGTTTCTGTGTAACAGATCATACAGGTACACATTATTTTACTGATATTTATAACAACGATCGTATTCCGATTGGAGCAGAGACTAGTTACAGTTTTAATGCTTTTGACTATTTTTCAGATCATTCAAAGGAATGGTTTCATGAAAGAGGGGGAGTATCGAAGGGGACCCTCACAGAACACACTTTTGTGAGTACTATTTTAGAAAATTCACGAAGTGTAATTGTATATAAGCCGTTTGGATATGATGAAAGCAAGGAATATCCTTCGATAGTTATTTTTGATCAATTCCTGTATCTAGAGAGGGTGCCGTTACCTACAATTTTAAACAATTTAATTGACGAGAAAGTAATACCTCCGTGTGTTGCCATCATGATTGACAATCAGCCACAAGAAAGACGTGAAAAGGAATTACCGTTATACAAGCCATTTGCAGATTTTGTTGCTCTGGAAATAATGCCTTGGGCATATAAGAATTTAAAAATTTCTCAAGATCCCAAAAAAACAATTATTGCCGGTGTAAGTTATGGCGGACTTGCTGCAAGTTATATCGCAATGAACTATTCCCATATATTTGGTAATGTATTGTCTCAATCGGGCAGTTATTGGCGAGGAAAAAAAGTAAACGATACTTATCCTTGGTTAATTGAACAATACAAGAAAAACCCTAAATTCCCCATTCGCTTTTACATGGATTGCGGATTACAAGAAACGGTTATGCGATCTTTTAACAATTTGAACTTCATTGAGAAGCATCGTAAAATGAGAGATATGTTAAAATCAAAAGGGTATGATGTTTATTATCAGGAATTTCAAAGCGGCCATGACTGGACAGGATGGAGAAAGACTTTGCCTGATGGATTAATGGTCTTGTTTAATAACATGAAATAACGAATCGCAAACGACCGGCAGAAGCATCGTAGCAATTGTTCATTGACGAGACCAACAATACTAAAAACGCTTATTTGAAGATTTTCAAGATAAAACAATATGTAGTTTATATGTTGCACATTTTTTTTAATCGTATATTATTGAATTCGAAGAGTGCAATTAGATTACGCTGTATATACAGATAAAAAGAACTTGTTTGGACTTAATGGGGGGATCGATAAGTTTTGCTCTTAATTAATTTCACACGTCTGTAAAAAAGTTTAGGGGAAAGTAGAAATAATTATGATTTATTTAAAGCGATTATATATGCCAATTTTTATTTTATTTTTATTTTTTGCAAATGCCGTTTTAGCAGCTGATATTGATGTGATGAAAGAAGTTGTATTACCTTTTAACTCTTTTGGAAATAGGGCGAATTATAGTGATTTAAAACCTAAAATGCTTGATGGCTTTGGTGCGTATCGAATTGCCGGGCATAAACATGCAGGATTGGATATCAAAGGAGAATTTAACGAACCGGTTTATCCAATCGGATTAGGAATGGTTCGGGAAATATATGGAGCCTTTCCATATACGACTGTACTAATTGAGCATCACTTACCAAGCAACGAAATAGTTTATTCGGGATATACTCACCTTGAAAATATTGAAGTAACTGTAGATCAGATTGTAACTCAAAATACAAAACTTGGAAGGTTGTTTTCAGAGGAAGAATTAAAAAAGGCAAATTTTTATGCCAATCATATTCACTTTGAAATAAGAAAAACACTGGAACGGTTCCAAGGAATAAGTATAAAATGCTTCTCACAACAAGATTTAAATAAATATTTTTATGATCCGGCAATTTTTTTAAAAACTCAAATGCGAAGTAATAATTAAAACAGCTATATTTGATAAAGAAATAATTTGATGTGGGCATCAATCTGTAAATATTAACCATGAAAAGGAAAAACAGGTATGGTAAAGAGCAACCTTGATATATTGGTAAAGTTATATAATTGTAATATACATGGGGGTGCCACATAAAACGGGCAATAACGCACGGCAAGGAAATCGTTTTGTGCCGGGCAACTCGATCGGAAACAGTAACACAATTTTAATCGCGCAACATAAGGTGTCTTATGGGACACGATATCTTGTTACAAATACATGAGTAGATATTTATTTAACTTTGCATCGGGAACGACAAAAAATCTTCATACGTACCGGGAGTGATAATTGCAGTTTGTGTAGGCATATAATGTGATGTAAACGTAGATGGAAACCGAACCTTCTTTGTCGGATTCCACTTGCACTCATATGCTGCAAGCGAGTTGTTTGTTTCTTCAATATAATCAATTTCTTGTTGTTGTGTTGTGCGCCAAAAAAATGACTGTGCGCTACTCTCGGAATATCTGAGTAGTTTTAAGCGCTCTACGACGATGTAATTTTCCCATAATGCTCCGGTATCATTACGCAATGCAAGCGGCGAAAAATTTCCCAAAAGAGCGTTGCGTATCCCGAGATCATAAAAATAAATCTTGCGACTTTGTTTAATTTCGTTGCGAATGTTTTTGTTATACGCCGGCAGCTTAAAAAGAATGAATGATTGTTCGAGGAGTTGGATATAACGCTCGACAGTCGAGCGATCCGCATGGACTAATTGTGCCAACTCGTTAAAAGAGACTTCATTGCCCAATTGCAATGCAAGTGCTCGAAGTATTTTTTCAAGCAAGACGGGGTATTTAATCTTTTCTAGAGTATATATATCTTTATAGGCATAACTTTCCGCCAGTAATTTTACCAATCTTTTCTCTTCTCCCTGCGATGTTACGATTTCCGGGTATGCCCCGTATATAAGACGGTGCTCCAGTAACCGCTTTTCTTCAAGTATGCCGAAATGTGAAGAAAGCTCACTAAAGGTAAGAGGGTAGAGTGTGTATTCGTATTTTCTTCCTGTCAAAGGTTCGTTAATTGCCTGTGCGAGTAAAAACGATGAAGAGCCCGATGCGATTACTTGCACATTTGGTATCTGATCGGTAATAAGTTTTAAGGTCAATCCAATGTTTGGTATACGCTGCGCTTCATCAATAATCACAAGTTTGTGGGTTCCTATATATGTTTTTAGTTTGGTAGACGTGCAATTTGAAAGTAATTCCCGTATGTCAGGCTCATCCCCATTCCACACGATCGCAGGCTCATTGATCTGCTCTAAAAGTAATTTAATTAGAGTAGTTTTTCCACTCTGGCGCGGACCGGTGATGATAATTGCCTTACCTTTGAAGAGATCTCCGTGAATTCGGGGTAAGATACTACGAGTTATCATAAAGCACCCTCCCAGGTTTCTTGAATAGTATAACATATATAGAATGCATCCGCAATATATTATAATATATTGTGGTTCTAATCACCTAATTAGAGGTCACCACAGAATTCGGACGAAATAGCACTGTAGGGAATATGAAATAGGGCAGGGATTTACTCAATTTCCAATTTTGAAGCCCGTTTTAAAGGCATATAGAGCGTGATATAAGACGGAATAAAGCGTTGCTCAACATAAAGGGTCTTATGAGAGGAAGAAATCTTATTGACAAATTATTATTTCTAAAGGATATTTGAAGCAGAGGGAAATATTTGGAAAAACACATGCCCTGTGAGTTATACATTAATATTGGGTACGCGTGTCTGAAGACTCCGTAAAACCGATAGAACAGGAAAATTTCAAATATGAGTTATTTAATTATACCTTGCTATATAAAGACCGATTGGGATATTGCTTGTTTAAACAGATTACTGACAAGTGTTCACAATCAAACTAGAGCCTTTGAGAAAGTTTATGTTATTGACGATTCCAGTCCTTTGAATTATCAATTAGACGCCTCCTTTGTTGAGCATATAAAGTTATCTGAAAATGGTGGACCCGCAAAAGCAAGAAATATTGGAATAAACAAAGCTATTACTGAAAAAGCTCAATACATTTTATTCACCGATCATGACTGTGTATTGGACACTCAATGGAATCAGAGCATGATGGATTTTCTAGAAAAAACAGACTTTGGTGCTGTTGGTGGAATGACATTTTCATATGGTAAGACTTTGTATGACTATTACCACGACATTAATGGAACTCTGAATGGCAAGTGGTTATTGCCACATAGAAAAGAATTGTGGTATATGCCATCTTTGAATTTTGGAATGAAGGCAAGTGTTGCTAATGAGTTCTGTTTTGACGAAAGATTTCCAACAGCAGCAGGAGAAGATGTCGATTTATGTTTAAGGCTTCGTAGCAAATATAAAATTGGATTTTGCCCCAAGGCAAAACTTTGGCATGACTACGGTTACAAAAGCACAATATCCGGATTTAAAAGGTTTGTTCGATTATTTAAAAAATATAAAAGCTCCAGTGCTACTTTATATGAGGGGCATACAGTTCTTCTTTGGGACTCTTCCGAATCTATTTATTCAGGAAACGCATATGAGCTTAATATATAGAAGACGCGCGAATCAACCAAGTTTCACGCATTTTTTTAATGACTACATGGGGGAAATAAAACCTTTTATAAAGCGTATTGATAAAAGGCATCTCATAATTCCATTAATTGTTTTGAAAACAATAGAATGGAGCATTTATCGATGGTATAAAACTCCTATAAGACGATTTTATGGAGTAAAAGGGAATGAATTGATCTATATGATTACAAAGCGGTGTAACGAAAGGTGTGCAAAATGTGGTATTTGGAAAACACCCGAAAAGGAAAGTGAACATATTGATATATCAGTTTTCATCAATTGTTTAAAAACATTGCATGAGAATTTATATCAGGTAACAATTACTGGTGGCGAACCATTACTCTTTAAAAATGATGTTTTGACTATTGCCGAAGAATCAAGAAAGCATGATATCCAACTAATAACGGTTACAAATGGTGTTTTAATAACAGAAGAATTTTTAGAAATATATGCAAAACTCAAGCATATATTAGTGATTTCAATTGATACACTTGAAGCAGAGAAATGGATTAAATTTAGAGGGAATGCAACATTTGAAAAAGTAATGGAGAATATCAAATTGTCAAAAAAGTATTTGGGTAATAATTTTCAAATTCAATCTGTTCTTGCGCTTGAATCGTCATCAGATATTCCAAAACTGAAAGCGTTTTGTAAGGAATTAAAAATAAAACATGTAATTCAACCATACATGGATTTCGGTGGTGTTTGGAATGACGCAAAAGACGAAAATAGTCAAACTAAAGATTTTTCTTGTGCTGCTCGAAAGAATATTTGCATTTATCCAAACGGAGATGTGGTAAAGTGTTTTGATCATCGGAGAATACCCCTTGCCAAAGAGCCACTTGGGAATATTGCAAAAGAAGATATAATTCAAATACTTTGTAAAAAACGTTCGACAGAAGTTTCAAAAATAATGAAAACATGCAACTTTCCATGTAAACATTTGTCTTGTAATGTTCCTGAAACAGTTTAATAAAATGAGTCAATTAACAACAGATATAATAATAATGAAAGGCGCTCCTGCAACAGGGAAGACGCAAACGGCAAAAGAACTAGCAAAATTATTTCCGAGAGGGGTTAGAATTGAGATCGACAATCTTCGCTCAATGGTTATATCGGTAGATTGGATAAATCAAGATGAACATATAAGAATACTCAATATTTCCACTCAATTAGTGAAGGAATTTTCAGATTTGAATTATAAGCCTATTATAATTGTTGATACTTTTAGTGGCGATAAAATTAATGCTTACTATGATAAGTTGAAATTGCTAAATAAAGACTGGCAAATCTCTGTTTTTGGTCTTTATGCCTCGGATAATGAAATCGCAAAGCGATTAGATTTAAGGTCAGATGATAAGTTCAAAGATTTTGAAATATGCAAAAAATTAAACAATGACACAGTGATATTTCGACACAAGAAAGAAGTACAGTTAGATACATCCAATTTAACAGCAAAAGAAACAGCAAGTATAATATATGAAATATTAACGAAAACGAATATCATCACCAAATGACGTGTACAAAACAGTTCATAGTTTGTAAATTATAGTATTTTTTTGTTTGTATTGATCATGATACATTTCTCAGATCGTTGAATAGCAATCATTATCGGACTCTCCAAAGAAAACGAAAAATCAATGATGTTAAGAAATATTCAAAAGAGTAGTAGGGGGCTGTCGCTCAACATAAACGGTCATATGGGACGTAGTATTTTGGCACTTAAAGTATAAAACGTTGATATTCATTATTCTCTCTTTTAATTTTTATATGACTGCTATTATTGAAGGTATTACTTTTTCGACAGCCCTCAACTCTTAATATATCAACCCGGGCGATAATACCCCCAAATACAAAATATCTTTTTTTATTAAACTATCAGCATAAATATACAAAAAAACATCTGAAGGACCAATAACTATGTCTCTATTTTTAATTTTAATATTTTTTCCTGATCTTTTTTTTGTATCGGGTTCATAAACACCACCGAACAATCTTCCACTATTAAAGAAATTCCCATCAAGAGCGACAGATGTAAATCGATATTTATCACCACTCATTCTTGATCCATAAAATAAATTACCGATTTCATTCTGGAATTGCAACGCATCGTCAAACCATAACAGAATACTATAATCATCCGGGAAATACCCGGACGGAGAATTGTATACCATGAGCATTTTGGTCATATCATCTGCATTTTTCGGTCGTGCATCCACAAATGTAAAAGCAGGGGATATAGAAAATGAATCAACTTCAGTGTTTTGATAGTTATAAACGATTTTTCTCTTATTTTCAATTTCATCTGATAGCATTATTGAAATATACTCACTTACATCAGTTGTCATTGTGTGTATGTACGAAAAAGTTCCCGGAACATTTGTTTCTCCGATTAAAACGTCTCCAAATAGGACTTTTCCATTTCCATCTTTTGATTGTTGTATTTCAACTCGGATCACATCTCCCATTCTTACCATGGGACTAGAATAAATATTACTCACGGGTATGCCATTAATAGAAACACTCACAATTTTACTTATATTCTCTTCAACCGTTACATTTATCTTATCCCAGATTTGATCATCTATAACATACTTCAATATATACGCACCTGAATTCAATGAAGAGGGGAGTCTTAATGAGATAGTCCCATCAGCAACACTACTACTGGCCACTTCACCCAATAACATGCTGTTGAGTAAGAATTTCGCTTTTCCACGAATAGATTTTGTATATGCAATCAATAGTGTGTCATCCGGTTTAGCGACAAACGTTCCTGTTTTAACGTCAACACCGTTAATATGTGTAATTCTATTAGTTTTTTGAGGTTGTAATGTTATTGTATCGGCAATCTTATTATCGTTATAATAAATAATCTTAAAAGTGTCCAAATGCGCAATATCATCTCTATTGACTGTTAAAATATTTGCGGCTGTCTTATTTTTAAGATCGCGATAACGCTTTCTTATAATAATTAAAGACTGATCAGGGACAATTTCTTTAATAATATTGTTTTCTAAATCAACAATTTCAAAACGAGTATCCTTGTCATTTCCTTGGTAATATCCGATGTCAATGTTCTTTTGGGTATCAACGGTAAAACGCTGGGAAGTATTAAAAGGGTCCCTGAGATTTTTATTGACTTCAGTGAAAAAACTACCAAATCCATCTATAAATGAGTCTTCGCTTTTAGCAGAAAAGTCAAATACAAACATTTGCGATAAATGCATCCTTCTGTAAACAAAATCATACTCCCAATACTTTTTCATAAATTCGTATGAAATATAACCTTTTCCGTCAGTGCCATAACTTTTGCCATGGCTATTTAAAAAAACAAAAGCCCCCGTATCTATACCAATTTTAACGGTGTCATCCCAACCAATAAGGGTTATAGCATGGTCAGCACTCAAATCAACAAGATCTGTACTTGATATATTTCCTTTCCAAGAATTCTTAGGGTCAAAATATATGCTACATGTCGCCAAATATACAATTGCGGCATTAGTAGCAATAACGCTTTTCATTTGACTTATAAAAAATTCTTTATTGGGGGTCTCGCTAGGGTTATACTGATATGTATACCAAAATTCATTTTGTAAATTAAATGGGCGACGTGAATAAAATTGAGCTATCAATATTGCAACAGGGTCAACCTCTCTATAATCTTGCATAGTTTCACAACCCCATGCCGTAATATTTGGGTTGCTTTGATATGGTATTTGAACTCCATCGCCACTAATAAAATCAATAACATCTTTAAATTTATACCAACTCATGAATGTTTTATAATTGTCTGTTGTTTTTTTCCGGCTCTTTGATAAAAAAGCAATATCGATAATAAAATTTGGGTCAAATTGCATTTGTGAAAAAAGCGAAGGCGTACGATTTTGTAAAGATATACTCATAGTATATGCTGTAGCATGAGCCATACAAGTTGACCCTTTTTGGTCTGTGATTTTTAGTGAAATAGGAATTTGGTAATTCCCTAATTCCACTTGAGAATTATATTTATTGTTATATTTAGATAGATAAGATGAAAAAGAAGGATAGGAACCCTGTGGTACAAGTATAGAGGGTGAGGTGTCAACAATACCGGGATCCGTTGGATTCTTTTTGCATCCAACACTCAGTAATACAATAAAAATAAAAACCATCAAACAGATATTTTTCATATTTTCCCTCTTTATAAAATTCTCAACAAACATTTTAATCATTCCCCCTCAATCACTAGCTCTTGCACCCACATCGGCATCCTCTCTTTAAGTTGCTTCGATTTGTCACTCTTGTTTTCGACAGTTTCACCTTCTTGCGAGTATACCTGTTCGCGCCATGCTTCGTCAGTCAGTAATTCATTATGCATAAACTCATAATAACTGTATACATATCCAACACCGATTCGCTTTCCACCATAAGGATCATTGAGCGCGACATATATTTTCAACGGTTTTCCGATCGCATTGAGTTGATATTGTATCCTACCGTCTATTTGATTTTTGACTTGAGCTAATTCTGTGACCAGAGCCATTCGTGCATCGTCAGTTCGTATACCAAGCTGCGCTGTTCCAATCAAATCAATCGTTTCCTGTAATGTTGATTTAACCTGTATAATTTTCTCCATTTCATTTACCAATGTATTGATGTATTCATTTTCTTCAGCCGAAATTGGTTGCTGAAGAGCCTGTTTTTCTGCAATTATAGTGAGTGTATCAATGACTTTCGAATATCGTTCAAGCCCCACTTGTAGTTTCGCATCGAGCACTCCCACAATAGGAAACATTTCGTTGTAGCGGTTTAACAATATACGCATTCTGTAAAAAAATGGTAGATTAGGTTCAACATAATTAATAACAGGATTTTTATATACATGAAATCCCATAGAACTGGCCAATTGTAAAGGGCGTCTGTATAACACGGTATCATGCATTCGTTGAGTCCACGCACTAAGCCCTGTCATGAGTGATTTTTTCTCCCAATTCTTACTCTGAGTGAAGTAAAAATCCGGACTGCTTCCAAATTCATACAACGTCGTTATGATGCCTAAATAATTCATGTGAATATTCGATTGCCACTCGGATTCTGAATACCGACTACTAAGCGAGGTAAGTTGTGTATAATTACTCTCAAGCTGTGAAAAGGTTTTGAAATCCTTTTGGATCAACTCGCGACCAAAAGTATTCCCAAATACCGCAGACGTATCATACCCGTGCGGAATACGACGTTCATCGTGAGATTCTTCAAAAACTGCGAGTTTTTCCAGTGCATATAAATCAAGATTATAGGTTTGCGGCACTATTTCAAAGAACTCTGCTCGCGAAATACCATCAGAAGAGTAATTACTTTTCAAGGATTCAATAAAGGCTGCTCTGACTTTGGCATCAAAGATAATATCTCTTCTGTTATCAATATTTTGAAGTAACTCATATGAATAAGCATTACTGTCTCCGAAAAAATTACGCATTGTAGCAATATACACACTGTATGTCTCCATCAAGTCGGTATTTCGCGAAAGAATCTCATAGAAAAGCACAAATAATGCTGCATCATTAGGATACTTGTGTATATCCATCTCAAATCTTAAAGAACTTAACCAGGTAAATACTCGCCAATATTTTTGCAATTGTTCTGTTTCCCGATAATGTATACGTGGAGAAAACCGCATGTACGCGATTTCTTTATCGATAATATCAGAGCTTTCAACCCCGGATTCACGTTTAATTTTTTGCAGTTCATTCCGGGCGTTTGTACTCATTGATTCTTCTTTCACTTGTTCACCGGATAACACAGCAGCAACAGTGAAAACATCATATAACGTATTAAAATAACGTTCATAAGCGGTATAATTCTTATTTTTTGAATAACTTTGTAAATCGTGATACATTCCACTTACAAATGAAAATAGAAGAGGGGCGAGTATTTTTCGCTCAACATCTATCTGTATCTTATAATTCAAAGTACGGAATGTATGCATCAGCCAATCGGTCGTTACAAATATCGACACGGTGCTCCCTTTAGGCTCTACAATATCATAAAGACTTTTATATGCTTGAATCATATCATCATTATCTTTATATACCTCAAAATTTTCATCCACAATAGCAAATTTGTCACGAATGAGCCGTTGCTGCACGTCGTCAGGAATTCTTTTAAAACCAACATACGGCAAGAATGCTTTCGGACGATTTTTGTTTTTTGTATAATATTTATCCAATCCGGACTCATCCATCTTCAAAAACGTTACTTTTTCAGAGTTAAACTTATTATTTGATTTAATTATGGGTTTTTTTACATCTGCTATTTGATGTTTACCGATGCTATTCAATGACTTCACAATAAGTTGAAGCTTTTCAGGCGAAACATGAGTCATCTCTTCAATTATATCCGTATTACTACCTTTTTTTTCGTCTGAGCGAATTTTATTCCATCGAATTTGAAGATCACTAAATATATATTCTGGCATATTCGGAGATTTATTGACTAATTTCTGGAGCCAATATTTCGCCTGAACATAATCTTTGTATTCAGTATGATAAATGTGGGAAAGCATACTCATTGCATTATAAAAACCATAGGGCATTTCGGCAATCTTTTTATAAATCTCAATCGCTTTATCATAATCTTTATTGTTGTAATAGATATATGCGACTTGCTCTAAAGCGTCCTTATCCCCTTCATACGCTTTTTTCTGTAAATCCGCGGGAATGTTGACAGCACTGCAAAGTAAACTCACACTACACGCCATAAAAATTATTAAAAATACATGCTTCATGAGCTATACCTCCATATAGTTTGAATCAACTGATTGAAATTTAGCATTTGTTTTCCCTGCTGTCAACTTCTTTACAGTCATAGTTTTGGTTTTTCTATTTCTACAATATTTGCATTATTAAGTATAATAATTTTTATATACGGTGTCTTAAAAATAGCCACATGTTAAAGTGTCTTTATAAAAGGGCAGGGTAGGGCATCGCCCTACTCGGAGCTATTCTAAATAGGGTGGTATTAGTTTTTCTCACTTGAACCGATAAGGATGGGAGTACCCCGTTCCGAGATTTCGCATATTTATGGGATCGATCTTAGAAATGGTTGTATGCCGGGGTTTTCACAGCTCTTGACGGTGATAATTTCAGCTCTCATAATACAGCTCTCCGGGGTTGTTAAGGATCGATCGTAACCGAATTTCGGCATTGACATGTTGGCATATTTGCGCTATAGTGCTTTTCGTATCTCATTACTATTTAATAACTTAGCGTCCCATAACATAGGTTATGTTGAGTTGTATGCTGATTGCCGTGCATAATATTTGCATATAGCAAGCATCAGCGCGCACCCACTTCAAAAAAAATGGTTATTTTTATTTTTTAGATTTATAAAAAACAATATACACTAAACCAAATATTATTGTCAGCCCACCGCCAATGAGAGCAAATATCTCTGCATGAAATATGATTCTCAGCAACAAACCCACGCATAACGGCAATATGATATATGAACTTACGGGGTTTTTTGTCTTTTTCAAAGACGCTTCGTCAATTTTTGAAAAAATATCGTCTTTATTAATATATTTCATTTTATTCCTTTCTTTGAAACCACCGCATATCGTGCGGAGATTATACCGGTTATTCTCCGCAATTCTTAATCACACAGTTCGTATTTGGTGCTGCGAC
Source organism: uncultured bacterium (assembly GCA_964423645.1). Lineage (GTDB taxonomy): Bacteria > Macinerneyibacteriota > Macinerneyibacteria > Macinerneyibacteriales > CAYRFE01 > CAYRFE01. The sequence goes on along the minus strand of CAYRFE010000036.1, from coordinate 1,846 downwards.
CGCCGGATGCCGTTTTACGGAGAATATTTTTGGTAAGCAAATCCTGGATATCACGCGACGCAGTGTCTTGTGAGCATTTGGTGACTTTTGCCCATTTGGATGAAGTTACTGCTAATTCGTGGCCATCCAGCAATAAATTAAGCATGGTCTGCTGGCGCGGATTACTAACCGACACACCATACGTTTGCCAGAATGCAGCTTTTTTTAGCACTCGCGCAAGAATCACATCCGATGTTTGCAAAGCGGTTACCAGGCAATTCATAAACCACTCAAGCCATTGTGTGATATTCAGATTCCCGCGTTGCGTTTTCTCAAGAATAGAATAATACGATTTCCGTTCTAGCCTGATTTGAGCCGACATACTATAAAATCGTTGAGGGCTACCATCAGCACGAGCGAGAAGCATATCAGTTAATGCCCGAGCTATACGCCCATTGCCATCGTCAAACGGATGCAAGGTAACAAACCACAAATGCGTGATGCCCGCCTTTATAACAGGCTCTACGGTAGTATTTGTATTAAACCATTTAATAAACTCGTCCATTTCTCGTTGCAGTACTGCAGCATCAGGTGCTTGGAAATGAACCTTCTCTTTGCCGATCGGACCGGAGACAACTTGCATGGCACCGGTGAGGTCTTTACGCCAGTCCCCTACCGTGATTTTATACATTGTGTTGCGCCCTGTCGGAAATAAGGCGGCATGCCAATCAAACAACCGCTCTTGCGTTAATTCAAATATACAGTTCTGCGTTGCATCCATCATGAGATCAACCATGCCCTCTACATGACGATCCGAAGCAATGAGTCCGCCTATATCGATGCCTAATCGTTTTGCTACAGACGAGCGCACCTGATCGGGATTCAAGAGTTCGCCTTCTATTTCTGTGGATTTTATAATATCTAACGTCATTGTTTCCAAAATCGCCTCATTGCGCAGATCAAAACCCAAGGATTCCATTTTTCCGATCAATTTACCTTGTAATTGACGAACCCGCCCCAAGGACGATACAAGCTTATCATTATCCCATGTAAACTGTGGCCAATTAGGGTGTTGATAGATATACATACTTATTCTCCGCATATTGTGCGGAGAATAACACAGCTAATCTCCGCACCTCTATAGTATTCGTTGCGCTCATATTGCCAGAATACCAGAAATACTATCGTTTGCAAGGTGTATTTTGTGTGGCTTGGAGTATACATTGATTATTTATCGTTCATTTTCCTGGGATAGATTTCTCCCAATAAAACAAACTTAATTTATCAAAGATACAGTATGGCATACTCTAAATACCCATTTATATCAAACGGTTCAAGCGATAAATCCTTCTTTAAATACAGAGGATGATGTGGGTGCCCTTCTTTCGTTCGCTTACCCATTGTATACCAATTACAGTTATACTTGGAAGCAACCGCTACAATATCTATAAGACAGGTTTTCAAATATGCTCTTTTGTCAATAAGTGTTCCCCATGCCGCCCAAATATCATGACTTCCTTGAGAAAATATCGTTTCGATCTGTTGCAGGTTTTCTTTATGATACTCAATATTTAACTTAGCATCTAAATCATCCGGATTGGTTGCCCTTTGCGGGTATATGTTAAGCATCATCCATGAATCGTATCCGAGATCCTGAGAATACCTTTTTACTGTTGTTAATGTTCTGTCCAGTTTCTCAGGCTCGGCCGTGCTGGGATTTATACCGATACAAATAAGAGACCTTGTGGCCTTTTCCCCGTGTATAAATCGAGCACGGTTATCCGGCGTATTGGTATAATTCCATATATTGTTAGTGCGGGTCCCTATTATCAAGTTTTTCATATATCGAAAATCCATAATCTTTTCA
>CAYRFE010000035.1:0-31407 GCA_964423645.1 uncultured bacterium | reverse complement strand
GCCACAAAAAGTAACAAAAAAGTCAAGGCTGTAAAAAATCATCTACAATTCTGCGCACTTTTTCTAAAACAAATAAACTCGCTTCGCTCAGACAGTATTTGTTTTTAACGAAAAAGTCCTTGAATTGCTACACGCTGATTTTTTAAGGCCGTTTTATTTCCCCCTCTTTTTTGCAAAGAGGGGGAAACGCGTAACCGCGAGGGGGAGCTAAATTATATTTTTTCCTTAGGGTGCAGACACATAGGTCTGCACCTACGATAATTACAACGGACACGCGGCTTGTCATTTCGACGAAACCTACCGGTGAGGAGAAATCTCAGTTAAATAGTATCAGATAGAGCATGAACTCGAACTGAGATTTCTCACCTAAAAGTTCGAAATGACATAGACAACTCCTCGCTTTGTCACGGGAAGGGGTTTGGGGATGGCACAATTTATAAACTCCTGCCTTACTTTTTGTCTTACCACAAAACATCGTTCACATTCGTTAAAAGACATGTTTTAAACGCATCTTGTTCTATACAAGTATATCTTACGCTTCTGTAAAGGAGAGGTGATCTCCCGCCAACATATGTAGCTACGGACACGTTGGTCGTGACCCTCAAAATAGCCTCCATCGTGTTTTTTATGCCGCAAACCGCTCGTCGGTAGTATGAATGTGTGTCAATCTTTCTTTACACGATGTGTGATAATTTATGTTCTTTCTGTGCGGTGCTGTGCTAAATTCATATTATTATTCTCAAAAATCCCTTTGTAGCTATGATTGTGGCTTATATGACTTACGTTTTCAATGGCATATAAAGTGCTTAAATATTTATTGAGGTGGTAGTGATGATGTATTTGAACGACACGGAAATTCACATTCGACAGGGTGAGATGATCTTCGGAGAAACGTCAATGCGTGTGCATACTGTGTTGGGTTCATGTATCGCGATCACAATGTATCATCGAGAAACCAAATGTTTTGCAATGTGTCACGCAATGCTTCCGGAAAGCAGTTGTTCACCAAAGAATGTTCACTATAATCCGTACAACTATGTTGATACGGTGACTGAAGTCATGATGGCACGTTTTCGTGACGCAGGAATATTTCCTCATGAATTGGAAATTAAATATTTCGGTGGTGCGGATATGTTCGAAGGGTCGTTTCGTTCGGAAAAGACCGTGGGAAAAAAGAATATTGAAACGGTTCGCCAAGTAATGACCATGTATAACGTAACCGTATTATCATCAGATGTCGGCGGGATCAGAGGAAGAAAGATCGTGTTCGATACGACCACGGGGGATGTGTTTGTAAAGAAACTCAGAGAAAATGACAGTGTCGCATAAAAGGACATTATAATGGCGGAACCACACAAAAAAATCCGTGTTTTGATCGTTGATGATTCCGCGGTTGTTCGTCAAACGATGCAGGAAGTATTGGAATCAGACCCGGATATTGAAGTCATGGGGACAGCGGCCGACCCGTTTATCGCCGCCACAAAAATCTCAGAAGAAATACCCGATGTCATCACCCTTGACGTGGAAATGCCGCGTATGGACGGTATAACTTTTTTGCAAAAAATAATGACTCAACATCCGATACCCGTATTGATCTGTTCCAGCCTGACCACTACAGGCTCTGAGACCGCACTGAAAGCACTTGAATACGGTGCAGTGGATATTATTCAAAAACCAAAAATGGGAACCCGCGTCTTTTTACAAGAGTCGCAAGTACAGATATGCGATACAGTCAAGGCAGCTGCCGCAGTGTCTGTGAAAAAACTTACTACGCCGTTCAGAGCATCTCCAAAGTTGAGTGCCGATGCGGTATTGGCAAAGGCGCAGTCAAAAGCCATGCTCCAGACCACTGAGAAGGTAGTTGTTGTCGGGGCGTCAACCGGCGGTACCGAAGCATTGCGAATATTTTTAGAAGCAATGCCGTTTGATGCGCCGGGAATTGTCATAGTGCAACATATGCCCGAACATTTTACACGAGCATTCGCGCAACGTCTCGACGGACTGTGCCAGATAACGGTCAAAGAAGCGGAAAATAATGATACGGTCGTTCGAGGCAGAGCACTCATCGCTCCGGGCAACCGCCACCTCCTCCTCAAACGAAGCGGTGCCCGGTATTTTGTAGAAATAAAGGATGGGCCTCTTGTATCCCGACATCGTCCGTCTGTGGATGTGTTGTTTCGGTCAGCAGCGCGTTATGCAGGTAAAAATGCGGTCGGAGTGATCATGACGGGCATGGGAGATGACGGTGCACAAGGTATGAAAGAAATGAAAGATGCCGGTGCGGTCAACTTTGCGCAGGATGAACGCACATGTGTTGTGTTCGGTATGCCGAAAGAGGCAATTAAACTGCAAGCGGTTGATGTGGTGATGCCGCTCGAGTCACTCGCACAAGCGGTAGTGAAGCGGTGCGAGACATGATGTCTTTTGGGTGGAAAAAACCCCTATAGTGTGGTAGTATTGTACCGTGTTGTTGCATCACACGGGGAGGAAACGTGGCACATAAACGCGTTGAAAAAAACGGCAATAATAAAAAAAAATCCATGTACAATATCGAAGATGCGTTCTCACTATTATTTCATAGCGTGAATGTCGGCATTGCGATCTTTAAGGCAATTGATGAGGGTAATGATTTTATGCTCGTTGATATCAATCCGACCGGATTGGAGATCTCGGGTCTTGCACGTGACGTATTGTTTGCACTTCCGCTGTCAGAAAGATATTCACAACTGGGGAAAAATGATCTGCTGAGAGTTGTACAACGTGTCTATGCGACGGGAGAACCGGAATGTGTCCCGTTCATTCGAATAAAGAAAGACGGCGGAAAGCAATGGCTTGAGTATTGTTATTCTCGTTTACCGGACGGGAATGTGGTCAGTATTTGTAAGGATCTGACTGAACAAAAAAAGGCGGAAGAAGAAGCGCGTGAAGGAGAGCAACGTTTTTATGATTTGTTCAATGATATAAGCGATGCGGTGTTTATTCATACCTTGCATAAGGACGGTACGATCGGCGGGTTTGTGGATGTCAACGATGCCGCGTGCAGACGTCTTGAATATACACGCGAAGAATTATTAAAACTTTCACCGTCTGATATTGATGCAGGCAAGATGGTTGAAGAACGAGCTCGTGCGGTTACACAGATTGTGAACAAGGGACATGCAACCTTTTCCATGGTGCATGTCAGTAAACTCGGCCGTGAAATTCCCGTAGAGATCAGTTCACACAAGGTTCGATTTCAAGAGAGTGATTATATCGTATCGATCGCTCGTGATGTCAGTGAACGATTATATTATGAAGAGAAAAATGCCGCACTTGGAAAAATACTTGATGAATCATCCGATGAAAATTATATTTTTGATATAAAGACGCTGAAAATAGTGTTCAGTAATGAATCGGCTCGAAAGAATAACGGGTATACTCGGGACGAGATGGAAAAAATGACACTGTTAGATATTGCATCTGAGATGGAGATGAAGGAATTTCATGACTACACTGATGCGCTTATGCAAAATACTGAAAAAAGGCATGATTTTCGTCATTATTTTCAGAGAAAAGACGGATCTCGGTACCCGGTATCAGTTAGTTTGCAAAAGACACGGTTTGAACAACGCGATGTGTTTTTTGCGATTGTACGAGATATCAGCGAACAGGTGATCGCCGAGCAGTTGATTCGTACAAGTGAAGAAAAATATCATGAAGCATTTGATAATTCGCCGATCTCGTTGTGGGAAGAAGATTTTTCGGCAGTGAGTGTGTACTTGCAACAATTGCGCAACGAGGGTGTGGTTGATTTTCAAAATTATTTAGTGACAAATTCGAAAATAGTGTTCAAAATAGTGGAAATGATCAAAATTTTGGATGTGAACACCGCATCGGTTGCGTTGCACAAAGCATCGTCAAAGCAAGAACTTATCCAAGGATTGGATCGGACATTAACGAATGAGTCGCTTGAAATATTTAAAGAGGAACTCATCGCGTTGTGGGAGGGTAAATGCGGGTTTAAGAAAGAAGGCGTCGTACAAACTTTGACGGGTGAGAGACTTGATGTCATCGTAAAATGGAATGTTGTTCCGGGATATGAGAAAAATTATGAACGTGTCATGGTGTCATTGACCGATATCACCGAGCGTAAACACGCTGAAATGCTATTACGTGAAAGTGAAAAGAAATTTCGAGAGCTTTTGGATTTTGCCCCTGATGCGTTCTTATTGGGAGATGCTCACGGTGAGATACTCCATGCAAATAATAAAGCGTTATCACTTACGGGGTATGCCTATGAGGAGCTTGTGTCAAATAACATCAGCATGTTGTATTCCGATACCGAGCGACAGCGAGTTCCGCTACGCTATGATTTGTTGAATGAGGGTAAAACAATCACGACTGAACGAATATTACTAAAAAAAGACGGTTTGGAAATCTGGGTGGAAATGAATTCCAAGCAAATGCCTGACGGCACGTATCAATCTTTTATTCGAGACATTTCAGAACGAAAAAAGTTTGAATATGAATTACGAACGAATGAAGAGCGTTTGGACTCGTTGGTCCGTATTTTGCAAAACGAGTCTGGTACAACACAAGAATTTTTGGATTATGCACTCAATGAAGTGATCGCCATTACCGAAAGTTTGATCGGGTATATTTACTTTTATGATGAAAAAACTCAACAATTTGAATTGAACAGTTGGTCGAAAGAAGTGATGTATGAATGTATGATCACCAATCCCCAAACAATATACATGCTGGAGAAAACCGGCGTATGGGGTGACGCGGTACGTACTCGCGCTCCTGTTATTATCAATGATTTTACCATGCCGAATCCTCATAAAAAGGGGTATCCGGAAGGTCATGTGCACCTTTCAAAGTTTCTTACGGTGCCGGTTTTTCATATGGGGAAAATTGTCGCCGTTGTAGGTGTCGCCAATAAAAAAACCGATTATACACAAACCGATGTCTTGCAATTGACACTTTTAATGGAAGCGGTGTGGAAGACGGTCGAACAACGGCGAGCGGAAGAAGCATTGATCCGTTCGGAAATACGATATAAGACCGTTTCACGAATAAGTTCCGATTTCGCATACTCATGCATTCATAATGATAAGGGTATTTATCTTGTCGATTGGATTTCGGATGAGTTTTACCGATTAACGGGATATTCTGTGGAAGAACTTCGTGAACACGGTTGCTGGTTGTTCACGGTTGATGAAGATGACTTTGATGAAGTATTCACGGTCATTCATTCGTTGCGTCACGGTGAAAGCGATACGCGCGAATTTACCCTGCATGCCAAAGACGGGCGACCGATTGAAGTAGTGAATTACGTGGAATGTGTACACGATGCAACTTCTCACGACGGTATGCGTTTATATGGCGCGGTAAAAGATCTCACCGAGAAAAAAGCATCGGACCGTCAGGCGCATGAATTGTCATTACGGCACGAAGCGATTTTAAAATCGGTCCCTGACATTATCATGGAAGTGGATAAGAATAAAAAGTATACATGGGCAAATGAGGCGGGGATAGAGTTTTTCGGCGATTATGTCGTCGGTAAGGATGCATCATATTATTTTGTCGGCGAACAAGACACCTATCAAACCGTGTCACGGCTTTTTAACGGGGATTCATCATTGTTTTATGTTGAAAGCTGGCAACGTCGTAAAGACGGTCAAAAAAGACTTTTGGCATGGTGGTGTAATGCATTAAAGAATGAAAACGGAGAGGTTGTCGGTGCCATATCCACTGCACGCGATATTACCGAGCGCACACAAATGGAGATTGAACTTTTAGAAAGCACAGAGCGCTTTAAAGCATTGCACAATGCATCATTCGGCGGTATCGCAATTCATGACAAAGGTATTATTTTAGAATGTAATCAAGGGCTTGCAGACATGACCGGCTATTCTGTGGCAGAACTGACCGGCGGAATGGACGGTTTAACGCTTGTTGCACCTGACTATAGAGAAATGGTTATGAATAAGATCGTTACCGGGTATGAAAAACCGTATGAAGCGGTGGGGTTGCGAAAAAACGGGGAACGTTTCCCTATGAGGCTTGAAGCAAGAAATATTCCCTACAAAGGAAAAAATGTCAGAACCGTTGAGTTTAGGGACTTAACGGAAAGTAAGCAGGCAGAGGAATTCCTGAGAAAGAGCGAGGAAAGGTATCGCAGCTTGATGCGGAACCTTGAGGTGGGAATTGTTGTCCATGCACCTGACACGTCCATTATTATGAGTAATATTCGGGCTTCAGAGCTGTTAGGTTTAACCGACGATCAGTTGAAGGGTAAAGCGGCAGTCGATCCGGCATGGAAATTTGTAAATGATGATAACGGCCCGCTTGCGGTTGAGGAGTATCCAGTTACCCGAATTGTAAATCTTAAGAAACAGATAAAAGATCAAGTTTTGGGTATACGACAACCCGGAAATAATGAAATCGTTTGGGTAATAGTGAATGGATTCCCGGTAATGGATACTTCCGGTAACATATCCGAAATAGTGATCAGTTTTATTGACATTACAGAACGCAAACATAACGAATACGCACTTAAGAAAAAGGCAGAAGAACTTGAACATTTCAATAAACTTATGGTCGGGCGCGAATATAAAATGATAGAACTCAAGCGTGAAATAAACGAATTGTATGAAAAAGCGGGATTGCCGCCTCCTTATAATCTGAGTTTTGCACCACAAGAGGATCTGTTGAAAGAGGACGGCGACGAATAATATGAAATACACTTGGGTGCGCCTGCTATTCTTACTTTTAATTGTTATTTCGAAAGTCACGTTGTTATATGCGCAACCTGTCGAAAAAAAATCTGTGTTGATTTTACATTCGTATCATCAAGGGTATGAGTGGGGTGATTCGATAGCGAAAGGTTTACAAGATCATCTCGAAAAAAAAGAAAACCTATCCTTACATGTGGAATATCTTGACGCCTTGCGCTATTCTTCGGTAGATCACATGAATGCGTTTGAAGAGTATCTTAAAGTGAAATACGGTAAGAAAGGGTTTGATTTTTCGCTTATTATTTGCAGTGATGATCCCGCATTACAATTTGTATATTCACGAAGAGTGTTGTTCGGTGATACGCCCGTTGTGTTTTGCGGAATAAATAATTTTGAGCCTGCTCTGATAAAAGGCATGAAAAATGTGACAGGCGTGAATGAGGTTATTTCTGTAGAGGAAACGGTGCAGGTTGCACTTCGATTACGCCCCAATTCACGAAAAATCGCACTGATATCGGGCACAGGTATCACTGAGCAAAAAAATAAAGAAATTTTTCAAGAAGAAGTGAAAAAAATTCCGTTACATGCTCAAATAGTATATTTGGACAAATTGGAACCGGATGAATTACGAAAGGAATTATCACGTTTTTCAAAAGATGATATTATATTTTATGTGTCCTATCTTCGAACACCGTCAGATGTGGTATTCACCGTCAAAGAGAGTGTTTCTTTTATTCGATCATCAACGGATGCCGCCGTGTTTGGGTTTTGGGATTTTTTGCTTCCGTTGGGAGTAGTCGGCGGAAAAGTTGTGCACGGATATTCTCAAGGGGAGTATGCCGCATCGATGGCGAATAAAATCCTATCCGGGGTGCCTGTTACCACTCTCCCGATAATGATGAAAAGTCCTAATAAATTCATGTTTAACGAGAAAGAAATGAATCGATTGTCGCTGTCGTTTTCTGCGTTACCTTCCTTTTCAATGCTTATTCAACGGGAACCGACAACAGTGATACGTGAATATCATCTCGGCAAGCACAGCAATTTTTTTACACATGAACTTTTCGACAATCACGGTACGGTAATGATGCTGATCGACCCGTCAGACGGCACTATTCTTGATGCGAACAAGGCCGCATATGAATTTTATGGTTACACGAATCTGAACAGTATGAAAATAAGTGAGATCAACCTCCTTTCACCTGAACAGGTTCAACAGGAAATGAAAAATGCACAAGATGAGCATAGGAATTACTTCAAATTTCAACACAAGCTCCAAAGCGAACAAATACATGATGTTGAGGTATATTCATATCCTGTCAAGATCGCAGGATCTGATGTCCTTTTTTCAATTGTTCATGATGTGACGGCGCGTGTGCGGTCTGAGAAATTAGCTCATACACGAAACGTGATCATTATGGTAGGTTCTTTTCTTGTCGCCACATTGTTCGCTGTTTTTTCAATTGTATTGTATAATACCAACAGGAAGCGCAGACGTAATGAACAAATGCTTCAAAAAAGCGAAGAACGCTATCGCACGCTATTTGAAACAGGTCGTGAGGGTATTATTGTTGCGGATGCCGAAAGTGGAAAGTTTGTGCAGGTCAACAGTGTAATTTGCAGATTATTAGGGTATTCGTCAGATGAGATGCTAACCATGAGTCCGAATGATATTCATCCTAAAGAAAAAATTTCAGAAATTCAAGCTCAGTTCGCATTGATGGCTCAAAATAAAAGTAATTCTGCTTTATCAATTCCGCTTTTATGTAAGAATAACACCGTGATTTTTGCCGATATCACGAGTTCATTTATAGAACTTGACGGCAAACATTATTTGGTCGGTTTTTTTAATGATATTTCTGCCCGTATTCATGCAAATGATGCATTGTATAAAAAAATACAAGAATTGGAGTATTTGAACACGTTGATGACAGGACGAGAGCTAAAAATGATAGAACTGAAAAAAGAGATCAATGCGTTATGTGCCGAGACAGGACGACCCGTGCGATATGAACTCGGATTCGCTTCAGGTAGTGCCGAACCGGATACACTCTCACAACCTGACCGGACATAAGGAGGACGGTATGGATACGAATTGGGTGGATAAGATGTTGCAAGCGATGATCGATTCAGACAGGACCGGTGCGCAAAATCTTGTCGAAACTTTTATTCATGAAAATCAAAGTGCTGAAAATGTCATTCATGAGATGCTTGACCCTGCATTGGTACGAGTAGGGAAGTTGTGGGATAACGAGTCGGTATCGCTTGCGCAGACTTTTATTGCCGCAAAAATTGCCGAGGATGTGTTGTTACGCTGTTTGCCTCAAGATAAAAATGTACATACAAAAGGATTGATCGTTATTGGAAATATTGAAGATGATTATCACAGCTTGGGTAGACGAATCGTGTCTTCATTTCTCAAAGCCTCAGGATGGGACGTGCATGATCTGGGCAATGATGTGCCGGCAGAACAATTTGTCGATGAGGCACTAAAAATTGGCGCACATATAATCGGTGTTTCAGCCATGATGCAAACAACTGCACTGAATATTAAAAAAGTACGTATTCTTTTGGATGAACGAGGATTATCTTCTTCGATCAAACTTGCTGTCGGGGGGGCGGTATTCAATTGGCGTCCCGAGCTTGTCAAAGTGGTCGGTGCTGACGGGACCGCTAAAAATGCGGCAGACGTTGGTGCATTATGTGATCTTCTCCTTTCGCATGTGGAAGCAGGTGAACGGACATGACCGCTTTTGAGCGAGTTATGAACACGATTCAAGGGAAACCGGTCGATCGTGTGCCGGTATTTGCGGTGCTTGGTATTTACGGAGGGAAGCTCATCGGAAAGGATCTTCGTACAGTTTACAGCAATGTTGATACATATGTGGCGGCGCAAACTGCGGTGTATGAAAAATTCGGTTTTGACATGCTACTTGCACCGTTCGATTACAGTGCAGTAGGTGAGGCATGGGGTGGTACAACGGAATTTTTTCTTGACCAAGCGCCCAACCTTAAACGTCCTAAGTTTTCCAAGTCAAAAGATATTTTAAAGAATAGATGCCCTGATCCGTATACCGACGGTCGTTTGCCGTTTATACTCGAATCAGCAGCAAAACTTTATGAACGATTCGGTCGTGAAGTGCCGATCATTGCGACTGTTTCAGGGCCGTGTGTGCTACCCGCATTAGCTGTAGGGTTGGAGACTTGGCTTGATACCGTTCTTTTTGATACGTCGTGTGCCGATGATGTCATGGCATATACCGGTGAATTCTTTGTCGCATGGGTGAAAGCGCTGAAAGAAACAGGGATTACCGCGGTGGTACTGACCGAAGGGTTAGCAGCGGCTGAAATAATGCCGCGTGAATTTTTTACAGCAAGATGTTTGACGCATTTTAACAAGGTTCTGTCGAGCTATGAATGTCCTACTGTTTTTCATCATTCAGGCGGCAGTATCAATCATGTGTTAGACCTTATAAAAGACATTCCTAATGTTTTCGGATTTTCGGTCGGTTCAAAAGATGATCTTACCACTGCACGCAGTATGATCAATACGTCGCAAATATTGATCGGAAATATAGATATTTTACAATTACCGCTTGTGTCACGCGGGATGGTATACGAGCAATGTCTTGAAAAATTACGTGAAGCCGGTTCGAAAGGAAAGTATATCCTTTCCACTGCAGGAGCTGATGTTCCGATACATACTCATGAAGACAATTTGCATGCGATGATCGAGGCGTCTCTCGCCTATGCAGAAGAATCCGGCGCAGTATGAACGATACGACGCTGTGGATATGTTGCGGAGTTTTGAGAAAAGAAATGGAGTATCTTATCTCACAAGGGGATATCAGCGGCGAAATGATGTTTTGGGATTCAATGCTGCATATGGTTCCTCTCGAGCTGGAAAAACGCCTCAGTTTGATTCTGAGCGGAATGGCGGATCAAGTGAGGCCGATGGTGTTGGTGGTGGGAGATTGCAGTCCGCATATGCTGAATATTGCAGAAGAGTATAAAATTGGTCGTGTTGATGCGATCAACTGTGAAGAGATGCTTTTCGGAAAGAGTCGATATAAAGAGTTGATGCACGCAGGTGCGTTCATTGTTCTTCCCGAATGGGCGCTGCGATGGAAAGAGATAATGAATAAAGAACTGGGACTTTACGATGATGTCGCCAAAGAATTTATGCAGGATAGTCGCATGGAGATGGTGTATTGCGATACGGGGTTACATGCGGTACCGTATGATATACTCCACACGTTCAGTGAATATACGGGGTTACCGCTCATGATTGAAAAGGTTGATATGTGTGCATTTACGCGTTCACTGCACGATGCGGAAGCACACGCACGTCAACTTATCGGGGAGGAATGACCGTGAAGGATAAACCGATACCTAAACAAGCCACAAAGGCCGAACAGCTTTTAGCGATTGAGATGTTCTCGAACCTTTTGGTATCGGTAAAGCCCGAGGATATCGGGAAAAAACTTACCGATCAAATCAGAGAGTTGACGGGCGCTGAAACCGTTATTCTTTTTAATCATAACGAAGCTGGTCATGAAGTATTATCGGCGTGCCCCGAAAGACGCCGGAATATATTTTCTCATGAAGCTCTTGATATATTGTGTTTGGGGCATAATCCTCATGATACGCCGTTTAATTTGGCAATGCTTGAAAATGAACACCCCGTTAAAAAGGTGTGCCAAAATGCGGGAGTGACATCGCTCATTCGTGTACCTCTCGCGGCTTTTAACGAGTTGGTAGCAACATTGGCAGTATGCAACTTGCACAACATCGAACGATTAGAGGAGACCTATGAATTACTTGTAAGTCTTGCTCCGGTAGTCGCCTTGGCATTGCGTAATGCACTGAATACCGAAAAAATCGAAACGCAGTCGATTTTACTCCAAAAGCAAGCGACAGATCTTGAAGCACGCGTGCTCTCTCGAACCGCTGAACTTGAAAAAGCCAATCGAGCACTTGAATTATCTCGTATTGCCGCGCTCAACATGATGCAGGACTCAATTGACGCACAACAACGAACCGAGGAAGCGATAAAATCGCTCCATGAAAGTCGAGCGTTATACGAAGATGTCGTGAAATACCAGGAAATCGGTATCTATCGACTTCGATGGGTGATGTCGGATAAAAACAATCCGTATTCATTTTATGAGTTTTTTAATGACAGATATTGTGATCTCTCCGGATTCAGCAGAGAAGAATTGGCTGCGGATTCCTCATTGATCATCTCAACAATTCATCCTGATGATCAAGCACGTTTTGATGAAAAAAATGCTTCTTCAGGTGTTCAAAATTCGGTATTTTCCTGGGAAGGCAGAATGCGGTTAAAGGGCAACTATCGATGGGTTCACATCGAATCGGTTCCGCGCACCGTTGAGAACGGCGATATCATATGGACCGGAACATTTAATGATATTACCGAACGCAAAGAGTCTGAGGAAGCCCTCAGAGCGACAAATGCACTCAACGAAGCGATATTGAGTAATTCGCCTATCGGAATATCGGTACGCGGCAGTACGGGACAACTCTTGTCATATAATGATGCCTGGAAAAAAATATGGAATATGACCGATAAGACACTTGAAGACGATAAAAATAAAAAACGAGATACGCTTCATTTTGATGAAAGGGATGCCTACTTCAAACCGTATCAAGAACAGGTTCGCGCCATATATCAAAGCGGCGGTTATTTGTTCATACCGGAGATGAAAACATCAAAAACAAAAAACGGGTACCCTTTATGGCTATCACAACATTTTTATGCGATCTTGGATTTGAAAGGTGAGGTCGATCGAGTGGTCGTTCTGACTGAAGATATTTCCGAACGCAAAAAAAGCGAGGATGCGCTTCGAGAAAGCGAAGCAAAGTTTCGTTCCTATATTGAGCATTCGCCTATCGCGATGTTTTTAACCGATTCACAAGGGCGATATACAAAAGTGAATAAAGCGGCGAGTGATATGCTCGGGTATACTCACGACGAATTGTGCTCACTGTCGATATCTGATTTGTTAACACCCGAACATATGATTTACGCTGAAACTTTTAATGAGTTGAAGAAGAATGGGATTATGTCTGCAGAAATACAATTACAACATAAAAACGGTGTCGAAATTCCCATACACATTTCCGCGGTAAAATTAAGTGACAATGAATTCATGGCATTTTGCGCAGATATATCCGGTATTAAAAAGGCTGAAGATGCACTGCGTAAATCGGAGGAACGTCACCGCGTCTTATATGAAACAATGTCACAAGGTGTTGTCTATCATAACCTGCACGGTGAGATCGAATTTTCAAATGCGGCCGCTCAGAAAATATTAGGTCTTTCTCAAGATGAACTTGACGGCAGAACGGCGCTTGATCCGCGATGGAAGACCATTCATGAAGACGGAAGTCCGTTCCCGGGGAATGAGCATCCGGCGATGATTGCCCTGAAAACGGGTGAACCGATTTCAAATGTCACTATAGGGGTGTATCATCCCAAAGACGATCGGACTGCGTGGGTGCTCGTGTCCGCAGTTCCGTATTTTGATCCGCATACACGCAAATTGACGGGTTCATATGCGGTATTTACCGATATCACCGAAAATAAAAAAGCCGAAGATGCAATCGCATTGAGTGAGAAAAAATATCGAATGTTATTTAAAGAGATGCTTAATGGTTTTGCGCTGCACGAAATTATTTGTAATGAGGACGGTATTCCGGTTGACTATCGGTTCCTAGAAATAAATCCTGCATTTGAATTGCTCACCGGATTATCGGCAAAAAACTTGGTCGGGAAAACGGTAAAAGACGTATTACCGGGTACGGAAGCTTTTTGGATAGAACGCTACGGCCGTGTCGCGCTTACCGGAGAACCTGATATGTTCATGCAGTATACCGAACCGTTGGATCGGTATTATGAAGTGTTGGCATATTGTCCGGAACGAGGAACATTTGCAGTGATCTTCAACGATGTTTCGGAACGAACAAAAGCGGAGATAATAGTGAGAGAGAATGAGGCTCGCTTGACCCGCGCGGAATATGTCTCGGAATCAGGGAACTGGGAGGTCGATCTCAATAAAAAGGCCGTCTATGCCTCAAAGGGCGCGCGACGAGTCTACGGTGTCGGATCGGAAAATTTAACACTTTCCGATATTCAGAAAATCCCGATGAATAAATATCGTGAAAAAATGGATCGTGCCTTCCAAGAATTGATCACCCATATGACCCCGTACGATATTGAATTTCAAATCCGGCGTCCTGATACCGACGAGATTCGTGATATTCATTCGATCGCCGAGTTTGATGCACAAAAAAATATTGTATTCGGTGTTATTCAAGATGTTACAGCGCGTAAAAAGGCGGAAGAAGAGATCAAACTGTATTTTGATGTATCGATCGATCTTTTGAGCATTGCGAACTTTGAGGGGTTTTTTACTCGCGTGAATCCGACGTGGACAAAGATCATGGGGTGGACGGACGAAGAGTTGTATCACGAGTCTTTCATAGGATTTGTACACGAAGATGATCGGGACAGTACCGTAAGAATGGTTGAGTCCTTGATGAGGGGCGAGGGTGTCGTAGGATTTGACAACCGTTATCGAACGAAAGATGGCAGTTATCGTTGGCTTTCGTGGAATGCGTTTGCATTACTCGACCGAAAAATCATCATGGCAGTGGCACGAGATGTGACGGAGAAGAAATTGAGTGAAGAGATACTGCGCTCGAATGAAGAACGGTTACGATCAGCGCTCGACAGTGCGAATGACAGTTTTTATGATTGGAATCTGATTACCAAAAAAGGATATTATAATCCCCGTTTATACGATATTTTGGGATATACCACGGATGAGTTCCCCCCCGATTATGACAGATTTGTAGAATACATTCACCCGGAGGACCTTTCACGTATTGAGCAATATGACACTGAGTATCTTCAAAATCCGACGGGACAGTATGATGTTGAATTTCGTATGAGATGTAAGGACGATACATACAAATGGATACGTAGCCGAGGAAAAGTGGTTGAATTTACCGAAGACGGAAAACCAAAACGTTTAACCGGTATTCATAGTGATGTCACGGTCAGAAAGCGTCATGAAGAAGAATTGAGAGCATTGAATGACGATCTGGAACAGCGTGTGGCACAACGAACCGCTGAACTTTCTGCGTATAATAAAGAATTGGAAGCATTCAGTTATTCCGTATCACATGATCTGCGTTCTCCGTTACGCAGTATTAACGGATTCAGTCAGGTGCTGTATGAGGAATATGCGGCGTTAATGGACGACAGCGGAAGAGATTATTTGCGCAGAATAATGCTGGCGACCCAGCGAATGGGCGTTTTGATCGATGATCTTCTTAATCTTTCCCGTATCACGCGATATGATATGCAACGTACAGAAGTTGATCTTGCCCACTATGCGCATGCCGTCATTGATGAATTACAGGCAGGAGATAGGGATCGGCATGTGAATATTTACATTGAAAGTCCGATGATCGAGAAAACAGACGAACATCTTATACGGATAGTTCTGCAAAATCTTATCGGAAATGCATGGAAGTTTACCTCAAAAATTGATGATCCGGAGATACGATTTTATTCCACCACGATAGACGGCGAACACGTATATGTCGTACGTGATAACGGTGCGGGATTTGATATGGCGTATGTGGATAAACTTTTTGGTGTTTTTCAACGTCTTCACACGTCATCCGAATTTCCCGGAACCGGTGTGGGACTTGCGATCGTTCAAAGAATCATATCACGCCATAACGGACGCGTATGGGCTGATTCTGAAATAGGCAAAGGCGCCTCGTTTTATTTTACATTAGGGGAAATATGAGGGCGAATGTAGCGACGATAGTGACGTTGATGTTCCTTTGTATTTCGTGTCGACCGGTAGAGCGGGGCAAAGAAATCTCAATAGCAGTGCCTTTTCGGGCGTATAGTCTTCCGTTATATATTGCACAGGAAAATAAATTATTTGCGAATAACGGGCTTAATGTGGTGTTATATCGTACCGAAACCGGTCATGATGCCTATGAACGAGTCGCACAAGGTATATCGTATATGGCGATCGTACCGGAAGGAATTGCGTGTCGCGCGATGTATGATGAACGTGTGGTCATACTTGGGGTTTTAACGGTCGCAAGTGATGAAGAGCGAATCGTATACCGGCGAGATCGTATTCGCGATATGAAAAAAGATCTCCCCGATGCGCGGGTCGGATTTTTACAAAACAGCGTGTCCGGTGATTTGTTTTTCGATCTGTATTGTGAAAAATACGGTATTAAAAAAAATACGGTAAAAAAGGAATCATTATCCTTTACACAGTTATCTGATCGATTAGTACGAGGTGAACTTGATGCCGTCGTCATTATTGAGCCGTATGCCGGCATGCTCCATGCGAAAAATCGTACCGATTTCGAGGTGCATACGGAAACGGGAATGTATACAAAATTTATTTATGTTGTTGCGCATGCAATGACCTATGAGTTGTATCCCCGGGAATTCCATGCACTTTTTGATTCACTCATTCAGGCTGAGAGAACAATGTATTCTGATGCTGAAGAGGTCGCTCGTGTATCCGATCTGTATCTGGGAAAAGGTGTTTTTCAGCCTGAGAAGTTGTTTTTAGATTATCATTTTTATCTGCATGTTCCTCATGACAGTGAGGAAATATTATCGCAACGTGCATTCAGGCTCGGCATCACTGAACAAAAAAAACATCGTGATTTTTTACGCATAGATCTCTATACACCTCATTATCTTCATCGTGTGCAACAGCATAGGGAGTTTGTGGAATGACCATAATCTCGCGGATACGCAAAACAGTGATATATTTCATGATCGCGGTGGTCGTTGTCATGGGTGTTGTGTTTTTAAGAATACATATGATACACCAACTTTTGGAACATAAAGAGAATATTGAAGAATTACACAACTCTCTGTCGCTTTTACGATGTGACCGCATGAATAAGCCTACGGTTGTGTTCGCATCTGCTGATTCAATGGCGCGGCTAAAAGGAAGTTTGGACGCTGTGCAGGAAGGGACACCGAGTAACGATTACGAAAGTAGTGCACTTATTCGTCTTTTGGGCTCGAGTATCGAAGAAATGGACTATGTTCGTTCCATAAGTGATGAATATCAAGAAAAATCATCATATCGTATGCATCTGGAACGCCGATATCGACGAGCGGAAAGCAGAATTATTCACGGACTTCACGCGTTGTATATTGTCACCAATGCAGAAGCCCATAAAAAACAATTTAGACT
This sequence comes from uncultured bacterium, assembly GCA_964423645.1. Lineage (GTDB taxonomy): Bacteria > Macinerneyibacteriota > Macinerneyibacteria > Macinerneyibacteriales > CAYRFE01 > CAYRFE01. Next base: position 14,405 of record CAYRFE010000035.1, on the reverse strand, counting down.
GATCTATTTAGTTATGGGGATTTTAAGTGCGATTATTTATTTTATGTTGTGGTACGGTCTGGCGTTGTTGGAAGAAGTGGGATATTCATTTAAGAGTCTTCAAAGAGGTATCGCAGAGATTCAAAAGGGATCGCTTGACAGGTCATATAAAGACGCTCATTTTGAGGAACTCACGGCACTCTATCAAACCATTTATGATCTTACGAAGAATTTGAACGATTCATATGATGAGATTTACCATATGGCGTCATTTCCGCAATTGGACCCCAATCCCATTCTGGAAATAGCTCCGGATGCGCGTATCGTCTATGCAAACAGCGCGGCAAAAATGATGATGAACCGATATGGCGAGACCGCTTTTCTTCCTACCGATATCAAACAGGTCATTGATGAGATTTATGATCAAATCACGGTGAATGAAATGCGTCGTGAAGTGGTTCTTGGGGATATGCGATTTGAAATTTCCTTGTATAAGCCTTTTGATATCGATGCAATACGTATTTATGCGAAAGATACGACAGAACGCTTTGTGTCGGAAAAAAAGTTTGTAAATGTCACGCGTATGTATCAATTTTTGAGTCGAGTCAATCATGCGGTGGCTTTCGCATCTGATTCAAATGAATTGTTTGAATTGATTTGCAAAGCTGCGGTTGAACAAGGACGCTTTATGGCAGCATTGTATTATCATTGTGAAGAACAGCGCGAATCACCGTGTTGCAGCAATGTAAAAGCAGGGATCGATCGTGCCCGATTGTCACTCGATATTGAGCGATATCGTGACGCTCACGTTTGTTCATCCGGTGTATTGAAAGTTTTTAATAGCCTTGGCGCACGCACAACAGATAGTCGGTGCGGTTCGATGGCGCTCATACCGATAAAGTGTGAAAATGCTGTTACCGGCGAATTTATACTGTGCGCAGACGAAGAAAACTATTTTAACAGAGATGAGATAGAATTATTGGATAGAATTACGCATGATATCGGGTTTGCATTGGTTTCTTTCAAGCAAGAAGCTGATCGTCGTGTTATGCAAGATGAACTTATAAAAAGCGAATCGAGATATAAATCTATCTTTGAAAAAAGTAAAGCCGCCATGCTTTTGATCAACCCTGAAGAGGGCAAAATCATCGATACGAATGATGCGGCATGTGCATTTTACGGATATTCAAAAGAAATATTATGTACAAAGACCATTTTTGATCTGAACGCCGGAGAACCCGAAGATATGACCCGAGAAATGAGTAATGCGCTTTTGGAAAAAAGGAATCATTACATTTTTGAACATCGTTTGGCAGACGGCAGTATCAGAAAAGTCGAAACATACAGCGGTAATGTATTGGTTCATGACAGTGTTTATTTATTTTCCATCATTCATGATGTGACCGATAAATACAAGGCGGAAGAGCAAATTCGACAATTGAACGCGACGCTTGAGCGTCGTATCAATGAACGTACAGCCGAGTTGCACGCATATGCAAAAGAGCTTGAGTCATTCAGTTACTCGGTTTCTCATGATTTGCGAGCGCCGCTCAGAAGCATTGCCGGGTTTAGTAAATTTCTTAATGAGGATTTCAATGATATTCTTAATGAACAGGGGAAAGATTATTTGAAACGCATCATCTCCGGTGTTGAAAAAATGAATGGACTGATCGATAATCTTCTTGATCTTTCACGTATCACCCGAAGCGAATTGCTTATAAAACCCGTCGATATTTCCTTGAAAGTCAATGAAATATTAAAAGAATTTATTATTGAAGATCCTGAGCGCGTGTATGAGTTGGATATTGAAGAAGGATTGTATGCTGATGCCGATGAACGATTATTATCGATCGCACTTACCAATCTACTGAGTAATGCTTGGAAATATTGCTCGAAAAAAGACAGAACAATGATAATATTCAAAAAAATTGAAATGGATTCCCGCGATGTTTTTGTTATTGAAGACAACGGCGCAGGATTCGATATGCGTTATGCGGACAAATTATTCGGAGTATTTCAACGACTTCACGGAGGAGGGGAATTTGCCGGGACAGGTATCGGACTTGCGATCGTACAGCGTATCATATTGCGTCATGGCGGTAAAATCTGGGCAGAAGCTGAAGTTGAAAAAGGATCGCGGTTTTATTTTACACTGAGTGCGACGTCTAAAGAACTTGCATAATTGTATGGTCTTGTGGTAGAATAGACTGCTGTAGTAATAAAGGAGAAAAAATGGCAAGAAAAACAATTTTATTAGTTGAAGACAATCCGGACGACGAGGCGTTAACCCTTCGTGCGCTGAAAAAAAACAGTATTGCGAATCAGATCATTGTTGTACATGACGGCGTTGAAGCGCTTGATTATTTGTGGTGTCGTGCCGAATATAAAGATCGTGATCCGAGTGATCACCCGCAGGTTATTTTGCTTGATCTCAAATTACCGAAAATCAACGGACTTGAAGTATTAAAATCAATTCGTGCGGATATTCGTACAAAATTGCTTCCCGTTGTTATTCTTACTTCGTCGGCGGAAGAACGTGATATGGTCGACGGTTATGCGTTGGGTGCAAACAGTTATATTAGAAAACCGGTTGATTTTGAACAATTTTTGGAAGCAGTGCGGGAATTAGGGTTATATTGGCTTGTGATCAATCAAGTACCGCGGCGGATATCAGACGTATGATACGAATGATACGATTACTCATAGTTGAAGATAATCCTGATGATGCATACCTGGCCATACGGGAGCTTGAAAAAGCAGGCTATAGTGTCGAATGGAAGATATGTGAGGATGAACAGACGTTTCGTACGTTATTTGAATCTTCTCATTGGGATGCGGTCATATCGGATTATTCGTTGCCGGGATTCAGCGGTATTCATGTGCTGGAGATATTGCATGCCTATTCCGGTGATACTCCATGCATATTGGTCACCGGACAGATGGGCGAGGAGTTCGCAGTTGAAGCAATGCGTGCGGGTGCGAAGGATTATATACTGAAAGGTGCATGGTCTCGATTGGTGCCTGCGATTGAGCGTGAGATTAAAGAGGCTGAATTACGGCATCAGAAAAAAGAAACGGAACAGAAGCTGTCTGAACAGCAAGAAATTTATCGTGCATTCCTCGAACAGTCGATAGACGGATTGGTCCTGGTCAATGACAGCGGGGTTGTCGTTGAATGGAATGACGCAATGGTTGTTATTACAGGAATCCGACGTGACGATGCGATCGGGAATATGATAGAATCATATCGTGACTTTGTATGTCCTACGGGACATGTTGATGGTTTTTCTCCGGAATGCATGGCGAATTTAATCGAAATGCACGAGTATGAAAAAAAGATATCGATTTCCGGGATAGAACAATTTGTTGAGATCAGGCCTTTTCGAATCACGATCGGGAAGACATTTTTATTTGGTCTTACCGTGATGGATATCACCGATAAAAAAAATGCCGAGAGTCGATTGAATAAATTGGCGACGGCCGTCTCTCAAAGTGCAGACGCCGTGGTCATTGTTGACAAGGACGGGCATATTGAATATGTGAATCCCAAATTTACCGAGGTATCAGGTTATTCATTTGAAGATGTGAAAGGGGAAAATCCTCGTATACTCAAATCGGGGTACACATCAGATGATGACTACAAATTGTTATGGGATACTATTTCTTCAGGGCATGTGTGGCGGGGTGTTTTTCAAAATAAACGCAAGGACGGTTCTTTGTTTTGGGAATCCGCGAGTATCACGCCGGTGAAAGATGAAAATAATGATATTGTGAATTACATAGCGATAAAAGAGGATATCACATCACGAAAAATCACTGAAGATGCATTACGTGAAAGTGAAGAGAATTATCGCATTTTACTTGACACTCTTCCGGATTTTGTTCTTTTACATAAAAATAATCGGATCGAATTTATTAATCAGGCCGCATTGTCAATGATCGGACAAACCTGGGAGGGCGTGAAAGATTCGACCATTTTTGATTATATCGTCCCTGAGTATCGTGAACTGATTGCACGAAATATCCAACGACGTGTTTCCGGTGAAGAGATCGGTGATTATGAAGTAGAACTGATGACGATAACCGGTGAACGCCTCAATGTCATTGTACGAGCGAAACCTGTAAAATGGGAAAATGAATGTGCAATACTTGCTGTATTGATCGATATTACCGAAAGAAAACGTTTTGAGAGCGAATTACAGGATATGATTGAGATCGCAGATACTGCGAATAAAACAAAAAGTGAATTTTTGGCAAATATGAGTCATGAGATCCGCACACCGATGAATGGTGTCGTCGGTATGACAGATTTGCTTCTTGATACCGATCTTTCGAATGAGCAACGTGAATACGCGGAAATCGTTCGAGCAAGTGCCGATACTCTTTTAACGATCATTAATGATATTCTGGATTTTTCAAAAATTGAAGCGGGGAAAATGGATCTCCATGTGTCTGAATTTGATATTCGGACACTTATAGAGAATACGTTGTCATTATTTGCACATAGGGCGCATGAAAAGAACGTCGGCTTAGATTATGTAATGACCCCTGATGTTCCCGAGCGAATTGAAGGTGATTCTGTTCGTATTCGACAAATTCTCACAAATTTACTTGGAAATGCAGTGAAATTTACTATGCAAGGTGAAATATTACTGCATACCAGTGTTCGCTATGAGAGCGAAGCACCGTTACTTGAATTTCGCGTGATCGACACCGGTATTGGAATCTCACAAGATAAAGTCGCAACTATTTTCGATGCATTCACCCAGGCAGACGCATCATCAACTCGGAAATACGGCGGAACCGGACTGGGATTATCGATCTCAAAACGTTTAGTGGATATCATGGGCGGGTCTCTTGAAGTCGAAAGTGTCGAAGGAAAGGGCTCGGTGTTTTGCTTTACATTGCCGTTGAAAATGACGACGTCACTTCATACAGGTATGTTACCGTTTCATGGGATCACAATAATAGTGTGTGACACTCATGCGACACAGCGCTCAGTGTTTGCGATTCTTGCAGAAACACTCGGTTGTTCGGTGATTCAGGCATCGACGACAGAAGAGTTGATCCGTATATTAAACGAGATATCATCAGCCGGCTCAACCGTTACCGCGGTATTTGCCGAGCTGCATGACGGTGATGCCGTACGAAAAATCAAATCGGTCATGAGTAAAATACATTTTGACGAGGTACCGTTAATAGTCATGCTTTCCAGTACCGAACGATCTCGATATTCAGAATTGAATGCGGCGGGAGTGCATGGATATTTGGTGAGACCGGTCAAACGACAGCAATTGTATCAAAGTTTGATGCAATGTTTGCATAGAGAGGCAAATGTCGATAGCACACATGCATCATCTCCCGGTTTACAACATGAAGTGAGGGTACTGGTCGCAGAAGACAGTGAGGTCAATCAGTTTGTAATAAAGACCATGTTGGAAAAAACAGGAGTATTCGTTGATTGTGCCGCAAACGGTAAAGATGCGTTGTCCGCATATCACACCGGTGTGTACGATTTGGTCCTGATGGATATTCAGATGCCTGAAATGGACGGTATTGAAGCAACTGCCGCAATTAGGGCGTTCGAGCGTGAAAAAGGAATAAAAAATATTCCTATTATTGCACTTACCGCACATGCCATGAAAGGTGACCGAGAACGTTTTCTCGCATCGGGTATGGATGATTATGTATCAAAACCGGTTACACAAGCAGAATTGTCCGAGTGTATTCAGCGTTGGCTTCCGCATGCAGGGAAAGTCAGCACTCACATTGAAACGGAGGAATAATAGTATGAAGATTTTGATCGCCGATGATGATTTCGTATGCCGGATGTTGTTACAAAAATTGTTGGCTCCATTAGGAGAATGTGTCACGGTCATTAACGGACTCGAAGCTATCAATGCTTTTCGAGTAGCACTTGCAGAAAAATCTCCGTTTGATTTGTTATGTTTGGATATCATGATGCCTGAAATGGATGGTCAGGATGCGCTCAAAGCGATACGTCGAATAGAGCATGAATACGGTGTTCCCTATGATAAAGAGACGAAAATTTTGATGACCACTGCGCTTGGTGATCCTCGAAATGTTGTCGAGGCTTATAATAAGGGTGGTGCGACGACGTATATTGTGAAGCCGATAACCAAACAGGGCTTGATGGAACGTCTGAAGGAGATGCAACTCGTATAGCATGGCTGAAGCACTTACACTTTTGCTTATAGAAGACAGCGATGATGATGCGCTTATAATTGAACGCGAAATACGTCGCGGGGGGTATGATCTCGTATGTACAAGAGTTGAAACCGAGGAAGATTTTTTAAAAACACTCCGTGCGGGTTGCGATATAATCATAACGGATTATTATCTCCCGAAATTCACCGGTATGCGTGTATTAGAATTGCTTCGGACGCAACAGTGTGATATTCCCTGTATTATGGTTTCGGGGAAATATGGTGAAGAAACAGCGGTTGAGGCAATGAAGGCGGGAGCATCAGATTTTTTGGTCAAAGGGAACTTGTCTCGTCTAGTACCGGCGATTCAGCGAGAAATTAAAGAGTATCGTATACGAAAATCGAAAGAACTTATTGAGGCCAGGCTCATTGAGCGCGAAGAAATATTCAGAAGACTTATAGAACAATCGGTTGAGGGAGTAATATTAGCAGATGACGACGGAATAATAATAGAGTGGAATCATGCGATGGCGGTCATCTCGGGATTGGCGGCTACGGTCGTCGTCGGTACACCCGTGTGGCAAGTATTTGCGGATATCGGTATTGTGTGTGGTAACGAATCGTATACGGTCGAGCAATTACACGCCGAATGGCATGCGTGGCGAGACGCACGGCGATCATTATGGAATAAAGGTATGAATGAAGCGATCATTCAGCCGCTTCATGGTACGCCACGAATTATTGAGACGGGTATTTTTATTGTGTCAACCACAACGGTTGCGTCACTACACTGTATTCTTTGTCGTGATATTACCGAACGAGTTCATAATGCGCGTAGTATACAAGACAGCGAGGCACGATACAGAACGTTGTTATCATCAGTGACCGACTATATGTTTTCTGTTAAAATCATTGACGGGAATGCTGTTTCGACTACTCATAGTGAAGGATGCAGAGCGGTCACGGGATATTCACCTGAGGAATTGTCACAAAACACCTTGCAGTGGCATGCCATGATCCATCCGGATGACCGTGTATCGGTTATGACATCTCTTGAAGAAGTGTTGCAAGGTGTGGTAGTGCCCCCGTTTGAACACAGAATTTACAAGAAAGACGGTGCGATGCGCTGGGTTCGTGATACGATCGTCATTCACGTCGATCATGACGGTGTAGTTGAGGGATATGACGGTCTTATCTCAGATGTGACTGAACGGAAAAATGCCGAGGAAGCTTTGATCGCTCGGGAGCGTATGCTCGAGGCGATTGACTATGCATCGGAGATGTTTTTGAAAAATGTGAATTGGTTTGATGTTATACATGATATTTTAGCACGTATCGGGGCTGCGGCAGGAGTAAGCCGAGCGTATGTTTTTCAAAACGGTCTGCGTGGAAATGAGATCACTATGACACATCTTGCCGAGTGGACATACGATGCGGCACACAGAGAAATTGATAATCCTCAGCTTCAAGCGATTACATACAAAGAATCCGGCGCTGAACGCTGGTTGACACTTGCAGATGATACGATCATCAGCGGTATGGTAAATGATTTCCCCGTAAGCGAGCGACGAGTACTGGAAAAGCAAGGGATACAATCTCTTGCCGTCGTACCGATATTTGTTAAAAAAGAGTGGTGGGGTTTCATAGGGTTTGATGAGTGTCGGTATTCACGCGAATGGATATCTTCTGAATTGGAGTTGCTCAAATTGTTGGCCAATAATATTGGAATAGCGATTGAGCATTATTTGGCAGATCGCGTTCAGGCTGAATATATTGCCATGCTTTCTGAATTATCGGAAGCGGCAGCGGATTTTAATGAGGCAGAGAATATTGACAATATATTTTCAGTTGTCGGTGCAATGATCGAAAGGATTATGCCGGAAGCGTTTGCGATATTGTCATATGTGAATGATTCAATGCATGCAGTAAGGATCAGGAAATGTATCGGCAGTGAAAACATGATACCGCTGGTGAGTCGTACGATCGGTAAATCGTTACAAGATATAACGGTGAATGTGGATGCCATGACGAATGAAGAAAAAGCGCTCTTTCTTTCGAATAAATTGGAAAAAATACCCGGCGGATTGTATACGGTCAGTTCGCGGACAATTCCGAAAAAAATGTGTGGAATGATCGAAAAAATGTTGCATGTTCATTCGGTTTATGCAATGGGTTTTGCGATTCATGGACAGTTGTTGGGAGGGATTACCCTTCTGTTGCCAACTGAACATTGTCAGGAATATCAAAAACAAACCATAGAAACGGTTATTCAACAAGCATCTATTGCCATCAATCGCATACGAATCACTGAAGCGCTCAGGGCGAGTGAAGAGAAATATCGGCAATTGGTAGAATTAGCACAAGAAGGAATTCTTTCAATCATGAACGATGGAACGGTGGGATACGCAAATGCACGAATGGCTGCAATTCTTGGATATGATACCGTTGATCAATTGATCGGACAAAGGATGTATGAGATCATTGCGCCGACAATGCATGACGTTTTTCGAGAAGTATCCAAGGGTGATACATTGTTGCGGAATAGGCAGTATGAATTTGAATTTATTACGCGTAGCGGGGATACAATATTTACGCTTTTATCTTCAGCGTCCGTTTTTGATGAAAATAATGAGCACATCGGCACAGTTGCGTTGGTCACTGATATTACCGCATTGAAGAAGGCGCAGGAAGAGGAAAAGATTCGACAACAGCAACTTATACAGGCAGATAAAATGATCTCTTTGGGTATGTTGGTGTCGGGTGTGGCACACGAAGTTAATAATCCGAATAATTTCATTCTGCTCAACGTGCCGTTATTACGACAGTATTTTGAAAAAAGTGTGCCGATCCTTGATGAATTTATGCGAAATGAAGGCGATTTTGTGATCGGAAAACGATTGAAATACAGTGTCGTTCGGGATTCATTTCCGTCGATGCTTCACGGTATTGAAGAAGGGGCGAACAGAATTAAAAATATTGTTGAAGAGCTGAAAGATTTTGCACGACAAGATACAATGGAAAGCATGGAATTGATCCATATAGAGGATGCTCTGGATGGTGCTGTGCGCCTTATTGCACCGTTTGTGCGACAATCAACACAAAGATTTTCCATAAAAAAAGCGGATGATCTCCCGTGTATTCACGCAAATATTCAGCGGGTCGAACAAGTCATTATCAATATCATTCAAAATGCGTGCCAAGCGCTCACATCACCGAAACAGGGCATATCAGTAGAGACACAGTATGATTCTCAACGTAAAGAGATTGTCTTGGCAGTCACAGACGAAGGATGCGGTATCAGCAAAGAAGATTTGGCACGTATAACAGATCCGTTTTTTACAACGAAGGGGCAAAAAAAGGGGACAGGACTCGGTTTGTCGGTATCGTTGAAAATAATTCAAGATCATAACGGGACTTTGCAATTTTTTTCACAACAAGGGCGAGGCACTCGCGTGGAAATACGCTTGCCGGAGTATGGTGGAGGAGGCTAACGTGTATGACTGAGCATTTGTTTCCGGAATTACCCATATTGATGATTGATGACGAACAGCATATTCTTAACGGGATGATGCTCACGCTTGCGGAAGCAGGTATTAATCATGTAGAGAGTGAATTAGATTCCAGAAATGTGTCGGCACGCGTTTCATCACGTGCATATGAGATCATCCTTCTTGATCTTACAATGCCGCATATATCAGGACTGGAAGTATTACAACAGATCAATGCCGATCATCCTGAAATACCCGTCATCATTGTGACCGGTATCAATACGATAGAGTCTGCTGTTGATGCGATACGCGCGGGAGCATACGATTATCTGGTAAAGCCTGTCGAAGTAAATCGTATGATCTCTATTATAAAACGTGCGATTGAGGTTCGAGAACTGAGACGAGAAAATGAGCGGTTACGAAACGGACTTTTTTCGAAGGCAATAAAAAATCCCGACATATTTTCTGAGATCGTGACTGTAAATGATAAAATGCATACGATCTTCAGATATATGGAAGCAATTGCGAAGACGTCGGAACCGGTTTTAATAACCGGAGAAACAGGTACCGGGAAAGAGTTAATCGCAAAGGCATTTCATCGATTGAGTGGTCGAGCCGGTCAGTTTGTGACGGTGAATGCTGCCGGTCTTGACGATCATATGTTTACCGACACACTTTTCGGTCATAAAAAGGGTGCATTTACCGATGCCCAAAATGCACGGAGCGGATTGATTGAAAAAGCTTCCGGGGGGATTCTCTTTCTCGATGAAATAGGGGATCTCAGTCTTGCATCACAGGTGAAGCTACTACGATTACTTCAGGAAAATGAGTTTTACCCGCTCGGCTCGGATGATGCACATTACTCTGATGCATTGATCATTGTCGCAACAAATCAGGATCTCAAAAAAATGCTTGAAAAGGGAGAATTTCGTAAAGATCTGTATTATCGATTACATGCACATCATATTCATCTGCCACCGTTACGTGAACGTACTGACGATATACCCGTACTTGCAGAACTCTTTTTTGAAGAAGCGGCACAGATGCTGGGCAAAAAGAAACCCGCTGTGCAGAACGGGATATACTCGGCACTTGGAATGTATATGTTTCCCGGGAACGTACGAGAGTTACGTGCGATGATAATTGATGCGGTGAGTGTTCATGAGGGAGGTGCCTTTTCTGAAAATTCTTTTCGTGCCCTCAAGAAAGGTGATTCACCACAACAAGAAGAAAATTGTGATGATCTTATGGCTCTTTTTCTCGGCGTACCTTTTTTCCCGACGTTAAAAGATGTACAACAGTGTTTGATACACGCTGCCCTTGCCAAGACCCATAATAATCAGAGTGTAGCGTCTCAATTATTGGGGATTACTCGTCAAGCGTTGAGTCAACGATTAAAAAGCGGGAAGGACGATGAAGAAACGTCTTGAAAAATTGCTTGACATGTGTCAAGAATGATTGTCGTGACGAGTATTATTGATGGTATTGTTTTTGTTATTGATGTGATGAATTAGCCTCCGGGATAGCAATGAGGTATAAATACAGTGCTTTTGCGGTTCATGAGATCCGGTTGTTAATGGTACATAATATGCTTGATTAGTGCATGGAGTGTTCTTATTTGATTGGAGAGTTGTCATGATAACGTTGAAATTACTTATAATTGACGATTCTGAGGATGATGCACTTATCTTGGTGCGTGAGATACAGACCGGGGGATTCACGTGTTCCTGGAATCGTATCGAGACTGAAAATGAATTGATGGCAACGATTGACGGCGAATGGGATATTATAATAATCGATTATGCAATGCCTCATTTCAATGCATTGGAAGCCTTGAAAATAATCAAAGAGAATCAGTGCGATATTCCTTGTATCGTCGTTTCGGGTCAGGTCGGAGAAGAAACTGCGGTTTCAGTAATGAAAGCCGGCGCACATGATTATATTCAAAAAGGGAATTATTCGCGATTAATACCCGCGATTCAACGAGAATTAAAAGAGTATCAGATTCTCAAAGAAAAAAAACATGCGGAACAATTACTAAAAGATCATGAAGAGCAACAAAAAGTGAAGCTTGAACATCTTGTCGAAGAACGAACGGCACGATTGAAAGAAGTTAACAAAGAACTTGCGACAGAAATTTCGATACGAAAAAAGATAGAAGAAGAACTTATTAAATTCAGAGTCGCGATCGACAATTCTGCAGACAATGTGTTCCTTCTAGAATACCCTTCACTTAAATTTTATGACGTAAGTGACTCTACGTGCAGAGATTTAGGATATACCCGCAAAGAGTTTCAAACAATGACGCCTCAAGATATTAATCTGGCATTTTCAAATCACGATTTAAAACAAATATTTGACGAAATAATTGATAAAAAAATATCTCGCGCGATCGAGACGGTTCATCGTACAAAATCGGGTTTGACCTTTCCCGTTGAAGTTTTGTTACAAAGTGTTGCATTCGGAGAATCACATTGTGTGGTGGCAGTTGCTCGAGATATCACCGAGCGAAGAAAAGCCGAAGCGGCAGTTGAGCAAGCGCTTGACAAAGAAAAGGATCTCAATAAGCAGAAAACCCGTTTTTTATCGATTGTGTCCCATGATTTCCGTACACCGTTAACGGTCATTCAGGCTACGATCGATTTATTGGAAACATACGGTATGAAATGGCCTGAGGAAAAAGTGATTTCCCATTACGGGAGAGTGCGTAAGTCTATAGATTATATGACTCAATTGATTGAAGAAGTGTTAATTATTGGACGTGTTGATGAAGGGCGTGTCGTTTTCCAACCTGAACCGCTTGATATTGTGGAGTTTTCATCGGAGTTGTTTGAGGAAATCAAAGTTATCGCCAATGAACACCATGTGATGAAGTATATCGACGAAACATATCAGCGAAAAGGGTATCTTGATGAAAAAATCATGACCCATGTATTGAACAATCTTATGTCAAATGCAATCAAATATTCTCCGAAGGGTGGCGTAATTGAGTTGCATGTGGCACATGACGGGCGAAAAGCAAAATTTGAAATTAAGGATGAGGGCATAGGTATTCCTGAAGAAGAACTAGAACGTTTATTTGAACCTTTTCATCGTTGTTCCAATGTGAGCGGGATCAAAGGAACCGGCTTGGGTTTGGGAATTGTGAAACGATTTGTGGATATTCATGGCGGTACAATTAATATCAACAGTGAAGAAGGAAAAGGTACTACGGTAACGGTAGAAATTCCAACCGAAAAAAGTGCGCCAAGGCCCGGATTAATTGAAGAAAAGAAAAATATTCACTCTGTGAAGTAGATTTTAACACGCGTGACCCCATTGCTGTGTATCAGCTGTTTATAGAGAAAATGGTTAGTTTTTTGCAATGTTACCGGCAGGATTCAGTCGGGACAACTAATCGAGCCCTTTGCAAAATTCAAAATTATCAAATTTACTTTTTTTACTCTAAAAAGGGGTGTGGGGACGGTGTAGAGACACGGCATGCCGTGGCTGTAACCGAAAACGTAAACCCCTCCCGATTTTCACGGGAGGGATTTGGGGTGGGCACAAATTCAAAATATTGTAGTTTCGCAAAGGTCTCGACTTTTTATTCGCAATGATCTCAAACGGCAAATGTTTTGCATCGGCATGTTGAAAAATATGATATTTGTGCTATAGTTATGTATGAATTACGGGAGGCGCATATGAAGAAGTATATGATGTTGGGTTGTGTCGTGTGTTGTATGGTTTTTTATGTTTTTGCTGAGCGATATACCGAGACCGCTGAAGCGACAGGCGGGAGTAACGAAAGTATTGATGCAATAAGCGACAGAGCTCTTATTGTTGCCAAACGCCAAGCATTGGAACGCGCAGGCACGGTCATACAATCGAAAACAGAAGTAAAAAACTTCATGCTTGAAAATGATGAAATCAAAGCATTTGCTGCAGGTGTTACAAAGGTTATCAAAGTGAGTAATAAAGACGTCTCACTTGATCCGGCCAAAAAGACTATTACCGTGACACTCACGGCAGAGATAGAAGTTGATACCGCGCAGATCACTGAGTATGCGAACGCGTTATTATCACAGATAAAAAAAACGGATGAGACACCGATTGATTTCAGTATTCAACTTATCAAAAGGAAAACGAATACAGACGGCACATACAGTTTTGCAGTGATACCGTCAGATTTGCCGCTTAAAGACGGCGATGAATTCCGTATTCAGTTCTCTGCATCGAAAGATGTATTCGTCTACATAATTAATGAAGATCAACAGGGTGCAATGAGCCTGATATATCCGCATATGGATGGGACAGGTATCATTAGAGCGCAACAGACAGAATTATTACCGGATGATGAGAATGTGTTTTTCGTTGAAGGTGAAAAGGGAAAAGAACTGTTATATGTGATCGTGTCGATCACTGAGATGAAAGATATCGGGCTTCTTATGAAAAGCATTGACGGCGGCGCCGATGTGAAAGATATTCTTAAGAAAAATATACAGAAACGTGCAATAAAGGTAACTTCCACACGCAAGGACACCAAGAATGTTACTGAAATAATTCGCGGCAAAGGTGCGATAATGAAAGTGATTACTTTGGAGCATCAGTGATAAGAGTCAGTGGGTGCAGTAGTGAACGTGTAATATCGTGGCAAGCACGTAACCGCGAGGGTGCGATACATTAAAAAAGTGATTTGAACGTAGGGGAAGGCCTTACGCCTTCCCGGGGTTTTATGAAATCATGCCTTACTTTTTGTCTTGCCACAAAAAGTAACAAAAAAGTCAAGGCT
>CAYRFE010000034.1:0-32545 GCA_964423645.1 uncultured bacterium | reverse complement strand
CATTCGGGACATTTTCGCTTGCGATTTAGCGAGACATTTTCCCTTGCGAGCTACAGTCAATATCATTTCTGAGAAAATAAACTTGACATTTTTTCTGAACAAGGGTATTATGAGGATGATATTAATGAGTGATGACACATTGTGTCATTGAATAGCGGTGGAGTAATGGATAGCAAGGGAAAAAAAGGAGGAGAGAAAATGGCTGCTGTGAAATTTGGTGTAGAGTATCCTGCTGCGATGTCCCGTGGTGATTTGTTGATGAAAACGTTCTTCGGGTTCTTTTACATCGGTATTCCTCATGGGTTTATGTTGTTTTTCAGAATGATCGCAGTTTCTTTTATCAACATGATCGCATGGTGGGCAATTCTTATTACCGGTAAGTATCCTGAAGCAATGTTCCATTTTGTTGTCAAAACAATGCGCTGGGCTATGCGTGTGAATTGCTACATGGCCAATTTGACCGATGAAAAACCACCTTTCCATGGTGAAGAATAAGACCGTTTGATTCTTACAATCTAAGGCTGCTTCGGCAGCCTTTTTTTATTGCTTTTTCCTGTATTGCCATCATCGTGAAGTGTGCTATACTACACCAGACGATACAAGGAGGTAATGTATGGGTAATTCAGGTATCGGAGAGAACTGTTCTATCAGCGCTACAGCGATAATAGAAAATGATGTCTCGATCGGTGACGGCTGTGTGATCGGGAACTATGTAACTATACATAAAGGGGTTGTTATCGGTGCGAATTGTCGTATTGACGATCATGCCGTATTAGGGAAACTTCCGATGAAAGCAGCAAACAGCGCGACAACGAAAGATCAAGAACTTCCGCCTCTTGTCATCGGGAATAATTGTATAATCGGTACAAATGTCGTCTTATATCAGGGCGCACAAATTGCCAAGAATGTGTTGATTGCCGATAATGCAACAGTGCGTGAAAATGTGACGGTAGGACGGTATACGATTATTGGAAGGGGAGCGGCAATTGAAAATTTTTGTTCGATCGGTAATTTTTGTAAAATAGAAACCAATGCATATATAACCGCATATTCAACCATAGAAGACCGTTGTTTTATTGCGCCGTGTGTGGTCACCAGCAATGATAACTTTGTCGGTCGTACTGAGGAGCGCTTTAAGCATTTTAAAGGTGTTACCGTGAAAAAAGGCGGGAGAGTCGGTGCCGGGGCGATCATTCTACCCGGAGTTGTGATCGGTGAGGATGCATTGATCGGAGCCGGAGCGGTGGTAACCCGAGATGTGCCTGCAAGGAAAGTTGTGGTTGGTGCACCGGCAAAAGAATTTCGTGATGTACCTTCAGCGCAATTACTTCTTAATCAAAACTGGGAGGACAAAGAGTGAGCAAGCGGATCAGTATTATTACCGTATTATTGTGCATAAGTGCGGTTGTGTGCGCATTTGAACCTGCATCATCACCTTTTTACGAGTTTGCGGAACGTATTCATCATACTGTCGGATTAAAATCATTTTCGTATACACGACCGTATTCACGACAGATCATTGTTGACGTTCTGCGAGAAATAAACGAAAAGCGAGAATCACTGCCGTATTCCGACAAAGGAATTCTTGATTATTACATAGAAAAGTATTATCACGAAAATGCGGCAACCTCTCTCCATAAACCTTTTCATCTGATCGATTATATTCATGAGAACGGCACACTTACGCTTGATCTGGTGGGGCGCGGCGGATTTCTTCGCGGTGATTTTGATAAAGTCACTATGCAAGAAAATGATTTTATGGTGTATACAAGTGGCATCACCTTTCGCGGAACACTCGGGAATCATTGGGATTATTATTGTTTTTTTGTAGATGAAACACTTAATGGGTTTTCTCCCGCGTATGATCAACGTATGATCGTTTCGTATCTTGATGAAGACGACAATCCGGTTGAAGAGTTCATATATCCGATCGAAAAATTTGTTGAAAATGGCGGGTTCGGATGGGTAAATTATCAATCCGAGCGTAAGGAAATGTATTTTGATCAAACACGTGCGTATATGACCTATTCATTTCCGTTCGGTTTTATTGAGTTTGGTAAAAACACGAATTCGTGGGGACCGGGTGTGCAAAGTCATGTGATGATCTCCGATAATGCAGCACCCTATGTGCAATTTAAAACGCACTTTACTCTCGGTAAATTTCGCCTGACCTCAACCACTGCGCAACTGCGCACCAATGAATTGGATCCCAATACCAAAATTGAGACAGAAGACGGCGATGTCAAGTTTGAGTATCGAAAAAAATATATAGCATCCCACCGGCTGGAAATGTCTTTATCGTCAAAGGTAATGATCGCGCTCACGGAATCAGTTATTTACGCTGATAAAAATGTGCAACTCGGGTATGCAATTCCCTTTAATATTTTTTGGAGTGAGCAACACTATCAGGGCGATCGAGACAATACTGCGATCGGTATGGAAGTGAGCGTCACACCGATCAACAGAGTAAGTGTCTACGGGGAACTATTTTTTGACGATATAAGTTTCCAGCATTTGACTGATTTTCGACGTACAAAAGCCGCATATATTGCCGGTATAAAATGGTACCCGGAGTGGTTGCCGACATCACGTATCGTATGCGAATACAGTCGTGTAAATCCTATTGTCTATACCCATCGTTTTAATGTTGATAATTTTACGCATGCGCAATCAAATATCGGCAGTTTTTTATATCCCAACAGTGATTACATTCATTTCTCCGTATCGGGCGCACTTACGTCCCGATTGTCATATCGAGTATACGCTGATAGAGTGCGTCACGGATTGAATTATATTGATAACGATGATCATTATCGTAACGTCGGAGGCGACATGTATCGGCCTGATACTCTGTCAAATGGTCACTCTATTGAACAGGAACTCGCGTTTCTTGACGGTATTGTTGAGACTGAGAAGAAGATCGGTTTGAATCTTACATATCGTGTTGATGTGCGTTCATTGTGGCGCTCGATCGGTTTGTATGATCTTTTTCTTGATGCAGGCGTTGAGATGCAATCGTTTACACGCTCATATCCTTCCGATGCGAGAGAAAAACCGGTTGTTGATGATAATATAATGGGTTTATATTTTATGGTTCGATACCATTATGAGTGAAGAGCCGCTTTTTAAGATAAAACCTGTGTTTGTTCCGGTATTGTGGTGTATGCGTTTTCTACCGTATCATATCGGTTTATCATTATTACTGGCAGCTATAATGATAATAGGTTATTTTGAACTGAAAACGAGTTATATGGTGCGCAATACCGTTGAACTATTGCCTTTATATCTTTCATGGTTGTGTATGGTATCTGCTATGCCGATTATCGTTCTAAAGATACGTGAAAAAATATTTTTTGATGAAATCATACTATGTTTTGACGATAAAATAATATTTCAGTATCGAAAGAATGCAAAACTTATTATTTCATACAATGATATCGTCAAGATCACCACGACCGTATCACGGATGCAAAAGCGTTATACATGCGGTACTTTGGTTCTTGATCGATTGAATGGTAAAAAATTACGGATATATGATATTCTCAACGTTGAGTTTGTGAAGAAACAAATAGAGGAGTGTATGAATGGCTAATGTCTGTGTGACCGGAGGTGCAGGATACATCGGATCGCATTGTGTGCACTACTTGTTGACTCATACGCAACATTCGGTTGTTGTCGTGGATGATCTTTCGACAGGACATGAATGGGCTATTAAAAATTGCAATAACGCCTTACATCGTGAAATTCCATTCTATAACAATTCTATTGCCGATCAGGATGCAATGAAAACCATATTTCGGGCACATTCAGTCGATGCGGTGATTCATTTTGCCGCATGCAGTTTAGTCGCAGAATCACAGGAAAACCCTTTGAAATATTTTTCAAATAATACTGCCGCGACCGTGCGTCTTCTTGAAGCAATTGCTCAATGCGATATACATTCCGTAGTGTTCTCATCGACTGCATCTGTGTACGGAGATGCACAATCAGATACTATAGACGAGAGCCATGAGTTACGTCCGATCAATCATTACGGAATGAGCAAATTGCTTATTGAGCGCGTGCTTGGTTATGCGGCAGCAACGCATCACTTGAATTATGCTGCGTTACGATACTTCAATGTCGCCGGTGCAGATACAGGCGGATATATCGGAGAGGTCCATGATCCGGAAACACATCTTATACCCTTAGTGCTAAAAGCCGCACTCGGTATCCGAGAGAAAGCATATATTTTCGGGGATGACTATCCTACACAAGACGGAACAGCGGTGAGAGATTATATTCATGTGACCGATTTGGTAAGGGCACATGTCCTTGCCATGGATCTGATTTTGAATAATGGCGGGCAGTATGCAATAAATCTTGGCAGTGAAAAGGGGTATTCGGTAAAACAAGTGATCGATACCGTGAAAAGGGTAACTGATAAGGAATTCCTTGTCGAACTTGCGCCACGCCGTGCAGGTGATCCGCCTGTTCTCAGAGCTTCTATAAGAAAGGCGCAA
The DNA here is from genome assembly GCA_964423645.1 of uncultured bacterium. Classification (GTDB taxonomy): domain Bacteria; phylum Macinerneyibacteriota; class Macinerneyibacteria; order Macinerneyibacteriales; family CAYRFE01; genus CAYRFE01. The sequence goes on along the minus strand of CAYRFE010000034.1, from coordinate 28,043 downwards.
GAAATTCTCGGATGGCAACCGCTTTATGGGTTGGAATCCATGGTTGATTCTGCGTATTCATGGGAGAAAAAAGTATGGTCACAGACACATATACTTTAAAATATGATCCCGAAAAATATTTTAAAAAATACGGGATGAAGAAAAAAAGGCAAGAACATTCTTTTTCCGTGGCGCATGAAATGGTAAAATTTGCGCAATACTATAATGTAGACGAAGAAAAAGCTTATGTTGCGGGAATATTTCACGATATTGCACGCGATATCAGCATTGAGGAAATACTCATCTTCAGTAAGGCAGTGGGGCATATCCCCGACAGATATGAAGAAGCTCAGCCTGTTAATCTTCATTCCTTTGCATCATGCTACATACTTGAAAATGAGGATATTACTCATGATACCGACATTTTGACTGCAGTTTCACAACATACCTACGGGTATACCGGAATGGGTGTATTATCATCGCTCTTATATATATTGGATTTTGCAGAACCCACGCGTCATTTTAAAGAGGCCGAAACAGCATATCATTTGCTTAAAAAAAATATTGATGATGCGCTTATTTATGTGATTACACAAACGTGGGGTTTTATTGCGGAAGAAAAACGACTCATTCATCCGATTTCTTTGGAGCTTTATAATTCTTTGGTTTTGAAGTATAAACGCAATCGTTCTCGAATCGAATGATGAGGGAGGATGTATGTCCGTATTTACCGAAAATCCTTGTAAAGTTTGCGGACGATATCAAAATCGACCATGCGTTGTTGACGGTATTGTCCTCAACGAAAAGAATGAAATACTTTTAATACGACGCGGACGAGATCCGGAAAAGGGGAAATATGCTTTTCCCGGCGGTTTTATTGAATGGGATGAAACTGCCGAGGAAGCGGTGGTGCGTGAAGTATCCGAAGAAACCGGATTATCGGTACTTGTCGATTCTTTTGTCGGTTATTTTGATACATTGAATCGCGATAGAGAGCGACATACCATTGCGCTTGTTTTTCGTTGTAGTGTCATACGTAAAGACGATGTGAGCGCAGGCGATGATGCAGACGCATGTGCATGGTTTTCGTTATCACAACTGCCTGAACTGGCTTTTGATCATGCAAAAATTCTTTCCACTTTAATCTAAATGGGTTAAATTCACCGAAGCTTGCTTCGGCCTTACTATTATAATTTTGTTATTATTAGGGGTGTGGGGACGGTGTAGAGACACGGCATGCCGTGTCTGTAACCGAAATTAAGCCCCTCCCAAAAAGAAAAGGGAGGGGTTTGGGGTGGGCGAACAAATATAGTATTTTTTGGGGAGATACCCCGTAGCTTGCTGCGGGGTAGTTCATTAAAAGCTGATTATGTTGTACCGACTGACAAAGGGGAAATTAACTGTAAAAAATAAATTTCACGTTTTAACAGCTGTCTATAATGTGTAATGTATTGCGTAAGTGTATGAATCGGTAAGATCTTCATTTGAAAAAAATGAAACGCATATACCCAATCTACGAGGTATAACTTGCTATCATTGCAAAACGACTATTTTAAGACCTTTGCAAAATTACTATTTTTATGATCTGTGCCCACCCCATGCTTCGACGGAGTTTACACTGAGCGAAGCCGAAGTGCTCAGCACAAGCTCACTTCCCGTGGGAATCGGGAGGCGGGCAGAAAGATTTTCTGCACCTACAAAAAATCTCAATGTAGCGGTGCATAGTATCGGGCAGGGACAAGCCCTGCCCCTACGGTCCCCACGCCCCTATTTATGAAAAATAAAAAAATGAAAAAAATTCGAATTTCGCAAAGGTCTCCTTACATACATTCGGCGCTGCGATAGATAAAAAATACTCGTTACAATGAGCGATATATTATATTTCTCGATCGATTGGTTTTTCCTTAATATGGTTTTGTTTGATTTTATTAAGCCATTTTGCCGCTTCTTTATGCCCATATCGAACTGCTTTGGTCATGGAATCCTGAGCTTCTTTACTTTTTGATAATTGATCCAATATAATTCCACGATAAAACAAAGCGTCCGCGGAAAAAGGGCTATTTTTAAGAAAATTATCGATATCGGTTAAAGCGAGTTGCGGTTTTTTTATAGAGATTAAAAGGAGAGCTCTCTCAAACAATGGTTCGGTAAGATTGGGTTGAATTTTCAACGCTTGATCATAGTAGGATTGTTTTAATGGCAACTCTTTTTTATTATGAGTAATTTTTGCACGGATCAATGACGCATAGTACGGTGTCATTGTATCATTCGGCATGCGGCTTATCATAGCGTCCATTTCTTTTTGAGCACTTGCGTAATCTTTTTGCTCTGCTAAGATAATGGCTTTAAAAAACATTATTTGTTGTTCATGCGATACAACTTCAGATGATAGTTGCAGCAATTCAAAAAATCTTTTATTATGGCGAGCCATGTATACACAGGTGAGTTGACGAAGAAAAATGAGATCGTGTAAGGATTTGACCAGTTGAGTGTAGTCTGTTTTTAATGTATTTTGAGTGTCAATAGCAACTTCTTTTGTAGAATGTTTTTTACCAAATGAATCAATCTGATCCTTCGCTTGCTCGATATTTTTATTTATTGTGTGAAAATATTGCAGAGTATCAGGGTAATTTTTTACTTTTTGTACATATAAAGCCATTTCTTCTGTATCAATTGTAACCGACGTAGTGAAGGAAATCGATGTATCAGATGATTTTTCGGTTGTGATTGCAATCAGATAGATTCCTGATATAAGTGCTTGTAAATCAGAAGAGGAATATGAAAACACACGTATTTCTTTTTGTTTATCAAGATATTTCTCGATTTCTTTTTTATAGTAATCGGTAAACTTTTCCATTGCTATGATTCGTGCCGTATCTTTTGTGTCAAATGGTGAGTATGCATATGAGTAGTTGTAGGTGAATACTTTTTTTTCAGCGTGGAGCGTGTTGAAAATTACAAACATGAAACTTAAAAAAAACAACAAAAATTTTCTCATTGGTGCCTCCTATTTTTTAATAACATGGGCGGTTTTACATACGGAAAGAAAATCCTGAGCCTTTAATGATGTTCCTCCGATTAATGCTCCGTCGATATCGGCTTGTTCCAAAAGGCCTTCAGCATTTTCCGGTTTAACGCTTCCGCCGTAAAGAATTCGTACGCTACCGGCAAAATCACTGCCATACAATCTGTTGGTGAGATCACGAATTTCTGCATGTACCTCTTCGGCTTCTTCGGGAGTCGCATTCTTACCGGTCCCGATCGCCCATACCGGTTCATACGCGATGCAAATCCGACGGGCCTGTTCTTCAGAAAAACCGAAATACAATTCTTTTATCTGCTTACCGACAATTTCCATGGTGATACCTTTTTCACGTTCTTCTAAACGCTCACCGACGCACACGATAGGGAGTAGATTAGATTCAAGGGCAGATGCGATCTTGCGATTGACACTTGTATCTGTTTCTCCGAAAAACAGTCTGCGTTCCGAGTGACCGATCAAAACATGATGAATGCCCAGAGATGAGAGCATCATCGGCGATATTTCACCGGTATAGGCACCTTCTTTTTCCCAATGCATGTTTTGTGCACCGACGATCATATCTGTCGTGCGAGCGTGAAGTATTTCCGAAAGATATACAAAGGGCGGGAATATTGCAATATCCACATTGGGATAGTCAGAGCGAGATGCGTCAACATCTCGTGACAGTTGTAATGCATCGGCATGATTTTTGAACATTTTCCAGTTTCCTGCAATGAGTATGCGTCTCATACATATCACTCCTTATTTCGAATGTGTGCCTTTATATATTCCCAACGTTCGCGAAATGCTTTTTCCTTTCCATGGTCATTTAATGTAACAAGCGTGTGTGTCGTGATCTCCTGCGGCAAATAATCTTGAGGGATCAGATAGTCTTCATAGTCATGCGGGTAACGATACGAATGAGTGGCGGATGAGATCGATGATGGCACGGGAAGTGTTCCGAATTGTGCTATTGCATTGCGCGCCTTTTGTAATGATGTCGCAACGCTGTTGCTTTTCGGTGCAAGTGCAAGATATATTGCTGTTTGGATGATATTAAGAGTGGCCTCGGGCACGCCTAATGCTTCAAGAGCTTGCCATGCACAAAGAGCAACGTGCACGGCATTAGGATCTGCTAATCCTATATCTTCTGATGCCATTGCGATCATGCGACGCACGATCGCGCGGGGGTCCATACCGGAATCGATCATAACCGTTACCCAATATACTGCCGCATCGGCGTCGGAACCGCGTAATGATTTATGAAGTGCCGAGAGATAATTGTAGAAAAAGTCACTGTTTTTATCGGAAAGAAGCATTTTTTTTGAAAGAGTTGTGCGAATCTCTTCGATCGAAATATCAGAAAATTGCATCTGTAATGCGGATACGTGTTCAAGTAAAAGTAAGGCGGTTCTCCCGTCGCCGTCGGAGAAATCAAGAATCATGTCATGTATTTCCCCGTTAAGTGTCGTCCCGATCTTTTCCGAACCTTTTACCAGCAGTGTTGAGAGTGCAGAAAGATCAAGCTTTTCAAAACGAATCATTCTTAATCGTGAAAGCAACGGGCTTATCACCGAGAAAGCGGGATTCTCTGTTGTCGTGGCGATAAGTATGATCTTACCTGATTCGATATAAGGAAGAAATAATGCTTGTTGCGTCTTATTGAAACGGTGAATTTCATCAACGAAAAGAATGTTGATGCCGCCGACGCATTCGGTTTGGATTGTTTTTTTAATATCAACAGTTGATGATTCAACTGCATTGAAATAGATAAATACCGCGTCAAAAGACTGTGCAATGATTCTGGCAAGAGTTGTTTTCCCGGTTCCCGGAGGGCCGTACATCAAAAGCGAAAACGGTTTCCCGTTTTGTATCATTGCACGTATAAATCCCTTTTCGCCGGTAAGATGAGGCTGTCCTAAAAAATCGTCTAAGGTTGACGGGCGAAGTATTTCATAAAGTGGTTTATACTGCGGTTCAAAAAGAGACACTATTTGACCTCGTATTTCACCAACACAGCTTCTATCGCGCCGACCAATATAGTGCTTCTGAGAAGAAGAGGGATACATCTTCCGTCTGCCGACACCCATAAATCGATTTTCCCTTTATGTTTAAAAAGGCCCATGGATTTGAGGTCGGGACGCACTTTAAACGCTTCCATTTTTCCGAGGCGAGTGCGAATCGTCTCTTTCGCGAGAACATCAACTTTTAATGCATACGTTTTCTCAATATCGTATACCGGAAGTTCAAACGATTTTCCCACCTCTAAAGGAATCGCACGCGCAATGAAAAATGCACTGAGTATATCTAGCACATCCGGCCATGTGTCGAATTGTTCCGGAGGTTTTTTATTGGTTACTTTTTCGACTTTTTGTTGATCCTGCATGAACGTGATACTATCGTCACGTTTATATTTGCCTTCACGAATTTTTTTGATAATTTTTAAAGAACGGAGTTTTTCAGCATCCATATACGATTCGATCCTGTCATCGACCGAATATAGCCATGAATAAAAGGGAGCTGATTTGGCACGACTGACAAAATGATAACTTTTTATTCCGTTGAAGTCTTTAAGGCTTTGAACGGTCAACGAAGCCATTCCTGCGCTGACACCTTCAAATTCGATACTGAATTCCATGTGTTCCCCGACAGTGAAGGCCACTGTTGATATCGGGAGAGGAACGATCCGTTTTTCAATCGTTTTTTCCTGTGTGTCAACTACAGGGGGCTCCTCTTGTGCATATATTACAAGTGAGGTGAAAAGCATAATAATTAGTGTAAAATACTTCATTATATCAACCTTCTGCCATTAATCGGCGTATTGTCTCAACCTCATTGACCGCAAATATTGATTGTGCATACATAAGTGCACGGCGAAAATTATCCTGCGCGCGTTCCGAATCGTTAAGACTTTTAAAAGCGATGCCCCGATTTATGTAATATTGAATCAATCGGCGATCTTCTTTTTTATCATACCCGTTTTTAATAAGAACGCCGACGCCTTTGTTAAAATGATTGACCGCTTCTCTATAATCGCCGTCGGTCATTTTTTGTAATCCTTCCTGCAAACAAAAATCAATAAATAAATTGGGATCATTTTGTGCTTCTTCGGCAGTCACGATTTTAGTCATCTGTTGGGTAACAGAGGGTTCGTCTTTTGAAGAGTCCGGTGAGTTAAAAATATCTGAAGGGGGGGGCATGGTCGTATCGAGTAATATATCGGCGAATTGATTAATCACCGTGGCAGGATCTTCACGCTTAAAAACAGGCGATTTCGTGGTATCAGTCACCGCATGTCCGCAGTTTTTGCAGAAACGATCTCCGGGGTCAAGGAGTACATTGCAACTTGCGCAATGTGCCGTATGTACAATCCCTGCTCCGCAGTGCGGGCAAAATTTAAAATCGTTTCGAATCATTCTATTACATTCCGAACACACGACCTTATTGTTTTTATCCAGAGGCATACCGCAATTCTCACAGTATCGTGCATTCTCGGGATTCTCGTGTTTACAATACATGCAGGGTTTCATAGCCCCTCCTTTGCATAAATATCGGGCTTTCTGTCTCGAAAAGAATCTAACCGTGTGCGTGATGATTGCACGAGATCCTTGTGCAGATCGCATTCAAAATAACCGGTCGTATCACCTATCTCCAGAATTGATTCACCTCGCGGGCTGAATATGAACGATGAACCGGTAAAGACGCTTTCATCATCTGTTCCGACTCTGTTGAGGCCGATACTGTACATTTGATTTTCAATTGCACGTACCTTGCCCAATGCAAGCCAGTGTTCGACGCGCGGTTTCGGCCAATTAGCCGGTATGATGACCGCATCCGCTCCTTTGATCCTTAAAATGCGAAATAACTCGGGAAAACGGAGATCATAGCAGATCGCACATCCGATTTTGAAACCGTCCACATCAAAAGTGACAATCTCATTCCCCGGTGCAAAGTGAGTATCTTCTCCCGTGAGTGTGAAAAGATGAATTTTTCGATATTTGGTGAGGATTGAGCCCGTTGGCCCGAATACGTATGCGGTATTGTAGAGTAAGCCGTTGTCAATTTCAGCGATCGATCCCAATGCGATAGTTTTTGTATAGGTCGTTGCCAGTTGAGAAAACCATTCAAGTATCGCATGTGCATTGCGTGCACGCTCGCGTATCTGAGAAAGAACATATCCTGTGTTAAAAAGTTCGGGAGCACAAACGAGGGATGCGGTACTGTGTGATAAAGTCGACTCAATAAAACGTTTGTTCTCATGTAAATTCTCAAACGCGGTATCAAGTTGAAAAATACCGATTTTCATAACAAATAGTTTGTCCTTTCCTTATATTACGTCATCGCAATAATAGCCTGAAAATACCAAATTGTCAACTGTGTGCATGAGTCTCACCATGTTGGAATAACATTTGAACGGCGGTATTGTTCCGATGTATACTTTTTTGATCATATCATATCGACAAAAATGATGCGAGTCGAGTGCTTCGCCTGGCGAACCGAATAAGTTTCTAATGTTTAATATTACCTGATACTTTATCAGTTGATTATATCATGTTTTTGGATTCTTATATACGTGTTGGTTATTCTTGTTGTTAAGGAGGAAGACGATGAAACTGCGTAAAAGGCTGATTTTCTCAGTGAACGGAATGATGCTTGGGGTCATGATCGTAATGGGTGTGTTTTTGCAGATCGTGTTGGGAAGTTCACTTTTCAATCGAACTGCTGAAATGTTAAAAAGCCAGACGGCAGACACAAAGAAAGCTGCAGATCTGAAGGTACAAACGTTTGTGAAAACAGCACAAGCCTATGCCTCAAATGCAATTTATACCGAAGCCCTCACCGTGAATGACGAAATGACAAAAGGAATGGTTTCGAATGCGCTCGAGCAGATAGTCACCGATTCAAACGGGATCATTGAAACGGTAGCGCTTCTCGGCAGTGCCGGCGATCTGAGTGTCATAACGGCGAACGACAAGATCAGTGAAAAATTGCCTGACATTCTCAAAGAGACGCTCACCGGTTTACAGGAAGGGCATTCGAGTATGCAGTTTACTTTTCAGGGGAAAGAATCCAACTATATTGTTATGACCGTTCCTGTTCTTGAATTCGGACTATACAGCGGATCATTACTTTTTGCGATTCGATTGGATGAGTTTTTTAAAGATTTCCGTGATGAAAACGCCGTAGCGGAGATAATAGTCGTCAACAATGCAGGTCTTGTGGTAGAACACAGAGACGGAAAAAAAGTGCTTGCGACAACGATAGATCAATTAGGTCTCAAAGAATATAAAGGTCTTTTTGTGTATAAAGATTACGACGGGACCGTCAAATACGCACAATATGCAAAGCTTGACAATGGCTGGTCCTTATATCGAGCAGTGAAAAAATCCTATATTTACTCGACATTGTTCACGGTGAGGACCGTGTTGTATATTTCTTTCTTATTTGCGTTCATTTTAAGTATTGCCGTCACGGGTCTGATCGCAGGATCGATCGTAAAACCGATACGCAATGTCACGCAATCACTTGTGAACATCTCGGAGGGCGAGGGGGATCTTACCCGGCGTATAGAAATATTACCCAACTATGACGAAGAGATCGCGCAATTGGCGGGGGCGTTCAATAAATTCACGGACCAAATTGAAACCATCATTGCGTCCGTATCATTTGCTTCGCAGGACATAACCGTTTCAACGGGTGAGCTCAATAATGACAGTAAAGAGATCGATGCGATGGCGATGCAACAAAACGAGACATTGGTTTCAATGGCGAGTGACATGGAACAGGTGAATTTGAAAATCACTGAGGTGAATGATGAATCGCAAACCGTTCTTGATGCAAATAATACTATGCAATCGACGGTGTCTGAGTCAATGAATACTGTGGATACCATGCAAAAACAAATGATGACCATAGAATCGTCGGTTGAGCGAACCAGTAAAGATCTCAATGAATTGGGAACATGGATAAATGCGATCAACGATATGCTGACATTGATAAAAGACGTATCTGATCAGACCAATTTGCTGGCGCTCAATGCGGCCATCGAGGCGGCACGGGCAGGAGAAGCAGGAAAAGGTTTTGCGGTTGTTGCCGATGAAGTGCGAAAACTTGCCGAAAAAACCGCATCATCAGCAGGGGAAATTGAGAATATTATCACGAACATCGATGTAAAGACCTCTGCGGCGATTCGTTCTATGGATACATCTCTTGAAAACGTGGGAGTAGGGCGAACGTATGTCACGCAGACCGTCGATGCGTTACAAATTCTCTCAAATAACATTGTGCAAACAATGGAAAAGATGAACAGAGTTATTTCAGAAATAAAAAATATCGGTACCATAACACAAGAATTTTACGGAGGGATCGAATCGGTGTCTGACACTGCAAATATTATTTCAGGACAAATTTCCGGATTGACCCAACGAGTTATTGATCTTACACGTGTTGCGGCTGAAATGAGCGGGAAAATTAATCGTTTTACGTATAGAACTGAAGGCGGGGAAGAACGATCTTTGACGATCAAAGAGTAAAGGAGGACGTATGAGGCATTTGTTGGTTACTTTTGCGTTATCTGTAGTATTCTTGATAGGTATTGTTGTTGCTGACGATACCGAGACTATGAAAAAGGACATTGAGGATTTGAAAACACAACTTGAAATGTTGCAGTACAAGCAGGATGAGCAACAGGAGCAAAAGTTTAAGATATTTGGTTTTATGGGAGTATCGTTTAACAAATTTTCCTTTGAAAATGAAACCGCACTGCAGAAAGAATGGCTTACCGAGAACTCGTATTTTGCCGCGAGCGATCTTAATCTTTACTTTCTTTTTGAACCGGTAGAGAAATATCGCGGTTTTATGGAAGTGAAGTTGAGTTATTATCCCGCAGGACGACCGTCAACTACCGAACCGACGTTGTTCGGATATGATCCGGTGTATGTAGGCGGGAATCCTGCAAATGGTATTCTTTTCTATCGAAAATATTTTTTGCGATATTTGCCGATCAATACGACCGTTATTGACGACATCAACTGGAAGTCATACAATTGGGGTAGTTTAGCGATTGAACGTGCGTATATCGAACGTTCAGCAAGTGATTCGTTGTCGATCAAAGCCGGTCAATTTTTAACACCGTTCGGTATATGGAATCTTGACCACGGTCAACCGGCACTTATCAATACGAAGATTCCGTTTATGTTCCATTATATTCCGACCACACTCGCCGGTATTGAATTTTCGGGCAAATTTTTGTTCTCGCATTCGACGTTGCAATATTATGCAGGTATCGCAAACGGTGAGACCTTTGCACATATGGTGAACATGGATTCGAATGACAGCAAGTCATTGAACGGACGCTTGAACTGGAAATTCCAAGGACGAGCCTTCAAGGAATTTTCGATCGGTGCATCGGGCTATACGAGTAAAGAAGTCAGATATGGAGAAGAATATAAACAATTACTCGCCACCACTGCAAATCCAACCGTAACGTATTTACCGGAACTTACAAGCGATCGAGACAAACAGATCGAGTATACGAAAAATGTTTTCGGCGCAGATTTGAAAATCGTAAAAGGTAATTTGACGCTGATGAGTGAGATAATGTTTATCAATTTTTCCAACCAGAAGTTATTTAAATCACCTGAAGAAACGATTGTCAAAAGGATCAATGACGAGACAGAGGAGACCTGGAGTTTTAAGCGTGAATTTTACAAAGTCTATCCCAATTCATACATGTATTACGGGCTTTTGGCATATGACATACCGTTCAGTCAGTCAGTTACCGTTACACCGTTTGTGCGTTATGAAACCGGTGAGGCATATTTCAGAACATCTAAACAGTATCCGGGTTATTATCACGAATATGATCCTGTGACCGGCGCGGGTATTGGGCAACGATATGCGGGAAGCCTTGATAAGCAGGAATTGACGGTGTATGAGTATGGTTTAAAAATTCGTCACAATGCGAATGTCTCCTATAAATTTGCGTATACACTTACTCGATGCGAAAATGAGGATTTGAATATCAACTCGCTCCTCATTTACACCGCATTGGCGTTTTAAGGAGGTAAGCCAATGAAAAAAATAATTCTTATAATCATGATGCTTATCTATGCCGGTTTGATTTATGCCGAGGATCTTGCGATTATTGTGAACCCGGCAAATACCGAGACCTCGATTTCAGCGAATATGATGAAACAGATTGTTCTTGGCGATAAAAAAAGATGGAGCAACGGCAAGCATATCGTGGTTTTTTTGCCGGTAAAAGATACGGTAGAGCGGAAATCGGTTGATACAAAGGTAATGGGTATGAGTGCCGCGGATTTCGAAAAGTATCTTGCGGATGAAAAGATACGCGGTAATGTCATCGCACCGCCCAAAGAAATGGATACTGACAAGATCAAGTCATTCGTTGCACAGGTTCCGAATGCAGTGGGGATCATACCGGCATCAAAAGTAGACGCCAGCGTGAAAAAGGTCGGAGATATAAAATAAGTATCATTGTAAGTTGGGGGAAGGCGTATCTGCCTTCCCCTTAAAAATCAGAATTTTTCGCACACTCCTCATTAAATCTAAATGGGTCAAATTCCCCGAAGCTTGCTTCGGCTTCACTATTATAATTTTGTTATTATTAGGGGTGTGGGGACGAAGTCCCCACAATATTAGAAATTAAGCCCCTCCCAAAAAGAAAAGGGAGGGGTTTGGGGTGGGCGAACAAATATAGTATTTTTTGGGGAGATACCCCGTAGCTTGCTGCGGGGTAGTTCATTTTTTTTTATTTACACCGCAATCACTATGCGTATACTCATCAGAACAAAGGAGTGGATATGGCAACACATGCAGAACAAGCGATAAAGTATTTTACAACCGGTTATAACTGTGCACAATCCGTTATCATGGCATATTCCGAACACTACGACGTCCCGACAAAACAGGCATCGTTACTCGCGGCCGGATTTGGCGGCGGAATGGGGCGAAAGCAATATACATGCGGTGCGGTGACAGGTGCGGTCATGGTGTTGGGATGTGTGTTATTTGATGAATCGAAACCTGTTGAGTCGAAAACACGAGTGTATGAAAATGTTCGCGCATTCATGAATTCATTTGAAGAAGCTCATACCTGCAGCGATTGTAAAGGACTTTTGGGAGTCGATCTATCGACATCTGCGGGTGTGGAAGAAGCGAAGGCGAGAAATGTATCACGGGAAGTCTGTGATGACATCATCAGGGATGTGTGTGACCGTTTGGATTCGATTATACGCGATGAGGAGAAGATACCATAAATGTGCAGTGCGTTGATCATGCGAGTCACGTTCTTAAGTGGATCGGGATATATATTGAAAATCAATTGACAATCAAAATAAATCCTGTATCATCTCTCTACCTATGAATGTGTTTATTTCTTCAGACACCCAACCGACGCGAATCACCCTCGACCGCAAGCTCGGCTCAGGCGGCGAAGGCACGGTGTATGCTGTTGCAGGTGATACTACGCGGTGCGTGAAGATCTATCACGAAAAGAAACGCACTCCTGAGCTTGAAGCCAAGCTCACGGCAATGATCGCAGCACCGCCAAAAGACCCCACGCTTGCTGCAGGGCATTACTCAATCTGTTGGCCACAGGCGATCGTGTATGAAGATGAGGCATGCACCACGTTCATCGGTTTCATCATGCCGCTTATTGATACGAAAGTATTTCGTGAATATCACCTTCTTTGCGACAAACCCGGTGCGACGAGTTCGGTGTGTTATCGACTTGAAAACTTCGGCACGGGTTTTACCTATTTGCACATGTATGTCGTGGCACTTAATCTCGCAAGCTGTGTAGCAAGTATTCACGAAGCAGGTCATGCCATTGGCGATTTGAATGACAAGAATATTCTTGTGTCCACCAAAGACAGTAAAATTACCATCGTGGATTGTGACAGTTTCGAGATTCACGGCACAGACGGGAAGATCTTTCCATGCTCAGTCTACATGCCCGAATACTCGGCACCCGAGGTCATAAAACACGAACCAATTGAAAATAGACAGCTTTCCGATCGTTTTGCGCTTGCAGTGTTGATTTTCAAGCTCTTGATGCTGAATACCCATCCGTATGCATCACGCGGGTCGAGTGTCGAACACTTGAATACACCGGGAGAAAAGATCGCCGATGGGTATTATCCGTATGAAGACTACGAAAATCTTGAAGTATTTCCGCCTGCATATGCGTTGCCGTATGAGATCATACCGCCGAATATCAAAGAACTGTTCCGTCGTTGTTTTAAAGAAGGGCAGCATAATCCCGAAATACGACCGTCTGCACTACAATGGGTTGAAGCAATAAGAAAAGAATTTCTTGAAATGCACTCATTTCAAAAAAATCAACATAAATTCTGTGAAAAAAATTTACTGCATATTTATCCGTGTCATATATCGTATTGTCTCTGGTGTACATTGAAAGATGATTATTTTCCTGTAAAATATATGAAGCTAATGAAGCGTAGCAAAGTGAAAGAAGACACACCTTTCGAATATCTAACAAAACTTATGGATTTTTATAGCGATGATCAAAAGATTTCTAAAGATGAATATCGGAAATTGTATTATAAAGCACAGACACTTAATGTAAGCGATGATGAGCTTTCTACAATGGTTGCGAACTATATGGATCTAAATAAATCGGTTATTATGGGGGATATTCCTTCCTTCTCTACAAATTTTATCGATTTCCAGAAAATTTATTGGGATGGTGATGAATGTGGAGATGCAGTGGTAATAAAAAATAATTTTATAAGTGATATTTTAGTGTTAGATGTAAGTGCCAGTGTGAGTAGTTACTTAAAAGTTACGCCAAGTGGTAAAGTTACCATTAATCCGGGTAGCTCAAAAGCATTATCAATTATGCTCAATCCGAAAAGAATTAGAGGCAGATCCGGGATGCGAAGCGTACAAATTAATATTAAAAGTTTAAATTCAAACTTCAATTACGAACACAAGGTTCAGATTAAATTAAAATATACTCTTCGTTTTGATTGGGAGATAGCTGATTGGCTGAAGCTTCCTCGTCCCGGAGTAAAATTCTATGAAAAGTTGATTATAGGAATTATTGTATTATTTTTTCTTTTAATTGCAATACTAAGTCAATAGCACTATCTCTTAGGGCTGTATAATGTTTGACAAATACCCAAAATCCTGTATCATCTCTCTACCTATGACTGTGTTTATTTTTTCAGACACCCAACCGATGCGAATCACCCTCGACCGCAAGCTCGGTGCAGGCGGTGAGGGGACGGTATATGCTGTTGCAGGTGATACCGCACGTTGTGTCAAAATTTATCACGAAAAGAAGCGCACTCCTGAGCTTGAAGCCAAGCTCACGGCAATGATCGCGGCACCGCCAAAAGACCCCACACTTGCCGCAGGACACTATTCGATTTGTTGGCCACAGGCGATCGTGTATGAAGATGAAGCATGCACCACATTTATCGGTTTCATCATGCCGCTTATTGATACGAATGTTTTTCGTGAGTATCACCTTCTTTGCGACAAACCCGGTGCGACAAGTTCGGTGTGTTATCGACTTGAAAACTTCGGCACAGGGTTCACCTATCTGCACATGTATGTTGTTGCACTCAACCTCGCAAGCTGTGTGGCAAGTATTCACGAAGCAGGGCACGCCATCGGCGATCTGAATGATAAGAACATTCTCGTCTCCACCAAAGACAGTAAAATTACCATCGTTGATTGCGACAGTTTTGAGATACACGGTACAGACGGTAAAATCTTTCCGTGTTCCGTCTACATGCCTGAATACTCAGCACCGGAGGTCATAAAACACGAAACAATCGAAAATCGCCAATATTCCGATAGATTTGCGCTTGTAGTGTTGATTTTCAAGCTCTTGATGCTGAATACCCATCCGTATGCATCACGCGGGTCGAGTGTCGAACACTTGAATACACCGGGAGAGAAGATCGCCGACGGGTATTATCCGTATGAAGACTACGACAATCTTGAAGTATTTCCGCCTGCATATGCGTTGCCGTATGACATCATACCGCCGAATATCAAAGAGCTGTTCCGCCGTTGTTTTAAAGAAGGGCAGCATAATCCTGTTTTAAGACCTTCTGCGAATGATTGGTTTGCTGTAATAAAAGAAAATTATCTTTCTATGCATGAATATCTTAAAAATAAGCGTAATTTTTGTTTAAAGAATACTCTTCACATGTATCCAACACATCTCAGCGAATGCCCGTGGTGTGCAATGAAGGATGATTATTTTCCAAAAACAGTCAAAACAAGCAGGTCCGAATGCAAAATTGTCGAAAATTTTGCATATATAGAAAAACTCATAAAAGATTTTGCTGCAGATGGTAGATTTTCAAAGAATGAGAAAAGTATAATTTTGAAATTTGCTGAAAGAAAAAACATTTCAGAGCATGCGGTTAATGAATATTTTAACAAAGTTTATAAAGGAGTACCAACAGGCGAATTTCCTACACTCAAACAAAAAAATATTATTTTTCATAGAAATAAAATCACATACCAAGATGCGAGAATTTATTTTTTTATTAAAAACAATTTCAATGATTTTGATATGGAAGCGTATTTTGTCGGTATGCCTTCTGCTTTACAAGCTATACCAGAGAAATTAATTATTCCACGTAATAGTGAAGCGAATTTTCGTATTAGAGTATCAGAAAGCAACAATTCTTCTCTAAAAATTAACGAGGATATTGAATTGGTAATGTCTGCAGGATCATTCGAGAATAAAATTAAATGCAAATTTGATATAAATATTTCGAAATTGCTTAATAATGATCAAAACAGTGAGAATGCTTCAAATTCATCATGTCTACTATCCATAGCATGGGTGTTGTTTTGGTTTTTAATAGCTGTTATATCTTTATTAAATTAAATACACTACTTAAAACACAAGCATTCTTATAAACTGAAAATAATTGATAAAAAAATAAAATTTGGGGCTTTAAAATTTATAAAAACTTGTCTTATTCAAAATCTGTTTTGTATATGAACCGTATAACGTGTAATAGTGTTTTATGATTTTCCATGCATTTATCAATACCTATAATGCTCCGCCTTATACGGTCCGTCGGGGGAGACGTCGATGTAATCCGCCTGTTCCTTGGTCAATCGTGTGAGTTTTACACCGAGTTTTCCTAAGTGCAGGCGTGCGACCTCTTCATCCAACAGTTTCGGGAGCATATAGACTTTTCCTAGTTCGTATTTTTTCGTTTCGGTGAAAAGGCTGATCTGCGCGATCACCTGATTGGTAAATGACGCACTCATCACAAATGACGGATGTCCCGTTGCATTGCCGAGGTTGACAAGGCGACCTTCTGAAAGAAGGATTATGCAATGTCCGTCGGGGAATACGAATTTATCCACAAGCGGTTTGATGTTGATACGCGTTATTGTTTTTGTTTCAAACAATGGTTTTACGTCTATTTCATCATCAAAGTGACCGATATTGCACACGATCGCTTCATCACGCATTTTTTTCATATGCTCATAAGTTATAATATGCGTATTGCCTGTCGCTGTAATAAAAATATCACCTATGCCGCGAGCAAGTATGTCGTCGAGTGTCGTCACTTCATAGCCTTCCATCGCAGCTTGTAATGCACATATCGGGTCGATCTCCGTGACGATGACGCGTGCGCCGAACCCGCGCATGGATTGTGCACAGCCTTTGCCTACTTCTCCGTAACCGCAAACCACCGCGACCTTACCGGACACCATGACATCGGTAGCACGTTTAATACCGTCCGCAAGTGATTCGCGGCAACCGTAGGTGTTGTCGAATTTTGATTTTGTGACTGAGTCATTCACGTTTATTGCACGCGTTTTCAATGTGCCGTTTTCCGACATTTTGTATAAACGATGCACACCCGTAGTGGTCTCTTCGCTTAAGCCGATAAGATTGGCGAGCATCTCTGGATGTTTTTCATGAATGAACCACGTCAGATCGCCACCGTCGTCTATGATCAGATTAGGTCCTTTACCGTCGGCAAAATGTAACGTCTGCTCGGTACACCACCAGTATTCTTCCTCTGACTCGCCTTTCCATGCAAACACGGGAATATTCTTTTCTGCGATCGCCGCCGCCGCATGATCTTGTGTTGAAAAGATATTACATGACGCCCAACGCACGTCTGCGCCCAACACAATGAGCGTTTCTATCAATACTGCCGTTTGTATGGTCATATGCAACGAACCGGCGATACGAGCCCCTTTGAGCGGTTGGATCTTCGCGTATTTTTCGCGTAATGCCATCAGCCCCGGCATTTCCTTTTCCGCCATGTCAATTTCCTTACGCCCCCACGAGGCGAGGGTTATGTCTTTAATTTTGTGATCCATTTGGTGTATCTCCTTCAGGTTTTGAATATTTATGAAGATTAAAGAACATAAAGTCGATCGCTTGTTTTAACAGATTGATCTCAAATGATTTAATATTCAAGAAAGCCCCGCCGTAAATGATCTTGCCGTCGTTTTTCACATCCTTGTGTTGTATTTTCACTTTTACGTGTAACGGTTCCTGCGTGTTATATTCCGCAAAATCATCGGTGGGAAGATTGATATTTACTTCTATGATCTCATTCGGTTCAAATGACTTATTCGATACAAAGGACATGCCGAGTATTGAAAGGTCCTGCATGACACCGATACGTTGCCGTTTGTTATCATAGATAAGGAATCGAACCGCGTATCGCTCAAAACGACGACGTTCTTTCCCATCATCAGTATTTTTTGAGATAGCGTCAGTCATGTCATGTATCCTTTCGCTCAACGGTCATTTCGTTCGGAGCAGAAATCCACGCATATACATACTTGCATGCCGAACAATATAAAAAAGGTAAAGAAGAGCCGTATGTGAATGAATTCTCTGTCCCGCATGACGGACAACAAAACTCAACAGTATTGGAATCAATTTTTATAGTTTCTTTTTTCATATCTGATCCTTTCCGGTAATTATATATGAAAACAATTGGAAAAACAAGAAAATATTTTATTTGGTAAACCGATGTACCGAAAAAATAGTGAGTGACAGCGCAATATTTTATCACGCTACAGATGATTGATGTGAGGGATGCAGCATAATTATGAGTTGCGATTTAATTTTGCGGTAAAATAACTTGAAATTATACGTGTTTTCATCAAATCAAGTAAATACATATTGACAGAAAGCGTTTTACTCTTATAATAAATTACATAGACAGGAGGTTGGTATGCACGAGGGCATTATAATGTACGAAGACAGTTTTAATAAAATAAACGCTTTATTGGATGAGTTGTTAAACAATTCGAAGACATCATGTGTTTTTCTTGTCGATAAAAGCGGACAACTGATAACCATGAGGGGCGATTCCAAGAATTTGGATTCTACCGCGTTTGCCTCGCTTTCGGCGGGTAATTTCGCGGCCACAAGTGAGATCGCAAAATTGATCGGTGAGACAGAATTTTCAGTATTATTTCATGAAGGCGTAAAAGACAGCATTCATATATCGATCGTTGCGAGCAGTATAATAATGGTCGTAGTGTATAATGCTCAAGAAACGTCATTGGGTCTTGTTCGTCTTGAAGTGAAAAAGACGATCGAAAGACTTGCTTCCGTATTGAAAGACATGGTTGAACGCAGTAAGGCTGACGGACAAATTCAGCGTCTTGATCAATCATTTACGCAGGCGTTGGAGAATGAAATAGACAATTTGTTTAAAGACTGAGCGCCGGCGGAGGAGGAACTATGTCTCTTATAAACTACGCGTCAAGAGAAATTAACTGTAAAATTGTCTATTACGGGCCCGGACTTGGCGGTAAAACGACAAATATCAAATATATTTATCAGCAGATAAATCCTGATTTCAGAGGAAAACTTGTATCATTGGCAACTGAGACCGACCGTACATTGTTTTTCGATTTTTTGCCGCTGGATCTTGGACAAGTGCAAGGTTTTAAGACACGCTTTCACTTGTATACAGTTCCGGGACAGGTGCATTACGATGCAAGCAGAAGGTTGATACTGAAAGGTGCAGACGGTGTTGTTTTTGTATCTGACGCTCAACGTGAACGGCTGGATGAGAATTATGAAAGTCTTGAGAATTTACGGGTGAATCTGATCAGCCAAAATCTTGATCCTGAAAATATTCCGTTTGTCATGCAATATAATAAAGTGGATCTGCCGAATGTAATGACGTATGATGAGCTTGAAAAAGCGATCAATCCAAAAGGATATTTGTCGGTCGAAGCGGTTGCGATTGAAGGTGTCGGTGTTTTCGATACACTCAAATCAATCAGCAAACTTGTTTTGAAAGCAATCAGTGAGGGACGATAACTATGAAATTAACGGGGGAACAGAAAACAGATGTCGAATCGATCCTTTCGGAGTTGATTTGGAAATCATCTGCAAAATGCGATCTGCTTGTTGATATCAACGGTGAATTGCTTGCGATCGCCGGCTATACCGGTAATATCAATACGGTTGCGTTGGCATCATTATCTGCGAGCCATTTTGCAGCCACGGTCGCACTTGCGCGTTTGGTGAGTGAACCGCAGTTTACTGTGTTATTTCATAAAGGTGAAGCTGAAAGTATTGATCTGAACAGAGTCGGCTCACGGTGCATTTTGATCACAATTTTCGGACAGAAAACAATATTAGGTATTTTGAGGGAAGAAACAGAGCAGACCATTAGGAAACTTGAAGTTGTTCTGAAAGATGACGGAAGTAAAGCTCAAATACCGATCACGCAGGTTCGTAAAACGCTACGTGAAGAAATTGATACCTTGTTGAAAGATATGTAGAACGGAGGTTCTGGATGGCACTTGAAGGAAATTTAACCGATTTCGGCTTAGCTGACCTTTTTCAGCTGATTGGGCTCGGACAGCGTACCGGGTGTCTTGAAATAAAAGGGAAAAGCGGAAGCGGGGAGATTTACTTCGATAACGGATTTATAGTTCACGCTCGTTCTAATACTGTTGAAGCGGAAGATTCCGTGTATTTGATGTTCAATTGGAATGACGGAAAATTTATTTTTATACCCGATAAAAAATCAGCGAAGAATACTATTATGTGGGATTGGCAGAACCTTATTCTTGAAGCTGCGAGACGCAGTGATGAATTGATGGAAGCCAAAAAACTTATCCCTGACGATAATGCGATACTCGCAATCGTTGATTCCGAGGACAAGAGCCTTGAAAACATCCACCTCACGAATGATGATCTGAAAGTGCTCTCGTTGGTAAACGGTATTCGTAAAGTAAAAGAAATAATTGAAAAGACCCATATTGACTCTACTGCTGCGGCAAAGATAATTACCGCGATGATCAACGCCAAGATCATTGAGATCAAGAGTATAGCGACTGATTCGTCAAGTTCCAATTCGTCTTCAAAACAATCCTCGGAATTTGATAAAACCTTTCTTAACTTGTTCAAACGTAAAAAGAAATTCCAAATTCCGAATACCGCCGTAGGATTATTAGCCGAAGCGCTGAATCGTTTCCTCGATGCATTATTCATTGATCAGCCTCAAATTATTATCAATCTCAAAACTGTTGAAGAAAAGGTGAACGAACTGAAGCAGATATATCCTGTCTTCCAAGATGTGGGGTTTACTGCATCGACAGGTCATTTTGATGCTGAGGCCTTGGATTGGGCAGAAGCGGGCACCAGCGATGCCAATATTATTGTCAAAGGATTACTTGAAGTACTTGAATTCATGTTTGAATTAGCGCGTGATGAGAATGCCGATATGACACTGTCGCGTTATCGTGATATGTATCAGACGATCGCAAAGGATGCTACAAAAATGGAAATGCCTTCCGAAGCTGTTATGGGCCTTAAAAATCTGCCTAAGAAATAAAAAACATTTGTTTGCATTTTGCAACGACACCGCAGGGTGTCGTTTTTTTTAATCTCAATGGGGCAAATTCTCCGAAGCTTGCTTTGGCTTTCAGTATTTAGAGGTATGGGGACAAAGTTCCCGCATATTAAAAAATAAGCCGCGCCCAAAAGAAAAGGGCGTAGTTTGGGGTGGGTGCACAACTATAAAATAAAAAAACCTTTGCAAAACTACCATTTTTTGAGTTTGTGCCCACCCCAAACCCCTCCCGTGAAAATCGGGAGGGGTTTAACTTGTTATATAGTGGGGACTTCGTCCCCACACCCCTTTTTAGAAAATAAAGATAATTTGTAAATGTTGAGTTTTGAAAAGGTCTTACCTATTGAATTATGTTTTCGATACCCCCGTAGTTTTGCGGGGTTAGTTCACTTATTGTTTCATTTCAAGATCGGAGATCAACAAAAGAATTCTCTTTTGTACGGTACGTGTGGTGATCTCATTATAAAAATCATCGGAAAGGGTCTTCGAGGGGTCATCAGGAACGAAATACCTATCAAGTACGATTCGGCAGTCCCACTGATCTTTTTCACCGGTGTAATTTGGGTATTTTTTTTGTTTCAACATTTCCGGAGTTATTTTTAGCATATCATTCAGAACTTCAAGAATTACGGCTTTTTGTGATTGAGTTTCATATTGAATTTCAATATTTTCAAGATACTTTTCGAGCGAGGTTTCCTTCCTATTGCATGAAAACAATACAGATGTCATTATCAGTAACTGAACACAGTACAGCATAATACGATAGGTACATAACAGTTTTACTGGTAAAATACGGTGTCCTTTTTGATATGAAACGGTTACGTTTGCTCTTTTGCCGATATTATTCACGTTTGTATCCATGTCAGAAGTATGCATGGTTTTAAGCTTAAGTCAAGAAAAACCTGACATGTTCAAGAAAAACCTGACATGTTCGGTATTGACTTATTTTCAGATTACTGATATTCTGATAGCTGAGTTGAAGGGTAGTTCGATTGCGTATCAAGTGAGGGGAAAACATGGAACGCTATAGTAAACCAAAAAAACGTTCAAGCGGTAAAGAATTATCAACAGAAATAAAAATGATCTGCGACAGTAATGTGATGTCGAATGTATTGCATTTGACCAGCGGGCTTTTGGTAATACTGGATGAGAACAGGCATATCGTAGCCATGAACGATTCGTTCATCAAACTCCTGGGTATCACGGATCCCGCCGAATCTCTGGGGATGCGCCCCGGTGAAGCGTTGCAGTGCCCGCATGCTCATGAAACTTCTGAAGGATGCGGAACGTCGGAGTATTGCTCCAGTTGCGGGGCGGCACTTGCGATCGTTGCAAGTCTGAAGGACGATCAGCCGGCAGAACGAATATGTGCGCTGACACGAATGCAGGGTGATAAGGAGCAGGAGATCGCTCTGGTCGTCAGGGCACATCCGCTGAAAGTTAACGACGAGCGATTCCTTTTGGTGTTTTTATACGACATTACACTGCAGCAGCAACGAGTAATGCTGGAAAGAACTTTTTTTCACGACTTGAACAATATTATAAGCGGTATTATCGGCGCAAGCGATCTTTTGACGATCAAACAGGGAGAATCCGATACAACCGCGGTCATCAATCAGCTCACGCTTCGGCTGAAAACTGAGATCGATATTCAACGGAGTCTTTTCAGCGGTAATGAGATCATGATAAACCCGTGCATGCAAAAAGTGGAGATACACGGTGTTGTTGAAGAGCTCAGAGTGTTTTTTGCCAATCACAATTCTGTTACGAATAAAACACTACATATCGCTCCGGTTGATGCGGATTTGTCGTGCATTACCGATAGGACGCTTGTATTGAAAGTGCTGACCAATATGTTGTTAAACGCTTTTGAAGCAAGTAAAGAGGGCGATGCTATTAAACTTTCGATCGATCGTGATGCGACGAAGGTCACTTTTCATGTGTGGAATCACGGTGTGATGCCGCCTGATATACGATTACGGATATTTCAAAGGTATTTCAGTACCAAAAAAGGCGAAGGCAGGGGAATGGGCACATATTCGATAAAATTTTTCGGGGAGACCGTGCTTGGTGGGAAAGTGGATTTTATGTCGTCGGAAGAACACGGGACGGAATTCACGTTTTCGCTTCCCCTATGAAAATTATCTGAATGATCGATGATCTGTTTTTTAGAATGTGTATTTTGAGTCATACGAGAATTAAATTTTGCAACACATCAAAAAACTTGTTATAGTCATCGAATATGGCATCGGCTTTTGTCGGTTGTGTCGATTTTCCTTTCTTTATGGCATACAAACCTGCGTTTTTTGCACCAATAATATCATTTGTTTCAGAATCTCCGATGTACACTGTTTCATGAGGTGCAACACACAGTTTTTTCAATATGTCGTCAAATGCGTTTTTATGGGGTTTGTATTTCTGTGTTTCGCCTGAAATGCAGATCGTATCAAATAAGTCGCTTAATCCTGTGTTTGCTATTCGTATTCTTTGTTCCGCAGGATCGCAAGCGTTTGTTAATAAGCCAAGTTTTACTTTTTCTTTCAGGATTTCCAATACCTCGCGCACGCCGGTGAATACATACACACTATTCAAATAGTGATGAAGGTATGTAGTCAGATATGTATCGTTCCATTCGATACCATAGAAAGCAAGTGTTCGAATGAGCCTTTCGCTGTGAATCGCGGATCCGGTGATATTCTCATTATATATGTGTTCTAGGATATCACCGGATTTGTTCCAGAACTCTGTCGCATCTATTTTTTTCGGTCCAATAGAAGCTACTGCACACATGGCATGATAATCACTTTTCATGTAATCCACCAACGTCATATCAAAATCAAAAATCACTGCTTTAATCACAAAAAATCTTTCTTGCTCACGCATACCTGTTTGATTACTGCCTACGCCTCATAAGTATTCACGAATATGGAATTATCACAATACAATGTTGAGTCTTTTGCAAGACTACCATTTTTATCTTTGTGCCCACCCCATGCTTCGACTTCGCTCAGCACAAGCTCCCCTCCCGCATCTCGGTACGATTGCTTACGCAATCACTCGATGACCGACGGGAGGCAGGCAGAAGATCTTCTGCCCCTTGTATATTAAAAACAGACCTTTATGCAAGCGATTGTCCGCCCCTTGGGTAGCCCCCGTTTGTAGCGTAATCCTTCGAAAAGGTCTCATGTTATAAATTAAGCAGATCACACGTTTTACACAATGCCAAATTACCTCTATTACCTTTTCTGAGGGTTTTCCTGTAACGAACAAAAATATCATTTCTCCAAATGTCTTTTATTCTGTTTGTTCGGATATCACCAATTTGAACCTGTCCGTAATAATCATTACAACAGAGTACAACCTTACCTTCATATGTTATACATAACTGATAAAACGGTCTGCTGCAGAACTTTTTAAGGGGAAGTTTACTGGTTGTTGCGATAAGTCCGGCGCGATTATTGATTTGTGACGGTTTAAAGATATATGCACGAAAGTGTTTTCTTTCGTTCTTATCAAGGCGTTCCATGACGGTGCGGATGTTGTTATTAAATTGCCCGTCATATTGAGAGATTTTTGCATAGTCCATTCCTTGCTCACGAAGATGTGTCCACATTTCAAGTGTTAGGATATCGCCATTGGTATTGAGGTAAATAACAGATGAGGGGAGATGTTTTCGTGTATAGGCTATGAATGTTGCTAACCTCGTATCAAGTAATGGTTCATTGAATAAATTAAAGGTTATTTGTCCGTGAAATTTCATTGCTACCAATTGATCAATGATATTGTAAAAAAGAGTATCTTCCAGTAATTTATTTTGGGGTCGGGAGGCTATACTGTTTGGACACCACTCGCATTTTCTGTTGCATCCTGAATTGATCTCGATCGCAACTGCTGATAACCGTGGCGTTTTGGAATATTTTCTCACTAGTAATCCAAGGTTGTTCCGTACTATTTTAAGATAGTTCATAACGTAGTACATACTCCGAAGAGAATAACTCCTTTTTGTGTGCTGAAGAGAGAGTAGATGAAGTATCGGAAAAAAGCAATTGTTAATTTTTCATCTGTGTGCGTCACACCGCGATTGCACGCTTCATAAATTGTAAATCAATTCACATCCCCCAGATACACCGGCGAGTTGGCGCGGATATCGGGGAGGAGGGATTTCAATATGGCGGGATACAGCGGGATATCGTTCAACTCATTCAGCGGTATCCATTCCACGGCGATCTGGCGGTCGTCGGGGATATGACCGAATTGGGGTTCATATCCGTCAGGGAGTGAGCATTCGAACATGAATTCTATCTGATGCACGTCGCTGTCGGATTCGGCGAATTCATGATGGCTTCCGATATAGTCGCGTATGTAGCGCAGTTCGCCTATCATCACTTCCGTGCCGATCTCTTCCTTACATTCGCGTTGCAGTGCTTCGTGCAACGTCTCTTCGGCATTCATACCGCCCCCCGGCAAGAGATAAAAGAGCCCGAGTTCATCCTCATTCTTTTGTAAAAGTATCTTTCCGTCGCGTATGATGATGGCCTTCATGGAATTGCGCAGTTTCATTTATGTGCTCCTTTTTCGGCAAGCATTGCCTTCAGTTCATCTCTATTTGCCCACAACGCACAGCCGCCCTGTGTTTCCTTCAGAAGCGCGTGTTTTTCACGGATCTGCGCAAGCATCGGCGAGGCAAGTATTTCCTTCAACGAATGTTGCGTAAGCGACATATCGGAGAACGGTGCAAACGGGCACGGTTCAGCACTGCCGTCGGGTGCGATATGCAAAAAGCTCCGTCCCGACGCAAGACAGCCGTCGTATTCGGTCTCGTCGCCCGGGAAGGGGATGGCGATCACGGCGGTATGTTTCGTGAGTTCTGCCGCTTGCGTATTCATGTGTATTTTTTCTTCATCAGTGAGGATGAGATGTTCGGTATTGGGCGTAATGGGTACGTATTCCACCAAAAACGCCACAGATATTCCCTGCCGTGCGAGCGTGTTCATATAGTCGGCGGTCATCACCGTATGGATATTTTCGCGGGTCACGGTGAGCGACACGCAGGTGATAATACCATTCTTTTTCAGTTTTTCAAATACGTCCGTGGTCTGCTTGCCCACTCCAAAACCGCGTCGTTCATCGGTGTGCGATTCGTGGCCTTCGATGCTGATGATCGGGATGATGTGACGGTGCGATTTAAAGAACTTGATCATGTCGTCGTCTATCAGCGTGCCGTTAGTTATTACGGGAAAGAGTGTACGCGGATGATGCGCGATCTCCTCGAGAATGTCTTTTCTCAGCAGCGGTTCTCCTCCGGCAACGAACACAGCGGCTATACCCAGATCGGCGCATTCGTCAAACAATGAGCGCCAGCGTTCGACGGACATCATGGCGGTCTTGCGTTGATGGGCGTGCGC
Organism: uncultured bacterium; assembly: GCA_964423645.1. GTDB lineage: Bacteria > Macinerneyibacteriota > Macinerneyibacteria > Macinerneyibacteriales > CAYRFE01 > CAYRFE01. The sequence goes on along the minus strand of CAYRFE010000034.1, from coordinate 1,758 downwards.
GTAGCAGCCTTTGCATGAGAGATTACATGCGGTCGTGACACTTGCGATAAGATAAGGCGGTATGCTGATGTCACGAATGGTTTTTCTTCTGTTAAACGCACGGCCAATGAGCTTCAGTATTTTAATTGTCGTCCCAAAACGTAACGGCGTTCTCCATGAACGCAGAAGATGACGGAGAATGATGCCGGTTAGCAGGGTATGTAGTTTTCTTTCTAGTCTCATATCGGTTCAACTATAAAATCTTTGGGCGTTTTTTGCAAGGTAATAATCATTGAATAGTACGTTTTCCGACGGTATACTCTCCAATAGGTGATGCAATGAAATATCCTTTTACAAAGATCAACGGATCTCTTTTTGAACTGCCGGTCGATTTTCGCCGATCAATGCACGTTCCGGCGCGTTTTTATCTTACCGAGCAGATGCTCAATGCTGTGGTTGACGATAAGTCCATAGAACAACTGATCAACGTTGCCGGCCTTCCGGGAATCATCGGGTATGCGCTTGCAATGCCCGACATGCATCAGGGATACGGTTTTCCGATAGGTGGTGTAGCTGCGTTCGATGCCGACAAGGGTATCATCTCGCCCGGCGGCGTGGGGTATGATATCAACTGCGGAGTGCGGGTGCTTCTAACTGACTTGAGCAAAGAACAGATCGCAAACGATACCGTGACGTTGAATAATGCGATGTATTCCGCGATCCCTACCGGAGCGGGACTAGGCGGACTTGTGAAACTCAATGATAAGACCATGGAGCGCGTGCTTCATGAAGGGGCTCATTGGGCCGTAAACAACGGCTTGGGCGACAGATCAGACCTTCATGCCATTGAAGACAACGGGACGCTTGAATGCAGTGATTTTGATGCCGTAAGCAAACGTGCGCGTGACCGCGGCATGCAGGAACTCGGCAGTTTGGGTTCAGGTAATCATTTTCTTGAGATCGGATACATTGACACCGTTTTTGACAATGAGACCGCTTCACGATGGGGAATTCAAGCCGATCAGGTAGTAGTACAGATCCACTGCGGTTCGCGCGGTCTTGGCCATCAGGTGTGTACGGATTATGTGAAATTATTTCAACGGTTCATTGCTGAACAACATATTCAATTGCCCGACCGAGAACTTGTATATGCACCGTTTGCTTCACAAGACGGGAAAGATTATTTCAATGCCATGAATGCGGCGGCAAATTTTGCATTTGCAAACCGCGAGGCGATCACCGATACCGTGCGGAATGTCTTTGACCGTGTATTGAAGAAACACGTCGTGATCCGATTGTTATATGATGTGGCACATAATATTGCAAAAAAAGAACAGGTTACGGTCAACGGGAAAAAAACGACCGCAATTGTCCATCGCAAAGGAGCGACACGGTCATTCGGCGTAGGACATAACCCCGGGCATGTATTTGATTCGACCGGGCAACCGGTGCTCATTCCGGGCACGATGGGGACTCACTCATATATTTGCGCCGGTACAACGCACGCAGAGAATGAGACATTCGGCAGTTCGTGTCACGGGGCGGGGCGCGCAATGAGCCGGACCGCTGCGTTGAGATCGTTCAACGGACGGGAAATTTCCGAAAAACTCGGGCATAAAGGCATCAGCGTGCAGACGGGCAGCCTGAAGGGACTGGCTGAAGAAGCACCGCAGGCATACAAAGATGTACGGGATGTTATTTCAATAGTTCAGGACGCGGGCATCATCCGTCAGATCGCGCGGATCCGCCCGATAGCGGTGATAAAAGGGTAAATTGGTT
>CAYRFE010000033.1:12401-32622 GCA_964423645.1 uncultured bacterium | reverse complement strand
ATAATAAGACCTGATGTTTCTTGCTTTTTGGGACATTTTCCCTTGCGAGCTACAGATAAATGGGTAAAATACTCGGTTCAAAAGCGTTCTTATAAGGGGGAATAAACGATCATGTCAGAATCTGAAGGGAGAAAAAAGAGTCGACACTAATTGTGATCATCGTTGCGAAATGATGAAAGCCATTGTGTACCTAATTCGGTGAAATCATGTAACTCTGCATCGGTAAGGCCGACAGGGTCAAAGCGCAAACGATAATGAAGCCGTAATAGGTGTTCAATTGTATCGTCTTTTTTTATGAGATTACGTTCTTGTAAAAGAGCAAGCCATTTTTTCAAGGTAAGGTGGCCCGGACGATTGATTCCTAATGTCAGAAGATTTTTCTCGATTTCATAGAAGAGCGAGTCAATCCCGGGATATTTTTTATATATTGTAGAAACAGGACGCTTTTGCCGGGCGTTACGATAAATTCGATACACCAGTAATGCGGCGAGTATTGCCACAATTACGGCAAGATAAGTATTGAGAGTCGCAGATTTAGTCGCACTCAATAAGAAATATTGATTTCGGATGTACGAGAAAAAGTCACGTATCGGTCGTAAAAATGACTTTGTATGTGTATTTTCTTCCTCAAACCATACACCGGGGGTTGTGTCTATATCGATCCATTTGCCGTCTACAAATGCCGAAACCCATGCATGTCCGTGACGAACACGTGCGATATATTTTTTTTCAACTTTACTGTATTCATAGACATAGTAGCCGGTTATATATCGAGCCGGTACTCCTGCGGTTCTTAAAAGAAGCACGGTGGCAGTCGCAAAATATTCGCAATGCCCCTTTTTTGTTCGAGTAAGAAAATTTTCCATTGGAGTAATGCCGCTTGGAACAGGTTCCTGACGTAATGAATATGAAAAATCAGTCAAAAAAAATTTCTCCGTCAATTCAACGGCGTGCCTCGCCGTTGTTGCCTGCAGTAACCCTGTTTCCTGTGCGATTCGTTCAAGCATCGCTTTTTCGGAATACGGCACAAGGATATCCTCTGAAAGCGGAGGTGTTTCAAAAGGAAGAGCAGGGGAATAATATGCGGTGAAATTTAGGAATGTGGGACCTTCCGTAAATGTCAACGATCCTAAATCGTTTCGGGAAAGATCAGCGACATTGAGATTAACCAGTGTATGTGTCGCACGCGGAACCGGCAGATTGCGATGTCGTCCTGCAGGAATATTCACTTGAAGGGTCATCTCGCGTGTTGGGAACGTCTCGTTTTTCGGAATGATTTCCCATACGTCATCACTTAAGTTGAGTTGTTCTTTCGGAATATTGGGGATATACCAACTTGAACGTCTGAAAATAGAATATGATGCACGTCGGATATAAAAAGGAGCTGAATCACGAGAGGTCACCCGAAGAATAATAGTGTCATCTTGTTTGATTTTTCCGATATCTCCGATAGAGGTATGACTGACATCTCCGCGCGAGGAGTGGAAACGATGATCCCGCACATAATTCATGAATTGTTGCCACATCCATTGGCGCGTGTAATCATACGCGGTTTGGACTGCAAATGCACTCACAATGATAGCCACTCCGACTATGATTTTTGTATATGTTCGGTATCGTCGTGAAGGGAAAGTCCATAACCCCCAGATTAAAAGGATCGAGGTTCCTAAAAAAAACAACGGCGTTCTATTATTAACAATTGCAGCAGATAAAATACAAATAGCTGCATAATAGGGTGTGATGACCAAGGGTTTGTGCATATGAGGAACTGTGCCCTTTTTTTTCCCAAAACGAGTTGCGATAATCACTTTTTCTTCATGACCGAAATATTGTCCGATCATAACGGGGAATAATGCCGCAGGGTACCATTTGAAAAAGTTGATGACAATTTCACTGCGCTCATATGTTAACAGCATGAGTAGGAGCGAGACGATAACCAGTATCGTTGAAAGATCCGACAGTGTGGTATAATCTGAAAGCGTAAAGATGCGTTTTTTTCGTATTAAAAAAGAGAGCTCAAGGATCAAGCCTGCTGCGATGCCTGCCACAGGCAAATCAACAATGAACCCCCAAAAAATCAGACATGCGCCTATAAAAAAGGGCGGTCTCATGAAAGCAGCCCCTCTTGTAATGATGAATGTTCGAGAATTTTTACCGGCACTCCGATATGATAATTCGAGAGAAGTATTTCTGAAGAGGATCGTTTGTCAGTGCATAAGTATATCTCAAGAGGTATTCCTCGACCGACTATTGCGCGGATAAGCGTGATACGATCATCATCAAGTGTAAGAAGGACAAGGATACACCCGCTGACATTGTTAATGTGTTGAACGACGTGGCTGTAAAGTGATGAAAATCCTGTATCATATGTTGGTCGTACACACGCGAGAATTTCCATCAGGTACATATAATCTGCTGTTCCGCGTCCGCAGGTCAGACAATACGCCTTCGGTCCGACAAATAAGAGATCGAGAAGCGAATCAGGCTCATGGGGAGATGCCACAAATGATGCTGCGACAGTGACCGCATCTTCAAATACCTCATCTTCTCCTTGTGCTGAAAACGTATCAAGGATCAGTGCATACCGTGAGGCGAATTGATCTTGGGTCTCTTTTACCATTGGTTTTCCGAGTTTTGCAAATGATTTCCAATGTATTTTTTTTAACGGGTCGCCGGGTTGATATTCGCGAATTGACAGGAATTCTTCTGAATCCCCGACCTTTCGTATCAATGCGGTTTCGCCTTCTTGATATTTACGCATTCCGTGAGTTGTGAAGGCGGGAACCGGATAAATACGCGGAAGAACCAATACGGAAACGGGCGCGGAGAAAATTATACTTCTCACGGTAACATTAAAAATATCGGGACGCATAACACGGATACCGTGCAAACGTATATATCCTCTTCGTTCAGGAACAAATGTTGCATCAATACTTTCCGGATGTCCGTACATACAATCCGGCAAAAATGAAATCGGGAATAATGCCCCGATATTCTTTTTAATAAGCCATAACCAGCGATAATAACCGAATGATCGATCAAATGAATTTCTCTTGTATTCTTTGGGTTCGCGTGATGATAAAAATTCATTGAGTGTCGGGCGAGGGTCAACATGTTCTTCTTGCCACAGTAATCCGTTCTCTGAGTTTTTCAACGTATTCTCAACCACAATGCGATACCGTAAGGGTTCTCCTACTATACCGGATTTCGGCATGATCCGTGTGATTGAAAATGATGCCTTAAAACGTAAATTTGTTATCCGGGAAACCAAAAAGAGTGTAAACAGGATCGCACTTATTTGATAGATGACCGTTTGACGTGTATTACTGCCAACAATCATACAAAAAATCATAAAAACTATGAGAAAACGCCCCTGCGCCGTCAATTGTGAAAACAATCTTTGTTTAAACGCATATGTGCGACGATATGTCGCGTACATGCGTTTTTTCATGAGGGTGCGCGTAATGATTTGAGTATATCGTGAACAACAAGGTGTGGCGTCAGACCGCCAAACGATGCTTGAGGATCGAGAGCCATACGATGTGCAATGACATCGGCTGCGATCTCTTGCACATGATCAGGTGTAACAAATTCTGTGTTATCAAAAAAAGCTAACGCTTGTGCCGTTTTCATTAATGCTAAAGATGCTCGCACGCTTGCCCCGAGAACAACGCCGGGTGCGGTTCTGCTTGACGCCACAAGATCGACAATGTAGTATTTCATTTCTTCGCTTATACGCACTTGTTGAATAAATCTACGAACTTCCTTGATATCGCGTGCAGACGCAACAGGCTTTACATGTTCGAGCGGCGGATCAAAACCGTCGGAAAGAATAGAGACCTCTTCATCTCGATCTACATATCCCATTCGTAACTGCATGGTAAAACGATCCATTTGAGATTCTGGAAGAGGGTAGGTTCCATGGGATTCTGCGGGGTTTTGAGTTGCAATGACAAAAAATAGGTCACCGAGATCATACTGACTTCCGTCAATGCTGACCTGATTTTCGGCCATAGCCTCCAATAGTGCCGATTGTGTTCGGGGACTAGCGCGATTGATTTCATCGGTAAGCAAAATATTGGTAAAAATCGGGCCATTGTGAAAATGGAATTGGTTATCACGAGGATCATAGATAGATACACCGAGAATATCCGAAGGTAACAGATCAGGTGTGAACTGTACGCGTTTAAAATCTGCGGCAATGGATTTTGCGATCGTTTTTGCCAAAGTAGTTTTACCGGTTCCGGGATAATCATCCAGAAGAACGTGCCCGCCGCTAAAAAATACTGCCAAAATTTTCCGAATGACCGAATCATCGCCGCGTATGACCGAGCGAATGGTGTTGAATATATCAGTATATATCTGTAATGACTCTTCTGATTTCATGTTTATAGTATAATAGAAATTTGTTTAAAAATCAAGATAAATAGCAACCTCACAATGAGGACTTTTAGGAGATATCCGGTAAAGGAGATTGTCGGAATAAGAGATGGAAAAGTCCCCCGGTACAGCTTCTTTTTGAAAACAAGCAAAACTTTTCTGAAGGGTGTGGGGACGGTGTAGAGACACGGCATGCCGTGTCTGTAACCGAAAATGCCCGCCTCACGATTTTCACGGGAGTGGTTTGGGGTGGGCACACATTCAAAAATATGATAGTTTTGCAAAGGTCTTTATGGGTATATATTGAGTATAACGGTACAATCACAAGCTTTTGATTGTATATCTTTTTCAGTATGATGCGGTCAAGTCCTCACAGGGTGGTCGTGCCGACTTCCGGAAGGTATACTTGGACAACGGTTCCTTTGTCCGGTTCGGAAGAAATATCGATATACCCTTTATGGAGTTGAATGATTGCCGATGCTATAGGAAGTCCGAGGCCGGTTCGCTGTCTGTCGGTGCTGAAAAAAGGAGTCAGTACCTTTTTTAAAACGGTTTCGTCCATACCGATACCGTTATCTGAAATGCTCACGCACCACATTTCTGACGAAGTGTTCTCATCTTTGTAACCCTTTTCAAGTGAGATCATCACTGAATTTGAAGTATGCCCGGCTTTTTTGACAGCAAATGCCGAGTTTTCGCAAATATTCATCAATGCTTTTTTCAGAAGAGCTTTGTCGCCGTTAATGAACGCCGGATGTAAAGAAGGGACAAATGAAACGAGAATGTCCTCTTCTGCAGCTGCGAATTCATTGGCGATCTCTCCAAGCAAATCGGATATATTCTCTTTGTTCTCATCAATTTTGTGTTGTTGTGAAAATAATGCCAAATAACCGCTCATGATTTCTGCCCTCGAGCCTGCAGTTTCGATCTCTTTCAGGACGGCGGTTATATCTGTCTCTGAGGGTTCGGTTTTGTGGATATGTTTATGTTTTAAGAGTTTTATCATCGACGAAAAACCGCCGATAATCGAATTGAAATCCTCAGTTAATCCTCCGGCAAGGTGGGATATCAAATCCATATTCCGTATGAAGTGTTCTTGTCGTTCTTTTCGTTGGGTTGCGGTAATGTCGTCAAGTCGAAGCACAATCCCCGCTTGGTTTGAAAATGAATACGGATAAAAATGTGCGGCATACATACGTACATATTTCCCCATTACTTTTATCGTCCCTATCTCTACTTTACTTTGGGTTTTGATACAGTCGATAATGTCTTCATTGAACGGTTTCAGAAAGGGCAAAAGAGATAATAATTCTTTTTCACGTGCATCATAGTCAAAAATTCCGAACATTTGCTCCGACGATTTGTTCCAGTGTGTGATCTGCATGTTTTGATCGAATGCGATTATTGCCGAAGGCATTGCGTTGATGATATGAGATAGGCGTGTTTCAAGAAGGGTGATGGTCTCATGGGATGAAGCAATTTCAGAGGAGTTTTTCAATAACTCGGCACTATACTCCTGAATGGTATGAGCGAGATTATTAAAGCTGTTGAAGAGAGCGCCTACTTCATCGGTAGTGGTCGGTTCAACCCGCACATAAAAATTTTTTTGTGAAAATTGTGTCATGGCATTGTCAAGCGTGATGATCGGTGAAGCGATTGTTTTCCCGAGATATGATGCGAGTATGAATGTTAAAATCAAAATAAGTACAATCGAAATCGCATAATAGAATCTCAGATGCATGAAGTAATCGTTAAGAGATGTTGAGGATATATCAACACCGAGAGTCGCAATGATCGTGTTGTCCACAAATATCGGCGCGAAACCGCTGATAGACCACAATTTATAATCTTCATCATATGAAATCTTTGACTCGGTGAGGTTCAAATGTTTATTGACCGCAAGCATCATGTCGGGAAAATCTTTCATGTCATATATCGCATTTATATGATCGACCTTGTCATCGATAATGACACCTTTTTTTAATTTATCCAATGCATCAAGAGTATCGGCATCAATTATAAAGCGTGCCTGGGAAGGGGATGATGTCGAAACCATGATATAGACATAACGAATAAGTGAAGGATCCATCTCCCGTATCGCGTTGACTTGTTCCGATAAAGCTCCATACTCTGCGGAATTTTCTATACTGTCAACAGTAACTTTCGGAATAGAATTCATTTTTTCAATAATATTTTTCAATAATGGTTTCTCAATGGATAACGCGCCGCAATACGAAATGTTCTTCAAACGAGAACGAAATTCTTCAAAGAACCTTGTTTTTGTCGAATGGTAGGAGTACAGTGCAAAGGAAATACTGATTAAGGCACTCACGGCGAAGAGCACAAAAGTTATTCTGTAACGGAAATTACTTTTAAATATATTCATATGGTTCTCACTTTCATGTACTTCATATGATATGATACGAGGGAGTTTTTGTCAATGTAAATGTGGTCATTCACCCTCTCAGAATAAAAAAATATATCAAAATACAACTTACACTTGTATTTTCGGCTATCAGTGAGTATAATTAAGTGAGTTTAAAAAACAATACGTGGGTGTGTGAATGTGTATTCGTGGCGGTAAATGTATTTGAAAATGGAGGAATATGTATGAAAAGGTTGGTAGTTACTGCGGTACTACTTGTTATGACCTGTGCAGTATGTTTTGCACAAACAGAATCTGCGATACTGGCGAAAGTCCAGATGATAAAGGGAACATTGCTTGTGCAACGCGGTGAGGAATGGAAGCCCTTGACCGCAGGGGCGACGTTGGTAGTGGGCGATACGATCAAAACTGGACCGAAAAGTTATGCGGAATTGGTGTACGGTGAAAAGATTATTTGTAAAGTTTCCGAGAATACTGAACTCATTATAAAAGAGTTTACTCCGGAAAAGAAGACCATCTACCATACCATCGGTAAAATTTGGATCAAGGTCCAAAAATTGGTCGGTGAAAAATTCGAAGTTGAAACACGGTTTGGTACGGCAGGGGTTCGCGGGACCATTCTCGGTTCCCAGACCGATCCTGCGAAGGGGACTGACATCATTTGCGAAGAGGGTGTCATTTATCTCAGAACTCCCGGCGGTGAGGAGTCTGAAATGACAGCCGGGAATGAATGCGGATTTTCTCCCGAAGGAACGCTCAAACCGATTGCCCCGTATTCTGGCCCCGGGTTTGAACTGTTCGGCTTGCTTGGCGGCGGTGAGAATGATAACGACACGTCGTCTCGTAAAGAGCGTACGATCGATCCGTATCAATCGATTAAGGAAGATATCGGAAGATGGGAAAATGATTTTCTGATTCAAGGCAACAACATTGATTTTACCTATATAGGAAATCGAGTATCCATGTTTTCGATCTGGGAAAAAACTACGGTTGATGTGCTTGGGGCAGACATCCGTACGTTAAGTGAAAAAACTGATGATGAAGCGAAAGCGAGAGTGGTAACGGCAACTAATTTAATGAAAAAGATCACCGAACTCTCAAAAACAGCGAAACAATGTGATACGATGGTCAAAAAAGAAGATGAACTTTATCGAAAGACGCAATCGATCTCCGATAAACTGCGCCTTTTTATGATCGATTTTGTTCAAGCGCATAATCTTACCGACGGGTCTTTCGGCTGGTGGATCAATAATATGATTTCAGAGCTTTCCGGTACGACATACGTGATCAGACCGGAGGACAGATTGATTGCACGGACATTCAAAATGCTCATTGACAAATATGATTCTTTGCTGCGCGAGTATTATGATTATCAACGTCTCTACAGGGACGCGCAACGTTTAAATATTGTGTCTGCTTCGGCAAGAATTCAAAGCAGTTCCGAGGAGTTACAGAATACTGTCGGTGATTTTTATAAAAATGACGGAGGAGACGCAATTATTCACTATAGTTTTGCCGATTTAAAATCATATTTTATGCCTATGAAACTCTTCCTTGAAAGAGAAGGGAAGGTGCTTTTACGATGAAAACTTTTATTGCAGTGTTGCTGTTCCTTGTCAGTGTCGTATCTCTTGAAGCGCAATGGCGTTATTCCGGTGATGCGTATGCCGGAGGAGGAGCACGACTTGTTCGTGTTGAAGGTGTTGACGGTGAATATGAATATATACAGACCGCAGTCGGTGAGGGAGGGTTTACATTTTCCTACAATAACGGGTATTGGTTCGGTGGTTTGTCGGCTGATGCAATCCGTGATGATTATTATCTTGATATTACCGGGAAAATGTCGTTGGCAATGGTTGATCCGCTTTTCGGAACGTATCGTTTTTATACGTCGTACAGGGTGATCGATGACAGGACTGATTTTGACAACGACTCGACGATACTCTCTTTCTATGGTGAAGGACTCAAACGACTCGATCGAGACACATCGATCAATGTGTCGGGTTTGTATTCAACAACCAGGTTCTCGAAAACATCCTCGATCAGTTCAAATTATGACACTATTTCAGCACATGCGGTGTTGAATTATCGGATATTTTCTGTCCGAATAGGCACAGAGAATACGACATATGATGACGCCTCGGTACTTCCTGATTCCACCATGTATCGTGTGCAGGCATATGCGAATTATTATAGCGATTCGTGGCTTTCATATACTTCGTTATCCTATCAAACAAAAGATTATAACGAGCTTACCGATGTATATAAGCCGTATAATCAAATTGATTTCACGACACGAAGCGGGTATCGTATTTCCGCTGATTATGTGCCGTATCTTACCGGTTCGTATGTGATCCGAAACACTGACGTCTTCATGGATACCGACACCAGTTATAGACAATGGAAAGCCGGTTTTGAATTGAATATGTTCACACATCCGCTCAAATTGATCGCAAAGATCGGTCGAAAAGAATTTGAGGAGAATGGTTTTCTTCTTTCGGAAAGAGATTATGCAACGACGGATCTCGAAGCTGAATGGTCGTATTGGTCCGGGACATCCTCATTGACTCTTTCACATAAACGTGAGATACAGACATTTGATGCGATCAACGGATTTGGCGCAAGTGAATATGATTATACAAAGGATGATTCATACATGAGCGTCGGTTATGAATGGTCATCTGATGTGCGTTCGGAATTTCGTACGTCTCGGACACATTACGCCTACTCTATTGAAACCCCGATCTATGCAAATTATACTCGGTATAGCATCGGCATCGTTTCGGATTGCCGTTTGTCACCGATGTATACGTTAGCGTTGGATACCGAATATTCAGCGGGATTATATGAGACATATGATGTATACGATACCCATGAACTCTTTATCAAATTACTGTTGAAAGCCTCTTTCTGATTATGAAAGGCACACTTCGGTGTGCCTTTTTGTCACAAATAAAACGATAAATGAACTACCCTGCGGCAAACTACGGGGTATCTCCTCAAAAAAGCTTTATTTATTTGCCCACCCCACACCCCTGATAATAACAAAAGTATAATAATCAAGCCGAAGCACGCTTCGGTGAATGTAACCCATTTAGATTATAAATTAAGACATTTCAAAATTACCGCTTTTTAACTTTGTGCCCCCCCGTAAACACTCCTCGTGAAAAGATACTTTGGAAATTATGAATTTTGCAAAGGTCTAAAAATGTATAAAAGGGAACAAAAAACTATTTTCGGGTGTTGTATAATCGTGTGGTCTGTGCTATATTTCGGGTGCGTGAATGCAAGGAGGAATACTCATGGATATTACTGCGATTAATGAGAAAATACGTGAAAAAAGTTCATTTGTCGATGCCCTCAAACAAGAGATCGGGAAGAAGGTCATTGCCCAGGACACAATGGTGGAACGTATATTGATTGCGTTATTCTCAAACGGACACATTTTGTTGGAAGGTGTGCCGGGATTGGCTAAAACACTTACCGTGACCACTGTCGCGGAAGCGTTGGACGTATCATTTAAGCGAATACAATTTACTCCCGATCTGTTACCGGCAGATCTTACGGGAAGTTTGATTTATGACACACGATCAGGGGATTTTATCGCAAAAAAAGGCCCCGTATTTGCCAATATAATATTAGCTGATGAAGTAAACCGAGCTCCGGCGAAAGTGCAATCTGCGATGCTTGAAGCAATGCAGGAAAAACAGGTGACACTCGGTAATGAGACGTATCATCTTCCCAAACCGTTCTTTGTGCTCGCCACTCAAAACCCTATCGAGCAAGAAGGTACATATCCGCTTCCGGAGGCCCAGACTGATCGTTTTATGCTGAAAGTGAAAGTAGGGTACCCCACCATTGAAGAAGAGAAAAAAATATTATCATTATACGGTACAACCACGAATATTCCTGTCTCGCGAGTATTGAACCCTGCCGCGATCGATGATGTGCGTGCCGCAATCGAAGAAGTATATGTCGATGACGGCATTAAAGATTATATATTGCGAATTGTTTTTGCGACACGTTTCCCGGAACGTTATAAATTGAACAAACTCAAACAATTCATCGATTTCGGCGGTTCTCCGCGTGCCTCGTTGTATTTATTGAAAGCAGCGAAAGCGCATGCATTTTTGCAACGACGAGGATATGTCGTTCCTGACGACATTAAAGAAATGTCATTTGATGTCCTGCGTCATCGTATCATTGCATCATTTGAAGCTGAAGCTGAAGGCATGACCACCGATGATATTATTCGTGAAATACTTGCAAATATTGAGGTGCCTTGATGAAGGATGTCTCCGATCTTGTAAAAAAAGTACGCCGTATCGAGATCAAGACGCGTAAGATCGTACAAGAACTTTTTGGAGGGGAATATCACTCCGCATTCAAAGGGCAGGGCATTGAGTTCTCAGAGGTGCGTCAATATCAATATGGTGATGACAGTCGCCTGATCGATTGGAAGGTATCGGCGCGACATAACAGCCCCTTTGTAAAGGTTTTCCAAGAGACACGCGAATTGAATTTGGTAATTTTATATGATGTTTCAGCGTCAACATTATTCGGCGCCGCAGCACACAAACGAGATATTGCAGGTGAAATAGCGGCGATCATTACTTTCTCGGCATTACAAAATAATGACAAGACCGCATTGATGTTATTTTCCGACGGTGTGGAGCGTTTTATTCCACCGAACAAAGGAAAAAGTCATTCCTTGCGAATCGTGAGTGAAATTTTAGGTTATCAAGGGACACGTCCTAAGACAGATCTGAAAAAAGCTTTCCGTGAGGTCGATTCATTTTTAAAGCGATCCTCAATTATTTTTGTTATCTCTGATTTTTATATCGAGCCCTGCACCCATGAATTACGCTCTTTAGCGCGTAAGCACGATGTTGTCGGGATACAATTGCTTGATCCGTTGGAGATCGAATTTATGAAAGCCGGCGTGGTACCGTTTGAGGATCCTGAAACGGGCGATATGATATTGGCGTCTACCGGGGCTGCATTCAAACGTTATTCCGTTAATTTTTCTCGTCATCAAGAAAGCATATCAACCATGTTCAGAAGAGCGGATTCCGACCTTTTGACCGTCAAAACAGATGCCGACTATTATCCGATACTGATGAAGTTTTTTAAAAGCAGAGAACGTAAATTCAGGTGAGAGTGATGAAAAAAATAGTAACGATCGTAGTGATGCTTGCCGTGATGGCTATATGTGCATATTCTGCAGAGATCAGCTCTCGTGAATTTTCAGCACCGAAAGACGCTTATACTGTCGGTGACAGTATCGTATATGTCGTGACGCTTACCATTGCTGCGGATGAAGAATGCACCGTTGACCCGATACGGCCTCCGGCACATTTGGAGTTAGAGTTGATGACTCCCGAAAAGAATGGGACAACGTTCGTAATAACCTCCCATTTTCGATACTTTGACCCGTCGATCACTGCAATGCCCGATATTACTGTTCGTTGCACAAGGCCGAATAAAAAAGCGACTGTATTGGTCATTCCCGGGCTTCCCCTTGTCTCGCAATCGGTCCTTACCGATGAAGATACGGATATCGTCGCTATTCGGCCACCGAAAAAAGGACTTGATACGGCATATTCGTTTGTACCTCTGGTCATTACGGTTTTCGTGATAATCGGTGTGGTTTTACTCATCATTTGGCTTTTGAAACGCTGGAAACACAGAGCTCGCGCCCAAAAACTTCCTGAGATATGGGAACAGCGCATTGATCCGCTCGAGTATATCCGTACGGAATGGAATAAGATATCGATAGAAAAATGTATACATGCTCATTGTGAAAAGGAATTATATTACGATGTCACCGAGATATTACGTACGTTTTTATCACTCGAATACAAAAAGAATTATATTGATATGACGACACGGGAATTCAGATACAATTTTCGTGAGACCTTATCCAAACAGTATTTCGAACGGCTGTGTGCTTTTTTAGAATATGCCGATATGGTCAAATTTGCGAAAGTTGAGCCGTCGCAAACAGATATCGACGATGTTCCGCATGTAATGGAAGAGACGATAACCTTGTTTACCGCACGTCATGCCGCAACGATACCGGAGGTTCAAAAATGAGATTTGCATCGTTGTTGTATGCATTGTTTTTTTTGCCGCTCATAGTTGTATATTATTTGAAATTTACGCAAAAAATTCGTGAACCGGCGTATCGGTTCCCCGGTATGTCGTTCATTACTAAGAGTACAAAAGGAAAATCATGGTTAGTGTATCCCGTGTTGGAGTGTGTATTTTTTGTCTTTCTTATTCTTGCACTCATGCGTCCTCAATACGGCAGGAAAGAGATCGAACAAAAGGTTCACGGCTATGCCATCATGATGGTCATGGACACATCCCTCAGTATGATGGCCGCTGACCTCAAACCTTCGCGTTTTTCGGTTGCACAGGATGTCATTCGTGAGTTCGTAGCAGGACGTCAAAATGATCTTGTCGGGTTTACAATTTTTTCAGGAACATCGGTAACGCTTGTCCCGGTCACGTTGAACACCGAAGTGGTGATTGATGCGATCGATAATACGCAAAACGGTATGCTTGAAGATGGTACTGCTATCGGTATGGGACTTGCATCAGCGGTCGCATCACTCAAAGACAGCGAAGCGAAGACGAAAGTGATCGTGTTATTAACAGACGGTGACAACAATATGGGATCTGTTACGCCTGAGACTGCGGCAGATATGGCGAAAGAATACGGGATCAAAGTGTATGTCATCGGTGTCGGAGCTCGGGATGAGGTTCCGTTTCCTATGAAAACCGCATTCGGCGCAACGGTATATCGTAAGATACGTATGGAGTTTAAAGAGGATGTACTTAAAGATATTGCATCGGTTACCGGCGGTTTATATTATCGCGCAACGGACAACAAAAAGTTGAAAGAAATTTATGATGATATCAATCTTCGTGAAAAAAGTGAATTTTCGATCCATTATCGGGTTGATTACAGAGATATATATTACGTGCCGTTATTGATCGCATTTCTAACGGTCGCGATCCGACTTCTTCTCGAAGCGATAACACGTAAGCTTTGAAAGGACAGATTATGCAGTGGGGAGCAGTTCAGTATTCATGGCTTTTTGCCGTAATCGGATTATTTGTGCTTTTCACCCTACGGAATATGGCTTTTAAGAAAAAGTTTTTTACGAAATATCCTTCATTTGAGAGCATGATACCGATTAATCCGGTGTTGGTGCGAATAAAAATGTGGTGTATCATTGCCGGCATGGTATTGCTTGTACTTGCACTGATGCGCCCGCAATGGGGAATAAAAGAAAAGAACGTCACGCTTAAAGGGCAAGATATAATTTTCGCGGTCGATGTCTCGGTATCAATGTATGCCCGCGATCTCAAACCGGACCGATTGACGCGAGCAAAAAATGCAGTGATAAAATCACTGGAAACCATGTCGGGTAATCGTGTCGCTTTGACTGCGTTTGCATACTCAAGCACCGTTATCGTTCCCTTGACCCTTGATTATACGGCGGTAAAAAATGCAGTATCGTTGTTATCACCCGATTCAGTTGAAGTGCAGGGGACTAATTTCAATACTATTATCGAACTGTCATCCCAATTATTTAAAAAATCGGATAGAAAACGGTTCTTGATCATCATCACTGACGGCGAAGACCATGAAGGAAAACTTGAAGAAGCATTGCGTTTTGCGCGTGATTCAAATATCGTTATTTATACGGTTGGGGTCGGCAGTGAAAAAGGCGAACGTATCCCACTGGATTTGTCAGCGTCTTCCGGTTATAAAACTGATACGAACGGCAATTTTATAACAACGAAAGTGAATCCTACAATGTTACGAATGATTGCAGAGGAAACGGGAGGACAATTTTATTTTTCAAATGATGTGTCACGTGCAGTCATTGATGCAGTTCATGATATCAGTAATGCGGGGAGTGAAGCGTCCGCACAATTTTCGATCGTCTCCTATGAAGAAAAATATATGTTCCCTGCCTGCGCTGCAATAATTCTTTTTTTCGCAGCGTTCGCACTTACCGGCAGGAGAAAACAGATACAGACAACGGTCATGATGATTGTTGCATTTAGTCTATTCAATGGTTTTACCATACTTGATAACGGGAATATTTATAATAACAAGGGTATTAAAAAATATAATGCACAAGATCACCAAAGTGCACTGGATGCATTTCTTAAGGCAAAAGAGTATGCAAAACGAGACCCGAAAGCGGATTATAACACCGGAACCGCCTTGTACCAGTTAGGGCAATATGATGAGGCGATCCGTTATTTTGAAGGATTAAGCCGTTCGGAAACAACAGAGGATGCGCACGATGCGATATATAATGTCGGTAATGCCCGTTATAAGAACGGTGATATTGACGGCGCGATCGCTGCCTACAAAGATGTGCTTCGTCGCAATCCTGATGATATTGATGCAAAAAAGAATCTTGAAATCGCCCTCCGTACAAAAAAACAACAGCAAGAACAGCAACAGCAGCAACAAAATGAAGATTCAAATCAGGATAATCAAAAAAAGGACGAACAAAATCAGCCCAATGAAAGTCAGGAAAAGAAAAATGACGGCAAAGATTCATCCGGGAAAAAAACTGACGAAAATGCCAATTCTCAAGGGGATAAACAAAAGGTCAAACCTGAATCCACGTTATATGAGAATTTGCTCAACAATTTGAAAGATGAAGAATCCAAAAAACAACAAGAACTTATGAGGAAGCAGGGGGATAAACGTTATGACAGAACCAATCCGGCGAAAGATTGGTAATATGTTTCGTACACTGTGTGCCATGCTCGTCGTAATCGGTATGATCACTGCCACAGTCTATGCGAAGATTACCGTCACCGGTTCATTGGAGTCGGCATCAGTCCAGACAAATGAACCTTTTGTGTTTGTACTGCAAATTGAAGGAGAAAATGAAGCGTTCAGTATTCGGAGCGGTGATATTGCTTTTCCGAAAATTGAAGGGCTTGAGGTCCTCCAGTCATATTCGTCAACGGGTAATTCATTCAGTATGGTGAACGGAAAGACAACGAGCAAGCGGACTGTTGCAGTACGCTACCAACTTGTCATCAATGATCCCGGTAAAAAAACCATTACCATTCCGGCGATACCGGTGACGGTGCGGGGGAATACCTATACGACCGATCCGATCACGATTGAAATCGGGCAACAGATATCTTCACAACGAGAAACGGGAGATTCCGATACGGTGTTCATCGACCTGTCCGTGAGTAAACGAAATGTCTACTTATATGAGAAATTCACGATAGAATATTTTCTGTATATTCGTGCAAATGCAGGATTCGGCAATATTCAGTTGCGATCCAAAAATGGGTTTGATGCATTTGTCACCGACACAAAATTTGATCTGTTCAGTCAAAAAAACGCCGAAATGACACCAGCGGTCAAAACCATAAACGGTGTGCGATATCGAGTATATAAGTTGTATGCCATTGATGCGATTTGTAAGAAAACCGGCACGGTTGTGTTACCCCAATTACATCTTGAGGGTATCATGCGAAATAATGATATGGGGTATGACGATGATTTTTTCGGTTTATCGTCGTCAAAAGGACGTACGGTCACGATTGTCAGTCGCTATGCATCGTTATCGGTGCAATCGTTGCCGCAACCTGCGCCGCGCGGATTTGACAATATCGTCGCGTCAGATTTCACTATCACGGCTTCGTTATCGGCCGATGAGTTGAAAACGGGAGATGCCTTGACCTATACCGTTGTGTATTCCGGTGATATATTTTCCCCGATGGTACAACCGCCCGAACTTGAAGACGTTGATCTGTTTGAAATATACAAACCGGAAGTTGAACAAAAAAGCGGCAATTTGATTTTCAAATATTTGATGATACCGAAGGTCGCAGGCGAAACACCGCTTCCAAGTGTTGATAAACCGTATTTTAATACACGTTCCGGTGCGTATGAGACCGCATCTTCCAATCCGTTGAAAATAACGGTAAAAGCCGGTGAGACCGAACATTATGTGTCATCAAGAGGTGACAGCAGAACTATCTCCGTCGCGATCGGTGATGTGTCATTTATTCAACCGGTACATGAGGTCGTCAAATCCTTTAAACCCGTTTATACCAAATGGTGGTATATGCTTCTTCTTGTGTTGACAATCGGGATAAGTGCATACCGCATTCGTATGATACTGTATTATAATAAATTGTCAGGTAATGAGCGTTTTCGCAAAACAGTTCACGCATCAGCGACCGCAAAAAAGTGGGAAAAACAAGCTGCTAAGATGCGAGGCAAAGAGGTGTATTCGCTGGCGTATAACGTGTTTTTCAGTTATCTCAGTGCGAAATTCATGATCCCGGAAACATACGTGACGGTCACTGAAATACTGGAATGGTTAAAAAACAACGGTGTGTCTGACAGTATGACCCATGAAATTCGTTCGTTGTTCACCATGATCGAAATGGGGCGTTTTATGCAAAAAGGCGAACACGATACCACAGCGTTCATAAAACGAATGAGTGTCGTTATTGACAGGTTGGAACGGGGTGAGCGTTGATGAAGAAAACAGTTATTTTTATCATCATGTGTATGAGTATTTCGTTCGTGTGGTCGGAGACGAATGAAGAAAAAGCCATTCGAGCGGAAGATTATTATCGGCAAGGTGATTTTGAGAATGCATTGATTCTCTATCATGATATTGAACAGGATCGCCAATCATTCGGATTGTATTATAATCTCGGGAATACCTATTTTAAAACCGCTCAATATGCAAAAGCAAAACTCTACTATCTGCGGGCACAACGAATCCGTCCTTCTGACAGAGATGTCGCACACAATTTACGTTCAGTGGAAATGCGTCTTACGGATGCGGTAAAACTTCGTGAAGAACCTCGTATCATAACGATGTGGCTTACACTCAAGAATCTTTTATCGTTCAATGCTCTTTTGACCATTTCGGCAGGCATATGGTTGTGTGTCGTGCTTTTATGGGCTTTTATGCGTCACAAACTTTCGAAGCCGGTGATGTGGTTTCTGGTGAGCATCGCGAGTATTTCTTTATTGATTACCGTGATACGAATGAACGAATATCGCGAAAAATCATACATTCTTTTGGTGCCTGAGGTCCAAGTGGCAAGCGAACCGCTTGAAACATCATCAACGATTTTCACCATACACGCAGGAATAGAATTTGCTATACGTGAAAAAGTTGATACATGGTACCTTATAGTGCTTAAAAACGGATTCAGAGGATGGATAAAGACCGATGCAGAACCGATTTTTGAAAAAATATAATTCATGAGAACTTCACAATGTACAACGGTTTCACGTTATTTATTTATCAAAAAAGAGGTGTGGGGACCGTTGGGGCAGGGATTGGGCTACGTTGTTTTGTGTATCTTCAATGGTTGTTGAGTATGTCTTGAAAGGTAAGTATGACCGCTTTATTAAAACCGCTTCTTTTCGCATTTCTTCCGCTCATCGTGTTTGTGGTCGCCGACAGCGTGTTCCCGCAACCGTGGGGTATTATTGTCGCTGTGGTATGGGCGTTGGGAGAGCTTGTTTTTACCTATATCAAGGAAAAGCGATGGGACGGGATTTTAATCGCTGATACTGCGTTGTTGTCAATTATGGGAGGCATATCACTTGCATTACAGAGTGAGCTTCTCTTTAAGCTGAAACCCGCAGTATTTGAAGGTGTCTTTGCCGTGTATATGATCGCGCTGATCTTTCTTCCCGGGAATGTCTTGCAAAAGTGGACCGCGCGGTATATGAAACAATTCTCACCCGAAATGACCGTCGTAAAAAAGCTTTTTTTCGTGATGAGTATGTTTTTCATTCTTCATGCTGCTGCGATCGCCTACACTGCATTGTATTGTGATAAAAAGACATGGTTATTTGTCAATGGAGCACTCTTATACATTGTTATGGGTGTTTTTATTATAGGAATGCTTATAAAACGATTTTTACCGAGAAATATCCCCGAATATTTTCCTGTATTAGACGAAAACGGTGCTATTATCGGTAAAGCGACACGTGAGCATTGTCACAGTGGAAGTTTTGTACTGCATCCTGTCGTGCATTTGCACTTATTTGACGGAGAAGGACGGCTGCTTGTACAAAAGCGCGCAATGAATAAACAAATTCAGCCGGGGAAATGGGATACGTCTGTGGGAGGGCATATCAGCTTCGGGGAAACGGTAGATACCGCACTTGTGCGCGAATGTAAGGAAGAGATCGGGTTTATGCCTAAAAAGGCACAGCTAATCTATAAGTATCGTATGAAGAGCAGCATTGAAGAAGAGATGGTGTTTACGTTTTCTGCAGTGCATGACGGTGAGAAAATCAAAGCGCAAAAGTCGGAGATAGATGAAGTGCGGTTTTATACTGCAAAGGAAATTACTGCTCTCATTGAAGCAGGGGAGACCACGGAGAATTTCGTGCTGGAGTTTCAATTGTTACGCAAGAATATGATGATATAATATGTGCTGTTGATGGGCTGTGTTTTTATAACAAGGAGTTATTATGAGCATATTGTGGACATTGATGCGGTTGACCGGAAAAATCGGCAGGAAAATGTATGTTATACCTCAGCAAAGAATTATCATCAATGATGATTACCGTGATACGGATCGTATACTTGATCTTGGCGGTGGCGGTGAGGGTGTCATCGGCCAACTGAGAGGCAGTCAGGTGGTAGCGGTTGATACTCGCGAGGAAGAGCTTAATGGTACACCGAACGGTCCGCAGAAAGTGGTCGCCGATGCACGTGCATTGCCGTTTGAAAACGGAACTTTCGATGCCGTGACCGCGTTTTATTTTTTGATGTATTTACAACCTGCAGATTATGATGAGGTATTTAGAGAAGCATTCAGAGTGCTTGGTCAAAATGGTCAGATGTTCATTTGGGATACACGAATCCCGTCAATCGGTACACGTACATATTCGTTATTTGTGGTGCCGGTCACAGCCATACTTCCGCATAAAAAAATTCATACTGCCTATGGAGTCCAATGGAAGCTTAGAGAAATGTCTGCAGAACGTATTATCGACAGTGCGTTACGAGCAGGATTTACAGTCGTTGACAAAGTTGAACATGAATATGCTTTTTCGTTGATATTGAAAAAATGACCGATTGTGCAACGAGGGATTACACGACCCCGTCATTTAGGCTTCGTAGAAATGACACGAACTCCCCCGAATGAGTACATTCTGCCCCCTCTTTCGCAAAGAGGGGGTTGGGGGAGTTTGATAGCGATAGCGGTGAATTATAGCACCTCGTCGCGTTGCGCCACCCCTCCTTGTAAAGGCGGGGAGTTTTTACGTATCCGTAGGGGCGATCCCTTGTGGTCGCCCGAGAATCTCGCGAAAACAGGAATTCATATGAATTTCTCTGGATTATCGGGTAAAGCCCGATAATGACACACAGAAAGCACACTTATTGAAATGACACGAACTCCCCC
>CAYRFE010000033.1:0-12301 GCA_964423645.1 uncultured bacterium | reverse complement strand
CGTCGCTGTGTGCACGATAAAATTATTCTTGACACGAAGAAAAATCGTGCTATTCTCTGCGTACATTTTTTGAAAGGATGGTGGTAGGTATGTATCCGGTTCGCAGGTCGCGACAAAGAAGTTCGCAACAGGGCAGTATGTCTCTTGAAGTATCACAGGTATTCTCAATCGAAGTCTCAGGTGCTTTTTCAAAAAAAACTCTTTCTTCTTCAAAATTTTCTAAATCTCTCAAACGTATAAAACGAAAATCCTACTAATACATTCCATTCCGAAGTGCCTGGCACGCATAGAAGAATGAACTAAAAAACCGTTACGCGGTGCGTCACGTACATTGTGTTGCGTGTTGCGACTTGTGTAACACACTTTTACCACAGGAGGTAGATTTTATGGATACGTCCATACATAATCCGCTGAAGGTAGTACTTCACGGATACGGCAAAATGGGACAATTACTTGAAGAACGGTTGACTGCGCGAGGTCACCGTATTATTGCTCGTATTGATACACAAGCCGATCGGGCTGACAGTACAGCATGGGACACATCGCTGTGTGCGGGTGCCGATGTCTGTATAGATTTTTCCGTAACGGACGCTGCAGGAGATGCGTTGCGTCATGCCGTCATGGAAGGTATTCCGGTCATTACCGGTACGACGGGATGGCAGGAGCATCTCGACGAATGGCGTTCATTCGTTACCGTACAGTCGGGCACATGGGTATACGGCGCCAATTTCAGCATCGGTATGCAGATATTTCAACATATCGTGGCAATTGCCGCACAACGCGGAGTACACTTCAATTACGATATCGCAGGGTTTGAACTGCATCATCGTGCAAAAAAGGACGCACCGTCCGGTACTGCACATTTATTACGGCGGGTGATAGCCGACGCAGCGGACGGTTATTCTACGGAATTTGCATCAACTCGATGCGGCAGTATTCCCGGTACGCATACGGTATTGCTCGACAGTGAGCATGATACCATTGAGCTTGTACATCGTGCCCGCAACAGAGTGGGGTTTGCCGACGGTGCAGTGTGGGCGGCAGAACAAGTGAACGCGGTTGAGGGTGTTTGGTCGTTTGAAGATATGGTGCGTCATTCTATAACACGGGAGGAAATAGTATGAGACTGCAGGGAACGTATACGGCGCTTGTGACGCCGTTCAGAGGTAGTGATGTGGATCATGAAGGGTTACGAAACAATATCGAGTTTCAGATTGAAAACGGTATCAGCGGACTGGTGGCACTCGGGACAACTGCAGAAACGCCGGTGTTGTCGGAATCGGAACGGGAGCGGATCCTTGACGCGGTGTTGGACACGGCGAACGGGCGTGTGCCGGTCATCGCAGGGACGGGGTCGAATGCTACCGAACACACGATCGCAGATACACGCAGGGCACGTGAGGTCGGCGCTGATGCCGCGCTTATAGTCGCTCCCTACTACAATAAGCCCACGCAAGAGGGATTATATCGTCACTACGCGGCGATTGCAGATGCAGTTGATATGCCGATCATCGTGTACAACATTATGGGGCGCACCGGGGTCAATATCACTACCGATACGATGGAGCGTCTTGCACGTATCCCGTCCATTATCGCGGTGAAAGAGGCCTCGGGGAGTATTGCGCAAGCGCAGGACGTGCTGCAACGGATCCTTCCTGAGCGACCTGATTTCAGCGTGCTTTCAGGTGATGACGGACTTGCGCCTGCGATGATCGCGATGGGAGGGCATGGCGTAATATCGGTGGCATCAAATCTTATTCCGCGTGAGACATGCGAACTCATCAATGCGGCGCTTTGTGGCGACTTAGCGCGAATGCGACGATTGTTTTTATCGCTTAATCCTGTGTTTCAAGCATTATTCATCGAGACAAATCCGGTCCCCGTGAAGGAAGCGATGGAGTATTGGGGAATGCCTTCGGGAGCACCGCGCTTACCGTTGGTTCCGCTTACCGATAACAACCGAGTGACACTCTACCGTGTGCTCGATACATTTCGCGTCGCAGGACGCATCGAGGAGGCAATATGATGCAGTGTGCAGAGGCTATTCGTCATTACAGCAGTGCGGATCTGGAAAATATTGATACTGCAATGCAGGCGAAAAAGATATTTCAGATGTTTCTTGATATGCTTGAACACGGTAAGATCCGTGCTGCAGAGTGTATCGACGGGGAATGGGTGGTCAACAGCTGGGTAAAAGAGGGAATTCTTTTGGGATTTCGACTCGGCACACTCACGGATATGAGTAACGGACGATTCAGTTTTTTTGATAAGAATACCTATCCCCTCCAGGTATTCGGTGCGGAGCGTCGCCTTCGGATAGTACCCGGAGGCACGTCTGTCCGCAGAGGGTCCTATTGTGCGGAAGGGGTAGTGATCATGCCGCCGTCGTATGTGAACGTCGGTGCGTATGTAGATGAAGGAACGATGCTCGATTCCCACTCATTGGTGGGGAGTTGCGCACAGATCGGGAAGCGTTGTCATATCAGTGCGGGTACGCAGATCGGCGGAGTGCTTGAACCTATCAATGCACTTCCCGTGGTCGTGGAAGACGATGTGTTTGTCGGCGGCAACTGCGGCTTGTATGAAGGCGTACGTGTCGGCACGCGTGCGGTGATTGCGGCAGGAAATGTCATTACCGGTTCATCGGTGCTCTATGATATCCCGAATGAACGCACTATCGAACCGCACAACGGACGGCTTAGTATTCCTGAAGGAGCGGTGGTTATCCCGGGATCTCGACCTGCACGCGGGGTATTTGCGGCTGAGATGCAATTACAGCTCAGTGCGCCGATCATTGTAAAATACAGAGACGAACGTACCTCATCAAAGACCGCGCTTGAGGAGGCGTTGCGATGAGTCTGCAGGAGACGCTTGATATGTTGGGTATGCCCAAGATTCGGCAATGGTCGTCGCTTATCAGCCCGAAAGGCATTCAGCTTGGTATAGGCCAGCCGTTGTGCCCGATGCCCGAGCAGGTGCGTGACGATATGGTGCGGTCGTTATCTGATAGTTCGATGTTATACCCGCCCACGCAAGGATTACCTGCATTGCGTGATGTGGCGGCACAGCACTCATCACGTGATATCGGCAGATCGGTAGCACGAGAACAGGTATTGATCACTAATGGCGCGGCAGAAGGAATATTTCTTGCACTCATGTGTGTGTGCGCAACGGGTGACAGAATTCTTATCCCCGACCCCGGCTATCCTGCATATCGAGCGATCGCCGAGATAATCGGGTTACGTGTTGATACATATCAGCTTGATGCCGAGCGCGGGTGGGATGCCGCCGATAGTTTTCATGTGCCGTGGGATACGCGAGCGGTGGTCATCAATGCGCCTTCAAACCCTACAGGCATGATGCTATCGGATATGATGGCGAAGGTCATCGCGGCAAAAACCACTAAGGCAGGGGCGTATGTGCTGTGTGACGACAGCTATCTCGGATTGTACCTGCACGGGAAGCGTGAGCAGTCGGTAGCGCGTTTTTTTGATCCCGACCGTACGATTGTTATCTCAAGCGTGTCCAAGCCATATGCCATGATGGGGATGCGTGTGGGGTGGACGGTAGCATCGGAATTACTTACCGCACGAATGGCGGCATATCACGGTACGACGATGTCGTGTGTGAATCTTCCCGGTCAATATGCGGCGATATCTGCCTTAACGCATGACCCCGATGATGTTCGTGAACGATTGCGGATGTTTCGCATCGAAGCGATGCGGTATCTTCACTCGATAGAGGGATTACACTGCACCATACCGCACCACGGATTATTCCTTTATGTCGATGTAGGTCGATATGGCGATGCAGAGCATTTCGCGCGGCGTCTTGCGAGGGAGTATGACGTGGCGGTTGTACCCGGTACGGTGTTCGGAACCACAACACCGACACGGATCCGCGTGTCGTTTGGCGCGGGGAGTGCGGCGTTAGCGGAAGGATTCGGGCGAATGAAGGCGATGTGCGGGTGTTATGTGTAGTTACTGTAGGGGCAAATTCACGAATTATCTCATACTTGTCATCTCGAACAGCGTGAGAGATCTTGTTATCAGAATAACAGGATTTCTCTTCACCGTTAGGCTTCGTCGAAATGACAACGTTTACTACCCCGTCATCCTGTGGATGCCACCCCTTCAGTGTGAAGGGGAATTGAGACGATGGTGAAAATTCGGAGGTGTCTTGAACGACACGAACTCCCCCGAATGGGTACATTCTGCCCCCTCTTTAGCAAAGAGGGGGTTAGGGGGAGTTTGATAGCGATAGCGGAGAATTACACCACCCCGTCGCTTCGCGCCACCCCTCCTTGAAAAGGTGGGGAGTTTTATGTGTTCGTAGGGGCAATTCATGAATTGCCCCTACATCATGGTATAAAAGACAAAGGAGGTTTTCATGATAACAACGCAACAAAGTTCGGTGTTTCGCACCCATGTGGGCGCATTGGCGCAGACGCTTGCGACACCGTTTTATATCTACGACGCGGCGACCATTCGTGAACGCGTTGCGGCACTACGTACTGCAATGCCCGAAAACGCAGAGGTGTTTTATGCGATGAAGGCGAATCCGTCGCTTTCGATCGTGCGGTTTCTCTATGCGCTCGGGTGTGGTATCGAGATCGCATCGGGCGGTGAATTGATGGCGGCGTTACACGCGGGAGTACTGCCGACGAGGATCGTGTTTGGCGGGCCGGGTAAAACCGACGGTGAGCTTGAAGACGCCATACGTGCACGAATTCTCGCAGTCAACGTCGAATCGATCGGGGAATTATTGCGTCTTGATGCGATATGCAGACGTTTGGGCGCGACACAACACGTGCATATTCGTGTGAATACGAATTTTGAAGTCAAAGATCAGCGCATTACCATGAGCGGCGGTGCGCGTCAGTTCGGTATCGATGAAGAACAGCTTCCCGATGTAGCGGAGGTGATACCAACGCTTACGCATGTGCGTGTGGTGGGGTTACAGGTATTTGCGGCATCGCAGGTGGAGGATGCTGAGGTCATGAAAGCATATATTGCCTCGGTGTGTGAGAGTGTGCGTCATTTTGTGCACACGACCGGTGTCGACGTGACGTCGGTGGATATCGGGAGTGGTATCGGTATATCGTATGACGATATCAATTCAAAACCCGTGTTGCATGAAGAGTTTCATGCGATATTTGCACCGTTGGCAGGATTGCAACCGATGCGTTGTATCATTGAAAGCGGACGGTATCTTGTAGGAGATGCGGGGATCTATGCGACACGTATTGTCGACAGGAAGCATTCACGTGGTACGGAGTATTATATTTGCGACGGTGGTATCAACCATCTCATGCGACCTGCGTTGATCGGTGCGGCACATCCGGTGACCATCTCAGGGCGTGACAATGCATCGTGCTGTGAAAATGTGGTGATCACCGGTCCGTTGTGTACACCGCTTGATGTGTTATGCCCGAATAGCACATTGCCCGATGCTGAAGTAGGCGATACGGTGTATGTACATAAGTGCGGTGCCTACGGCTATACGGAAAGTATGCCGTATTTTTTGTCGCATTCCGCACCGAATGAGTATATGCTTACCGAGTCAGGCACGGTTGAATTATTGCGTGCGGGAAGAACACCGCGTGACGTGATCGCAGAACAAGTGTTGCGAGACGCAACCACAGGAGAGATAGTGTGAGTAGCGCATTGATCGCGCAAAAAATCATTCGCGAATGTTGTGCAGTGCGACCGGGAGAGAGCGTGTTGATCATTACCGATAGCGAGCGTGAGCATATTGCTCGTGCGGTGTATGACGCAAGTATCGCGGTCACGACAACGAGGTTCAGGATGATCCCGATAGGGCGCTACGACGGCGACGAGATCCCCGATGAAGCCGCAGCCGACTGCATGCGTGCCGATGTGATCATTGCGCCGACCACCATGTCGGTAAGTCATACAAAAGCGATGGTAGCGGCACGAAAGAACGGTGCACGTGTGGCGACACTTCCCGGTATCACCGATGATATATTTTTACGGTGTATCGATATCGATTATCACGCATTACAGGCGGTGCATACGCGTTTACGTGCGTTATTACACGGATCTCGCATGATTCGCGTGTGTAGTCCGTCCGGTACCGACCTTACCTTTTCTGCAGAAGGGCGGACATGGTATTCGCTTGACGGGGTGTGCAATTATCCCGGGGCGTTTGTCAATTTACCCGACGGTGAGGTGATGATCGCGCCTGTGGAAGGCTCTGCAGAGGGGCAGGTTGTGGTTGACCTGAGTATGACACCGGATCAACCCACGCTATTCGGTCGTGTAGGGAAGCTTGAGGGGGAGCGTATTACCCTATCGTTTCGCGAAGGCTATGCGACCTCTATTCGCGGCAAAAAAAGCGCTCAAATAGTAGACGCGGTACTGCGTGATGCGGGAAGTGAGGCGTTTCAGCTGGCGGAGTTTGCGATCGGCACGAATCCCAAAGCACGTATCATCGGTAATATCCTTGAAGACGAGAAGGTATGCGGCACTGCTCATATCGCGCTTGGGAGTAACAGCAGTTTCGGGGGAGTGATCGCATGCGGTGTGCATTTGGACGGGGTGTTTTCATCACCTGATGTGTGGTGTGACGGGGTGCAGATCATCAGTAAAGGGCAGATAATCTTGTAGAGACTTGTTTCAAACACGTCTTTTTGCAAAGAGGGGGTTACACGTAAACGCAGAGGTAGGGGCAATTCATGAATTGCCCTTACTAGGAGATTGAGTGATTGCATTATAGGGACACAAGATTTTGTGTCCTAATGTTAATTGGAAATCCTGCCTTGCTTTTTGTCTTGACACAAAAAGCAACAAAAAAGTCAAGGCTGTAAAAAATCAGCTACAATTCTACGCACTTTTTCTAAAACAAATAAACTCGCTGCGCTCAAACAGTATTTGTTTTTTAACGAAAAAGTCCTTGAATTGCTTCACACTGATTTTTTAAGGCCGTTTTCTATCCCCCTCATTTTGCAAAGAGGGGGAAATGCGTAAACGCGTAGGTAGGGGCAATTCATGAATTGCCCTTACTAGGAGATCGAGTGATTGCATCGAGAGATACAAGACCCGTAAAGACGTAGCATGCTACGTCTCTACAAACGCGTTGTTTTACACTGATTTTTATTGTTTTATGATATTCTGTAGAGACGGGTTTCAAACCCGTCTTTTCTATATGTGTTAAGAATCGGTGGTTGCATCGTAGGGACACAGGATTATCTGTCCTACTGTTAATTGAGAATTATGCCTTTTTTTACCCGTAAAGACGTAGCATGCTACGTCTCTACAAACGCGTTGCGTCGATTTTATAATCCCCCCGAATTCGATGGGATTAGAACTCGATCATCATTCATCGCCCAAGCTCACATTGCTTCAAAATTACGCGCACTATATACTTGCGAATGCTTGCATATTCGGGTAGTATTGGGTTGGTGGTGATGCGTTTAGAAAGGGTTTCGACATGAAAACTATTGTTCTAATATCATGCGTGAGTAAAAAACGGGAAAACAAATCACAAGCGAAAGATTTATATTGCAGCCCGTTATTTAAAAAAAATCTTCACTATGCTGAGTCTTTAAAACCAGATTCCATTTATATACTATCAGCCTTATATGGTTTAGTTGATTTAAAAAAAGAAATTGAACCGTATGATAAAACGCTCAACGACATGTCAAAAAAAGAAAATCTATTGTGGGCTGATGAGGTATTACAACAACTGAAAAAAGTAGCTGATTTACAGAACGACAAGTTTGTATTTCTGGCAGGAAATAATTATCGCAAAAATTTATTGCCGCATATTGCACATTATTCAATACCAATGGAAGGATTGCAGATCGGCAAACAGCTTGAATGGCTCACTGAAAGGTTGAAAAATGTCACGTGAGTGCGAAAGACTGCACCATCTGTTTCATGCAGTAAAACGACATAGATTTCCCTTTAATGAGATGGAAATTCCTTTAAATGGCATATATGTGCTTTTTGAAAAAGGCGAAGAAGGACACGATGGAGACAGAATAGTGCGCGTGGGTACTCACACGGGTGTAAATCAATTACGGTCACGATTGAAACAGCATTTTTTGAATGAAAATAAAGACCGTAGTATATTCAGGAAAAATATCGGTAGAGCTATTCTTACAAAAAACAACGATTCTTTTATTACATACTGGGAGTATGATCTTACAACAAAATTGAATCGTGAAAAGTATGGTAATAGCGTTGATAAGGCAAAACAAACTGAAGTTGAAAAACAGGTATCTGCTTTTATTCAGGAGAATTTTTCATTTATTGCTTTTGAAGTAGAACAAACGGCAATACGATTAAACCTTGAAGCAATGATTATTTCCATCGTCTCGTTGTGTGACGAATGTAAACCATCGGTGACATGGTTGGGAAATTGTTCACCGAAAGAAAAAATCAGACGGGGAGGATTGTGGCTTGTTAATGAATTGTGGAAAACAAATGCAAAACAGTTTGATTTTAAAACTCTGGAATACTATCTGGGGATAAAATAGAAGGAGATTGATATGGAGTCTTTCGATTCAATAAAACGTGGTTTATATGACATTCTGAAAGATGTTAATTCCGGTAAAATCCAACTGCCTGATTTTCAACGCGGATGGGTCTGGGATGATAATCGTATTAAAGGAATACTTGCCAGCGTTGCTAAATCGTTCCCTATCGGTGCGGTTATGTTGTTGGAAACGGGGAATGACAGTGTGCGTTTTAAAACCAAACCGGTTGAAGGCGTAAAATTAAACTCGCCCGTAAAACCGGAATTACTTATTCTTGATGGTCAGCAACGCATTACATCATTATTTCAGACAATCATTAGTAATGAAATCGTGCTTACCCGAAACGAGAAAAATTATGAAATTAAACGGTGGTATTATATTGATATGAAAAAGGCTATGGATAATAATTTTGATCTTGAAGAAGCAATTATATCGATGAATGAAAATAAGCAGGTTACAGCAAATATTGGCCGAGATATTGTATTGGATCTTTCGAAAGAAGAATATGAATATGAGAATCTTATGTATCCGGTAGCTATGGTCGATGAATATAGTATTTGGAGAAAAGGATATAATCAGTATTGGAAACACGACAGCGAGAAGGTGGAATTTTGGGATGCTTTTGAAGAAAAAATTATCAACAGTTTTACGCACTATATGCTTCCGGTCATTGTTATGAAAAAAGATAATCCGAAAGAAGCCGTGTGCCAAGTGTTTGAAAAAGTAAATACCGGCGGAGTTTCACTGACAGTTTTTGAACTCCTGACAGCTACATTTGCTTCAGATGAATTTGATCTGAAACAGGATTGGACTGAATTTAAACAAAAATTTAAAAGTTATCCTTTATTAACAAATGTGAGCAATACCGATCTTATTCAATCGATAACATTGCTTACGACGTATCACAGAAAACTTAATTATGTAAAAATGAATAAAAATATGGAAGATATTCCGGCAGTCAGCTGTAAGCGAAAAGATATGCTTGCATTAACTCTTAGCGATTATATGAAGTATCGCGAAGTGGTTGTTCAGGGATTTATTAAAGCATCTAAATTACTGCTTGAAAATCATTTTTTCCATGCTCGAGATTTACCGTATAACACAATTCTTATACCGCTATCTGCCATTTATGCGGTGCTTGGGGATAGAGCCGATGCAATAGGTAATAAAAACAAACTAATGCAATGGTTCTGGTGCGGCGTATTCGGCGAACTGTACGGCTCGGCAAATGAAACTCGTTATGCGTTGGATTTGCCGCAGGTTGTAGAATGGATCGAGCGGGATGGCCCGTTGCCGAAAACGATTTATGATGCCAACTTCTCACCATCGCGGTTGCACACACTGAGAACGCGCAACAGTGCGGCGTATAAAGGTGTATATGCGCTTCTCATGGATGATGGTACAAAAGACTGGTTGACTGCGACGAAAATTGATTTAAGTACTTACTTTTCGGAATCCATCGATATTCACCATATCTTCCCTGTTGCATGGTGTGAGAAAAATAAAATTCCACGATATGATTTTGATTGCATTATAAATAAAACTCCATTATCCGGCAGGACAAACAGAATTGTCAGCGGAGATGCCCCGGGGAAATATCTTCAGCGCGTAATTAAGCATGCTAAAGTCGACGAAGAAGAATTTTTGAAAATATTATGCTCACATGTACTCGATCCTGAAAAATTATATGCCGATGATTTCTACGGTTTTTTTGCAGACCGAAAAGAGCAAATACTCAATCGTATTGAAAAGGCTATGGGTAAAACTATTCATCGTGAAATAAGTAATGAGGAAGAAGGACAGTTTGTTGATACGGATAATGACAATGAGGAAGAAGTATTGCAGTTTGAAAATTAAAAAAACGGAGTTAAACCATGTTTGAACAGACCTTTAAAAATATCGACGACATCTTGTGGAAAGATGCGGGCTGTAGCAGCGAGCTTGATTATGTAGAGCAGACATCATGGATACTGTTTCTCAAATATCTGGATGATCTGGAAAAGGATAAAAAAGCTGCCGCGGATCTGACAGGGAAAGCATATACCTACATCATCGCGCCTGAATTTCGGTGGAATACGTGGGCGGTGCCCAAAACTAAGGACGGTCAACCGGATCACAAAGTAGCTATGACCGGCGAGGATCTCAAGGAATTTGTGGATCACAAACTATTTCCGTATCTGAAAAAGTTCAAAGCCGATGCCGAGCATGCCAATACGATAGAATACAAGATCGGCGAGATATTCAGCGAACTGAAAAATAAGATTCATAGCGGGTATAATCTGCGTGAAGCGATCAACCTGATAGACGAACTCAGATTCCGGTCGAGTGTGGAAAAACACGAAATGTCGCATTTATACGAATCTAAGATTCAGAATATGGGCAATGCCGGGCGCAACGGCGGCGAGTATTACACACCTCGTGCGCTCATCAGAACGATCGTGAAAGTAGTTGATCCGCATATCGGCGATACTATCTACGACGGCGCGGTGGGGTCGGCGGGATTTTTATGCGAGGCGTTTGAATATTTGAAGAATCCGAGTGAAAGGGGTTTGAACTCTCTCTCAACAAATGACATGCTGGCATTGCAGACGCGCACGTTTTACGGTAAGGAGAAAAAGGGGCTTGCGTATATCATCGGCATCATGAATATGATTCTGCACGGCATCGAAGCGCCCAATATTCTGCATACCAATACGCTGTCTGAAAATATCACCGATATACAGGAAAAAGACCGTTACGACGTCGTGCTAGCCAATCCTCCGTTTGGCGGGAAAGAGCGTGCCGAAGTGCAGCAGAACTTTCCGATCAAGACGAGCGAGACGGCTTCTCTGTTTTTACAGCATTTTATAAAGATTCTCAAAGCCGGCGGGAGAGCCGGTATCGTTATCAAAAATACGTTCTTAAGCAATACCGACAATGCTTCCGTAAGCCTGCGTAAGCTCTTGCTCGAAAGCTGTAATCTGCATACCGTGCTTGATCTGCCGGGCGGAGTGTTCAGCGGAGCAGGCGTAAAGACGGTTGTATTGTTCTTTGAAAAGGGTGCGCCTACGCGGAAAATATGGTATTACCAGCTGAATCTCGACCGCAATCTCGGGAAGACCAATCCGCTGAATGAGAACGATCTTGCAGAGTTCGTGGCATTGCAGAAAACAAAGGCAGAGAGCGAAAATTCATGGACAGTATCCGTAGACACGCTGCATACAACGTCTTTACCAACGCAGACATACGACCTCAGCGTAAAAAATCCCAACAAAAAAGAAGAAACCGCGTTACGCAAACCGCAGGAAATTTTGGAAGAAATGAAAATGCTGGATGAGGAAAGTGCGGAAATACTGAAAAAAATAGCGGATATGATATGAGCGATACGACTATGAAATTACCACAGGGGTGGGAAGTAAAAGAATTTGAGGACTGTATTGAAAAGGTGGTTTATACAAGCAAAATCCAAAGGAAAGATTTTCTTGAAGAAGGCGAATTTCCCATAATTTCACAGGAACAAGAATTCATAAATGGATATTGGGATAATGCTGATGATTTATTCAAGGTCAAAAAACCAATTGTGATATTTGGCGACCACACTCAAGTTTTAAAGTATGTTGATTTTGATTTTGTCTTGGGAGCTGATGGTGTAAAGATATTGCAACCAAAAAGCAGTATTGAGCCAAGGTTTTTCTATTATTTTCTACAAAATATCAATTTGGGAAGTTTAGGATATGCAAGGCATTATCGGCTATTAAATCAAATTAGAATTCTCTTTCCGAAATCCCTCCCCGAGCAGCAGCGCATCGTCGCCATATT